>NZ_JAAORB010000001.1 GCF_011601345.1 Roseovarius gahaiensis
CTGACGACGTCATCCGGCAGTACCTGGAATTACATTCCTCCAAGTGATGCCTCCGGCGTCAGCCGGTGGTCCTTCACTGTCTGGTTGGTGAAAAACATCAGCCGCCGTCGTGCAGCCTGTGACGCCAACCGTGGCAAACATAAAGATAATTGGTTTCATATGTTGTGGATGTCCTATGAGGTGTTGTCTGTCCGCCCCATCAGCGGCAAACGGCCCGGCTGACGGTTCGACGCCGGGCCGCTATGCATGTTCAGTTCTTGAGGTCAAAATTATGATGCCAAAGGTGCACTTCCACACCCCAAGTTTTGACATGCGGTATGCCAATCGACAGCTTGAACGATTGCCGCATATCAAACTTGATACGATCTTTCGAAACGTGAACGTCTTTGACATAGGTACAGGTCGATACGCCTTCCCCGAAATAGCTTACGCCATCCACCGGGACGCAGCCATTGCTGGAAACACCTTGGAACCCTGTGTCGAAGCTGGCCGGATGATTCACTTTGAGGCGTAGTTCGGCCTTTGGGTCTGGCGAAAATTCCGCGCGCTCGCAAACTGTGCCCGCGATATGCACGTCGGGGATGCACACATGTTTCGTGGCCTTTTTTGACGGCGCTCCAAAGGTCGTCTACAGGCTGACGTCGGATCGCCTGCGGTTTACGAAATCCTTGCCGTTTGGCCGTCTTTGCAAGCGGCAGGGTGGCGGTGCAGACCTTGTGTGCATATGATATGTGCAGTGGGTCTAGTTTGATTTAAAGCGCCCCAAGGAGAACGCTGAATGGCCGTGAACGCAGCCCCCAAGGCCGCCCGCCTATCCGTTGCGCCGATGATGGATTGGACCGACCGGCATTGTCGGTATTTGCACCGATTGCTGTCGCGGCAGACGCTTTTGTACACCGAGATGGTGACGGCCCCGGCGCTGGTGCGTGGCGGCGCGCTGCATTTGCTGGAGCACAGCCCCGAGGAACATCCCGTTGCGCTGCAACTGGGGGGCTCGGACCCCAGCGAACTGGCGCAAGCCGCTCGTTTGGGCGCGCAGGCGGGCTATGATGAGATCAACCTGAACGTTGGCTGCCCCTCTGACCGGGTGCAATCCGGCACGTTCGGCGCGGTTTTGATGAAAGAGCCCGCCTTGGTGGCCGAGTGCTGCGCGGCGATGATTGCCGCGCAGCCTGTTGAGGTCACTGTCAAATGCCGCATCGGCGTGGATGACCAAGACCCCGAACAGGTGCTGCCTGAGTTTCTGGCCCATATCGTTGCCGCCGGGGTTGAGCGGGTGACGATCCATGCCCGCAAGGCCTGGCTACAGGGGCTGAGCCCCAAGGAAAACCGCGATATTCCACCGCTGGACTATGACCTTGTCCACCGAATGAAAGGGCTGTTTCCCAATTTGCACATCAGCCTCAATGGCGGCGTGACGACGCTTGCCCAAGCACAAGCCGCGCTGCAGGGGGGGCTGGATGGGGTCATGGTCGGGCGTGCGGCCTATCATCAGCCCGCTGATATCCTCTGCGCAGCGGATCGGGTGATTTTTGGCGCGGGTGGGCCAGACAGCACACCCGAGGCGGTTGTATATGCAATGTTGCCCTATATCGAGCGACATCTGTCCCAAGGCGGGAAGCTCAATCAGATCACCCGCCACATGCTTGGGCTTTTCGCGGGGCGCCCCGGCGCACGGGCGTGGCGGCGTATCCTGTCGGAAGGCGCGGCACAGCCCGGCGCAGGCCCCGCCCTTGTGCAAAAGGCCTTAAACCAGATCACCTGCGCGGCATAACCACGTCGAACGGGCCTGCGCCTTCATTGTTCTCAAAATACTCCGGGGGAGTCGCGCTGTGCGCGACGGGGGCAGCGCCCCCGAAACCCCGCCTCAAACCAAACGCGAGGTTTCCACCGCCGCGCGCACGAAATCGGCAAACAAGGGATGCGGGTCGAAGGGTTTCGACTTCAACTCGGGGTGAAACTGCACCCCGATGAACCACGGGTGATCCGGCCATTCCACGATTTCGGGCAGGCGGCCATCGGGTGACATGCCGGAAAAGACCAGCCCGACCTGTTCCAGCTTTTCGCGGTATTTCACATCCACCTCATAGCGGTGGCGGTGGCGCTCATCTATCTCGGTCGTGCCATAAACCTGCGCCACGCGGCTGCCATCCTTCAAAGTCGCGTCGTAAGCGCCAAGGCGCATCGTGCCGCCCTTGTCGTCGCTGACCTTGCGCTTGACCTTTGCGTTGCCCTGCACCCACTCTTTGAGGTGATAAACCACCGGCGTAAAACGCTTTTTCCCGGCCTCGTGGTCAAACTCTTCCGAGCCTGCGTCATCCAGACCGGCCAAATTGCGCGCCGCTTCGATCACCGCCATCTGCATGCCCAGACAGATCCCCATGTAGGGGATCTGGCGTTCGCGGGCGAATTGCGCCGCTTTGATCTTGCCTTCGGTTCCGCGTTCGCCAAAGCCGCCGGGCACAAGGATTGCATGGAACCCTTCAAGATGCGGGGCAGGGTCTTCGGTATCGAATATTTCGGCATCCACCCACTTGACCTTGACCTTGACCCGGTTGGCCATCCCGCCATGGGTCAGGGCCTCTTTGATCGACTTATAGGCGTCCTCCAGTTGGGTGTATTTCCCGACAATGGCGATGGTCACCTCGCCATCGGTATGGTGGATGCGGTCGGCCACGTCTTGCCATACGCGCAGGTCGGGCTTGGGCGCAGGCGAAATGTCGAACGCGTCCAGCACGGCCTGATCCAGCCCTTCGCGGTGATAGGCCAATGGCGCTTCGTAGATCGAATTCAAGTCATAGGCGGCCACCACGGCCTCTTTGCGGACATTGCAGAACAGGGCGATTTTCTCGCGCTCTTTTTCCGGGATCGGCTGTTCGGACCGGCAGACAAGAATATCAGGGGCGATGCCGATGGATTGCAGTTCTTTGACGCTGTGCTGTGTTGGCTTGGTTTTCAACTCACCGCTGGCGGCCAGGTAGGGCAGCAAGGTCAGGTGCATGAAAATGCATTGCCCGCGCGGCTTGTCATGCGAAAACTGGCGGATCGCCTCGAAAAAAGGCAGGCCTTCGATGTCGCCCACGGTGCCGCCGATCTCGCAGAGCATGAAATCGACCTCGTCCTCACCGACTTTCAGAAAGTCTTTGATTTCATTGGTGACATGCGGGACGACCTGAATGGTTTTGCCCAGATAGTCGCCGCGCCGTTCCTTTTCCAACACGTTGGAATAGATGCGCCCGGAACTGACCGAGTCTGTCATGCGGGCCGGAACGCCTGTGAAGCGTTCGTAGTGGCCAAGGTCCAGATCGGTTTCCGCGCCATCATCGGTGACGAACACCTCGCCATGTTCAAATGGCGACATCGTGCCGGGATCGACGTTCAGGTAGGGGTCCAGTTTGCGCAGCCGCACCGAAAAGCCGCGCGCCTGCAGCAAGGCGCCAAGCGCCGCCGAGGCCAACCCCTTGCCCAGTGAGGACACAACACCGCCAGTTATGAAAATATACCTTGCCATACGCTGGCATCCCCCGTGATTGCAGGCTTGAGACCCAAGCCGATTTCGAGCCCTGTCCGGCCAAAATTGGCCGCAGCACCACGGGACTCAATATGTAAAGGATTCGTCGAACTAAGGCAAGCAGACCGCAAGATGCTGTTGCGGTCTGAAAACAGGCCTCAAGCGTTTGTGGTTAGTCGGCGCTTGGTGTCAGCGGCGATGTATCATCCGCTGCCGGCGGCAGAAGCGATCCGCCCGCATCGGGCAGGTCCGGCTCGGCCGGGGAAGGTGCCGGGGCGTCGGTGATCCGGTCCAACACGGACGAGCCCGCCGATTTCTGCGCCGCCAGAATGGTCAGCGTCAACGAGGTTGCGATAAACGCAATCGCCAAGGCCCATGTGATCTTGCCCAAGGCCGTGGCCGCGGCACGGCCTGTCATGGCGCCGCCACCGCCGCCGCCCATGCCAAGGCCGCCCCCTTCCGAGCGTTGCAGCAGCACCACGCCAATCAGGGCGAGGGCCAGAAGAAGGTGGATGATCAGGACAACGTTTTCCATTGGGGAAGGCCTTTGTCGTATGCGAGTGACGTCTGGCGGGGTATCTATGCAATTCCGGGCGGACCCGCAACCCGGCAATGCAGTCTGTGCCGCGGTTGCGCGCGGCCACGTCAATTTCCGGTTTCGCCGCCCGTCGTGGCCCGCTATACGGTTCCGGGCTTTGACCCGCAGCATCATGCAAGAGGATCATCATGGCAAACGTCGTCGTCGTGGGCGCCCAATGGGGTGACGAAGGAAAAGGCAAGATCGTGGATTGGCTCAGCGAGCGTGCCGATGTGATCGCGCGCTTTCAGGGGGGCCACAATGCGGGCCACACTCTGGTGATCGACAGCAAGGTCTATAAGCTGCATGCCTTGCCCTCGGGCGTGGTGCGCGGTGGCAAGCTCAGCGTGATCGGCAATGGCGTCGTGCTGGACCCGTGGAACCTGCTGCAAGAAATCGAGACGATCCGCGCCCAAGGCGTCGAGATCAGCCCCGAAACCCTGATGATTGCGGAAAATACGCCGCTGATCCTGCCCTATCACGGCGAGTTGGACCGCGCCCGCGAAGAAGCCGCCAGCAAGGGCACCAAGATCGGCACCACCGGGCGGGGCATCGGCCCGTGCTACGAAGACAAGGTGGGCCGCCGCGCCATCCGCGTCGCCGATCTGGCCGACCATGCCACGCTGGAGGCGCGCGTTGATCGCGCTTTGCAACACCACGATCCGCTGCGCAAGGGGCTGGGGCAGCCGCCCATCGACCGCGACGCGCTGATTGAGCAGCTCAAACAGGTCGCCCCGAATATCCTGCAATATGCCGGTCCTGTCTGGAAAGTCATGAGCGAAAAGCGCAAAGCCGGAAAACGCATCCTCTTCGAAGGCGCGCAGGGCGCGTTGCTGGATATCGATTTCGGCACCTACCCGTTCGTTACCTCGTCGAATGTGATCGCCGGGCAGGCGGCCACCGGTGTTGGCATCGGGCCAGGTGCGATTGATTACGTGCTTGGAATCGTCAAGGCCTACACCACCCGCGTGGGCGAGGGGCCATTCCCCACCGAATTGCAGGATGCCGACGGCCAACGCCTTGGCGAACGCGGCCATGAATTCGGCACAACCACGGGCCGCCAGCGCCGCTGTGGCTGGTTCGATGCCGCGCTGGTGCGCCAGACCTGCGCCACCTCGGGGGTCAACGGCATTTCCCTGACCAAGCTGGATGTGCTGGACGGGTTTGAGACGCTGAAAATCTGCGTCGGCTACGATCTGGACGGCACGCGGCTTGATTACCTGCCCACCGCGACAGATCAGCAGGCGCGCTGTGTGCCCATCTACGAGGACGTGCCCGGCTGGAGCGAGTCGACCGAAGGCGCGCGCAGTTGGGCGGATTTGCCCGCCAATGCGATTAAATATGTGCGCCGCGTCGAAGAGTTGATCGACTGCCCCGTTGCGCTACTTTCCACCTCACCGGAACGCGAAGACACGATATTGGTCACCGACCCGTTCGCGGATTGATCCGATCGTTCAAGGGGGCGACATGGCACTAAGTTACAAGGCGCGGCGGCGGTGGTCGCTGGTGATCCTGCTGATTGGACTGCCACTGTATATCGTGGTGGCCGTCAATCTTGTGGATATGTTCGAACGCCCCTCGATCTGGGTTGAGTTTCTGGTCTATGTCGGGCTTGGCGTGGTCTGGATCTTGCCGTTCAAGTTCGTCTTTCTGGGCGTCGGTCAAGCCGATCCTGACGCGCCATTGCCGGACGACCACGATCAGACCGGGCGCAACGGGTAAGCCATGTCGCGCCCCGGCGCTTCATTGTTCCAAAAATACTCAAATCCTGCCCGTGCCACCCGGTGCACGGGTTACAAAAGATGTCCCGACTTTGCAGCTTTGGTGGCAAGATAGGCTTTGTTGTGGGCATTTTCACCCACTTTCAAAGGCACGCGTTCGGCCACTGTCACGCCCGATCCCTCCATCATGGCGATTTTGCCGGGGTTGTTGGTCATCAGCCGAACGGCGGAAAACCCCATGCGCTTGAGGATCTCGGCGCCGATTCGAAAGTCACGCTCGTCATCTTCAAACCCCAGCCGGTGGTTGGCTTCGACGGTGTCGAATCCCTGATCTTGCAGGGAATAGGCCCGCATCTTGTTGGCCAGCCCGATGCCACGGCCCTCTTGGTTGAGATAGAGTAGCACACCGGCCCCTTTACCGCCCATCTGTGCCAGTGCGCCGCGCAATTGCGGGCCACAGTCGCATTTTAGGCTGCCCATCAGGTCGCCGGTAAAGCAGGCCGAATGCAGCCGCGCCAAGACGGGTGCGTCGCGCGGCGGCTGGCCGATTTCAATGGCGTAATGTTCCTCGCCGCCGTCTTCGGGGCGGAAAATATGCAGCTTTCCGGCCTCGGACACTTGCAAAGGCAACCGTGCGCTGACCACCGGGTGCAACGGGCTTGTGTGCAAAAGCAATTCGGCGGCCTGATCGGCGGGCACTGATGTCAGCCCGTGTTGCGCCGCGAATGGCGCGGGGTCGGTCAGGTCAAGCACCAAGGCCGCGGGCAACAGACGCGCCGATTTGACCACGGTCAGCGCAAGCCGATGCAGCCCGGCGTCGCCATCGCGCGCCGTGATCAGCGGGCCTTTCATCGGGGTTTTCAGATCATCAGCCGGGTCAGCCACCCCCAACACCCAAGACAGGCTGGCATCAGGGGGCAGCACGATGCGCGCCAAATCCCCGTCATAGGCCCGCGCCTTTAGGGTTTCGGCCCGTCGCGTGGTCACGGCCAGCACTGGACGCCCGCCAAGGGCGCGCAGATCGGCCAAACGCTGCGCATCCAGCGTTTCTGCGGCCATGATCAATGCCGCGCCCTTTGATGCGTGCAAAACGATCGGCACGCCCATGCGCAGGTCAGCGCGGGCACGGGCGATGGTTTCGGTCAGGTCCGGTGCAAGGCTCATGAGATGGGATCCTGGTTGTTACTGTGTAACATCTAGCGCCTTTCGACAGGAATTGAAACATATGCTCGCGCGCTAACACGTCGACGTGAAACCAGTGTTGCATATCTTGTCTCGGGCTGATGGCTGGCACATCTTGGGTCCAACCAGCACGAGGAGCTACTGGAATGGGACAGCTTAAGACAATCCTTTTGGTCGACGACGACGACGACCTGCGCGAGGCGCTGAGCGAGCAATTGGTGGTTACGGAAGATTTCGACGTGGTCGAAGCTGCAAATGGCGCCGAGGCCATGACCAAAGCGCGTGAAGGGCTGTACGATCTTGTGATCCTTGATGTCGGGCTGCCGGATACCGATGGCCGCGAGCTGTGCCGCCTGATGCGCAAACAGGGGGTGAAGGCCCCGATCATGATGCTGACCGGCCATGACGGCGATGCCGACACGATTCTGGGCCTTGATGCAGGGGCCAATGATTACGTGACCAAGCCGTTCAAATTTCCGGTTTTGCTGGCCCGTATCCGCGCGCAACTGCGCCAGCACGAACAGTCCGAGGATGCTGTGTTTCAATTGGGGCCATATACGTTCAAGCCGTCGATGAAGATGCTGATCGACGAGGATGAGCGCAAGATTCGCCTGACCGAGAAGGAAACGAACATCTTGAAATTCCTCTATCGGTCGACCGACGGCGTGGTGGCCCGCGATGTTTTGCTGCATGAGGTCTGGGGATACAACGCGGGTGTCACCACCCATACGCTGGAAACGCATATCTATCGCCTGCGCCAAAAGATCGAGCCTGACCCGTCGAATGCGCGCCTGCTGGTCACGGAATCGGGCGGCTATCGTCTTTTGGCCTAAGAAACGCAAGCGGCGGCAATTGGTCCTGCAGGTTTTGACGCAGATCAAAGCGGGGCTTGAATACAATTGTATGCTGCTTTGGAACCCGTTGCATGTGCGGGTCATCACATGCACCTCCCTGTTGGACTGGCCCCGGCATTTTGCCGGGGCTTTTTTTGTGCCGTGGGACGACAGGGGCGCTTGCAAGGGTGTCGTGCGCCGCGCTTCGCGGTATAGAGCGCAGGACAGTTTGAAACACTCAGCCACGAGGGGGAACGCGCATGGCATTCACGCTGGCGACATGGAACATTAATTCGGTTCGACTGCGCGAGGGATTGGTTGCGAAACTTTTGCAAGAAGAGGCGCCGGATATCCTGTGCTTGCAGGAATGCAAAAGCCCGGTCGACAAGATACCGACGCAGGCCTTTGCCGATCTGGGATATGGCCACATGGTTGCGCGCGGGCAAAAGGGCTATAACGGCGTTGCGATCCTGTCCCGTTTGCCGATCGAGGATGCAGGGGATCAGGACTTTGCCAGCTTGGGTCATGCCCGGCATGTGGCCGGGCGGCTGGAAAACGGCACGGTGATTCATAATTTTTACGTCCCCGCCGGTGGTGACGTGCCGGATCGTGAAAAAAACGAGAAATTCGGCCAGAAATTGGATTACCTGACCGAGATGCGTGACTGGTTTCGTGACAGCCGGCCCGAAAAGGCCATTTTGGTGGGCGATCTGAATATCGCCCCGCGCGAAGATGACGTTTGGTCGCACAAACAGTTGCTGAAGGTGGTCAGCCATACGCCGATTGAGGTCGACCATCTGGGCCAGACGCAGGATGCCGGCGGGTGGGTGGATGTGACCCGCAGCGATATTCCCGAAGGCCAGCTGTACAGTTGGTGGTCTTATCGGGCCCGCGATTGGGATGCGGCCGACAAGGGACGGCGGCTGGATCATGTCTGGGCGTCGGATGATCTGAAAAACGCGTTTCATTCCAGCCGCGTCTTGCGAGCGGCGCGCGGATGGGAAAAACCCAGCGATCATGCGCCGGTTTTCGCAACGTTTGACCTTTGAAACGCTGCGCTTGACGTAAAGGTAAGGAAAACCTGACCTATCATTTTGTCTAGCTTTCAGGAAAAGCACGCGGGGGGTGAGTAGCTGGTGATCAGGGTTGTGTCGTAAAGATGCCCTCATGGGCGGCGGCGCTGCCGAAGGGTTGAGCCGCCGTCCGCCGTCTTGGTCAATATTTTTTATTCTCCAGCCCTTTGCCTGATTGATCCGCTACCTCTTGCAACACCTGCGTTGCTGCGCCATGTAATTGAAAGTAATTTCTTAGCATCCGGAGCCAGCGACATGCTTGAACTTGGCGGCCAAACGCAACCTGCACCCGATTTGATCAAGGACGTCTATGAGGCGGATTTCATGGCCGAGGTCGTGGACGCCAGCCAGACCGTGCCGGTGATCGTGGATTTCTGGGCGCCGTGGTGCGGCCCGTGCAAAACCCTTGGTCCGGCCTTGGAAGAGGCGGTGACGCGCGCCAAGGGTGCGGTCAAAATGGCCAAGGTGAATGTCGATGAAAACCAGATGATTGCAAGCCAGTTGCGGGTGCAATCTATTCCCACGGTCTATGCCTTTTGGAAAGGGCAGCCGGTTGATGGGTTTCAGGGCGCCATCGCCCCGTCGGAAATCGGGGCCTTTGTGGACCGCGTGATTCAAGCCGCAGGCGGTGATGCGGGTGGCGGACTGGACGACGCAATCGCAGCCGCGGAAGAGATGCTAGAGCAAGGCGCGGCCACGGACGCCGCGCAGACCTTTGCCGCGATCCTGCAGGAGGACGAGCAAAACGCGACCGCCTATGCCGGGCTGGTCCGGGCGCATATTGCCATGGACGATCTTGATCAGGCCGAGGCGATTTTGAACGGTGCACCGGCGGACATCTCGAACGCGCCGGAACTGGAGGCCGCGCATGCGGCGCTTGAACTGGCGCGGCAGGCCGCAGACGCGGGACCAGTCGGGGAATTGCAAGCCAAGGTCGCGGCGGATCCTGACGACCATCAGGCCCGGTTCGATCTGGCGCAGGCTCTGCATGCGACAGGCCAGACCGAAGACGCCGTCCAGCAATTGTTGGAACTGTTCCGGCGGGATCGCGAATGGAATGATGAAGCCGCCAAACAGCAGCTTTTCACTATTTTCGAGGCGCTCAAGCCCAATGACCCCATCGTGCTGAACGGGCGTCGCAAACTCAGCTCGATGATATTTGCCTGAACCGGCGCGCGGGCTAAGTTCACCCTCATGCTCAATACATCCGATTTGCCCGATATCATCCCGGTCTTTCCACTGCCGGGCGCCTTGATGCTTCCGCGTTCGCGGTTGCCTCTTCACCTGTTCGAGCCCCGCTATCTGGCGATGCTGGATGATGCGTTAAAAACGCCGGAACGCATGATCGGGATGGTGCAGCCCAACCCGGGCCCGGCCTCGGCAACGGACGCCGCCAAGGACAAGGGGTTGCATTCCATCGGCTGCGCGGGGCGCATCACCCAGTTTTCGGAAACCGAAGATGGGCGGTACATGATCACCCTGACCGGCGTGTCCCGCTTTCGCATCAGTGAAGAAATCGACGGCTTCACGCCGTATCGCCGCGTCAGGGCCTCTTGGACCGGGTTCGAGCGCGACCTAGGCCCGTCGGAAGAAGACCCGGACTTCGACCGCGAAACGTTTCTGTCGCTTTTGGGCCGATATTTCGATGCCCGGGAATTGCAGACCGATTGGGACACGTTGGAGCAGGCGGATGACGAATTGCTGGTCAACTCGCTGTCGATGCTTTTGGGGTTCGAGCCCGAGGATAAGCAGGCGCTGCTTGAGGCACCATCGCTGTCGACACGGCGCGAAACTTTGATAACACTGATCGAATATGCCCTGCGCGGCGGCGACGAAAAGGATTTCGTTCAATGACAGATGCATCAGACCCAACCAGCACGACGCCGAAGGCCAGCCCCCCGTTTGACCGCCATATGCTGGAGGCGTTGATCTGTCCGCAGACCCAAACCACGCTTGAATATGACGCCGACCGGCAAGAATTGATCAGCCGGGCGGCGGGGCTGGCCTTTCCGATCCGCGACGGCATCCCGATCATGCTGGTCGACGAAGCGCGACCTTTGGACGACTGAGCGGTTATTTTCCTGAATGGCGCGCCGCTGGCGCCCATATGCGATTTGCGTTCAGGCCACGCAGGCCTTGGGGGACGCTGTCCCCCAAACCCCCTGGGATATTTTTGAACAGAAGAAGGGCGTCAGGCGTTTTGGCGCGTGCGGGCGGCCATCACATCGCGGCCAAGTGTCAATGTATAGGCTTCAAGCTCGTGTAAGGCAGTGTCGGCCTGTTGCGGGGTTTCATGCTCAAGAGCGTCGGCAATGCGGGTGTGCAATTGCACGATTGTTTCGCGCGACCGGGCGGTGAATGTGATCATGTTCATCAAGGGTTGCATCGCCTCGACCGCGCCGGCCAGTTGGTAGCTGAGCACCGGATTGTTGGCGGCATCGACCAAGGCCCGGTGAAAGGTCACATCCGAGGCGCAAAACGCTTCATCGCTGAGGCCGGGTTGGCCTTGGCGGTGAATTTCGGCGCGCATGGTGGCCAGATGGTCGGCGCTGCGGCGGGTGCAGGCCAGCGGCGCGCAGGCGCGTTCCAACGCATAGCGGGCTTCGCAAGCGGTCTCGAAGCTGACAGCGTTCATCGATAATAGAAGTGTCGATGTGGTGATATGTTGGCCATAGGCCTCTTCGTAGCTGAGATGCCTGACGAAGGCTCCGCCAAAGGCCCCCCGTTGGGTGCGGATCAGCGATTGCGCGGCAAGCCGTTTTAGCGCTTCGCGAACCGTGGGGCGCGAGACCTTGAACTGGTCTGCCAGTTCGGCCTCGGACGGCAGGCGTTCATCCACGATCATGCGGCCTTCGATGATCGCATCACGGATTGCCTTGGCGATTTGGGCCGACAGGTCGGGTTTGGTCTCTGGATCAGTTTTCATTTGTCTTACATTTAATTGTCTGACAATTTGTTGGCAAGCATTGAGTCGTTTGAGGGCAAAATGATTTCACTTCGTATCAGGCAAATGACCGGGCTGCACTGGCTGGTGTTGTTCGGGCTGATCATCGTGGCATGGGGGCTTTTATATGCAATGGCCTTGCCGCAAGACCTGCGCGCGGCGGGGCGGCTTTATGGGGCGGATTTTCTGGCCAGCCTGTGTGTGGTGACGCCAGACGCCGCCGGGTTTTTGCGGATCACGGCGATGTGGGCGTTGATGTCGGCGGCGATGATGGCCCCGACCGCCCTGCCGGCCTTGGCGACCTATGATGAATTACCCACAGCCGGGCAGGGCCGGTTTGGGGCGCTGTTGGCCGGGTATCTGGGTGTTTGGCTGGGCTTTTCGGTTTTGGCGGCGGCTGTGCAAATGGGCCTATTTCGCGCCGATCTGGTGAGCGCGTTTGGCGACAGCCGATCAAGGCTGTTGTCTGGCGTGCTGCTGCTGTTGGCCGGGGCCTATCAGTTCAGCCCGGTGAAAGAGGCCTGTTTGGCCAAGTGCCGCGCGCCATTGACGTTTTTCATGCAGCATTGGGAGGACGGCCCGTGGCGCAACGGGCTGCGTTTGGGGCTGGTGTGCCTTGGCTGCTGTTGGGCGCTTATGGCGCTGGCCTTTGTCGGTGGGGTCATGAACCTTGCGTTCATGGGGCTGGCGACCGTGGTGATGGTGATCGAGAAACTGCCCGATCTGGGCCGCTGGTTAACGCGGCCCTTGGGCGTTGCGCTTTTGGCGGGCGGTGTCTGGGCACTGCTGGGCGCGCTTTAATCCGGAGGAGGAGAAAACATGCCATTGGACGAATTGGGCACGGTGCCTTGGACCATCAAAGGGGAGCTGATCCTCAATTGCAATTGCACGGTGTTTTGCCCCTGCGTGGTGTCACTGGGCAAGCATCCGCCCACGGAAGGCTATTGTCAGGCCTGGGCCGGGGTGCGCATTGACGAGGGGCAGTATGGCGATGCCGATCTATCGGGGCTGAACGTGGGGTTGATGCTGGAAATTCCCGGCCTGATGGCGCGCGGCAATTGGAAGGCGGCGGCCTATATCGATGACCGCGCCAGTGATGCGGCCTATGACGCGTTGGTCAATATCTTCAGCGGCAAGGCGCGGGGCACGACCGGGCTGTTCAGCCTGTTGGTCAGCGAGTTTCTGGGCGCTGAACGCGCGCCGGTGGTGTTCGAGACCGAAGGCAAGGCGCGCCGCCTGATGGTGGGCAAGAAAATTCAGGGCGAGGTTGTGCCCGTTGAAGGCAAGGGCGGTGAAGATATCGTGGTCACCAACACCGAATATTGGATGGGCCCTGATATCACCGTCGCCACCGCGACCAAGGGCCGTGTGCGCGCCTTTGGCCGGGTGTGGGATTTCGACGGCCGCAGTGCGGAAATCTGCCAGATCGACTGGCACGGCCCACGCTGACGCATGGGCAGGCGGGCGGGCCGCGTGCCGCCCGCCATCGCATTGTTCGTCATGCAGGAGGAGAGATCATGACGGCCCCCCTTTTATCGCTGTCGCGCCGATTGCGTCGCACGCCCTTTGCCGAAGGTGTCGCGGCGGCGGGCGTGAAGGCCTACACGGTCTATAACCACATGTTGTTGCCGACGGTGTTCCGCAGCATCGAAGAGGACTACCGCCATCTGAAAGAGGCGGTGCAAGTCTGGGATGTGTCCTGCGAGCGCCAAGTTGAGTTGCGCGGGCCGGATGCCGGGCGCCTGATGCAAATGCTGACGCCGCGCGATTTGCGCGGCATGACGCCGGGGCAATGCTATTACGTGCCGATTGTGGACGAAACCGGCGGCATGCTGAACGATCCGGTGGCCGTCAAACTGGCCGAGGACCGGTGGTGGATTTCCATCGCCGACAGTGACCTGTTGTATTGGGTGCGGGCCACCGCGCATGGCTGGCGGCTGGATGTTCTGGTGGACGAACCGGACGTGTCGCCGCTGGCGGTGCAGGGGCCGAAAGCCGATGATCTGATGGCAGCTGTCTTTGGCGATGCGGTGCGCGATATCCGTTTTTTCCGGTTCGGTGTCTTTGATTTTCAGGGGCGCGACATGGTGATTGCGCGGTCGGGCTACTCCAAGCAGGGTGGATTCGAGATTTACCTTGAAGGGTCCGATATCGGCATGGATCTGTGGGCGGCGTTGATGGAGGCGGGCCGCCCGCTGGATGTGCATGCCGGATGTCCGAACCTGATAGAACGGATCGAGGGCGGATTGCTGAGCTATGGCAACGACATGACCGATGACAACACGCCGCATGAATGCGGGTTGGGGCGGTTTTGCAACACGCATACCGCGATTGGCTGTATCGGGCGGGATGCGTTGTTGCGGGTGGCCAAGGAAGGGCCGGTGCAACAAATTCGGGCGCTTGAGATTGACGGGCCGCCGGTGCCGGGCTGTGATCATTGGTGGCCGGTGATGGCCAACGGCAAACGGGTTGGGCGCGTCAGCTCGGCGGCGTGGAGCCCGGATGTTGGCACCAATGTGGCCATTGGCATGGTGCGCATGACCCATTGGGACGCGGGCACCAGGGTGCAGGTCGATACCCCCGATGGCCTGCGTGAAGCGCAAGTGCGCGAGGCATTCTGGGCCTGAGTTCTGGCCGAGAGGGCGGGAGTGAGGGGCCAGCCCCTCACACTCCCCGGGGTATTTTGACCAAGAAAAAGCAGGGGGCTGGTCCTGCGCGCAAAAGGAGAGACAGATGTTCAATGCATTGGTGGTCGATAAGGACGAGGACAGCGGCAAGACCCACGCTGCGGTGCAACAGATCGGCGTGGATGATCTGCCGCATGGCGAAGTCTTGGTTGCGGTTGAGTATTCCACCGTCAATTACAAGGACGGTCTGTGTATCGGGCCGGGGGGTGGATTGGTGCGGAATTATCCGCATGTGCCCGGCATTGATTTCGCGGGCACCGTCGAAGAAAGCTCGGACGCGCGGTACAAGCCCGGCGACAAGGTTGTTCTGACCGGCTGGCGCGTGGGCGAGGCGCATTGGGGGGGCTATGCCCAGAAAGCGCGCGTTCTGGCCGACTGGTTGGTGCCCTTGCCCGAGGGGCTGGATGCGCGCCAGGCGATGGCGGTTGGCACCGCCGGATTGACGGCGATGTTGTCGGTCTTGGCGTTGGAAGATCATGGGCTTGCGCCCGGTCATGGCCCGGTTCTTGTGACCGGGGCTGCCGGTGGCGTGGGCAGTGTGGCCACGGCGATTTTGGCCAGTCTGGGCCACGAAGTGGCAGCTGTGACAGGGCGTCCGGAAACCGCTGACTACCTGCAAGATCTGGGTGCGACACAGATCGTGGCGCGTGACGAGTTGACCGAAGTGACGAAAAAACCGCTGGAATCTGAGCTATGGGCCGGTTGCGTGGATGCGGTGGCGGGTGCCATGCTGGGGCGGGTGCTGAAACAGATGAAATATGGCACATCGGTTGCGGCGGTTGGACTGGCCGGTGGGGCCGCCATCGATGGGGCCTTGATAACCCCGTTCATCCTGCGCGGTGTCAACCTTTTGGGGATCGACAGTGTCATGCAGCCCTATGACAATCGAGTGCGGGCATGGCAACGCATTGCCAAGGACCTTCCGATGGATAAGCTTGAGACGATGGTTCAGCCTGCGACGCTGTCCGATTTGCCGCAGCTTGGTCGGGATATTCTGAAAGGTCAGGTCAAGGGGCGTGTCGTGGTGGATGTGAACGCTTGATCGTCCGATCGCGGCGTGTTCCGTCGCATAAGAGCAAAGAGTTGGCGTGGTTGATTGATTTTCCTGCCCGCGTCGCGTTACCGTTGATCCAAGGGGTATCCTGCGGAGCCGCCGCAGGCCCCCGTTCAGTGCGGCGTGCGTGCCCGGACCGATTATCTGGTGCGGGGCGAAATTTGATCTGCACGCAAGGAGGATAGTGAATGTTCAAGAAAATCATGACGCCGGTCGATCTGGCCCATAAAGGCGATCTGAAGAAATCGCTGGACGTTGCGGCTGATCTGGCCAAGAAGTTCGGGGCAGAATTGGTCTATGTCGGGGCGACGACGCCAACGCCAAGCTCGACCGCGCACAACCCCGAAGAATACAAGGAAAAGCTGAACGCCTTTGCTGCCGAACAGGCCGAGGCCTACGGCATCAACGCGACCGGCGATATGGTGGTGGCCCATGATCCGCGCACGGATGTCGATGATGTGCTGTTGAAGGCCGTGACGGAAGAGGGCGTTGACCTGATTGTCATGCAAAGCCATATGCCCAGTTTCCTTGATTATATCTGGCCGTCCAACGGTGGTAAAATTGCCGAGCATGCCAAATGTTCGGTCTTTGTCGTGCGCGACTGATGCCGTTTTTTGCCGGTCCCGGTCATGCGCCGGGGCCGGATACGGGGCTTGCTCCTAAACATTTGCACGGTATTGTGGCGCGACTTTGAAGGCCACAAGGAGCAGCAGGTGAGCGACGACACACAAGTTGTGATCCGAACAGTGCGCGACACGGATACAGACGCCCTTTGGCCTATGCTGCGTGATACGATCCGCAAGGGTGACACCTATGCCATCGACCCGAACTTGACGCGCGAGCGCGTGTTGGAGCTTTGGGTCGAGCAGCCGAGGGCCGTTTATGTGGCCGAGCGTGACGGTGCCGTTCTTGGCACCTATTACATCAAGTCCAATCAGGCCGGGAACGGCGCGCATGTCTGCAATTGCGGCTATATCGTCTCTGCTGAAGCGCGGGGGCAGGGCTTGGCGCGCACGATGTGCCTGCATTCACAGGCCACAGCGGTAAAGCTGGGCTATCGCGCCATGCAGTTCAATCTTGTGGTGTCCACGAATGTTGGGGCGATCCACCTTTGGACGGATCTGGGGTTTGAAACAGTCGGTCGTCTTCCGGGGGCGTTCGACCATCCCGAGGCAGGGCTGGTCGATGCGCTTGTGATGTACAAGTGGCTAGACGCCTGACGACCACGTCGGCCAGTCAATCTGAAAATTCGAAATGGGATATCGCGGGGCGCCATGTGGGAAACCATGGGCCACTGCTTCAAACGGCACGAATCAAAACGGCGTTTGGCGAGATATTTCGGTGGCTCGCCCATCAGAAATCCAGTTTCGGCGTAATAATCGTGTAGAAATTCACTTTTTTCCGGGAAATCGTGGGACATTTTTTTGCGGCGTCTGAGGTCTATATATTGTGTGGCTGCCTTTTTTGGGGTCTATGACGTGTGTTATACATAGGTAGGTTTGGGCATAATGTTCTATTGGAGGGGCCTAGAAGGCGTTGCTCTGCGTCTCGTGCCCATAAATTTATATTGATTTCCATGAATTCCCATGGCATCCCTGTTCATACGATGAGGACGGGAACAAAGGGGCGCAACAAAGACCCCGAACAAAAAACTCCCAAGTCAGGTTTCATACAGGCACCCGCTTTCATCGAACGAAGAGATCCGGCGCGCGAGCGAGCAGACATCCCCCCAGGTGGCGCGCGCAGTCGGACACCCCGCACAAGGCGGGACGAGGGCGGCGGATTGGGCAGTGGCAGCAGCTCAATCCGCCGTTTCGTTTCCAGCGGTCGATATCAATCGGGGGCGACAGAGAGGCGGACGGGACAGTGGTTCGCAGGTTCAGAGGCGAAAGCCACCACAAGGTGGACAGCAAGGGTAGGGTGTCGATCCCGGCCTCGTTTCGCCGTGTTCTCGAAGCGGCTGACCCGAATTGGACCGAAGGTCTGAACCCCGAACTGGTCATCGTCTACGGCGACCATCGCCGCAATTACCTTGAATGCTACACCATGGAGGCCATCGAAGAGGTCGACGCGAAGATCGACGCGTTGCCGCGTGGCTCGATGGAGCGCAAGATGCTGCAACGCTTGTTTCATGGTCAATCCTACCCGACCAATGTGGATGAAACCGGGCGTTTGGTTCTTCCGGCCAAGCTTAGGCAGAAGATCGGCCTTGAGGCCGAGGCGTTTTTCATAGCCGCGGGCGATACGTTCCAAGTTTGGAAGCCCGAAACCTACGAGCAGGAAGAGCTGGCCAAAACCGAAGAATGGCTGGATGAGTTGCCCGAAGATTTCGATCCGCTGTCCTTCCTTGATGGACCGAAAGGGGCGTAACGGATGGCTGCTGCTGCCCAAGCCCCCAACTCTGCACCGCATATTCCCGTTTTACTGCGTCCGCTTTTGCGGGCCGTCGCGCCTGTTGAAGGGGTCTGGGTGGATGGCACCCTTGGCGCGGGCGGCTATACCCGCGCCTTGCTTGAGGCCGGGGCCGAGCGGGTGATCGGGGTGGACCGTGATCCATTGGCCTTGGACATGGCGCGGCAATGGGGCGCCGAGTATGGCGCACGCCTGCAATTGGTGCAGGATACATTTTCCCACATGGACGATCACGTGCAGGATGCTGACGGCGTGGTGTTGGATTTGGGCGTGTCGTCGATGCAGCTTGACCGCGCCGAGCGGGGCTTTTCCTTTATGCAGGACGGCCCATTGGATATGCGGATGGGGCAAGACGGCCCAACCGCCGCCGATCTGGTGAACACCGCGGAAGAGGCCGAGCTGGCGGATATCCTTTACCTATATGGCGAAGAACGGGCCAGCCGCCGCATCGCGCGGGCGATTACCCGAGCTCGGGCCGTGGCCCCGATTGAAACCACCTTTCAACTTGTTGAAATCGTAGAAAAATGCCTGCCAAGGCCCAAGCCGGGGCAGGCCCATCCCGCGACCCGCAGCTTTCAGGCGATCCGCATCGCGGTGAATGACGAGTTTGCCGAGCTGGTGGCCGGGCTGGAATCGGCCGAGCGAGCCTTGAAACCGGGGGGGCAATTGGCTGTGGTCACCTTCCATTCGATCGAAGACCGCATGGTCAAACGCTTTTTGCAGGCCAAGTCGGGGGGCGGCGGGCGTGGCAGCCGCCATGCGCCGGAAATCCAAAAAGACACGGCAGAGTTCGAGGTCAAACAGCGCAAGGCCATTGGGCCCGACGATCATGAACTGGCCGAGAACCCAAGATCGCGCAGCGCCAAACTGCGGGTCGCGATCCGCACCGACGCGCCCGCGACGCCGATAGACCGCAAAGCGATAGGAACGCCATTGCTCAAGGGGGACAGATAATGCGCAGTTTGTTTTATGTTCTGACCGCCTTGGCCGTTATCGGCCTTGCGTTTTGGGCTTACCGCGAAAATTACGAGACACAGGCCGCACAGGCCAAGGCCGAAGCCTTGCAGCGTGCGATCAGCCATGAGCGGCAACGTTTGCGGGTTCTGAACGCCGAATGGGCCTATTTGAACCGCCCAGATCGGCTGCGCGATCTGGCGGAGATCAATTTCGACTCGCTGGGGCTTTTGCCATTGCAGCCCTACCAGTTCGGCAAGATTGATCAGGTGGCCTTTCCGCCCGAGGACACAAGCCTGCCGATCCTGTCGCCTGTTGACGTGTCCAACATGGAGGCCACGCAATGATCCGCACCCCGCTGCGTCCGCTGGCCCGTATCCTTGAGGCCCGCGCCAAGGGCGAAAACCCCGATGCGATCGAACGCGAGAATATCCGTATCCGGCATGAACAAATGCGCGACCGGGCCCGGCTGCGCGCCGAGGGCCGCCTGCTGGTTCTGGGGGTGATGTTTTTCTGCGCCTTCGGTCTGATCGGGGCCCGGATGGGTGTGCTGGCCCATTCCGAGCCGTCCGAGCCGCGCACCTCGATTGCCGGGGCAGATATTTTTGCGCAGCGCGCCGATATCGTGGATCGCAAGGGGCGCATTCTGGCCACCAATTTTGAAACCCACAGCTTGTATGCGCAGCCGCCCCAGATGATAGAGCCCGAGCGCGCCGCACGGGAACTGGTCAAGATCTTCCCCGATCTTGATCGGGATCGTCTGATTGAAGATTTTACCGGCAAGCGCAAATTCCTGTGGGTCAAGAAAAAGCTGAGCCCTGAGCAAAAGCAGGCGGTGCATGATATCGGTGAGCCGGGCCTGTTGTTCGGGCCGCGTGAAATGCGGCTTTACCCCAATGGCACGCTGGCGGCGCATGTTCTGGGTGGTGCCAGCTTTGGCCGCGAAGGCGTGCATGCCGCCGAGGTGATCGGCGTGGCCGGAATCGAGAAACACTTTGACGACCGCCTGCGTGATCCCGCGCATGGGCATGAGCCGTTGACGTTGTCTTTGGATTTGTCGGTGCAGGCCGCGGTCGAGCGCGTGTTGCATGGTGGCATGACCTTGATGAATGCCAAAGGCGCGACCGCGATCCTGATGAAGGTGAACACCGGCGAGATTATTTCGGTCGCGTCCTTGCCGGATTTCGACCCCAATGACCGGCCGCGCCCCGCCGTCGAAGGTGATGCCAGCGACAGCCCGCTGTTCAATCGCGCGGTGCAAGGCGTTTACGAGCTCGGCTCGACCTTCAAGATTTTTGCCGTGGCGCAGGCGTTGGAACTGGGCTTGATCCAGCCATCAACGATGATCGACACCAAGGGGCCGCTGCGGTGGGGCAAGCATCGCATTCGCGATTTCCGCAACTACGGCTCTGAAATGAGCGCGACGAAAGTGATTGTGAAATCCTCGAATATTGGCACCGCACGGATTGCCCAGATGATCGGCGTCGAGCGGCAGAAGGCGTTCCTGCAAAAGCTTGGCTTTTTTGACCCGACGTCGGTTGAAATCGTCGAAGCGGCGGGGGGGCAGCCCCTGTTGCCGGGCAATTGGTCCGAGCTTTCGACGATGACAATCTCTTATGGTCACGGCCTGTCGGCCAGTCCGATGCATCTGGCGGCGGCTTATGCGACGCTTGCCAATGGCGGGCGCAAGGTTACGCCGACGTTGCTGAACCAGCCTTTGGGGCAACTTGGGCCGCGCGTCATGTCCGAACAAACGGCGCGCGCCTCGCTGTCGATGCTGCGCAAGGTGGTCACCGAAGGCACCGCCAGCTTTGGCGATGTGCCGGGCTACGCGGTTGGCGGCAAAACCGGCACGGCCGACAAGCCGCGTGAAAACGGCGGCGGCTATTATGACGACAAGGTGATTGCGACCTTCGCCAGCGTGTTCCCGGCCCACGATCCGGAATATGTATTGGTGGTAACGCTGGATGAACCCGTCGAGACCTCGGGCGATGAACCGCGCCGCACCGCAGGCTGGACAGCCGTGCCCGTGGCCGCGGAAATCACCCGCCGCGTCGCGCCATTGCTGGGGGTGCGGCCACAGATTGAACCCGGCGAACTGGCTGATATAACGCTGACATCAAACTAGGCACAGCGCGCAGGGGCATATCGTGGCGGGGCAGACAAAATCACTGACAGAGCTTGGCCTGACCGCACAAAGCGGCCGGCGTGCGGACATCACCGGCTTGGCCATAGACAGCCGCGAGGTGCGCGACGGATACCTGTTTGCCGCCCTGCCCGGATCGCGGGTGCATGGGGGCGAATTTATCCAATATGCGCTGCGCATGGGGGCTGCGGCCATTTTGACCGACGCCAAAGGTGCCAAGCTGGCGGCTGCGGATTTGGCCGCGCATGACGCGGCGCTGATCGTGGCCGAAGATCCGCGTCAGACCTTGGCGTTCTGCGCGGCCTTATGGTTTGGCGCTCAGCCCGACGTGATGGTGGGCGTGACCGGCACCAATGGCAAAACCTCGGTGGCTAGCTTTTGTCGGCAAATCTGGTCCGAGATGGGCTTTGACGCCGTCAACCTTGGAACCACCGGCGTTGAAGGCGCGTTCGAGGCGCCTTTGGCCCACACAACCCCCGATCCGATCACCTTGCACCGGGTTCTAGCGCAGGCCGAGGCCGAGGGTGTGACCCATGCTGCGATGGAGGCGTCATCGCACGGGCTGGATCAGCGCCGCCTTGACGGTATCCGGTTGCAGGCGGCGGGCTTTACCAATTTCACGCAGGATCATCTGGATTATCACGCCACGTTCGATGCCTATTTCGCGGCCAAGGCCGCGTTGTTCGCCCGTGTTCTGCCCGAAGACGGTGTGGCGGTTCTGAATATCGACGATCCCAAGGGTCAGGCCATGGCCGAAATTGCCAGCGCCCGGGGTCAGGATCTGATCACGGTGGGGCGCACCGAAGGGGCCGATCTGCATTTGTTGGCGCAGCGGTTCGAACCCACGGGACAAGAGTTGCGGTTTGACTGGCAAGGCCGTGTGCATCAGGCGCGGATGCCCTTGATCGGTGGGTTTCAGGCCGAAAACGTGGCTTTGGCGGCGGGGCTGTGCATTGCCTCTGGGTCCGATCCCGAACGTGTGTTCGAAACCCTGCCACATATGAAAACCGTGCGCGGGCGGATGCAACTGGCCGCCACCCGACGCAACGGCGCGGCGGTGTTCGTGGATTATGCGCATACCCCCGACGCGATCTCGACGGCGATCACGGCCTTGCGCCCGCATGTCATGGGGCGGCTGATTGCCATCATCGGCGCCGGTGGCGATCGCGATACGGCCAAGCGGCCCCTGATGGGCCGGGCCGCGGCTGAAACCGCTGATCTGGTGGTCGTGACCGATGATAACCCGCGATCAGAAGACCCGGTAGACATTCGGGCGGCGGTGATGCAAGGAATCGCGGCAGCCGGGTTGTCTGACAAAGCGACAGATGTTGGCGACCGCGCCGAGGCGATCTTGCGCGCGGTCGATTTGCTTGGCCCCGGTGATGCCCTGCTGATCTGTGGCAAGGGGCATGAGACCGGCCAGATTGTCGGTGACGCCGTGTTTCCCTTTGATGATCGTGAACAGGCCAGTGTCGCGGTGTTGGCACTTGATGGTGGCCTTGCATGACGCTGTGGACCGCAGCCGAGGCCGCGCAAGCCACTGCCGGCCGCAGCACCTGTGAGTGGCAGGCAAACGGCGTGTCAATTGATACGCGCAGCCTGCAGCCGGGGGATCTGTTTGTGGCGCTCAAGGCGGCGCGGGATGGGCACACGTTTGTTGCGCAGGCCCTTGAAAAAGGGGCCGCCGCTGCGCTGGTCAGCCACATTCCCGAAGGGTTGGACGACAGCGCACCGCTGTTGATCGTCGATGACGTGCAGGCCGCGCTTGAGGATATGGGCCGCGCTGCGCGGGCGCGGACGCAGGCGCGTGTGGTGGCGGTGACCGGCTCGGTCGGGAAAACCTCGACCAAGGAAATGCTGCGCGATGTGCTGTCTGCACAAGGCCGCACCCATGCCGCCGAGGCCAGCTATAACAACCATTGGGGCGTGCCGCTGACATTGGCGCGGATGCCCGCTGACACGCAGTTTGCCGTGATCGAGATCGGCATGAACCATCCCGGCGAAATCGCGCCGCTCTCGCGCATGGCACAGCCGCATGTCGCGATGGTCACGACCGTGGCCGCCGCCCATCTTGAGGCATTCGACAACATCGACGGCATAGCCCACGAAAAAGCCGCGATTCTTGAGGGGCTGGTGCCGGGCGGCACGGCCGTTTTGAATGCCGATCTGGACACAACGCCCATTTTGCTGGCCAAGGCGCGCGCTGTGGGCGCCGCGATTGTCACCTTTGGCCGGAACGGCGATTACGTGCTGAGCGATGTCACGCTGTCGGATGCCTGCACCATCGTGCGTGCGCAGGCGGGCGGAGATAACATTCTGTTCAAGATCATGTCGGCGGGGCGTCATTTCGCCATGAACGGCCTTGCGGTTCTGGCCGCCAGCGTCGCGCTTGGGGCTGACCGTGATCTGGCGGCGCATGATCTGGCCCGGTGGCAGCCGCCAGCGGGGCGCGGCACGCGCGAAACCTTGCTATTGGACTCCAGTGATACCGACCTGACGCTCGATCTGATCGACGACGCATTCAATGCCAACCCCACCTCGATGGCGGCTGCGCTTGAGGTGCTTGCCGCCGCCGCTCCGCGGGATGGGGTTGGACGTATTTCCAAGGGGCGGCGCATTGCCATTCTGGGCGATATGCTGGAACTGGGCGAGGACGAGGCCGAAATGCACCGGGCGCTGGCCGATCTGCCTTTTGTCCACGATCTTGACCTGATTCATTGCGTTGGCCCGCGTATGCACGCCATGTGGGACGCGTTGCCCGAACATAAGCGCGGGAAATGGTGCGACACGGCGCAGGAACTGGCGGACCGGGTGACGCGTGTGATAGATGCAGGCGATGTCGTGCTGGTCAAAGGCTCCAAGGGCAGCAAAGTCAGCCTTGTGGTCGATGCCTTGCGACGTGCAGCGCGGCCCAAGGGCCGGAAAACAAAGGACAGTTGAATGCTTTATTGGTTGACCGCGTTGTCGGATGGCGGGGATTTCTTCAACCTCTTCCGCTACATCACATTCCGCGCGGGCGGCGCCTTTATGACGGCGCTGCTGTTCGGTTTTCTGTTCGGTCCGCCGCTGATCAACGTCTTGCGCAAGCGTCAGGGCAAGGGCCAGCCGATCCGCAGTGATGGCCCCGAAAGCCACCTTGCCAAATCCGGCACCCCCACGATGGGCGGGCTGTTGATTGTGGGGGCGTTGCTGACCGCGACCCTGTTATGGGCGCGGCTGGACAATCCCTTTGTCTGGTTGGTGTTGTTTGTCACCGTGTCCTTTGGCCTGATCGGGTTTGCCGATGATTACGCCAAGGTCAGCAAGCAAAATGTCTCAGGCGTGCCGGGGCGGGTGCGCCTTGGGCTTGGCTTTCTGATCGCCGGGATCGCGTCTTACTGGGCGGCAATGTATCACCCCGAGGCCTTGCAATTCCAACTGGCCCTGCCGGTGTTCAAAGACACGCTGATCAATATGGGCTGGTTTTTTGTCCCGTTCGCGATGTTCGTCATTGTCGGCGCGGCCAATGCGGTGAACCTGACCGATGGTCTGGACGGGCTGGCGATCATGCCGGTGATGATCGCCTCGGCCACGCTGGGTGTGATCGCCTATGCGGTCGGGCGGGTCGACTTTACCGATTATCTGGACGTGCATTACGTTCCCGGCACCGGCGAGATCCTGATTTTCGTTGCGGGCCTGTTTGGCGGCGGTCTGGGCTTTTTGTGGTACAACGCGCCGCCTGCGGCCGTATTCATGGGCGATACCGGGTCGCTGGCCCTGGGCGGGGCCTTGGGCGCGATTGCCGTGGCCACCAAGCACGAGATCGTTCTGGGCATTGTCGGCGGGCTGTTCGTGGTCGAGGCGCTGAGCGTGATCATTCAGGTGTTCTATTTTAAACGCACCGGGAAGCGCGTGTTCCTGATGGCGCCGATTCACCATCACTATGAGAAAAAGGGCTGGGCCGAGCCGCAGATCGTGATCCGGTTTTGGATCATTGCCCTGATCCTTGCGATGATCGGGCTGGCAACACTGAAAGTGCGGTAGGGGGATCGGCATGATCGAGGTGCAGGGCGTTGCCGGGCAATGCATAGCCGTTTTGGGATTGGGCCGGTCGGGCCTGTCGGCGGCGCGGGCGTTGCGGGCAGGCGGCGCGCAGGTTCTGGCATGGGATGACAACTCCGCTGCGCGCGATGTCGCGCTGAGCGAAGGGTTTGAGGTCCAAGATCTGACGGGCGAAGCTGCTTTCGACGATATCGCAGCCCTGATCGTCAGCCCCGGCATTCCGCATCTGTATCCGCAGCCCAATAAGATTGTCGCCAATGCCCTGCATGCGGGTGTCCCTGTGGACAACGATATCGGGTTGTTTTTCCGCTCATTCGCAAGCGCGGAATGGGCCGATTATGACCAACCGCCCAAGGTGATTGCCGTCACGGGAAGCAACGGCAAATCAACAACATCGGCCTTGATCGCGCATGTGCTGCAGGAGGTCGGCCGAGACGTTCAACTGGCGGGAAACATTGGGCGCGGGGTGCTGGACATTGACCCGCCGGGGGATGGCGGCGTGGTGGTGCTGGAGCTGAGCAGTTACCAGACCGAATTGGCCCGCGCGTTGACACCGGATGTTGCAGTGTTCACCAATCTGACCCCGGATCACTTGGACCGTCACGGCGGTTTGGGCGGCTATTTCGCGGCCAAAAGGCGTTTGTTCGCCGAAGGCGGGCCAGACCGTGCCGTGATTGGTGTGGATGAGGCCGAAGGCCTGTTTCTGGCCGGGCAACTGGCCGAAGGGCGTGGTGATGATCGGGTCATTCGTGTCTCGGCCAATCGCAAGCTGTTGGGGCCGGGGTGGTTGGTTTTTGCGCGCAAAGGGTTTCTGAGCGAATACCGCAAAGGCAAACAGGCCGGGTCAATTGATCTGCGCAAAATCAAGGGCTTGCCCGGCGCGCACAACCACCAAAACGCCTGCGCGGCCTATGCGGCCTGCCGCACCTTGGGGCTTGCGCCGAAAGTGATCGAGCGGGCGTTTCACTCGTTTGCAGGGTTGCCGCATCGCAGCCAGTTGATCGGTGAAAAAGATGGGGTGTCTTTTGTGAATGACAGCAAGGCGACGAATGTGGATTCGGCGCTGAAAGCCCTTTTGGCCTTTGAAAACATCCGCTGGATTTGCGGTGGTCTGGCGAAAGAGGGCGGGCTGTCGGCGCTTGCGCCGGGGTTTGCGCATGTCGCCAAGGCCTATGTCATAGGCCGGGAGGCGGCCGAATTCTCCCTTCAACTTGAGGGGCTTGAGGCCGAGGTTTGCACCACGATGGAGCACGCCGTCGCGCAAGCGATGGCCGATGCAACCCCCGGAGAGACCGTGTTGCTGGCCCCGGCGGCTGCCAGTTTCGACCAATACGACAATTTCGAAAAACGCGGCGAGGATTTTATCCGGCATGTCAAATCCCGCTTGTGAGGGTTTCGTACGACATACGCCAGGATGGCCTGTAAACCGAACACTCGGCGCCGCGTTGACCTGGCCGACAGAAAGTGACATCAATCTCTGGTGGATATTACAGCCAGAAAGCACTTTTAATGGGACATGTAACAACCAAAGCCAAAGTTGCCCTGTTCGCGGTTTTTGCGATGACATCACCGGCTTGGGCGCTTGAGCTTGGGGCGGATCGGGCCGGGTATCACACCGCGAATGAACAGCGTGCCGCGATTCTTGATTGCAAGTACGATCTGGGGCGCGGTGGTCGCGCCATTTTTCAGGCGGTGTGGCAGGAATATCCGCTGGCCGGAAACTCGGTTCTGAAAATATTGCCACGCGGCGGGGTCAGCAATGCCGATGCCGCATGGATCAACGATTGTGCTGATAAGAAACTGGGCCGCTTACAAGGGCAGGTCGGGGCAAAACCCCGCGAGGCGCTGCGAGGAAACTGCCCGCGCAATGCGCCCGTTATCTATGGTGGGGCGACCTACTGCATCAAGCGGTAACAGATCGGGTGGCCGCAATCGCCTGACCGGCGGCCCATCCCGAGGACCACGCCCATTGGAAGTTGTAGCCACCCAGCCAACCGGTAACGTCCACGGCCTCGCCGATAAAGTACAGGTTGGGCACGGTTTGCGACATCATGCTGCGCGATGACAGGCCATCGGTGTCGATGCCCCCAAGGGTGACTTCTGCGGTGCGGTAGCCCTCAGAGCCGGTGGGCCGAAGCGTCCAGTGCCGCAAATTGTCGGTCAGGGTGGTCAACGCGGCGTCGGATTGATCTGCAAGGTTGCCCGATGTCCGCAGCGTCGGCGCAAGGTAATCGACCAGACGCGCGGGCAGATGGTGGCCCAGTTCGGTGGACAGATTGCGCCGCCCGGCCTGTTGCCGCTGCGCGCGCAGTGCCGCCAGCAGCGCGCCCCTTGGGTCAAGGTCGATCGTGATGTCTTGCCCGTCGCGCCAGAAAGACGAGATTTGCAGGATTGCAGGCCCGGACAGCCCACGATGCGTGAACAGCACCGCCTCGTCAAAGCTGGCCTTTGGGGTCGACGCGCGCGCCGGTACGGACAAGCCTGAAAGGGAAGCAAACGGTTGATCTGAAAAGGTCAGCGGGACAAGCGCGGGGCGGGTTTCCGTTACGCTATGGCCGAACTGCTTGGCGATGTCATAGGCCAGCCCGGTCGCGCCCATCTTGGGGATGGATTTACCCCCCGTCGCCACCACCAGATGGCGCGCGGTGATATCCACGCGCTGCCCGTCGCGCATTAGTGTGGCGGTAAAGTGGCTTTCGTCATGAGACAGATCGGCAAGCGTGGTTTGCAGCCAAAGCTCGGCGCGCGCGCGCGCCATTTCATCCCGCAGCATCTGGACGATCTGGGTGGATTTGCCATCGCAGAACAACTGCCCAAGGGTCTTTTCGTGATAGGCGATCCCATGCTGCGCCACCAGATCAATGAAATCCCATTGGGTGTAACGCGACAGGGCGGATTTGCAGAAATGCGGATTGCCCGACAGAAAATTTTCGGGCCCGGCATACATGTTGGTGAAATTGCAGCGTCCGCCGCCTGAAATGCGGATTTTTTCGCCCGGCGCCTTGGCGTGGTCGATCACCAAAGCCCCCGGCCCGGCATGGGCGGCGCACATCATTCCGGCGGCCCCGGCGCCAAGGATCAGCGTGTTGAATTGCATGGCCGAGGATTTGGCGCATGGGGCAGGCCGGGTCAATCGGTTTCCGGCGCCTTTGGCGTGTTCTGCAGGCAGTTCATGCACGCATGACCGCTTCCCTAAAGGCCAATCTCCTGCTAAACTGCCCCGATAGACCCCGCAAAGGGGCAGTTCCAGAGGCAGTATTCGGCGGTTCAGATGACAGAAATGGTCTATGGCTCGATCCCGGTTCGGGAGTCAGAGCCTGTTCTTCCTAAATGGTGGCAGACCATCGACAAATGGTCGATGTCCTGTGTTCTGATCCTGTTTGGGATCGGTATTTTGCTAGGGCTGGCCGCGTCGCCTCCCTTGGCGGAAAAGAACGGGTTTGCGCCGTTTCATTATGTCGAACGGCAGGCGATTTTCGGCGCCTTGGCGCTCAGCGCGATGCTGCTGACCTCGATGATGAGCCCGCAACTGGTGCGCCGTTTGGCGGTGCTGGGCTTTTTGGCGGCCTTGGCTGCGCTGATGCTGCTGCCGTTTTTGGGCACTGATTTCGGCAAGGGCGCGGTGCGGTGGTATTCGCTGGGCTTTGCCAGTGTGCAGCCGTCCGAGTTTCTCAAGCCCGGTTTCGTGGTTGTGGCGGCATGGATGCTGGCCGCCAGTCAGGACATCAACGGCCCGCCGGGGCGCAGTTGGTCCTTTGCCTTGACCCTTGTAATCGTGGCGTTTTTGGCGATGCAGCCTGATTTCGGTCAGGCCTGTCTGGTGCTGTTTGGCTGGGGCGTGATGTATTTCGTGGCCGGTGCGCCGCTGGTGCTGTTGGTTGGCATGGCCTTGTGCGTGGTGTTGGTCGGCAGTGTCGCCTATTCCAACTCGGAACATTTTGCGCGCCGGATTGATGGGTTCCTTAGCCCCGATGTGGACCCGACAACGCAGCTTGGCTTTGCCACCAATGCCATCCGCGAGGGCGGTTTTTTTGGTGTTGGCGTGGGCGAGGGCGAGGTCAAGTGGAGCTTGCCGGATGCGCATACCGATTTCATCATCGCCGTGGCGGCTGAAGAATACGGGCTGATCCTCGTTCTGGTCATCATCGCGCTGTATGCCAGCGTGGTCGTCCGCTCACTGGTGCGCCTGATGCGCGAGCGTGACCCGTTCATTCGTCTGGCGGGCACGGGTTTGGTGGCCATGTTCGGCGTGCAGGCCATGATCAACATGGGTGTCGCGGTGCGGCTATTGCCCGCCAAGGGCATGACCTTGCCGTTTGTCAGCTACGGCGGATCCTCGCTAATTGCCGGGGGCATCGCTGTGGGCATGCTGTTTGCCTTTACCCGATCGCGTCCGCAGGGCGAGATCGGCGATATTCTGCGAGGGCGGAGCCGATGACCGAACAAGCGCCATTGCTGGTGATTGCCGCCGGTGGCACGGGCGGGCACATGTTTCCCGCGCAAGCGCTGGCCGAGGTCATGCTGCGCCGGGGCTGGAAGGTGCGGCTTAGCACGGATGCGCGCGGCGCGCGCTATGTCAGCGGCTTTCCCCATTCGGTCGAGATTGAACAAGTGGCCAGTGCCACCTTTGCGCGCGGCGGGCTGCTCAACAAGCTGCTGGCACCGTTTCACATTCTTGGCGGCATTCTGGGCGCGACGGTGCGGATGCTGCGCGAGCGGCCCGACGTTGTGGTGGGCTTTGGCGGTTATCCGACGATCCCGGCGCTAGGTGCGGCGTGGCTGTTGCGGCTGCCGCGCATGGTTCATGAGCAAAATGGCGTGCTGGGCCGGGTGAACCGGTTGTTTTCAAAAAAGGTCGACAAGGTGGCCTGTGGCACTTGGCCCACCACCTTGCCCGATGGTGTGGATGGCGTGCATGTCGGCAATCCGGTGCGGGCCGCGGTGATCGAGCGGGCCGGCGCGGGTTATATTCCGCCCGGTGATTATCCGATGTCGGTTCTGGTGATCGGGGGTAGCCAAGGTGCACGCATCCTCAGCGATATCGTGCCAACCGCGATTGGCAATTTGCCCGACGAACTGCGCCGCCATGTGCGCGTCAGTCATCAGGCGCGCGCCGAGGATGGCGAGCGTGTGGCCGCCTTTTACGCCGATCACGGGATCGACGCCGATGTGGCCAGTTTTTTCCGCGATGTGCCGCGCCGGATGAGCGAGGCGCAACTGGTCATCAGCCGCGCCGGCGCCAGCAGCGTGGCCGATATCAGCGTGATCGGGCGTCCGTCGATCCTGATCCCCTATGCGGCGGCGGCGGAAGATCACCAGACGGCCAATTCCAAAGGGTTGTCGCAGGCAGGCGCGGCGATTGTCATCCCCGAATCCAAACTTGACGCCGAGACTTTGACACAGCAGATCGTCAGCGTCCTGACCGCGCCGGACGGGGCCGCGCAGATGGCGCGGGCCGCGTTAAGCGTGGCGGTCCCCGATGCCCCCCAACATCTGGCGGATATGGTCGAGGCGCTGGCCGGTCGTGCCACGCAGGAGGCCGGGAAATGAAAGATACCGCATATCAAGGAGCCACCGTTATGAACGCCGCGACGAAACTGCCCGGAGACGTGGGCCCCATTCACTTCGTCGGCATTGGCGGCATCGGCATGTCGGGCATTGCCGAGGTATTGTTGGATCACGGCTATGTGGTGCAAGGCAGTGACCTGAAACGTTCACCCATTACCGAGCGGTTGGAGTCGATGGGCGCGCAGGTGTTCGAAGGTCAGGCGGCGGACAATCTGGACGCCGCAGAGGTGGTGGTGATCTCCTCGGCGATCAAGCCGGGCAACCCCGAACTGGACGAGGCACGCCGCCGTGGCCTGCCCGTGGTGCGCCGCGCCGAGATGCTGGCCGAGCTGATGCGCCTGAAATCCAACGTGGCCGTAGCCGGAACCCATGGCAAGACGACCACAACGACCATGGTGGCGGCGCTGCTGGATTATGGCAAGTTCGACCCGACCGTGATCAATGGCGGGATCATCCACGCCTATGGCAGTAATGCCCGCGTGGGGCAGGGCGAATGGATGGTGGTGGAGGCCGATGAAAGCGACGGCACGTTCAACCGTCTGCCCGCGACCATCGCCATCGTCACCAATATCGACCCCGAGCATATGGAGCATTGGGGCACCGAGGAAAACCTGCATCGCGGGTTTTACGATTTCGTCAGCAATATTCCGTTTTACGGTCTGGCGGTGTGCTGCACCGATGATCCGGATGTGCAGGTTCTGGTCGGCAAGCTGACCGACCGGCGCGTGACCACCTATGGCTTCAACGCGCAGGCCGATATCCGCGCGATCAACCTGACCTACGAAAAGGGCATAGCGCATTTCGATATCCGGGTGCAGCCCGAGGACAAGACCATCGAAGGCTGCACTTTGCCGATGCCCGGCGATCACAATGTCAGCAACGCCCTAAGTGCCGTGGCCGTGGCCCGGCATCTGGGCATGAGCGATCCCGAGATCCGCGAAGCGCTGGCCGCCTTTGGTGGGGTCAACCGCCGCTTTACTCGCGTGGGCGAGGTGAATGGCGTGACCATTATTGACGATTACGGCCACCACCCGACCGAGATTGCCGCCGTTCTGCGCGCTGCGCGGCAAGCCTGCGAGGGGCGCGTGATCGCCGTGCATCAGCCGCACAGATATACCCGTCTGCACCATCATTTTGATGATTTCTGTTCGTGCTTCAACGAGGCCGATGTCGTGGCCATCGCCGAGGTTTACGGCGCCGGTGAAGACCCGATTGAAGGGGCCAGCCGCGATGATCTGGTCGCCGGGCTGATCCGCCACGGCCATCGCCACGCCCGCGCGATCCGCGACGAGGATGATCTGGAGCGTCTGGTGCGCGAACAGGCGCGGCCCGGCGATATGGTGGTCTGCCTTGGGGCTGGCACGATCAGCGCATGGGCCAATGGATTGCCAGAGCGTTTGAACCGCGCTTAGCGGCCACCCGGGGGGCCAGAATGCCGCGGCATTCTGGTTTAACGAAAACGGAAAGGGCGTGCGATGAGTGACCATCTCAAACGCCGGATCGGGTTGGGCCTGCTGACCGCCTATGGCGTGGGCGTCATGGTGGGGGCGGGCATTTACGTGCTGGTGGGCGCGGTAGCTGCCGAGGCCGGGGTCTGGGCACCGCTGTCTTTCATCATTGCGGGCCTGATTGCCGCCCCGACTGCCCTTAGTTATGCCGAATTCACCACTCGCCTGCCCGAAGCCGCTGGCGAGGCGGTGTTCGTGGAAAAGGGGCTTGGGCGCGCGTGGCTTGGCCTGATCGTCGGGTTGGCGATTGTCGCGGCGGGCACGGTTTCGGCGGCGGCGGTGCTGCGCGGCGGAACCGGCTATTTGTTAACAGTGGTCGATTTGCCCTTTGCCGCCACGGCCACGGTTTTGGGCCTTGGTCTTGTTGGCGTGGCCATCGCCGGGGTGTTGGAAAGCCTGACGTTGGCGGCGCTGTTCACCGCGATTGAGGTGATTGGCCTTGCGCTGGTGGTCTGGGCCGGAGCAGGGGCCGAGCCGGTGGCCGACTACACCGCACCTGCCGCGATTGTCTGGCCCGGTGTGGCCTCGGCGGCTGTGCTGGCGTTTTTCGCATTTATCGGGTTCGAGGATATCGTGAACATGGCCGAAGAGGTGCGCGAGCCGATGCACACATTACCGCGCGCCATTCTGTATGCGCTGGTGATCACCAGCTTGCTTTATGCGCTGGTCAGCTGGGCCGCGGTGCGTGCGGTGCCGCTGGATCAGCTGAGCGGGTCCGAGCAACCGCTGGCGCTGGTCTGGTCCACGGCGCGGGGCGGCGATGCCGCGTTTTTGTCGCTGATCGCGGTGGCGGCGGCACTGAACGGCATTCTGGCGCAGATCGTCATGGCCAGCCGGGTGATGTTCGGTGTCGGGCGTCGGCATCCGATGCTGGCGGTGTTTCACCATGCCCACCCACGGTTTGGCACGCCGGTTTTGGCCACTTCGCTGATCGGCGCGGCAGTGATCGTGATGGCGATTTTGTTACCGGTGGCCGATCTGGCCGAGGCAACCTCGGCTATTTTGCTGTCGGTGTTCGTTTTGGTGAACGCGGCGCTGATCGCGATGAAGCGAACGCAGCCCGAAGCCCCGTTTCGCGTGCCGATGATGGTGCCGGTTCTGGGCCTGATCGCCGCCTTGGGGGCATTGGCCATCAGTTTTGGAGTGAGCACATGAGCCTGTCATTGATCTTGGCCTGTCTTTGGGCCATCAGCGCCAACCTTCTGGCGATGATCCCCAGCCGTGACAATCATTGGCGGCGGGCTTATGCGTTGATTGTCGTGGGGGTTCCCATTCTGGGTTATGTCACCTATCAGAACGGCCCATGGATCGGCTTTTTCGTCTTGTTTGCAGGGATGAGCCTGCTGCGCTGGCCGGTCATCTATCTGGGGCGCTGGCTGCGCCGGGATGCGAGGACAAAAGATGCAGATGCCTGAGGTGCGCGGCAAGTTAAGCGAACATCGCGCGTTGTCTGATTTAACGTGGCTGCGCGTGGGCGGGCCTGCGGATTGGCTGTTTCAGCCCGCCGATGTGGCCGACCTGTCGGCGTTTCTGGCCGCGCTTGACCCAAGTGTTGCGGTGTTTCCGATGGGGGTGGGCAGCAACCTGATCGTGCGCGACGGGGGGCTGCGCGCGGTGGTGATCCGACTGGGCCGGGGCTTTAACCAGATCGAGATTGAGGGCGGCCGGGTGCGCGCTGGCGCGGCGGCGCTGGATGCGCATGTGGCGCGCAAGGCCGCCGAAGCCGGGCTGGACCTGACATTTCTGCGCACAATTCCCGGCGCGATCGGTGGTGCGGTGCGGATGAACGCGGGCTGTTATGGCACCTATACGGTGGATCATTTCGTTGAGGCCAAGGCTGTCACTCGCGCCGGAAAGGTTGTGACGCTGACCGCGCAAGACCTGAAGTTTCAGTATCGGCAAACCGACCTGCCCGAGGGGTGGGTGATTGTCGAAGCCACCTTTGCCCCGCCCGAGGGCGATGCGCAGGTCTTACAGGCCCGCATGGACGAACAACTGGCCAAGCGCGACGCCACGCAACCGACCAAGGACCGCAGCGCCGGCAGCACCTTTCGTAACCCCGCTGGATTTTCCAGCACGGGCCGGGCCGACGATGTGCATGATCTGAAGGCGTGGAAGGTGATTGACGACGCGGGCATGCGCGGCGCGCGTGTCGGTGGCGCACAAATGAGCGAGAAGCATTCGAACTTCTTGATCAATACCGGCGATGCAACGGCGCATGATTTGGAATCCTTGGGCGAAGAGGTGCGAAAAAGGGTTTTCCAAAACAGTGGAATAGAGTTACATTGGGAAATCATGAGGGTCGGAGAACCGGCCCCGTAGCGCCCAGGCAGGCGACAGAATAAAAAAATGGGTCGACAAAACGACCCGGGACTTTGAGGCACATATTGGGACTTTCGAGCAGAAAATCCCCGAATGTGGCGGTGATCATGGGCGGACCTTCGGCTGAGCGCGAGGTGTCCCTCTCGACAGGTCGTGAATGCGCCGCCGCATTGCGGGAAGCCGGTTACACAGTAACTGAAGTTGACGCAGGCCATGATCTGGCCGCACGACTGTCAGATGTCGCACCTGATGTTGTCTTTAACGCCCTGCATGGCCGCTGGGGTGAAGATGGCTGTGTGCAAGGCCTGCTGGAATGGATGCAGATCCCCTACACGCACTCCGGCGTTCTGTCCTCGGCACTGGCGATGGACAAGCAAAAAACCAAGGATGTGTTTCGCTCCGCCGGATTGCCGGTGGTCGACAGCGTTCTGGCCCCGCGTGACGAGGTGCGCGCGCGGCATGTGATCGCGCCGCCTTATGTGGTCAAACCCAACAACGAAGGATCGTCGGTGGGCGTGTATCTGGTGCATGATGCCGCCGATGCTCCGCCTGCGCTGTCGGATGACATGCCCGACATGGTGATGGTCGAGGCCTTTGCGCCGGGCCGGGAGCTGACCGCAAGCGTGATGGGCGACCGGGCGCTGACGGTGACCGATATCCTGACCGATGGCTGGTATGACTACGATGCCAAGTATTCCGAAGGCGGTTCGCGCCACGTGGTGCCCGCCGATGTGCCGACCGAGATTTTTGACGCCTGCATGGATTATGCCCTGCGCGCGCATCGCATTCTGGGGTGCCGGGGTCTGAGCCGCACCGATTTTCGCTGGGACGAGGCGCGTGGGCTGGATGGTCTGATCATTCTGGAAACCAACACACAGCCGGGGATGACCCCGACCTCGCTGAGCCCCGAACAGGCGCAGGCGGTGGGCGTGTCCTTCCCCGATTTGTGCCGCTGGATGGTAGAGGACGCCTCATGCAACAGGTAACGCGCCCCGATCCGGCGCCGTCGCGCTGGTCCTACCGGTTTCAGCGCTTGATGCTGACCCCGGTGTTTCGGCTTGCCCTGCGGGTTGGCGTGCCGTTTTGCCTGACCTTGGGTGTGGTGACGGCCTATTTGGCGGATGAGAGCCGCCGCGAGGCGTTGACCCTCAAGCTGACCGATCTGCGGGAACAAGTTGTCACGCGACCCGAATTCATGGTGTCGCTCTTGGCGGTCGAGGGCGCGAGCACCGGGATCGAGGAAGATATCCGCGAAATCTTTCCCTATGACCTTCCGGCCAGTTCGTTCGATCTGGATCTGGCGCATGTGCAAGAGATGATCCGGGGCCTGCCCGCCGTGGCCGAGGCCAGCCTGCGCATTCGTCAGGGGGGCGTGTTGCTGGCCAAGATCACCGAGCGTCAGCCCGCCGCCATCTGGCGACATCACGACGGGTTGGGTGTGGTTGATGCCGAAGGCGTCGTTGTGGATGAGTTGGACAGCCGCGCCGCGCGTGCCGATCTGCCGTTGATTGTCGGGCAGGGGGCTGATCGCGCTGTGCCCGAGGCTTTAGACATTCTGCAGGCGGCCGTGCCTTTGGAGGATCGCTTGCGCGGCTTGGTGCGCATGGGCGAGCGCCGCTGGGATGTGGTGCTGGACCGCGGGCAACGCATCCTGCTGCCCGAGGCGTACCCGGTGCAGGCACTGGAGCGGGTGATCGTGCTGGAGGAGGTGCAAGAGGCCTTGGCGCGTGATGTCGTTGCGATTGATATGCGGCTGGCCGAGCGGCCAACCCTGAGAATGAGTGAAAACGCCGTCGAAGAATGGTGGCAGGTAACAAAAATGACCGTAGAGGCGGAATGACACAATGATCGAGCTCTATGAATCCCAACGAGCCATGCGCAACATGCGCAAGGCCGCGATGCAACGCGGGGTGGTTGCGGTTCTGGATGTGGGCACATCCAAGATCGCCTGTCTGGTCCTGCGGTTTGATGGCACCGGGCGTCTGGCGGAGGGCGATGGCGTGGGCGCCATGGCCGGTCAGGCCGGGTTCCGGGTGATCGGGGCGGCGACGACACGGTCGCGCGGGGTGCGTTTCGGCGAGGTCAGCGCCATGGCCGAGACCGAGCGCGCCATACGCACAGCCGTTCAAGCGGCGCAGAAAATGGCCAATATTCGGGTCGATCACGTGATCGCGTGTTTTTCCGGGGCCGAGCCGCGCAGCTATGGCTTGGCCGGGCAGGTGGAACTGGAAGGCCATACTGTCAGCGAACAGGACATCAGCCGCGTTCTAAGCGCCTGCGACGTGCCCGATTACGGCGAGGGCCGCGAGGTGCTGCATGCGCAGCCGGTGAATTTCGCGTTGGATCATCGCACCGGGCTGGCCGATCCGCGTGGCCAGATGGGGCAGGCTTTGTCCACCGACATGCATATGCTGACGGTGGACGGTGCCACCATCCAGAACCTTGCCTATTGCATCAAGCGTTGCGACCTAGAGTTGGCTGGTCTGGCCAGTTCGGCCTATGTGGCGGGCATTTCGGCACTGGTCGAAGACGAACAGGAACTTGGGGCCGCCTGCATTGACCTTGGCGGCGGCACGGCGGGTGTTTCGATTTTCATCAAGAAGCACATGATCTATGCCGATAGCGTGCGGATGGGCGGCGACCACGTGACCAGCGATATCTCGATGGGGCTGCAAGTGCCCAAGGCCACCGCCGAACGCATCAAGACATTTTACGGCGGGGTCGTGGCGACCGGTATGGACGACCGCGAGATGATTGAGATCGGCGGCGAAACCGGCGATTGGGAACACGACCGCCGCACCGTCAGCCGGGCAGAACTGATCGGTATCATGCGCCCGAGGGTCGAAGAGATATTGGAAGAGGTGCGCGCGCGACTGGATGCAGCAGGCTTTGATCATCTGCCGAGCCAGCAAATCGTGCTGACCGGCGGCGGCAGCCAAATTCCCGGCCTTGATGGGCTGGCCAGCAAGATTTTGGGCCATCAGGTGCGGCTTGGGCGGCCCTTGCGGGTGCACGGTTTGCCGCAGGCGGCCACCGGCCCCGGCTTTTCCAGCGCGGTGGGCATGTGCCTGTTCGCGGCCAATCCGCAAGATGAATGGTGGGATTTCGAGATTCCCCAAGACCGGTATCCGGCACGGTCGCTGAAGCGGGCGGTCAAGTGGTTTCGGGACAATTGGTAGGGCCGCGGCCTATGGGGCGCGTCAATCATGGCCCCAAAATCTGCCGTTATCGGCGAAATCCCGCGAATTGGGGTAAAAAAATGGCCATATTTTGTGCCGAAACAGTGTTTTTTGGGTGACGTAACCCTTAACGATCAGTAATAATATAGCCTATTAGGCAGAAAAACGGCCTGTAACGACAGGCGCAACAGCAGGCGGACAGAGCTATGACATTGAACCTCACGATGCCCGGACAAGACCACGAGCTGAAGCCCCGGATCACCGTTTTCGGTGTCGGCGGCGCGGGCGGCAACGCGGTCAACAACATGATCGAGAAGCAACTTGATGGTGTTGATTTTGTCGTGGCAAACACCGACGCGCAGGCGCTGCAGCAAAGCCAAGCGGAACACCGGGTGCAACTGGGTGTCAAAGTGACCGAAGGGCTGGGCGCAGGCGCAAAAGCCGCGGTCGGTGCGGCGGCGGCCGAAGAAAACATCGAACAGATCGTCGATCATCTGGCTGGCGCGCATATGTGCTTTATCACCGCCGGGATGGGCGGTGGCACCGGCACCGGTGCGGCCCCGATCATCGCCCATGCGGCGCGGGAATTGGGGGTCTTGACCGTTGGTGTCGTGACCAAGCCGTTCCAGTTCGAAGGCGCCAAGCGGATGCGTCAGGCTGAAGATGGCGTTGAAGCCCTTCAGAAAATGGTCGATACGCTGATCATCATTCCCAACCAGAACCTGTTCCGTCTGGCCAACGAGAAAACGACGTTCACGGATGCGTTCTCGATGGCGGACGACGTTCTGTATCAGGGCGTCAAAGGTGTGACAGACCTGATGGTGCGCCCCGGCCTGATCAACCTTGATTTTGCCGATGTGCGCGCCGTTATGGACGAGATGGGCAAGGCCATGATGGGCACCGGCGAGGACAGCGGCGAAGATCGCGCGATCCAGGCCGCCGAAAAGGCCATCGCCAACCCGCTGCTGGATGAAATCAGCCTGAAAGGCGCGCGCGGCGTGCTGATCAACATCACCGGCGGCCATGATCTGACCCTGTTTGAACTGGATGAGGCCGCAAACCGCATCCGCGAAGAGGTGGACCCGGACGCAAATATTATCGTCGGCAGCACGCTGGACACAGGCATGGAAGGCATGATGCGCGTCAGCGTCGTGGCCACCGGCATCGACGCCAGTGTGGCCGAACATGATATCCCGGTGCCGCGCCGCTCGCTGGCGGAACCGCTGAAGCCTGCCGGGGACGTGGCCGAGGATGTGCCGGCGCAGGATGACGTTGCTGCCCGCACCGAGAATGAGCCAAGCCTGTTCCAGACCAACGATCTGGATGCGCAACGCGCCGCGGCGGAAGACCAGATGGAAGACATCTTTGAGCCTGCGCCAGACCGTTTTGTCGCGCCGCAGGCCGATGATGATTACACCCCGGCGTATCAGCCGCGCCAAGAGGCCTTCGATCCAAACGGGCACCGCGCAGAAGACGAATACGAGGAAGACCTTGATGGCTTTGTCGCGCCGCGCGCTCCGGCCCCCGGCACCCCGTCGCCCGAGGCTTTGGCCCGGCTGCAACATGCCGTGACCAACACACCGGCGCAGCAGGGCCAACCGCGTCCGCAGGCCGTTGAGAATGACCAGCCCCACGAGGATGCAGCGGGTTCCGAACAGCGTCCGCGCTTTGGGATCAATTCACTGATCAACCGGATGACGGGCCATGGCGCAGAGGCCGAAGCCCCGCGTCCGGCGCGCCAGCAGCCCACCATGCAAGCTCAGCAACCTCGGCAGTCTGCGCCGGAACCGCAAGAGAGCACGGAAGACGAACAAATCGAAATTCCGGCATTTTTGCGCCGTCAGGCCAACTAATCCGCGTGGTGAAGACGTAAGAAAAGGCCGCCTTAAGGGCGGTCTTTTTCTTTTAGGTCAGTGGTTTGGTGTTGGCTCTCGCATCGTGCGCGGAAATCCGCCACCATCCTCTGCCCTATGTTTCAAGCCGTTGCAAAGATTGAGTTGAGGCTGGCGCTTGGCCGAATTAAACCCTTGGTAACCAACCAAAGCGCCTTACCGGTGCAGCAGAGGGTCATCTTGCAAACAACGGTTCAATCATCTGTCGCGTTCCAAGGGGTCGGGCTTCATTCCGGCCATCCTGCGTGTGCTACGATTCTGCCCGCCGAGCCGGGGCAGGGCATCGTTTTTCGGCGCAGCGACCTGGCGCCCGCACAGGCGGATATTCCGGCGTTGTGGGATAATGTGAACCAGTCGCCTCTATGTACCCGCCTTGAAAACGCGCATGGCGTGTCGGTCTCGACGGTCGAGCATATCATGGCCGCGCTGATCGGCTGTGGCATTCATAACGCAACGATCGAAATCGACGGCCCCGAGGTTCCTATTCTTGATGGCAGTTCGGCGATGTTCGTGCGTGGTATTCTGTCGCGTGGTGTGCGCCGTACGGATGCGCCGTTGCGTGCGTTGCGAATCCTGCACCCGGTCGAAGTGACCCGCGGCTCGGCGCGTGCCCGGCTGACACCGCATGATACGCTGTTGATCGAATTCGCGATCGAATTCGAAGACGCCGCGATTGGAACGCAAAAGAAATCGTTGAACATGTCGAACGGCAGCTTTGTGCGCGAACTCAGCACCAGTCGCACGTTCTGTCGCAAGGCCGATGTCGACATGATGCGCGCCAATGGGCTGGCTCTTGGGGGCACCTTGGAAAACGCCGTGGTGGTCGATGGCGAACAGGTTCTCAGCCCGGGTGGCCTGCGCCACGCGGATGAGGCTGTGCGCCACAAGATGCTGGATGCGGTGGGTGATTTGGCATTGGCCGGTCTGCCGATTCTGGGCCATTATCATGGGCTTCGCGCCGGACATGCCCTGACCAATGATCTTTTGCGTGCCGTGTTCGCGCAGCCTGAATGTTACGAGATCGTGGAATGCGATGACCAAATGGCGGCACGCCTGCCGGGCGCCGATGTGCACTGGGATGAGGTTCCCGAAGTCGCCTGAGCGGTAGAAGAAAACCGCCAAAGACGTTTTGCACCGGAAATTTATGTGCTAGGACCATTCCAGAAGCAGCGGAAATTCCCTGCAAAGACGCAAGATAGGTGAGTTCGAGCATGACTATCGGCAAGTCCCGGGCAAAGCTGGTCGGTGCAATCATTTTGGGCCTCGCCCTTGCAGGGTGCAGTGACAATGGCCGGGTCGAACGTGGCGACGTTGAATTCGAGAATTTCAGCGCTCAGCAAATCTTTGAACGCGCGGAATATGATCTGGAGCGCGGCAATGCCGGTTTGGCCGCCGAGGTTTTCGGCGAGGTTGAGCGGCTTTACCCCTATTCCGAATGGGCCAAGCGCGCCCTGATCATGCAGGCTTATTCTTACCATCAGGATGAAGACTACGAAAACAGCCGCTCGGCGGCACAGCGTTTCATTGACTTCTATCCGACAGACGAAGAAGCCGCATATGCGCAGTATCTTCTGGCGCTCAGCTATTATGACCAGATTGACGAGGTCGGTCGCGACCAAGGCCTGACCTTTCAGGCCCTGCAGTCCTTGCGGCAGGTGATCGAACGGTATCCGGACAGTGAATATGCCCGGTCGTCGATCCTCAAGTTCGATCTGGCCTTCGATCATTTGGCGTCCAAGGAAATGGAAATTGGGCGGTATTACCTGCGTCGTGACAATTTCGCGGCCTCCATCAACCGGTTCCGCGTTGTGATCGAGGATTTCCAGACCACCACCCATACGCCCGAAGCGCTGCATCGCTTGGTTGAGGCGTATCTTTCGCTTGGTCTGGTGGATGAGGCGCGGACGGCCGGTGCGATTTTGGGGCATAATTTCCAAGGCACTGAATGGTACGAAGACAGCTATAAAATGCTGACGGGGCAGGGCCTCACGCTTGAGGCTGTGGGCGATAACTGGCTGCGCCAAGTCTATCGCCAGACCGTTCAGGGCCGGTGGTTGTAAAGGCGCGGCGGGGACCACTCCGCCGCGGGGACACATCCGATGCTGCGTGCGCTTGATATTCGCGACATATTGATTATCGATCATCTGGAACTGGCCTTTCAGCCGGGGTTGAACGTGCTGACCGGGGAAACCGGGGCGGGCAAATCCATCCTTCTGGATTCGCTGGGCTTTGTTCTTGGTTGGCGCGGCCGGGCCGAACTGGTGCGGCAAGGGGCCGATCAGGGCGAGGTTGTGGCCGAGTTTGATCTGCCAACCGGGCACCCGGCCCGGGCTGTTTTGGACGAGGCCGGTTTGCCCGCAGGTGATGAATTGATCTTGCGCCGGGTCAATGCCCGCGACGGGCGCAAGACAGCCTGGGTGAATGACCGCCGCTGCTCCGGCGAGGTGCTGCGCCGCTTGTCTGACACGCTGGTCGAGTTGCACGGCCAGCACGATGATCGCGGTCTGCTTGACCCCAAAGGCCACCGCGCCTTGTTGGATACTTATGGCGGGCTTGACCCGCTCAGGGCCGAAACCCGCACCAAATGGCGCGCTGTGGCGCAAGCGCGCAAAGCTTTGCAGGCCGCCGAAACCGCGCTTGACGCGGTGCGCGCCGAAGAAGAATTCCTGCGCCATGCCGTCGCTGAACTTGACGCGCTTGATCCGCAACCCGGCGAGGAAGAAACACTGGATACAAGGCGTCGCCTGATGCAGCAATCCGAGCGTATCCGCGAGGATATCCTGCGCGCCCACGCCGCGCTTGGCCTCGATGGGGCCGAAGGCGCGGCCAGTGACGCTTTGCGCTGGCTGGAAGGCGTCTCCGATCAGGCCGAGGGGCAGCTCGACGCGCCAATGGCCGCCCTCGGTCGCGCAATGGTGGAACTGGATGAGGCCACACAGGGCGTGGCCCGCTGTCTCGACGGGCTAAGCTTCAACCCGTCCGAATTGGAAGACTGCGAAGAACGCCTGTTCGCCATCCGCGCGATGGCCCGCAAACATGGGGTCGCCGCCGATGATCTGGGGGATTTCGCCACTAATCTGCGGGGCAAGCTGGCCGCACTGGATCAGGGCGATGCAGATATCAAGGCGCTGGCCGAGGATCTGGCCACCGCGCAGGCGGCTTATGATGCGGCGGCCGATGCGCTCAGCGACGCCCGCACCGGTGCCGCCAAAGATCTCGATCACGCGGTCAGCGCCGAACTGGCGCCGCTGAAAATGGAACGCGCAGTCTTCAGTACCCAAATCAGCCCGGGCGACGCCGGCCCCGATGGGCGCGATACCGTCACCTTCACCGTGGCCACCAACCCCGGCGCGCCGTCCGGCCCCTTGAACAAAATCGCCTCGGGCGGCGAACTCAGCCGCTTTTTGCTGGCGCTCAAGGTCTGCCTCACGGGCACCGATAGCGGGCTGACCATGATCTTCGACGAAATTGATCGCGGCGTTGGCGGTGCCACCGCCGATGCGGTGGGCCGCAGGCTGGCGCAATTGGCTGATGGTGGACAGGTTCTGGTGGTCACCCATTCGCCGCAGGTGGCCGCGCGCGGCGCTCATCATTGGCGGGTGCAGAAGAAAGTCACTGATGATCAAACCCTGTCCAGCGTGGTGCCGCTGACAGATCGCGACCGCACCGATGAAATCGCCCGCATGTTGTCGGGCGACCGTATCACTGACGAGGCGCGCGCCGCGGCCACCGCCCTGATGGCAGGCTGACAGCCCTTCATTGTTCCAAAAATACTCCTGGGGAGTCGCGCTTTGCGCGACGGGGGCAGCGCCCCCTGTCCCGGAAAACACCGTTTTCCGGCCGGAATTTTCCAAAATTCAGCTACACCGCCGGTTATTCGCGGGGGGGCACCAATTTTCCGGGGTTCATGATGTTCTGCGGGTCCAGCGCGGTTTTTATCGCGCCCATCATTTGCCATGCGCCGCCATGTTCGCGCGCCATATACTCCAGCTTGCCGATGCCGACGCCATGTTCGCCGGTGGCGGTGCCGCCCAGATCCAGCGCGCGGTTCACCATCTTGTCCGACACGGCCTTGGCGCGGGCCACCGCGTCGGCGTCCGTCTCGTCAAACATCAGGATGGCGTGGAAATTGCCGTCGCCGACATGGCCAAGGATCGGGCCGGGCAATCCCGCCTCTGCCAGATCGGCCTGTGTGCCTTCGATTGCTTCGGCCAACCGCGAAATCGGCACGCAATTGTCGGTCACCAGCGCGCGGGCGCCGGGCTTTGATGCCATGATCGCGTGATAGGCGTTGTGCCGCATGGTCCATAGCGCGGTGCGGTCCTCGGCGCGGGTGGCCCAGTCAAAGCCGCTGCCGCCATGTTCTGCCGCGATTAGGCCAAAGGTTTCCGCCTGTTCGGCCACGCCTGCGTCCGAGCCGTGAAACTCCAACAGCAGATGCGGACGTTCTGGCAGGGTCATGCCCGAATAGGCATTGACCGCGGCGACGCTGGCGGCGTCCATCAATTCGATCCGCGCCATCGGCAAGCCCATCTGGATCGTGTCGATCACCGCTTGCACCGCCCCGCTGACAGTTTCAAAGCCGCAGACCGCGCTTGAAATCGCCTCGGGCTGGCCATGCAGTCGCAGCGTCAGTTCGGTGACCAGCCCCAGTGTGCCCTCGGCGCCGACGAACAGCCCCGTCAGGTCATACCCGCTTGAGGATTTGCGTGCCCGTGTGCCGGTGCGGATGATCTCACCCGTTGCGGTGACCACTTCCAATGCCAGCACATTGTCGCGCATCGTGCCATAGCGCACGGCGGTGGTGCCGCTGGCGCGGGTCGAGGCCATGCCGCCAAGCGAGGCATTCGCGCCCGGATCGACGGGAAAGAACAGGCCGGTGGCGCGCAAGTCATCGTTCAGGCTTTGCCGGGTGACACCGGGCTGAACGGTGACGTCCATGTCCTGCTGACGGATATCCAGAATCTTGTTCATCCGGGTGAAATCCACGCTGATTCCGCCCTGAAACGCTTGCGCCTGCCCCTCAAGCGAGGTGCCCGTGCCCCATCCGATCACCGGGCAGCCAGCCTTGGCGCAGGCGCGCACGATCATTGCCACTTCTTGCGTGGTTTCGGGGTAAGCCACTGCATCAGGGCGGCTGAGGGCAAAATGACTTTCGCTGCGCCCGTGCAAATCCAGATCGGACTTGGACCGGGTCAGCCGTTGGCCTAGACATGTGGAAATTTCGGCGATTGCGTCCTGCACACTCATGCTTTGCTTTCCTCTGCACGTGAATTCGGCGCACAGTAGGACAAGCACGCGGCAGGGAAAAGATCGCAACAGGGGAAATCGGTGGGCCATGACCGACAAGGACCAATCCATCTACAGACAAAAGGCCGCAGCGGCCATTGCGGCGTTGCGAAATGGTTGGAAAGTGTTGTTGGCGCGTGGGCCCAGCCAGTTCCAGTTTTGGCTGATCGCTTTGGCCATCGGCATCGCGGCCGGCGTCGCGGCGTTGTTTTTCCGAAAGGGAATCAATGCATTACAGGCAATGATTTATGGTGCCGATGATCCGGGGCTGTTGCATTCCTTGGCCGAAACCTTGCCGTGGTATTGGATTTTGCTGACGCCGATTGCCGGGGGGCTGATCGTCGGGCTGATCTTGCACCACTTCACCGATGACGCGCGGGTGCGCAGCGTGTCTGACGTGATCGAAGGGGCCGCGCTGAACGATGGCCGGGTCGAGCAACGCGAGGGGGTGGCTTCGGCGCTGGCGTCGATGATCACATTGGGCACGGGCGGCTCATCGGGCCGCGAGGGGCCGGTGGTGCATATGGCCGGTGTCATCTCCAGTTGGGTCAGTGACCGGATCAATGCCGACGGGATCACCGGGCGCGATTTGTTGGGCTGCGCGGTGGCTGCGGCCGTTTCGGCCAGCTTTAACGCGCCGATTGCGGGGGCGCTGTTCGCGCTTGAGGTGGTGTTGCGCCACTTTGCCCTGCATGCCTTTGCGCCGATCGTGATCGCCAGTGTGGCGGGCACCATCATCAACCGGCTAGAATTCGGGGATATCACCGAGTTCACCTTGCCAACGACCAGCGTGCTGGAGTTCTACGTGGAACTGCCGGCCTTTTTGCTGCTTGGGCTGGTCTGTGGGCTGGTGGCGACGGTGTTGATGCATTCCATCCTGTTCGCCGAGGACATGGGCACCTATTTCCAAAAACGTATCCGCTTGCCGCGCTGGTTGCGCCCGGCGGTGGCCGGAGGGCTGTTGGGGGCAGTGGCGATCTGGTTCCCGCATATCATCGGCGTCGGCTACGAGACGACCTCGGCGGCGCTGACCGGGCAGTTGCTGCTGCATGAGGCGGTGATTTTTACCGTGCTCAAGGTGCTGGCCGTGGCGATTACCATCGGTGGGCGGATGGGCGGCGGCGTGTTTTCACCCTCGCTAATGGTCGGTGCGTTGACGGGGCTGGCCTTTGGCTCGATCGCCACGGGCCTGTTTCCCGATGTGTCCGGGTCGGCCACGTTATATGCGTTGGCCGGGATGGGGGCGGTGGCCGCCGCGGTTCTGGGCGCGCCGATTTCAACCACGTTGATCGTGTTCGAATTGACCGGAGACTGGCAAACCGGCCTTGCGGTGATGGTCGCGGTGTCGATGTCGACCGCGCTTGGCGGGCGCTTGGTGCGCCGGTCGTTCTTTTTGACACAGCTTGAGAGGCGCGGCACGCGGCTGGCGGCGGGGCCGCAGGCTTATCTTCTGGCGATGTTCCGGGTCGAGCGGCTGATGCGCGGCCCCGATCATGATCGCGCTGCCAAGGACGAGCAGCTATGGGAGTTGATTGAGGACGGTGTCTATATCGACAGCAACGCCACGCTTGAGGCCGCAATGCCGGTCTTCGACCGGTCTGCCGTGCCGTTCATCCCGGTCGTGACCCTGAAAGGCGAGGGCCAGCCGCCGGAACTCAAAGGCGCGCTGTTCCATGTCGATGCGCTCAAGGCCTATAACCGCGCCTTGGCGGCGGTATCGGCTGAAGAACACAGCTAGGGGTAGAATTTCGGAGGGATGTTGTCAGGCCGCGCGTTATATCAGGCGCGACCCAAACCTTTGAATTACACCCGTTCGACGGCCACCTTGTCGCTGGGGTGGAAGGCGAGGTGGTTTTTGATGCGCGCGACGGTGTCTTGTGGGGCTTCATAGCTCCATGCGGCATTGTCCAGTGTATGGCTTTTGGTGATGATCGAAAAATATCGCGCTTCGCCCTTGTGCGGGCAGGTGGTGCGGTGGTCTGTTTCGTCCAGAAAGGCCATCGCGATGTCGTCGCGGGGGAAATAGATCACGTCGGGATAGCCCGGCTCGGACAGCTCCAATGCGTCTTTGCTTTCGCCCAGTACAGCGCCGCCTGCGCGCACCACCCATGTGCCCTCGGCTTTACGAATCGTAATATCGGCCATGTCCGTCCCTTTCACGTCTTCAACTTTTTGCTTTTGATTGCCCGGCTTTTGTAACGTCAGTGTTGCAAAGGCGCGGTTGCTTGGTCGAACCATAGACGAGCGGGCGCAGATATCCGAGACCCGATTTTGTCGCGGCATGCGGCATGATAGGAATTGAGCCAGTCGCGCTCAGGCGCGCTGAGCATATCCGCCACGATCAGCCGGGTGTCGATGGGCACGAAACTGAGCGTTTCAAAGCACAGCTTGTCGCCTGCGTCGCCGCCGGGCAGGGCCGTGGCCTCGCGCACGACCAGCAGGTTTTCGATCCGGATGCCAAACGCCCCCTCGCGGTAATAGCCCGGCTCGTTCGAGAGGATCATGCCGGGCTGCAACGGCACCGTGCCGGTGCGGGCCAGACGCTGCGGGCCTTCATGCACGCATAGATGCACGCCCACGCCATGGCCGGTGCCATGGGCGTAGTCCTGATCGGCCAGCCACAGCGGATAGCGCGCCAGCGCGTCCAGATCGCGCCCGGCCAGCCCGCGCGGCCAGCGCGCGCGGCTCATCGCGATCATGCCTTGCAGCACACGGGTAAAGGCGGCGCGCTCATCCTCGCCGACACGGCCCACGGGCAGGGTGCGGGTGATGTCGGTGGTGCCATCGAGATATTGCCCGCCGCCATCCAGCACCAGCAGATCGCCGTCTTGCAAGACACGGTTGGTGGTGTGCGTCACCCGGTAATGCGCCAAAGCGCCGTGCGGGCCGGACCCGGCAATGGTGTCAAAGCTGATATCCAGCAGTTCACCGGTGGCGCGGCGGGCCTCTTCCAGCCGGGTGACCACGTCAATCTCGGTGATCGTGCCGGGGGCTTGGGTGTGAAACCATGCCAGAAACTCGCATAGCGCGGCGCCGTCGCGCAAATGCGCCTCTTGGGTGGCGGTGATTTCAGCGCGGGTTTTGGTCGCTTTGGGCAAAACACAAGGATCGTCGCCCCAGACATGGGGCACGGCGGCCTCATCCAGTTCCTGCACCACACGAACCGGCACGCTGTCCTTGTCCAGCCGCACGCGGCCGGTCAGGCTGCGCAGGCCGGCGATGAAAGCGCTTGGCGGGCGGAGTGTTACCTCGTCTCCCAGATGGTCTCGCAGGCTATCGTTCAGCTTTTGGGGGTCGATATACAGGCTTAGATGCGCGTCGTCATGCAGCACGGCAAAGCCATGCGGCACCGGGTTGCGGGGGATGTCGCTGCCGCGGATGTTTAAAAGCCACGCGATCGAGTCGGGCAGGGTGATCACCGCCGCCGCGTGGCCTGCAGTGCGCAACGTCGCGGCCAACCGGCGGCGTTTGTCGCCTTGTGTCTCACCTGCAAGGTCTTGCGGATACACACGCACCGCGCCTTGCGGCGGGCTGGGTTGATCGGGCCAGATGCGGTCGACCAGATTCTCAACCGGTTTCAGGACGATTGCGCTATCCGTCAGGTCGGCTTCGACCGCCCCGATCTGGGCCGGGGTGTAAAGCCATGGATCGAACCCGACCGTGCCACCATCGGGCAGATGTTCCTTGAGCCAAAGGGCCAGTTTGGTGTCGGGCCAATCCACCGGTGTAAAATGATCGGTGTCGATCTGCACACGCACCTGTGCGCGATAGCGGCCATCAACGAACACCCCGGCGATAGCGGGCAACACCGCGCAAAACCCCGCCGAGCCGGTGAACCCCGTCAGCCACGCCAACCTGTCGTCATGCGGCGCGACGTATTCGCCCTGATGGGCATCGGCGCGCGGCACCAGAAACCCGGCCAGAGCGTGGTCCGCCATTGCCACGCGCAGCTGTGCCAGACGTGGCGGGCCCTGATCGGGGCGGGCGGTGTCGTCAAAGGATTGAAACATCGGGGGCTCCTGCGAAATGGCCGTGCGCGCTTGGCTTGCGAGACATTGCTAGTGAACGTGCGTGCGAAGATCAACGCCGGGCTTGAGAGGGCCGGGGGAAAGCAGGGGGCGCTGCCCCCGTCGCCTTGCGGCGACTCCCCCGGAGTATTTGGGGAACAATGAAAGGGCGGTGTTGCGCCTGTGATCAGCCGGCGCGTTTCATTCCCATGACGCGGGCGCGGGCACGTGGATCGGAATCGAACAGGGCGGCAAGTTGTTCGGTCATTGCCCCGGCCAGTTGATCAACATCGGTGATGGTGACCGCGCGGTCATAATAGCGGGTCACGTCATGGCCGATGCCGATGGCCAATAGTTCCACGGCTTTGCTGCGCTCGACCATGGCGATCACGTCGCGCAGGTGTTTTTCAAGGTAGTTGGCGGGGTTCACCGACAGGGTGGAATCGTCCACCGGTGCGCCGTCGGAGATGACCATGAGGATCTTGCGCGCCTCTTTGCGGCCGGCCAAGCGGCGATGCGCCCATTCCAGCGCCTCGCCGTCGATGTTTTCCTTCAGCAGGCCTTCTTTCATCATCAGGCCAAGATTGTCACGGGTGCGCCGCATCGGCGAATCTGCGGATTTGTAGATGATGTGGCGCAGATCGTTCAGGCGTCCGGGCAGTTGCGCGCGGCCTTCGTTCAGCCATGTCTCGCGGCTTTGGCCGCCTTTCCACGCGCGGGTGGTAAAGCCCAGCACTTCGACCTTGACGTTGCAGCGCTCAAGCGTGCGGGCCAGAACATCGGCGCAGATCGCGGCGATGGAAATCGGGCGCCCACGCATCGAGCCGGAATTGTCCAGCAAAAGCGTGACCACGGTGTCGCGAAATTCGGTGTCTTTTTCCACCTTGAACGACAGGGGCGTCGTGGGATTAGCCACCACGCGGGCCAGACGGCCTGCGTCCAGAATGCCTTCTTCGCGGTCAAACTCCCACGATCGGTTTTGTTGTGCCTGAAGGCGGCGTTGCAACTTGTTGGCCAGACGGCTGACCGCGCCTTTGAGCGGCTCTAGCTGTTGATCAAGATAGGCGCGCAGACGCTCCAATTCGATCGGTTCGGCCAGATCCTCGGCGCGGATTTCCTCGTCGAACGCGGTGCTGAAGACGGTATAGCCGGGGTCGGCGTCCGAGATCGGGGCGGGCGCGGGCGGCTCAAGCGGGGCTTCACCTTCGGGCAGCTCGGTCTCGTCGCTCATCTCGTCTTCGGCCATGTCATCGGACGAGACCTGTGCCTGCTGCTCGTCCATCTGCTGATCCTGAGCCTGCTCGGGATCGGCGTCGGCGTCGCTGTCATCGCTGTCGTCTTGCCCGCTGCTGTCGGGCTGTTCGTCTTCTTCTGGCGTTTCTTCGGCCTGATCGTCTTGGTCGTCATCGGGCGCGTCGGGATCGTCGCCCAATTGATCGCCATAGCCCAGATCCTCGATCACCTTGCGGGCAAAGCGGGCAAAGGCGGCCTGATCGGCCAGTGTATCCTCAAGGCCTTCCAGCGTGCCGCCGGCTTCGGCCTCGATGAAATCGCGGCGCAGATTCATGACATTCTGGGCGGCGGGCGGCAGATCGCGGCCGGTGGCCAGATGGCGCACCAGATAGCCCGCCGCGGTGGCAAGCGGCGCCTGCGCCGGATCGGTGATATCGCCATAGCCCATGCGCTCGGCGTCGACGCCGATCCGGGCGTCGATATTGCCGGCGGTGCCGGGCATGGTGCGGGCGCCAATGGCCTCGCAGCGGGCGGTTTCCATCGCCTCGTAAAGATCGCGGGCCATTTCGCCCGACGGGTTGTAGCGGGCATGGGTGGCGGCATCGTGATACCGGTGACGCAGGGCCAGCGCGTCGGCGGTGCCGCGCGCCTGAAGCACCTCGTCGCGGGTCATGCGGCGGCTGACCTGGGGCAGGCGCATGGCATCGCCGGTCAGGCCCGCCGGATCGACCGAGTAACTGACCATCAGGTCCGGGTCGTCGGCCATCACCTTGGTGGCCTCGGCCAAAGCCTTTTTGAACGGATCGGCGGGGTTATCGGTTGGTTTGGTCATGACGGTCTCCGTATGCCAAGATGCGCTTGCGCCTGTTCAGGCGATCCCGTGAGACTGGCACGCCAGAGCAGGGAGAGTGCCCCGGCAATTACCCCAAGCTCAGGCTGGCGGCGCTTTCGGGCAGTTCCTCGTCAAAGCAGCGCTGATAGAACTCGGCCACGGTCTGGCGTTCCAGTTCGTCGCATTTGTTCAAGAAGGTCAGGCGGAACGCGTAGCCGACATCGCGGAAGATCGTGGCGTTTTGCGCCCAAGCGATCACGGTTCGGGGGCTCATCACCGTAGACAGCTCACCATTCATAAAGGCCGAGCGGCTGAGGTCGGCGACGGTGACCATCTGGCTGACGATCTTGCGGCCTTCGGCGGTGTTGTAAAGCGGGTTCTTGGCCAACACGATATTGGTTTCGGCATCATGGCTGAGATAATTCAGTGTGGCCACAAGGCTCCAGCGGTCCATCTGGCCTTGGTTGATCTGCTGTGTGCCATGATACAGCCCGGTGGTGTCGCCAAGCCCCACGGTGTTCGCGGTGGCGAATAGGCGGAAATAGGGGTTGGGTGTGATCACTTCGTTCTGGTCCAACAGCGTCAGCTTGCCGTCCACCTCCAGCACTCTCTGGATCACAAACATCACATCGGCGCGGCCCGCGTCGTATTCATCGAACACGATGGCCGTGGGGTTGCGCAGCGCCCAAGGCAGGATGCCCTCGTGAAACTCGGTGACCTGCACACCGTCTTTGAGCTTGATCGCGTCCTTGCCGATCAGGTCGATCCGGCTGATATGGCTGTCGAGGTTGACGCGGACACAGGGCCAGTTCAGGCGGCTGGCCACCTGTTCAATATGCGTGGATTTGCCCGTACCGTGATAGCCTTGGATCATCACCCGGCGGTTGTGGCTGAACCCGGCAAGGATGGCCAGCGTGGTGTCGGGATCAAACTTGTAGGTGCTGTCATGCTCGGGCACGCGATCGGTGCGATCGGCAAAGCCTTTGACGATCATGTCGGAATCGATCCCGAACACCTCGCGCACGGAAATCTCTTCGGTTGGTTTTGCGTTCATGTCCATGCTGCCGTCAGCCATTCGCGCGGTCCTTCATTCGGGTGTCTCAGGTTGATGTCCGTGGTGCAACATATTGCAGCAAAGGGCAAGGGGAAGGGCACGACCTGTCGACGGCGGTTAAACACGCGCTAATCTTGCACTGACGAGAAAGTTGGACAGGGTTGTTTTGAACACGCGCGCGGACTTGGAATATTGGATTGGCCGGGTGGCTTTGGGGGACAGATCAGCGTTTTCCGATGTCTATTCGGCCACCTCGGCGAAACTTTTTGGCGTGATCTTGCGTGTATTGAATGATCGCGCCGAAGCCGAAGAGGTTCTGCAGGAGGTGTATTTGCGCGTTTGGCGCAATGCAGGGCGATACCGCGTCAACGGGCTAAGCCCGATGACATGGCTGATCACGATCGCGCGCAATGCGGCGGTGGACCGTAAGCGCCGACGTCCGGCGGTTGGCGTCGTGTCGGACACAGCGGTGCTTGAGGCGCAAGCCGATCCCGGTTGTGGCCCCGAGCACGCGGCAATTGCGGCATCAGACAGCGCGCATTTGCAAGGCTGTCTGGATGAACTGTCGGACGGTCATGCCGATGCCGTGCGCGGCGCTTATCTTGAGGGTGAGACCTATGCCGATCTTGCCCAACGCTTTGATGTGCCGCTGAATACGATGCGGACATGGCTGCGCCGCAGCCTGCTAACCCTAAGGGAGTGCCTGTCGCGATGAGCGATGAGACACCAGATCACGAGGCCGACAAGGCCCTGGCCGGGGAATATGCCCTTGGTTTACTGTCGCCTGACGAGGCCGCCGCCTTTGAGGCGCGGCTTGCGACGGATGCGCAACTGCGCGCGGCTTATGCGGATTGGGCCGAGGATCTGGCCATGTTGACCGATCGAATTGAACCGGTCGCACCGCCGCCCGACAGCTTCCGCCGGATCGAGGCTCGTCTGTTCGGACGCCCAAGCCGCCGCGCGGGCCCTGCTTGGCTGCGGTGGGGCTTGGGCGTGGCCGCTGCTGCGGGGCTGGCTTTGGCTGTGGGTCTTGGCACGGGCATTTTGGACCGTGGCCCGATGCCGCCCGCCAACCCCAGCTATCAGGCCGAATTGGCCGCAGAAGACCGCAGCCTTGTGGTGTCGGCCGCCTATGACGGATCGCAAGGCCGCTTGTTTGTCGAGCGCCAGCAGGGCGGGGCGCGTGCTGGCCGCGCGCTTGAGCTGTGGGTGATCGCGGGCGAGGATGCGCCGCAATCGCTTGGGGTTTTGCCCGACACCGCGCGCGCCGATCTAGAGGTGCCAGCGGCGCTGCGACCACAGCTTGACGGTGCGATACTGGCCATCTCGGATGAGCCGCCGGGCGGATCACCTACCGGCGCGCCGACGGGCGATGTGCTGGCCGCCGGGCCGATCACGAAGCTGTGACCATTTTCTTTGAAACTCTTTCCTGTCCTCTGCGTGGCTAGGGGTGTCGACGGGCAATAAGGCCCGTCACGCCTTGTGGCGGGCCGATGCGCCCGCGACGCCATAACAGGAGAACTTGATATGTTTACCACCAAGACTTTTGCCGCTGTTGCTGCCACTGCCATTGGCCTTTCGGTCAGCGCGGCCTCTGCCGAAAACCCGATGGTCGGTGGGGCGGCGATGTATGCCAACAAAACCATCGTCGAAAACGCTGTCAATTCGGCGGATCACACAACACTGGTCGCCGCTGTGCAAGCAGCCGGTCTGGTCGATGTGTTGAATTCCGAAGGGCCGTTTACCGTGTTTGCCCCCACGAATGATGCGTTTGGAATGCTGAAAGACGGCACTGTCGAAGCGCTGCTGCAACCCGAAGCCAAGGGCCAACTGGCCAATATCCTGAAATGTCACGTCGTGGGTGCCGATGCCATGTCGATGGCGATCAAGGGCATGATTGACGATGACGGCGGCGTGCATCCGGTGCCGACCCTTGGGTCTTGCACGCTTCAGGCCACCTATAAGGGTGACCAGATCATGCTTGAGGATGAACGCGGGCGCACGATCAATGTAACAATCGCGGATGTCGACCAATCAAATGGTGTCATCCACGTTGTGGATCGGGTGATCCTTCCCCCCCAGTCGTAAGCATCACCTGATTGTGTGGGGCCGGGCATTGCGCAACGGCCCCACAGCCTGCACATTTAATACACAAACCCCTGAAGGGAGACCGACCATGCACCGACGCAGTTTTGTTTCAGCCGCTTTGGGCGCAGCCGCTGGGCTGTCTTTGGCCCGGCCCGCTGTCGCCTCGGATGACAAATTCGAGGTCACCCGCTCGGACGCTGAATGGCAGGCCATGCTGACAGACCGGCAATATCAGGTGATGCGCCGTGACGGCACCGAACCTGCCTACAGCTCGCCTTTGGACAAGCAATACGACCCCGGCCTGTATCATTGCCGTGGCTGCGATCAGCCGCTGTATTCCAGCGAACACAAATACGACAGTGGCACAGGCTGGCCCAGTTTCTGGCAACCGATCAAGCCCTCGGCCATCGGCACCAAGCGCGACTGGAAGCTGCTGATCCCGCGCACCGAATGCCATTGTAGCCGCTGCGGCAGCCATTTGGGCCATATTTTTGACGACGGCCCCCAGCCGACCGGCAAGCGGCATTGCCTGAACGGGGTCAGTCTGGTGTTCAAGCCCGCGTGATCGCGGCGCGTTACTTGAAGTTGCGGCTCGCCTTGATCTGATCCCAAGCCCAAACGACCAGTTGCAATTGTTCTTCTTGGCTGCGGTCGCCCCCGTTCATGTCAGGGTGCAACACCTTGATCAGTTTTTTGTAGGATTTGCGGATATCTGCCTGAGTCCAATTGTCCTCGGCCTCCAGCACTTCGAGGGCGCGACGCTCGGTCGGCGGCAATTTGCGCCCGCCGGCCTTTTTGCGGCCCGGATTCTTGGTGGCGTTTTCGCCCAACACTTGATGCGGATCTTCGATGCCCAACCGCGCCCACGCCCGGGTTTCGGGATCGACGAATGTCTTGGTCTCGCGCTCCCACACCTTGTCCTTGGACATCTGCGCGTTCATCTCGGCCTCGGTGGTGCCGTGGAAAAAGTTCCATTGCTGATTGTATTCGCGCACATGCTCTTGGCAGAACCAATAGAATTCATCCAACACGTCTGGCGCCTTGGGCGCGCGATACTTGCCGGCTTTCTCGCAGCCGTCTTTCTCGCAAACGCGGGTCGAGGTCTCGGACGCGCCGGACATGCCGCGACGCCCGCGCGGATTTTTCTTCTTGGCGGACGAAATCGACATGTCGAACCCGAAGGGATCTGTTTTGGACATGGCTTTACCTTTGCGACTCGGAGCGATGATTTTAGGCTAAACGCGCGCGAATTGAAGGGGTCGCACGCCTGTTTCGATAAAAAAACTTGCGGGGGTGCCAAAAACGGGTGGCTGTGCAGAGGTCACAGATCGCCGATGATCAAAGCAACGTCCTCCTGTCCGCCGTCCAAGCCAGCGCGTCGCCGCCGTCAGCGTGAGGGATCGGTTTCCGCCGATGGTGGCTCATTATCTGCTATGTCGTCAGGGTCAGCCTCGTTTTCAACCTCGATTTGCTGCTGCTGTGTCTCGGGCTCTGCGTCCTTGGGGGGCTCGGTCACCTCTGCGGGCAACAAGGCGCGCCGAAACACCAGAACGGACCGATACACCGTATGGGTCGAGGTCAGCCCCTGCCGCTCTTCGGACGGCAGGATGTCGGATCTCAGGTAGTCCCAGCCTTCGGCGGCAAGGTCATTGATCTCGGCTTCTAGCGTATGCGCGAACCGCGCCTCAGCACCTTTGACCCCGGCAACTTTGCGGCCCTTCGAAGGGGCGGGGATCACCTTGTATTCATACACTGTCATAACGCCTCGTACAGGATTCTGAGGTTGTGCATCATAGCCTTCCGACAGTGCAGCGCAAGGCCCCCAACACACATGTGCGGGGGCCTTTGGTTGGTTTAGGTCCGGCATGGGCCGGTATTACTCTGCCGGGATGGCGTCGGGCTTGGGCTGCTGTACGCCGCGCAACACTCGGTCGGCCAGCATACCGCCTGCGATGATCGCGCCCAGTGCCAGCACCGCCGCCAGCGACAGGGTCGGCACACCGGCCAGCCCCGCGCCAACGGTGCATCCGCCCGCCAGCACGCCGCCCAGCCCCATCAGGACCGCCCCGGCAAGATAGCGCCCGGTCTGGCGTGGGCTGTCAAAGCTTTGCCATTCGAACCGCCCGGTCAGCAGTGCCGCCAGCACCGCCCCGACCAGAACGCCGCCGATCAAGCCTGTCCCGAAATTGGCTCCGACAGCGGTCGACGCAACCGCGTAGAACAACCCATCGGCGGCGGATGAGGTGAACGAAAGCGACTGCATCGCAATGGGGTCGAAATCGTCATACAGAACAAACCCTGTTCCGACCCATCCCATCGGCACAAGCGCACCGATCAGACCGGCCAAAACCAACACACCCGGACGGTTGCCCGACCTTAGCCCATAGGCCAGCGCGGCGATCGCGATGAGCCCGGCCCATATTGCCGGGGCACCCGGCAGTGCGGCGCTCTCCAAGCTGATGGTGTGCCCCCCGAGGGCGGTCCGGACCGGGGCCAAAACGCCTTTCAGCGCCGCATGCGCGGTGATGGCGAACACCACCAGCACCGTGATCGCGCGCAAGTTGCCTGCCCCGCTCAGGACCGTCAGCCGCGAGATGCACCCGCGTGTCAACACCATGCCGATGCCAAACATCACCCCGCCTGCAACGATGGCCAGAACCGGCAGGTCGGTGGCCATGAACCGATGATCGTCAAACGCGATCCAGCCTTGAGCCACGGCAAGCTGTGTGCCCAACACGGCGACGGCCAGTGCGGTCAGCCAGACCCCGGCGGCCTGACGGCGATCTTCCCCGGCCACGATGGCACGACGCAGGCAAAACCGCGTGACTTGTGCCAGCGCGCCAAACAGCGCGCCCAAGCCAAGCGCGAGCCAAACGGCCGCCTGCGGTGCGGTCAGGGTCCCAAAGCCTAATGTCTCAAACATGGTCTTTCCTCCGAAATCGGAATTTTTTCCCAAATGTGCCTAAATTTGCCGCCGTTCAAGCTTTTATCCATGGCAGGCTTGTCTTGTATCGCGGACATTTTTTCAATTTTTGAATGCACGGGAGGCGTATGTCCTGAAAATAGGTGCAAGCTGCGTCATTCGGTTCTTGAAGGGGGCCGCGTGCAACATGGATTTTCTTTTCGACACGCCGCCCTGTAAGGCCGCGGTCTTCATTGTTCCAAAAATACTCCGGGGGAGTCGCGCTTGCGCGACGGGGGCAGCGCCCCCAAACCTGTGACGCGTGTCGTTTGACGCCGCCTGTGCCGGGCTGTAGCGTCGCGTCCAAACGTGGAATTTCTTTGAACAGGAAACGCTTGATATGCCCGTCAAAAATCGATTTGCCGAATTGCATGATCAGATCACCGCGTGGCGGCGCGATATTCATGTCCACCCCGAACTTTTGTTCGACACCCACCGCACCGCGGAGCTGGTGGCCGACAATCTGCGCGCCTTTGGCTGTGACGAGGTCGTCACCGGGCTGGGGCGCACCGGGGTTGTCGGGGTCATCAAAGGGCGCACCACGGGCTCGGGCAAGGTGGTAGGTCTGCGCGCGGATATGGACGCGTTGCCGATCCATGAAACCACCGGGCTGGACTATGCCAGCCAGACGCCGGGCAAGATGCATGCCTGCGGCCATGACGGGCACACCGCCATGTTGCTGGGGGCGGCGCAGTATCTGGCCGAGACACGCAATTTCGATGGCACCTGCGTGGTCATCTTTCAGCCCGCCGAAGAGGGCGGCGGCGGTGGCCGCGAGATGTGCGCCGATGGGTTGATGGACCGCTTTGGCATTCAGGAAGTTTACGGGATGCACAACTGGCCCGGTGTGCCAACCGGCACCTTTGCCATCCGTCCGGGGCCGTTTTTTGCCGCCACTGACAAGTTTGAAATCACCGTGACCGGGCGGGGCGGCCATGCGGCCAAGCCCCATGATACGGTCGATCCGGTGATGATCGCCAGCCATCTTGTGCTGGCGCTCCAATCCATCGTCAGCCGTAATGCCGACCCAACCGAACAAGCCGTGCTGTCCGTGACCGCGCTCAAAACCAGTTCGGACGCGTTCAACGTGATCCCCGACCGGGTCGAGTTGATTGGCACCGCCCGCAGCCTGAGCGCCGAGATACGCGATCTGATCGAAACCCGCATGCAGGCGATTTGTGATAGCCTGCCGGCGGGTTTTGGCGGGCAAGCTGTTTTGAACTACGAACGCAACTACCCGGTGATGGTCAACCACGAGGCGCAAACCGCCTTTGCCGCCGAGGTGGCGCGCTCGGTTTCGGGGCAATGTGCTGATGCGCCGCTGGTCATGGGCGGCGAAGATTTCGCCTTTATGCTAGAAGAGCGGCCCGGCGCCTATATCCTTGTCGGCAATGGCGATACGGCCATGGTTCATAACCCCGATTACAATTTCAACGATGATGCCATTCCCGCGGGGTGCAGCTGGTGGGCCGGAATTGTCGAGCAGCGCATGCCCTTGGGGTGAGGGTGGCGGTTACGGCAGCCCGGCGATGCGCGGCGGGCTGCGGCCGCTGTTTCGCGCATTGAAAACAGACTCTACACGCCCGGTCCACCGCTCTTACGCCGCGTCCAGCAGGCCCCGGTAAATCGCGCAGAGCGCCTCGGCCTCTTGTTCGATCCGGCAATGGTCGGCGGCATGGGTGCGCGCATTGCGTGACCATTCCGCGCGCAGGTCGGCATCGTCCAGCAGGCGGGCGGTGGCTGCTGTCATCGCCTCCAGATCCTCGACATCGACCAATGTGCCGGTTTGCCCGTCCTGCACCAGTTCTTCAAACGCACCGACGCGCGTGGCCACCACCGGGCTGCCGCAGGCCATGGCCTCAAGCGGGGTCAGGCCGAAGCCCTCCCATCTTTGTGGGGCGATATACAGGTCCAGCGCCTTGAACCAGCGCGACACATCCCAATGCGGATCTTCGGGCAGGAACAGGAACCGATCCTGCAATCCGGCGGCGGTAACCTTGTCGACCAGCCCCTGATGAAACGCGCGGAACTGGTCGGTCACGCCGCCCATCATCACGGCCACCGCATCGGGGCGGTCGGGCAAAAGCCGCAGCATCATGTCGGTGAACAGGTCGTTGCCTTTCTGCGGACGGATGCGCCCGAAACAGCCAACCAGAACTTTGTTCTGCGGCAGGCCCAGTTCGGCGCGCAGCGCCGTCTTGTCGGCCACGGGGGCAAAGCGGTCCACGTCGATGCCATGGTGGATCACCTGTGCCGGAACCTTGAGGAATGACGCGGATTTGGCCGAGGTTGCCACCACCTTGTCCATGCGCCGGATCATCCACTTGGTCAGCGGCTTGTGGTCACGCTGCGCAGCCGAGGTGAACATCAGCTTTAAATCCTTGCGCAACAGGTATTTCAGCGCGATCCCGGCCAGCATTTCATTGTTGCGCCGCGCGTGCCAGACTCGGCGGCGATGGCCAAGCGTGGGTAGGCAGGCGGGTGGAATTTGCGGGATATCGTCGGGGATGTTCGGCCCGCAGGTTGCCACGGCCATGCGGCGCGCCTGAATTGGCACCAACCGAAACACGGTCGAGGTAACGCCCGACATCCGGGATTTGAAATTCGGGGCGATCACGTCGATCGTGTCGGCAGGATGGGGCATGGCGGGTGGCCTAGGCTAAGCTGATTTCGCGCGCTTTTACACCGGATCGACCAGCGCCGAAAGGTCCAGCGCCAGCGCGTCCAGTGCGTCTTCTTGTGCCGCGGCAAACCGCGCCGCACGGTCACGCGCGTCTTGCAAGGCGGGCGGGTTGTCCAGCCAATGATTGACGGCATCGGCCAGTTCGTCGGCGTCTTGCACTTCGGTGCTGTTGTGGCCTGCGGCCAACTCGGCGTAGGTGTCGGCAAAATTGGCGTAAAGCGGCCCATGCACCAGCGCCGATCCCGCATGCGCGGGCTCATACGGGTTATGCCCGCCTACTGGCACAAAAGACCCGCACAGGCAGGTGATGGGCGACAGCGCATACCACAGCCCGGTTTCGCCCAGCGTATCGGCCAGATACACCTGATCGCCCGCGCCGGGCATACCCCCGGCCGACCGCTGTGCATGACTTAGCCCGTTTTGCGCGATCAGCTTCTTGATCTGGCCCGCCCGTTCGATGTGGCGGGGCACGAGGATCAGTAAAAGATCGGGATGATCTGCCAGCAGGCGGTGATGCGCGGCCAGCATGATGTCATCCTCGCCGGGGTGGGTGGAACTGGCCACCCAAACGGGGCGCGCGCCGGTGGCGGTCTGCATCGCCTGCAATTTCGCGCTGTCAACGGGCAGAGGGCCGGACAGCGATTTCAGGTTTTGGCCGACCTGTGCGTGATCCAACCCCAAGGCGCGCAAGTGCCGCTCGGTGCGTTTGTCCTGACAGTGGATCAGGGAAAACACCCCCAGAAGATGCCGCGCGGTGGTGGCAAAGCGTTTCCAGTTGCGGGCTGACCTGTCGGAAATACGCGCGTTCAGTAGCGCCATGCGCGCGCCGCTTGCATGGGTTTTGGCCAACATTTGCGGCCAGAATTCGCTTTCGACGAACACCGCCAGATCGGGCCGCCAATGGGCCAAAAACCGCGCCACGGCGCGGCCGCTGTCAAGCGGGGCGAACTGATGGCTGCAGCGCGGCGGCAGCCGGTCGGCCAGCATCTTGCCCGATGTTGCTGTGCCGGAGGTGATCAGGAAATGCCAATCATCATGCGCCTGCGCCATATAGCTGATCAGGCGTAACACCGACAGGCTTTCGCCGACGCTGGCGGCATGAAACCAGATCAAAGGCCCATCGGGCCGGGGCTGCGTGGCATGTCCCATACGCTCACGATACCGGTCCGGCGGGATGCCTTCGGCGTGCAGCTTGGCCTTGACGCGGTTATAGGCCACCGGCGCCAGCAGGTTGGCCGCGACCGTATAAAGCCGCAGGGGCAAAGGGCGTCGGCCCATGCGCCGCTCAGCCGCCGGTGTGGCTCATGTGGCGCGAGACGCGCCCGTCCACGGTTTGCCGCGAGTAGTCGAAATCATGGCCCTTGGGCTTGAGGGTGATGGCGTGGCGAATGGCCTCTTCCAACGGGGCTTCGTCATTTGGATTGTTGCGCAATGGCGCGCGCAGATCCGCCATGTCCTCTTGGCCGAGGCACAGATATAGCTCACCGGTGCAGGTTAGCCGCACGCGGTTGCAGCTTTCGCAGAAATTATGCGTCAGCGGCGTGATAAAGCCTATCTTCTGCCCGGTTTCTTCCAGCCGCACATACCGCGCTGGGCCGCCGGTGCGTTCGCTCAGTTCGGTCAGGGTGTAGTTCTGCGCCAGATCCTTGCGCAGATCGCTGAGCTTCCAATACTGGTCCAGCCGGTCTTCGTTGCCGATATCGCCCATTGGCATGACCTCGATAAAGGTCAGGTCCATGTCGCGCGTCTTGCACCACTCGACCAGCGTGAACAGCTCATTTTCGTTGAAGTCTTTCAGCGCCACGGTGTTGATCTTGACGCGAAGGCCCGCGCGCTGTGCCGCGTCGATCCCCTTGATGACCTGTGGCAGACGGCCCCAGCGGGTGATGTCGGCGAATTTCTGTTCATCCAACGTGTCGAGTGAAATGTTCACCCGCCGCACGCCCGCCGCATAGAGATCATCGGCAAAACGCTCTAACTGGCTGCCGTTGGTGGTCAGCGTCAGTTCCTTCAGCGTTCCGGCCTCAAGATGCCGGGACATGGCGTTGAAAAACGTCATGATGCCCTTGCGCACCAAAGGTTCACCGCCGGTGATGCGCAGCTTTTCAACGCCAAGCCGCACGAATGTGGAACACATGCGGTCAAGCTCTTCCAAGGTCAGAAGCTCTTTCTTTGGCAGAAAGGTCATGTTTTCGGACATGCAATAGACGCAGCGAAAATCGCAACGGTCGGTCACGGAGACGCGCAGATAAGAAATGGCGCGTTGGAATGGGTCGATCAATGGAGCTGTCATATCAAAATACCTAAGGCGTTGCCGGGCATGGGGCAAGACCGATGTTGTCGATTGAACGTCTGTCGATGGCTGAGTATAGTTTAGGCATGAAATATTGGATGATCAGTGTCATTATGGGTGTAGCGCTGACTGGCTGTGCGCAGGTCGAGGGTCTTTTTGACCGTGAAGCGGCAAGCGCGCCTGCGGCGTCAAATGATAGCGCAGACGAAGAGCAGGCAGGGGCGCAATCAGACGACTCTGCACAAACCGCGACTGTTTCGGTTGCGACGGCGCGCACCGCTGACGGTTTCGACACGTCAACAAACGCCGAAAGGGCCGAGGCCGTGGCCGCCGCGCAAACCACGAGCGGTGCGGCAGAGCTTGGCACGACAATCGCCTCGCTTGGGGCCCCGACCGAGCCGGGGTTTTGGCTCAAGACACCTTTGACCGACCGGCCGGGCAAGGGCCGCGTGGATTATCCTGACAAGGGAACGTCGGTCGTGGTTGATTTGATTCCTCTGGATGTGTTGCCGGGCGCGGGCAGCCAGATTTCACTGGCCGCCATGCGGCTGATCGAGGCCGATCTGACCGGCCTGCCCGAGGTCCGCGTGTTTCGCTTGCCCGAATGACAGGCCGGAGATTATTCCACCGTCACTGATTTTGCCAGATTCCGCGGCTGGTCCACATCCGTGCCTTTTGCGACCGCCGTGTGATAGGCCAGCAATTGCGCCGGAATGGCATAGAGGATCGGGGCCAGTATCGCGTCGATATCGGGCATAACAGCCGTGCGCCAAACGCCTTCCCCGGCGTCGGTCGCGCCAGCGTGATCGGTGACCAACACCACCTTGCCCCCGCGCGCCATCACCTCTTGCATGTTGGAGACCGTCTTGTCGAACAGCGGGTCGCGCGGTGCGAACACGACAACGGACATTTTCTTGTCGATCAGGGCAATGGGGCCATGCTTGAGCTCTCCAGAGGCATAAGCTTCGGCGTGTATATAGCTGATTTCCTTGAGTTTAAGCGCGCCTTCAAGGGCCAGTGGATACATCAGGCCGCGACCTAGAAACAAGGCGTCTTCCGCCTCGGACAGGCGTCGCGAGATCTGGGCGAACACCTCATCAAGTTCCAGCGCGGCGTTGATCGCCGACGGCAGGCCGCGCAGTTTTGCAAGCATGTCCTCGACCGCGTCGGCGGTCATTGTGCCACGGTCCTTGGCGGCCTTCAGGGCCAGCAACAACAGCACCGTCAATTGACAGGTGAACGCCTTGGTTGAGGCCACGCCGATTTCGGCACCGGCATGGATGGGCAAGGCCAAATCGCTTTCCCGCGCGATCGAGCTTTCGTCTACATTGACCACCGACAGGATCGTGTCCACCTTGCCCGCGCAGTAGCGCAAAGCCGCCAGAGTATCTGCCGTTTCGCCCGACTGGCTGACGAAAACTGCGCCGCTTTGGGGACTGAGCGGGGGCTCACGATAGCGGAATTCTGACGCGATATCGACTTCGACAGGCAAGCGGGCCAATTGTTCGAACCAGTATTTTGCGGTCAGGCAGGCATAGTAGGCGGTGCCACAGGCCACGAGTGTCAGGCGGTCGAATCTGCTGAAATCCAATTTGCCCGCCGGAAGGCTGACATCGCGCCCATCTGATGACAGGTAATGTGACAACGCGTCCGCGATGACGGTGGGCTGCTCGGCAATTTCCTTGGCCATGAAGTGCTTGTGCCCGGCCTTGTCGACGCGGGTGTTGCCAATGCGTATGGTCTTGACGGGACGGTCAATGATCTGGCCCGCCGCATCTGTGATGGTGGCGCCGGATCGGGTGACGACGGCGATATCGCCTTCTTCCAGATAGGTGACACGATCCGTCATCGGCGCCAGCGCGATGGCGTCCGAGCCCACGAACATCTCGTCCACACCGTGACCAATGGCCAACGGGCTGCCTTTGCGCGCGGCGATCAATAGATCTTGTTCACCGTCGAACAGGAACAACAGCGCATAAGCGCCTTCCAGCCGGTCTATGGTGCGGCGGGCTGCCTCGACAGGGGCAAGGCCCTGACCAAGGTAAAGCTGGGTCAGAAGGGCGACCGTTTCAGTATCGGTGTCGGTTTCATGGCCAATGCCTTGCTCTGCCAGTTCCAAGCGCAACTCGCGGTAGTTTTCGATGATGCCGTTATGCACCACGGCCACCGGCCCGGCGCGGTGCGGGTGGGTGTTGGCAAGGTTGGGCGCGCCATGCGTGGCCCACCGGGTATGTCCGATGCCGACCTTGCCCGCCAAGGGATCGTGCACCAGTAAATCCGACAGGTTGATCAGTTTTCCAACCGCGCGCCGCCGGTCCAGAACGCCCTTGTTCAGCGTGGCGATCCCGGCACTGTCATAACCGCGATATTCCAGCCGCCGCAGCGCTTCGACCAGTGTGGGGGCAACTTCGTGCTGGCCCAGAATGCCTACAATACCGCACATTACACTGCCCCTTTTCCGCGATTGGCGCGTTTACTCTTTAAGATTTCGAACAATTTGCGGGCCATGCCCGGTTTGTTTGTCTGCTTGCTGCGGGCCAGCGCCAAGGCCCCATCGGGCACATCCTGCGTGATCACCGAGCCGGACCCTGTCATCGCCTCGTCGCCGATGGTGACAGGGGCCACCAGCATGGTGTTCGAGCCGATGAACGCGTTCTGGCCGATCGTGGTTTTGTGTTTCATCACGCCATCATAGTTACAGGTGATGGTGCCCGCGCCGATGTTGCTGTGTTCACCCACTTGCGCATCGCCAATGTAGCTTAGGTGGTTAACCTTGGCCCCGGCGTCGATCACCGCGTTCTTGATTTCCACGAAATTACCAACCCGTGTGTCCTCGGCCAATTCAGCGCCCGGACGCAAGCGGGCATAGGGGCCCACGATGGCACCGCGCGAGACGTGACAGCCCTCCAAATGGGAAAACGCCCGGATCTGCGCGCCGGATTCGACGGTTACGCCGGGGCCGAACACCACATGCGGCTCAACTACGCTGTCGCGGCCGATCACCGTGTCATGGGCCAGATACACGGTGTCGGGGGCCATCAGCGTCACGCCGTCCGCCAATAGTTCGGCGCGTTCGCGCGTTTGGAACGCGGCTTCGGCCATGGCCAGTTCAGCGCGTGAATTGACGCCCATCGTTTCCGCTTCGTCGCAGCCAATGGCCGTGGCCGACAGCCCGCGCGCGCGGGCCAGCGCGATAATATCGGTCAGGTAATATTCCGCGCTGGCATTGTCATTGCCCACCTGTGAGATCAGATCGAACAACAGCGGGGCCGATGCGCAGATCACCCCCGAATTGCAAAAGGTGATGGCGCGCGTGGCGTCATCCGCATCTTTGAACTCTACAATGGCATCAAGATCTTTCCCGGTCATCTTCAAGCGCCCATAGCGGCCGGGATCGGCGGCCTCAAACCCCAGAACAACCACATCATGTTGGGCTCGGGCCTGTGCCATGCGAGTCAGGGTTTCGGGCTGGATGAACGGGGTGTCGCCATACAAAACGATGGCGTCGCCCTCGTAGCCCTCAAGAAGCGGGGCGGCTTGGGCCACGGCATGGGCCGTGCCCTTCTGTTCGGACTGGATGGCCACCTGAACCGTCTCGTCATAGGTCTGTGCCGCTTTGCTGACGGCCTCGGCCCCGTGGCCGGCAACGATCACGGTGTGGTCGGGATCAAGCGCCGCGCCAGATTTCATCGCATGCACCAGCATCGGTGCGCCGGCGACGGGATGCAGAACCTTGGGCAGGTCCGAATTCATGCGCGTTCCTTGACCGGCGGCCAAAATGATCAATGCTGTGCTCATCGGGTTCCCTTACAACTCTCACGAGCGCTGTTTTATCTGGTTGCCATTGGGGCGCAAGCCTGCGTTGGATCAAACTGGATTACGATATATGTCAGGCATGCGCGGATTAACGCGCAGTGCAAAGAATGGGCGGGCGATATGCGAACAGTGGTTTTCGATCTTGACGGCACCTTGGCCGATACCAGCGCGGATTTGATCGCGGCGGCCAATGCCTGTTTTCGCGGCTTGGGCGCGGGAGATGTTCTGGACCCGGTGGCTGATGCCGCCACGGCGTTTCGCGGCGGTCGGGCGATGCTGGACCTTGGGTTTCAAAGGCTTGGCGATAGTGCGGGCACCGATGTTGATCAGCAATACCCGCTACTGTTGCAGGCCTATGAAGGCGCAATCGACGCGCATACGCGGCTTTACCCCGGTGCGATGGACGCGGTCGAAGAGCTACGCCAAGCCGGGTACAGGGTGGCGATCTGCACCAACAAGCCGGAAAAGCTGGCGCATCTTTTGCTAACGCGGCTTGGTGTGCTGGATGTGTTCGGCGCGATGATCGGGGCCGATACCTTGCCAGTGCGCAAACCCGACCCTGAACCGCTGCGCGAGGCGGTGCGGCGCGCGGGCGGCGATCCGGCGCAGTGTGTTTTGGTGGGTGATACCGTGACCGACCGTGAAACCAGCCGTGCCGCCGGGGTGCCGTCGGTTTTGGTGACGTTTGGGCCGGACGGGCAGGGGGTGGCCGCGCTGAAACCCGAGGCGACGATCGGACATTATCGCGAATTGTCGTCGGTGGTGCGCGCGTTGATTGGCTAAGGCGCCGCCACCCGGCCCGGCGAATGGGCTGTGGCGTGGGCGGAGTGCTGCCTTTGGGAAAGCATGTAAAAAACCTTCGTGTTTTGTAAATCAGGCTGGTGGATCGCACAGAAGGGATTGACCGTCTGGCCCTTGCGCCGCAAAACATCCCCATGAGCGAAGTGTTCAAAGGCAGTTTCACCCAGCAAGAGCCGATCCCGGAGGACGGGATCGCGGCAGCGCTTGACGTGATGCGCAGCGGGCGGTTGCACCGCTACAATCTTGTGGGCGACGAAGCGGGTGAAACCGCGCTGTTGGAGCGTGAGTTTGCCGACTACACCGGCGCGACATATGCCTTGGCGGTTACCTCGGGCGGGTATGCGCTGGCCACGGCGCTGCGTGCCGTGGGGGTGCAGCCGGGGCATAAGGTGCTGAGCAATGCCTTTACGCTGGCGCCGGTGCCGGGGGCAATTGCCAGTGTCGGGGCGGTGCCGGTTTTCGTCGGTGTCACCGAAAACCTGACCATCGATCTGGAGGACTTGCAGGCCAAGGCCGATCAGGCGGATGTGCTGCTGCTGAGCCACATGCGCGGGCATCTATGCGATATGGAGCGCTTGATGGCAATTTGCGAAGCTGCGGATGTCACAGTGATCGAAGATTGCGCGCATACCATGGGGGCCGCTTGGAAGGGTGTGGCATCGGGCCGGTGGGGCAAGGTGGGATGCTATTCCACCCAAACCTACAAGCATATCAATTCCGGCGAAGGCGGGTTTCTGATCACCGATGACGCCGAGATCGCGGCAAAGGCCACGATCCTGTCAGGATCCTATATGCTGTATGCTCGTCATGGGACCACACCGCCCGAAGATGTGTTCGAGCGTGTCAAGTATGACACGCCCAACGTGTCCGGCCGCATGGATCATTTGCGCGCGGCCATTCTGCGGCCGCAACTGGCGCGGCTGGAGACGCAATGTGCGGCGTGGAATGATCGCTACGCGGTGGTCGAGGAGGGAGTGCGCGGCACGCCGGGCCTGACCGTCGTGGAGCGACCCGAAGAAGAAACCTATGTGGGCTCGTCCATTCAGGTCTTGTTGCTGGATTGGCAAGACAGTGCGATTGCCGATGTGATCGCCCGGTGCCTTGCCCGCGGGGTCGAATTGAAATGGTTCGGCGGGGCAGAGCCCAAGGGCTTTACCAGCCGCTATGACAGTTGGCGCTATGCGCCAAGCGCGCCGATGCCCGATACAGACCGGGTTCTGCGCAGCATTCTGGATATGCGGCTGCCGCTGACCTTTTCGCTGGAGGATTGCGCCCAGATCGCGCGGATCATCCGCGCCGAGGTAGGCGCGGTATATCAGGCCGCATAGGCCTGATCCGGCGGAGCGGCTGCGCCGCGCAGGTTTGGTGGGATTGGGGGGCGCTGCCCCCGTCGCCGCGATGCGGCGACTCCCCCGGAGTATTTTACGAACAATGAAGGGGGGGATTGGTCAGCGGCCCGCGATGGCAGAGCGGGATTGACCCGACTCGAAACTTGCGCCTATAAATGAACAAGTGTTCAATAAATGCCATTGGCGGGAGGCAAGGCGCATGTTTAACGCGGTGATGCAATACGATCTGGGCGAGGATGTGAACGCCCTGCGGGACATGGTGCACAGGTGGGCGCAGGAGCGCGTCAAGCCGATGGCGGCCGACGTCGATCAGTCGAATTCTTTTCCCAACGATTTGTGGACAGAGATGGGCGCGCTTGGCCTTCTGGGGATTACCGTCCCGGAGGCGTATGGCGGCGCCGATATGTCTTATCTGGCGCATGTGATTGCGGTGGAGGAAATCGCGCGGGCCTCGGCCTCGGTGTCGCTGTCTTACGGGGCGCATTCCAACCTTTGCGTCAACCAGATCAAGCTGAATGGCAATGACGCGCAAAAGGCCAAGTATCTGCCCAAGCTGGTCAGCGGTGAACATGTCGGCGCGCTGGCGATGTCCGAGGCCGGGGCGGGCAGCGATGTGGTGTCGATGAAGCTGCGCGCCGAAAAACGCAACGATCATTACAAGCTGAACGGCAACAAGTACTGGATCACCAATGGGCCGGACGCCGATACGCTTGTGGTCTATGCCAAGACCGATCCGGAGGCCGGGGCCAAGGGGATCACGGCGTTTTTGATCGAAAAGGATATGAAGGGCTTTTCCACTAGCCCGCATTTCGACAAGCTGGGAATGCGGGGTAGCAATACCGCCGAGTTGATCTTCGATGATGTCGAGGTGCCGTTTGAGAACGTGCTTGGCGAAGAGGGCAAGGGCGTGCGCGTTCTGATGTCAGGTCTTGATTACGAGCGCGTGGTGCTGGCGGGGATCGGGACAGGCATCATGGCCGCCTGTCTGGATGAGATCATGCCCTACATGGCCGAGCGCAAGCAGTTCGGACAGCCCATCGGGAGCTTTCAGTTGATGCAAGGCAAGATCGCCGACATGTATACCGCGATGAACAGTGCGCGGGCTTATGTTTATGAGGTGGCGAAATCCTGTGACCGGGGGGATGTGACCCGGCAGGATGCCGCCGCGTGCTGTCTTTACGCCAGTGAGCAGGCCATGGTGCAGGCGCATCAGGCGGTGCAGGCCATGGGTGGCGCGGGCTTTTTGGCCGATGCGCCGGTGGCGCGGCTGTTTCGCGATGCCAAGCTGATGGAGATCGGCGCGGGCACTTCGGAAATCCGGCGGATGCTGGTGGGGCGCGAATTGATGGGGGCCATGGGGTGAGGCCACGTTGGCTGTTTTATGCGCCCATCTTGGCGCTGGTTCTGGCGGTGGCCGGGATCGGGCTTTTGCTGGGGGCGCGGTTGGCTTTGACCACCGAGACCGAGGTGATCGAACGTGTGGCCGCCCGCTATGTTGCCGAGTCCAGCCCGCAGGCGCAACTGAGTGATTGTCATGCCCGTCCGGCGCAATCGGAGGGGCTATGGCTGGTGGTGCTTTGTGCCCCGGTGCAAGGGCGGGGCGGCGTGGCTTATTTCATCGACCGGTTTGGTCGTGTGCGCGATCAGGGCCCCGTGAACGGACAAGGCTGAGGAGGCAGCATGCTTTGCAAAGCACCATATGACGCGCTTTGCGCCGGGTTCGAGTGGGCGCTGCCACAGCGCCTGAACATGGCGGCGCAGGCCTGCGATGACTGGGCCGCGCAAGCGCCGGAGCGTGTTGCGATCATTGATCAGACCGAGACGCGCAAGGACATCAGCTACGGTGATCTCAAGCGCATGTCAGATGGTCTTGCGCGGGATTTGCAGGCGCGGGGCGTGGTGCGCGGCGATCGCGTGGGCGTGCTGCGCAGCCAAGACGCGTGGTGCGCTGCGGCGCATCTGGCGATCTGGAAGATCGGCGCGGTGTCGATCCCTCTGTTCAAGTTGTTTCGCTATGATGCTTTGGCCAGCCGCATCGCGGATGCGGGCGCGGTTTGGGTGCTGTGTGACGGGCAGGGCGCGGATATGTTGGAGGGTATCGCATCCGCCGTGCCGCTTGTTCCCGAACACCTGACGCTGGACGATGCCCCGTTGAAGATGGCCGAGACCGGGCCGGACGATCCGGCGGTGTTGATTTATACCAGCGGCACGACCGGCAGCCCCAAGGGCGCGCTGCATGGCCACCGCATGCTGACAGGGCATTTGCCCGGTGTCGAGATGAGCCATGATTTTCTGGGCCAGCCGGGGGATTGCCTTTGGACGCCTGCCGATTGGGCGTGGATCGGCGGATTGTTCGATGTGCTGATGCCGGGGCTTGCGCTGGGCGTGCCGGTGGTTGCGGCGCGTCTGCCCAAGTTTACACCAGAGGCCTGTGCGCGCATCGTTGAGGAGGGCGGGGTGCGCAATGTGTTCTTTCCGCCCACGGCGCTGCGCATGCTGAAGGCCGCCGACCAAACGATTTCAGGGCTGCGCAGCATTGCCAGCGGCGGGGAGCCGTTGGGCGCCGAGATGCTGGATTGGGGGCGGCGCGCCTTTGGCGTGACAATCAACGAATTCTATGGCCAGACCGAATGCAACATGGTGGCCAGCTCTTGTGCGACGCTGTTTGATCCACGACCGGGCTGTATCGGCAAACCCGCGCCGGGCTTTCGGATCGGTGTGATCGATGCGGCTGGCCAAGAGCTGGAGGGCGAGGGCGATATCGCCATTCACCGTGGTGCGGCCAGCATGATGCTGGGCTATTGGAACAAGCCCGCTGAGACTGCGGAAAAATTCCGCGGAAACTGGATGCTGACCGGGGATCGTGGCCTGTGGGAAGATGGTTTTTTGCGCTTTGTCGGGCGCGAGGATGATGTAATCACCAGCGCGGGCTATCGTATTGGCCCGGCTGAGATTGAAGATTGCCTGTTGCGCCACTATGCTGTGGCCACGGTTGGCGTGGTCGGCAAGCCCGATGCGCTGCGCACCGAGATCGTAAAGGCCTATGTGGTGCCAAAGCCGGGCTTTGCCGCGACAGATGCGTTGGCGCATGACTTACAGGATTTCGTCAAGGCGCGTCTGGCCAGCTATTCCTACCCGCGTGAGATTGCTTTTGTGGAGGCGTTGCCGATGACGGTGACGGGCAAGGTGATCCGCAAGGATTTGAAAGCCCGCGCGATAACCGAGGGGGCATCATGACCGCGCTGCAAGCCTTTGAAAAGAAAAGGGCCAGCGCGATGGCCGGCCCTTTGTGCTGTCTGTCCCGACCCGGATCAGAATTTCATGACGTAGGACACGCCAACCACCAGCGGGTCAATCGCGACCGAGCCGATGTCGGTGCCGCCCACGGTCACGTCGGTGTCGATGTCGATCCAACGGACATCGGTGCGGAACGAGGCGCGTTCGCTCAGTTTGAAATCCACACCGGCATGCAGGGCGACGCCCCAGCTGTCGGACAGGCTGACGGGGGTGCCGGCCAGAAGGCCAATAGCGTTGTCATCCCAGAAGGTGGTGTAGTTAACGCCAGCCCCCACGAAGGGTGTCACCGACGATTGGTTGGTGAAGTGGTAGTTCAGCGAGATTGTCGGCGGCAGGTGCTAGGTTTTGACGATATCGCCAAGCGCCGGATGGCTGACCGTATGCTCGAACGGCCAAGCGGCCAGAACTTCGATGCCGACATTGTCGGCGACGAAATACTCGAACGTCAGCGTCGGGCGAATGTTGTCGTCGACGCTCAGGTTGCCGGCAAGCGTGGTGTTGGTTTTGTCGGCGGGCATAACCGAAGCAATACCAAGGCCAAGCGTCATGTCACCTTGATCCTGAGCCAGCGCCGGTGCGGCAGTCGTGGCCAGAGCGGTTGCGAGAGTGAGTGCGGTGATCTTTTTCATGGTCTTTCCATTCCTATGCGAACGAAGCCGACCATCTGCCTCGGCGCGCGGGTTCTCATTGATGCAGGTCAAATTACAAAACCTGTGCAGGGTTGTGACGAAAATGTAACACACGCGAAGCGCGGCCATGACCGCATAAGGCCCGCCTTAGGCCGCTCGGCGGGGCGCGATCCAACTTTCCATTCACCCGAGGTGCGACAGCTATGAAACTGAATTCCAAGGCCATTCCGGCATCAGCCGATTTTCAGGCCAACAGGCAGGCGCATTTGGAGGCTTTGAGTTTGGTCCGCGAGGCCGCTGAACTGGCCGCAGCGGGCGGCGGCGAAGCGGCCCGCGAGCGTCATATTGGCCGTGGCAAGATGCTGCCGCGTGAACGGGTCGCCAATTTGCTCGATCCCGGTTCACCGTTTCTGGAGGTGGGGGCGACGGCGGCGCATGGCCTTTATGACGGCGCGGCCCCCTGCGCGGGTGTCATCGCCGGGATCGGACGGGTGCACGGGCAAGACTGCATGATCGTGTGCAACGATGCCACGGTAAAGGGCGGCACCTATTACCCGATGACGGTCAAGAAACACCTGCGCGCCCAAGAGATCGCCGAGGAATGTCACCTGCCCTGTCTCTATCTGGTCGATTCGGGCGGGGCGAACCTGCCCAATCAGGATGAGGTGTTTCCCGACCGGGATCATTTCGGGCGGATTTTCTACAATCAGGCGCGTATGTCGGCCAAGGGCATTCCGCAGATTGCCGTGGTGATGGGATCTTGCACCGCCGGGGGGGCTTATGTGCCCGCGATGTCGGATGTCACGATCATCGTCAAGGAACAGGGCACGATCTTTTTGGCGGGGCCGCCCTTGGTCAAGGCCGCCACCGGCGAGGTGGTCAGCGCCGAGGATCTGGGCGGCGGCGATGTGCATACCCGGCTGTCCGGCGTGGCCGATTATCTGGCCGAAGATGACGGGCACGCGCTGGCATTGGCGCGCCGCGCGGTGGCGGGGCTGAACCGGGTGAAACCGACAAGTGTGCATTGGGCCACCCCCGAAGAGCCTGCTTATGACCCCGAAGACTTGCTGGGCGTGGTGCCCGCCGATTTGCGCACGCCTTATGATATCCGCGAGGTGATTGCCCGGCTGGTGGACGGGTCGCGCTTTGATGAATTCAAGGCGCGGTTCGGGGAAACGCTGGTCTGCGGGTTTGCGCATCTCAAGGGCTGCCCGGTGGGCATCGTGGCCAATAACGGCGTCTTGTTTTCCGAAGCCGCGCAAAAGGGTGCGCATTTCATCGAGCTGTGCAGCCAACGGAAAATCCCGCTGGTGTTTTTGCAGAATATCACCGGGTTCATGGTGGGGCGGGCGTATGAAAACGAAGGTATCGCGCGCCATGGTGCCAAGATGGTGACGGCGGTTGCGACAACCTCGGTGCCCAAGATCACCATGGTGGTCGGCGGTAGTTTCGGGGCCGGGAATTACGGCATGTCGGGTCGCGCCTATCAGCCGCGCTTCATGTGGTCATGGCCCAACAGCCGGATCAGCGTGATGGGTGGAGAGCAGGCGGCAGGCGTGCTGGCCACCGTCAAGCGTGACGCGATCGAGCGCAAGGGCGCCGCGTGGTCCACCGAGGAGGAGGCCGCGTTCAAACGCCCGACCGTCGAGATGTTCGAACGCCAGTCGCACCCGCTATATGCGTCGGCGCGGCTGTGGGATGATGGCATCGTCGACCCGCGCAAATCGCGTGATGTGCTGGCCCTGAGCCTAAACGCGGCGCTGTGCGCCCCGATTGAAGAGACACGCTTTGGCGTGTTCCGGATGTAAAATGCAAACCGGGCCCGCATCCATGATGGCAGGTGTGCGAACGTGACATGTAGAGCCAAATTCAAGCCGTGTTTTTACGCTACTGCGAGTGACGACCGCGCGTATTGCATTGGGCCGCGACAGGATTGCGACCGGAGGGAGGGCGCATGAGCGATGCACTGACAACTCGCTTGACCGAGCGGTTTGGCCTGACTGCGCCCATCGTCTCGGCGCCTATGGCCATGGCGTCGGGTGGGCGTTTGGCGGCGGCGGTCAGCCGGGCCGGGGGGCTTGGCCTGATTGGTGGCGGCTATTGTGACCGCGACTGGATCGCGGCGCAGTTTGCCGAGGCTGGCGATGCCAGCGTCGGCTGCGGCTTCATCACATGGGCCTTGGCCGCGCATGAGGCCGAAACGCCGGGCCTGTTTGATGCCGTTCTGGCGCGCAAACCGGCGGCGGTGTTCCTGTCGTTCGGGGATCTGTCCCCTTTCGCAGCACGGGCCCGCGCGGCGGGGGTGCCGGTGATGGCGCAGGTGCAGACTGTGCAAGGCGCGATCGAGGCGATGCAGGCCGGGGGTGATGTGATCATCGCGCAAGGCTCCGAGGCGGGTGGGCATGGCGCATCACGAGGCACGCTAAGCCTTGTGCCCGAGGTGGTCGATGCCGTGGCAGGGCGCGCGCTTGTTCTGGCCGCCGGTGGCATTGCCGATGGCCGTGGTCTGGCGGCGGCACTGATGCTGGGCGCTGACGGTGTGCTGGTGGGCACACGGTTCTGGGCCAGCCAAGAGGCGTTGGTGGCACCCGGCTTTCAGCGCGCGGCGGTCGCGGCTGATGGCGATGCCACGCTGCGGTCGTCCCTGCCGGATATCGCGCGGGGGTTGGACTGGCCCAAGCCCTACACGGTGCGCACGCTGCGCAATGCGTGGACCGATCATTGGCAATCCGTACCGGGCGGTCCGGCCACGCCCGAGGCGCGCGCGGCGTATGCCAAGGCTGTTGAGGCTGGCGATTCCGTCGGGGCACCGGGGATCGCCGGTGAGGCCGTGGGCCTGATAGATGATGTGCCACCGGCGGCTGAGATCGTGGCGCGCATGGTGGCGCAGGCGCAAGAGGGTTTGGGCCGATGGTGACGGGGCCACAATTGTGCGCCATGTGGCAACCGGCGGATGCCTTCGGCGAGAGTATTTTGAGAACAATGAAGCGCGGGCGCAAATTGGCCCGACAGGAGAGAGACCGATGTTTGAAACGATCCTGATTGCGAACCGCGGCGAGATTGCCTGCCGGGTCATCGACACCGCGCGCAAGATGGGGGTGCGCTGTGTTGCGGTCTATTCCGATGCCGACCGCGCGGCGCGTCATGTGGCCATGGCGGACCGGGCTGTTCATATCGGCGGGCCGGCCCCGGCGGATAGCTATTTGCGTGGCGCGGCGATCATCGAGGCGGCGCTGGAAACTGGCGCACAGGCGATTCATCCGGGCTATGGGTTCTTGTCGGAAAACCCCGATTTCGTCGATGCGGTCGAGGCGGCGGGGCTGGTGTTTATCGGGCCGTCGGCCAAGGCGATCCGGGCGATGGGCCTGAAAGATGCGGCCAAGGCGTTGATGGAAAAGGCCGGCGTGCCGGTGGTGCCGGGCTATCACGGTGACAATCAAGACCTGGAACATCTGTCCGGCGCGGCGGATGCCATCGGCTACCCGGTGCTGATCAAGGCGGTGGCGGGCGGTGGCGGCAAGGGGATGCGGCTGGTCACGCGGCCCGAAGACTTTAACGATGCGCTGGACAGCGCCCGCAGCGAGGCCAAGACCGCCTTTGGCAATGATGCGGTGTTGATCGAGAAATATATCCAAAAGCCGCGCCATATCGAAGTTCAGGTGTTCGGCGATGGCGAGACGGCGGTGCATCTGTTCGAGCGCGATTGCTCGCTTCAGCGGCGACACCAGAAGGTGATCGAAGAGGCCCCGGCGCCGGGAATGACCGACGATATGCGCGCGGCCATGGGGCAGGCGGCAGTGCGTGCCGCCGAGACGATTGGCTATGCCGGGGCGGGCACGGTGGAGTTTATCGTCGATGGCAGCCGGGGGCTGCGCCCGGACGCCTTTTGGTTCATGGAGATGAACACGCGGCTGCAGGTCGAGCATCCGGTGACCGAGGCGATCACTGGTGTCGATCTGGTGGAATGGCAGTTGCGCGTGGCCAGTGGCGGCGGCCTGCCCAAGCGGCAGGACGCGTTGACGATCAACGGGCATGCCTTTGAAGCGCGGCTTTATGCCGAGGATGTCCCAAAGGGGTTTCTGCCCGCCACGGGGCGTTTGGCGCATCTGCGCTTTCCCGATGGCGCGCGGGCCGATACCGGGGTGCGCGCGGGTGATGAGATCAGCCCGCATTACGACCCGATGATCGCCAAGCTGATCACCCATGGGGCCACGCGCGCAGGCGCGCTGCGGCGTCTGTCGGCGGCATTGCGCGATTGCGAGGTGGCGGGCACGGTGACCAATCTGGCGTTTCTTGGTGCCTTGGCCGGGCATGATGGATTTGCCGCCGGTGAGGTGGATACCGACCTGATCGCACGCGATCTGGATCATCTGGTGGTCGAACCTGCGCCCGAGCCGCGCGACATTGCGCTGGCGGCCTTGGCGGCGATTGGAGTGTTGCATGATAGCGACCGCAGCACAGGCTTTTGCCTGTGGTCCCCGCTGACCCAAACTGTGCATTTGCGCCATCACGGTGACGAGATCGCCGTGCGGGTGCAAAGCCTGTCGGCGGAGGCCCATGATGTGCAGGTCGGGGATAAAACCGTGGCCGCGCGCCGGGTCGGGGACCGCTGGCAAATGGATGGGCAGGCTGCCCCGAATATCGTCGTGTCCGGGGCCTTGGTAACGGTTTTTGATCGCTATGGCATCGGCTTTGATATTGTCGACCCGCTCGATCGCGCCGCGATGGCTGCTGGCGACCGGGATGTGATCGAGGCGCCGATGCCCGGTCTGGTTAAGCTGGTGACGGCCAAACCGGGCCAAGAGGTGCGCGAGGGCGATCGTCTGGCGGTGCTGGAAGCGATGAAAATGGAACATGCGTTGCTGGCGGCCAGGGACGGCACCGTCGAAGAGGTGCTGGTGGCTGAAGGCGCGCAGGTTGCCGCAGGTGCGGCCCTGATCCGGTTGGCCAGTGATAACAGCGAAGGGAACACGGCATGATCACATTACATCACGTCCCACAAAGCCGGTCGATGCGGGTGCTTTGGTTGTTGCATGAATTGGGGATCGAATTTCAGGTCGTCGAGCATGCGTTCGACAAATCCTTGCGCGCGCCGGAATTCTTGTCTCTGTCCCCGGCCGGGCGGGTGCCGGCCTTGGAAATCGAAGGCGAGCGGATGTTCGAATCCGGTGCCATGGTGGAATATCTGTGCGACCGCTTCCCCGAGGCGGGGCTTGGCCGGGGGCCGGACAGCATGGACCGCATGGCGTGGCTTGTCTGGGTGCATTTTGCGGAAACGATCAGCCAACACGTGGCGGCGCTGACGCAGCAGCACATCATGCTGTACGACGATGCGATGCGCAGCCCCATCGTCATGAAGCTTGAGGCGGCGCGGCTGCGCAAATGCTATGACGCGATTGAGGCGCGCCTGTCCACCCCCTTGGAAAACCGCGATTATTTGCTGACCAGTGGCTTTTCGGCCTGCGATATCTGCGTCGGGCAGGCGGTCTACATGGCCCGTCGCTTTGCCCGGTTGGACGGCCACCCCGAAACCCAGAAATGGTACGAGCGGATCACCGAGCGGGAGGGCTTCAAGGCCGTGCTGCCGGGGCCGGATGCTGGCTTGATCTACGAACAGGACTTTTACGAGGCATGGGATGGCTGAACGGGTCGAGATATTCGAAGTTGGCCCGCGCGACGGGCTGCAGAACGAAAAGCGCCAGATTGCGACGGCAGACAAAATCGCCTTGGTGGATTGCCTCAGCAGCGCAGGCTTTCGCCGGATCGAGGTGGCCAGTTTTGTAAGCCCCAAATGGGTGCCGCAAATGGCGGATTCGGCGGATGTGCTGGCCGGCATAACCCGCGCGCCGGGGGTACGTTATGCGGCGCTGACCCCCAATCTGCGCGGGTTCGAAGGCGCGTTGGCGGCTAAGGCTGATGAGGTGGCGGTGTTCGGCTCGGCCTCGGAAGGGTTCTCCAAGGCCAATATCAACGCCACGATCGAAGAAAGCCTTGCCCGTTTTGTGCCGGTGATGGAGGCCGCGGCACAGGCCGGCGTGCCGGTGCGGGGCTATGTCTCTTGCGTGACGGATTGCCCCTATGACGGCGCGGTCGACCCATTCGATGTGGCGCGGGTGGCGGATCGCTTGTTTCAGATGGGCTGCTACGAGGTGTCGCTAGGCGACACAATCGGTCAAGCCACGCCCGACAGCATTGACGCGATGTTGCGCGCAGTCTGTCAGGTGGTGCCTGCCGACAAACTGGCAGGCCATTACCACGACACCAGCGGCCGGGCGCTGGACAATATCGAGGCGTCGCTGGCGCGGGGGCTGCGTGTGTTCGATGCCGCCGTGGGCGGCTTGGGCGGATGCCCCTATGCCCCCGGCGCTGCGGGAAATGTCGCGACCGAGGCGGTTCATGACAGGCTGACGGCCCTTCGATATCAGACCGGGCTGGACCGCGCCGTGTTGGACAGCGCGGCGGGTTTGGCGCGCGCGCTGCGTTTGCACAACACCGAGTGAGCGCAAAGGACATTGAAGGGGGCAGGACATGTTTGAAACCATCCGAATAGACCGCGATGCGCGTGGTGTGGCAACGCTTTGGCTGGATCGCGCCGAAAAGCACAACGCGATTTCCGCGCAGATGATTGCCGAACTGACTCAGGCCGCGCAAGAGTTGAGCAGCGATGCCGCGACGCGGGTGGTGATCCTTGCCGCCGAGGGCAAGACGTTTTGTGCCGGGGGGGATTTGGGCTGGATGCGCGACCAGTTCGAGGCCGCCCCCGAGGTTCGATCCGCCGAGGCGGCCAAGCTGGCGCATATGCTACAGGCGCTGAATACCCTGCCCAAGCCTTTGATCGGGCGTTTGCACGGCAATGCCTTTGGCGGCGGGATCGGCTTGGCCAGCGTGTGTGATGTGGCCATCGGGGCTGATCACATTGCAATGGGCCTGACAGAAACCCGGCTGGGGCTGATCCCGGCCACCATCGGGCCTTATGTCTGCGCCCGGATGGGAGAGGCCAAGGCGCGGCGGGTGTTCATGTCAGGGCGTCGGTTTGATGCGACGGAAGGCGTGGCGTTGAACGTTTTGGCGCGCGCCGTTCCGGTGGACGATCTCGATAATGCGGTCGAGGCCGAGGTCGCCCCGTATCTGGACTGTGCGCCCGGCGCGGTGGCCCGGGCCAAGGCATTGCTGCGGCACTTGGGGCCGCGCATCGACGACTCGGTCATCGCGCATACGGTCGAAGAACTGGCCGCGTGTTGGCAAGGGGATGAGGCCCCCGAAGGGATCGGCGCATTTTTCGACAAAAGCAAACCGTCTTGGATGGGGTGACAGATTCGCCACGCCGCCGGGGATGACAGAGCGGTTTTGCACTCTAGATTTATACAAACCGGTAGGTTTAACAGGGCTTTTCAAAGCTGAGAGCTGATGAAAGCCCTTATAAGTATACAGTTGCATACACGGTGCGATTGGTATGAGTGCAAGAATTGGAATATGTTCTGCGTCTGTTGACCCTGACCGGGGGCAGGGGTAAACCCTGCGATAGTCTGTACAGCCATCTGAATGCGTGCGTGACGCGCATGAAAGGAGCCATCCCGTGGACGAGATGCTGAGGGAATACATTCCCATTCTGGTTCTTCTGGCCATTGCCATTGGTCTTGGTCTGGTGTTGATCCTCGCGGCGGTGGTCGCGGCGGTGCGTCATCCCGACCCTGAAAAACTGAGCGCCTATGAATGCGGCTTTAACGCTTTCGACGACGCGCGCATGAAATTCGATGTCCGGTTTTATCTGGTGTCGATCCTGTTCATCATCTTCGATCTGGAAATCGCGATGCTGTTTCCGTGGGCCGTGGCCTTTCAGGATGTGTCGATGACGGCGTTCTGGTCGATGATGGCGTTCCTTGCCGTGCTGACCGCCGGATTTGCCTATGAATGGAGAAAAGGGGCGATGGAATGGGAGTAGCGACCGGACTGAACACTGCTGGTCCCGACCGCGAGGTCGCGACGCAGGACCTGAACCGCGAGTTGCAGGACAAAGGGTTCCTTGTTACCTCGACCGAAGACATCATCAATTGGGCGCGCACCGGCAGCCTGCACTGGATGACATTCGGTCTGGCTTGTTGCGCGGTGGAAATGATGCATTCGTCGATGCCGCGTTATGATCTGGAACGCTTTGGAACGGCGCCGCGCGCCAGCCCGCGCCAGTCTGACCTGATGATCGTGGCCGGGACGCTGACCAACAAGATGGCCCCGGCGCTGCGCAAGGTTTACGACCAGATGCCCGAGCCGCGTTATGTGATCTCGATGGGGTCCTGCGCCAATGGCGGCGGCTATTATCACTACAGCTATTCGGTCGTGCGTGGCTGTGACCGGATCGTTCCGGTCGACATCTATGTGCCCGGCTGCCCGCCAACTGCCGAGGCGTTGGTTTACGGCATCATGCAATTGCAGCGGAAAATCCGCCGGACCGGGACGATTGTGCGCTAAGCGCGCCTGACAGACAACGGCGCGCCAATACGGGCCGCGCGAAAGGACGAAAACGATGAGCAACGCGTTGAAAGAACTGGGCGCCCATATCGAGGCCAAACGCCCCGACTGCGTGCTGGGTTGGGACGTCACCCATGACGAGTTGAACGTGACTGTTGCGCTGGCCAATATTGTGGGCTTGGTGGAATTTCTCAAAACCGATCAGACCTGCAAGTTTTCCACTCTGGTGGACATCACCGGGGTCGATTACCCCGAGCGGGCCAAGCGGTTTGACGTGGTGTATCATTTCCTCAGCATGTACCAAAATCAGCGTATCCGGCTGCGCGTTGCTGTGCGCGAAGAAGATATGGTGCCTTCGATCTCGGATGTGCACCCCTCGGCCAACTGGTTCGAGCGCGAGGTGTTCGATATGTTCGGCATCCTGTTCTCGGGTCATCCTGACCTGCGCCGCATCCTGACCGACTATGGGTTCCGTGGTCATCCGCTGCGCAAGGATTTTCCGACCACGGGGTATACCGAAGTACGCTATGACGAGGTGCAAAAGCGGGTGATCTATGAACCTGTAAGCCTTGTTCAAGAGTACCGGCAGTTCGACTTCATGTCGCCATGGGAGGGTGCAGACTACATCCTGCCCGGTGATGAGAAGCAGAAGGAGGCCAAATGATGCACGGAGGTTACGGCATGGGCGGCGGAAGCTTGGTGTTTTTAATCGTTATGGCTATTCTGGTTGTGGTCCCGTTCTGGCGGCTTTTGCCCAAGTTCGGCATTTCAAGCTGGGTGGCATTGGTCGCGATCATTCTTCTGGGGGCGCTGGTCCTTTTGTGGGTCATGGCGTTTCGTGACAAGATTGGCGGAGGGCGCGCATGATGGACGGGTCAAAGTTCGAAGACGCCCTGACAGGCGAACAGAAAATCCGCAACTTCAATCTGAACTTCGGCCCACAGCACCCGGCGGCGCACGGGGTGTTGCGTTTGGTGCTGGAACTGGACGGCGAGATTGTCGAGCGTTGCGACCCGCATATTGGCCTATTGCATCGCGGCACCGAAAAACTGATGGAAAGCCGCACGTATCTGCAAAACCTGCCGTATTTCGACCGGCTGGATTACGTGGCGCCGATGAACCAGGAACATGCCTGGTGTTTGGTCATCGAAAAGCTGACCGGTGTCGAGGTGCCCCGCCGGGCCAGCCTGATACGGGTGCTGTATTCGGAAATTGGCCGCATTCTGAGCCATCTTTTGAACGTCACCACGCAGGCGATGGACGTGGGCGCGCTGACCCCGCCGCTTTGGGGCTTTGAAGAACGCGAAAAGCTGATGGAATTCTACGAGCGCGCTTGCGGTGCGCGCCTGCACGCGGCCTATTTCCGGCCGGGTGGTGTGCACCAAGACCTGCCGCCTGCGTTGATCGACGACATCGAAACTTGGGCCAACGCGTTTCCCAAGGTGCTCGACGATATCGACGGGCTTTTGACCGAAAACCGCATTTTCAAGCAGCGCAACGCCGATATTGGTGTCGTGACCGAAGAAGACATCCTGAACTGGGGCTTTTCAGGCGTGATGGTGCGCGGCAGTGGCATGGCTTGGGATTTGCGCCGCGCGCAGCCCTATGAATGCTATGACGAGTTCGATTTCCAGATCCCCGTGGGCAAGAATGGCGACTGCTACGATCGGTATCTGGTGCGGATGGAAGAAATGCGCCAGTCGCTTTCGATCATCCTGCAAGCGATCGAGAAACTGCGCGCGCCTGAAGGGCAGGGGGATATTCTGGCCCGTGGCAAGGTGACACCACCGTCGCGCGGTGAGATGAAGACCTCGATGGAGGCCCTGATCCATCACTTCAAGCTTTATACCGAAGGGTTCCGCGTGCCAGAGGGCGAAGTTTACGCCGCGGTCGAGGCCCCGAAAGGCGAGTTTGGGGTGTATTTGGTGGCCGATGGCACCAACAAACCTTACCGCGCCAAACTGCGTGCGCCGGGGTTCTTGCACTTGCAGGCGATGGATCATGTGGCCGGCGGGCATCAGTTGGCCGATGTCGCCGCGATCATCGGCACCATGGATGTTGTGTTCGGGGAGATCGACCGGTGATCAAGACTGTCCACAAAGTTTTGGTCGGTATGAGCGTTTTACCGTTGGCCGCCTGTGCGATGACGCCCGAAGGGGTCGAGCCCGAGGATATTGCCGAATATGAACTGGCTGTGGCCACGATCGGCTGTCAGTTGGTGACCGAAGCCGATTATCAGCCGGTTGAGCTACAAGCGGGCCTGACCCGCGAACAAACGACTGCGATTACCTCTTATCTGCTGTCCACGGACAAGGCTGAACGCCTTCCCGATGGCGGTGTGACCCTGACGACAGGAGCCTGTGCGTAAGAATGCTGAGACGTCTCCATCCCGAGCAACCAGAAAGCTTTGCCTTCACGCCCGATAATCGGGCCTGGGCCGAGGCACAGATCACCAAGTATCCCGAAGGCCGTCAGGCCAGTGCGGTGATCCCGCTTTTGTGGCGCGCGCAGGAACAGGAAGGCTGGCTAAGCCGTCCTGCCATTGAACATGTCGCTGAAATGCTGGGGATGGATTACATCCGCGCGTTAGAGGTGGCGACGTTCTATTTCATGTTCCAGCTTCAGCCGGTCGGCAGCGTGGCGCATATTCAGGTCTGCGGCACGACATCCTGCATGATTTGTGGCGCGGAAGACCTGATTGCCGTGTGCCGTGAGAAAATCGCCCCCAAGGCGCATGAACTGTCGTCCGATGGAAAATTCAGCTGGGAAGAGGTGGAGTGCCTTGGGGCCTGTGCGAATGCGCCGATGGCGCAGATCGGCAAGGATTACTACGAGGATCTGACAGCCGAGAACTTTGCCAAGCTGATCGATGATTTGGCCGCCGGAAAAGTGCCCACACCGGGCCCACAGAACGGCCGCTACGCTTGTGAACCGGCATCGGGGCTGACCAGCCTTAAGGAGTTTGACAGCGGTAAGACCACATCTAACGCCAGTGTGCAGCTGGCCACCGATCTTGGCGATACGATCAAGCGCATTGATGGCACCGAAGTGCCCTTGCTGACCCCATGGAACGACCGCGGGGCCAACCACCGGCCCGCCGATCCGTCGGTCAAGCTGAATACCACACCGCAAGAGGTGGGCGCGAAAGCCGCGAAACCGAAACCGGCGGGGAATGCCACGGTTGACGAAACCGGCATCGAAAAGCGTGAAGCGCAGGCCAAATCCAAGGCCAAGCCAAAGGCGAAAGCGGCAGCGCAGCCTGAAAGCGATGTCGCGCCGGGCAAAAAGCCCCGCACCATGAAAGCGCCGCGCAAGGCAGGGGCGGACGATTTGAAAATGATCAAGGGCGTCGGGCCGAAACTTGAGCAAATGCTTCACAAGCTTGGGTTTTTCCATTTCGACCAAGTGGCGAACTGGACCCAAGACGAAGTGCAATGGGTTGACCAGAATCTTGAAGGGTTCAAGGGCCGTGTCAGCCGTGATGATTGGGTCGCACAGGCGACGCTATTGGCTGAAGGCAAGGAAACTGAATTTTCCGCCAAAGCCAAGAAAGGAGGCGTCTACTAAGGGCGCTTTTTCAGAGACCGCTAGGGGGTAGTTCGTGATGTCGAATTCAGAAAATTGGAACATGTGCCAGATCGCCTGTTGGGCTGTTGCCGCACTTATTGGACTGTTGATTTTACTGGGTACGACAGATGCGGTCGGGTTCATCGCCGCCTTGATGGCCGGCGCTGCCATGGCGGTTTTCGGAGGGCTTGTCCTGACGCGGTTGTTCTGCACCGCAGGGTCGCAATCACAAAACGGGGCCGCTGGCGGAGATACCGAACAAAAGCCGGTTGAGACAAAGGTCAAAGACAGCGTGACCACGGCAGGTGAGACCGCGAAAGAGGCAGCCAAGAAGACCGTAGAGCAGGTCAAGGATACCGGTGCGGAGGTGGCCAAGACCATGGAGACGACCGCGGACAAGGCGAGCAATGCTGCACAGACTGCGGTGGAAAAGGCCGATAAAGTAGTTGACGATGCCGCCAAGCCAACCAGCACGGCGGGGCCGGACCACGCGGGGGATAGTGTCGCAGAAAGCACGGATGACGGAGCCCGCCCCGAAGGATTGGACGGCCCACGCGATGGAAAGGCCGATGACCTGAAACAAATCAAGGGGGTCGGCCCCAAGCTTGAACAGCTGCTGAACGAAATGGGGTTTTATCATTTCGATCAGATCGCCGGGTGGAGCGCCGATGAGGTGGCTTGGGTCAATGAAAACCTGAAAGGGTTCAAAGGCCGGGTCACACGGGACAATTGGATTGAACAGGCCACCACGCTGGCGGCGGGTGGCGAGACGGATTTCTCGAAACGGGTTGAGGACGGGAACATCTATTGAAGGTTGCAGCGATGTCGGATCGGGATCAACAGATTGCACGCAAGGGCCGTGTCACCGCGATGGTGATTGCGGGCACGGCGGTATTCTGGATTCTGGCCACGTTGATCGGCGGCCAGTTGGGGTGGAGCAACCGCACACAGGCGTTGTTCGACCTTTTGGCATTGGCGGGGTTCGTATGGGCCTTCGTCTTGATCTATCAAATCTGGCGGACACGCCAGAGCAATCAGGGGTAACGGGATGCTCAAGGACCAAGACCGTATCTTTACCAATCTCTACGGGATGCATGACCGCTCTCTGAAGGGGGCCAAGGCACGTGGGCATTGGGATGGAACGGCGAAAATCCTGCAAAACGGTCGCGACTGGATCGTCGAGCAGATGAAGGCCAGCGGCCTGCGTGGCCGTGGTGGGGCAGGGTTTCCGACTGGCCTGAAATGGTCGTTCATGCCCAAGGAAAGCGACGGGCGGCCCGCCTATCTGGTGGTCAATGCCGACGAATCCGAGCCGGGCACCTGCAAAGACCGCGAGATCATGCGCCACGATCCGCATACCTTGATCGAGGGATGTCTGATTGCGTCGTTCGCGATGAATGCCCATGCGTGTTACATCTACATCCGTGGGGAATACATCCGCGAGCGTGAGGCGCTGCAAGCGGCCATCGACGAGGCGTATGAGGCCGGATTGATCGGCAAGAACGCCTGTAAATCCGGCTGGGACTTCGACCTCTACCTGCACCACGGGGCTGGTGCCTATATTTGCGGTGAAGAAACCGCCTTGCTGGAAAGCCTTGAAGGTAAGAAAGGCATGCCCCGGATGAAGCCACCCTTCCCGGCGGGCGCGGGCCTGTATGGCTGCCCGACCACGGTGAACAATGTCGAATCCATTGCCGTCGTGCCAACGATCCTGCGGCGCGGGCCGGAATGGTTTGCAGGCTTTGGGCGCGCCAATAACGCGGGCACCAAGCTGTTTGCGATTTCGGGGCATGTGAACACCCCCTGCGTCGTGGAAGAAGCGATGTCGATCACGTTCGAAGAGTTGATCGAAACCCATTGCGGCGGCATTCGCGGCGGGTGGGACAACCTCAAGGCGGTGATCCCGGGTGGATCGTCGGTGCCCTGTATCCGTGGCGAAAACATGCGCGAGGCGATCATGGATTTCGACTATCTGCGCGAGCAGCGGTCGGGCCTTGGCACGGCGGCTGTTATCGTGATGGATCAGTCGACCGATATCATCAAGGCGATCTGGCGGCTGGCCAAGTTCTACAAGCACGAAAGCTGTGGCCAGTGCACGCCTTGCCGTGAAGGCACCGGCTGGATGATGCGCGTGATGGAGCGTTTGGTGCATGGCCAAGCCGAGGTTGAAGAAATCGACATGTTGCTGGATGTGACAAAGCAGGTCGAAGGCCACACCATTTGTGCGCTTGGTGACGCGGCCGCTTGGCCGATCCAAGGCCTGATCCGCAATTTCCGCGACGAAATCGAGGATCGCATTAAAGTCCAGAAAACCGGCCGCGTCAGCGCGGTTGCGGCGGAGTGACCGGCATGCGCAAGGCAATCCTTATTTTACTGTCGGCGATGACGCTGGCCGCGTGCGAACAACGCGCCGAGCGTGTCACCTTCGACGGCGTGTATTTCCCGGCCAAGTCCAAGAAGGCATCGGATGATCGGAAAGATTTCATCGTCACGGTGCGCAGAGCCGACAAGAACCCCGATCTGGCCCCTGAGGCCGGACGATATGAAGGCACGCAATATTGCCTGACGAATTTCGGCACATCCAACATCGACTGGACCCGTGGACCAGATGACACCGCGACGGTCTCGAACGGCCGCATGACGTTTGAGGGGCGCTGCGTCATATGGTGAAAACCCCTTTCATATCAGCACTCTGGCCGGCGTGTTATTGCATATCACGCGGGACAGGGCCCATCTGCGTAGCAGATGGCGGGGCGCAGTCTGCGTCCTTAGCTGAGCATGTGAAAGGATATATGCCATGCGTATGATGAACCCTCTATTTATTGGTGCTGTCGTGTTTGCGACGGCGCTGAATGCCCAAGCGTCGGTGAGCTCCGGTTTGCCTGCAGAAAAAGATATCAACAACGGCCTGCTGGTGGTCGCCGTTGCCGACAAGATCCGCCGCGAGTGCAACAGCATCTCGGCACGGTTCTTTACCGCGCGCGCCTACTTGACCAATCTCAAGGACTTGGCCGAAAAGCGCGGCTATTCCGAGGCCGAGATCGACGCCTACATCGAGAATGACCAAGAAAAAGCCAAGATGCGCGCCAAACGGAACGCATATTTCAAGGCGCGCGGGGCCAGCAATCTGGATCCGGCCAGCCTGTGCGCTCTTGGCCAAGACGAAATCCGCAAGCAGAGCCAGATCGGCCTGCTGCTGAAAACGAAGTGAGAAACAATGTCTGACCTGCGCAAGATCATTATCGACGATCAAGAAGTGGAAGTAGACGGCGCGATGACGCTGATTCAGGCCTGTGAACAGGCTGGGGTCGAAATCCCGCGGTTTTGCTATCATGAACGTCTGTCGATTGCTGGCAACTGCCGCATGTGCCTTGTCGAGGTTGTGGGCGGCCCGCCGAAACCTGCGGCCTCCTGTGCCATGCAGGTGCGTGATCTGCGCCCTGGCCCCGAGGGGCAGGCACCGGTGGTCAAGACGAACTCGCCCATGGTCAAGAAGGCCCGCGAGGGCGTGATGGAGTTTTTGCTGATCAACCACCCGCTGGATTGCCCGATTTGCGATCAGGGCGGCGAATGTGATCTGCAGGATCAGGCCATGGCTTATGGCGTGGATTTCAGCCGCTACCGCGAACCCAAGCGCGCGACCGAGGATCTGGACCTTGGCCCGCTTGTCGAAACCCACATGACGCGCTGCATTTCCTGCACGCGCTGTGTGCGCTTCACCACCGAGGTGGCAGGCATTGCGCAGATGGGCCAGACCGGACGCGGTGAAGATGCCGAGATCACCAGCTATCTGGGCCAAACGCTGGATAGCAACATGCAGGGCAATATCATTGATTTGTGCCCGGTGGGGGCTTTGGTGTCGAAACCCTATGCGTTCACCGCCCGGCCGTGGGAATTGCGCAAAACCGAAACCATCGACGTGATGGATGCGCTTGGCGCGAATATCCGTGTTGATACCAAGGGCCGCGAAGTCATGCGCATCTTGCCGTGCAACCATGACGGCGTGAACGAGGAATGGATTTCGGATAAAACCCGCTTTGTCTGGGATGGCTTGCGCCGCCAGCGTCTGGATCGCCCCTATGTGCGCGAAAACGGTAAGCTGCGCGCCGCCACCTGGCCCGAAGCCTTGGGCAAGGTGTCCGAGGCGATCAAAGGCGCATCGAAGGTTGCTGGCTTGGTCGGTGATCTGGCCCCGGTCGAGGCGGCGTTTGCCCTCAAGCAATTGATCGAAGCGCAGGGCGGTTCGGTCGAATGCCGCACAGATGGGGCCAAATTGCCTGCCGGGAACCGCTCGGGCTATGTGGGAAATGTGGCCATCGAAGATCTGGATACCGCCAAGGAAATCGTTTTGATCGCCACCGACCCCAGCATCGAATCGCCGGTTTTGAATGCGCGTATTCGCAAGGCGTGGCTGAAAGGCGCGGACGTGACGGTGGTCGGCCCGGCGGTGAATTTGACCTACGATTACACCCATGCCGGCACCGGGCGCGCGGCGCTGTCGCAGGTCAAAGCCGGTGACGATGCCATTGTTATCATTGGCCAATCCGCGCTGAACGAGGCGGATGGCGCAGCGGTTCTGGCCGCGGCTCAGGCGATATCGGGGAACCTGTTGGTGCTGCACACCGCTGCCGCGCGCGTCGGCGCGATGGATGCGGGCTGTGTCACCGAGGGTGGCATGGCGGCCGCGATTGACGGGGCCGACGTGGTCTACAACCTTGGCGCTGATGAGATTGATATTCAGGACGGTCCCTTTGTGATCTACCAAGGCAGCCATGGGGACCGCGGCGCACATCGTGCCGATGTGATCCTGCCGGGGGCGGCCTATACCGAAGAACAGGGGCTTTTCGTCAACACCGAAGGCCGCCCGCAATTGGCGTTGCGCGCCGGGTTTGCACCGGGTGAGGCCAAGGAAAACTGGGCGATCCTGCGCGCCGTGTCGGGCGAAATGGGGCAGGCCCTGCCGTTTGACAGCTTGGTTCAATTGCGCAAGGCCTTGGTGGCCGAGGTGCCGCATTTGGCAAAGGTCGATCAGGTGATTGCGAATGACTGGCAACCTTTGCCCAAGGGTAAGCTTGGCGATGCCGATTTCCGCCTGAGCCTTCAGGATTTCTACCTGACAAATCCAATTGCCCGCGCCAGCGAACTGATGGCCGAGCTAAGCGCCAACGCCAAGGCCCGCCAAGATACGCCCGTGGCGGCCGAGTGATGCGGCGCGCCGCCCTGATATCGCCGATTGCGCTTGTGTTTGCCGGTGCTGTGTCGGGCTGTGAAAACGCCGCCGCCGACCGCGTCAGCCGTTTTGCGCCCGATTATCAAGGCGTTGAAACGCGGCTTTTGGACAATGAGCTGGTCAGTTTTCGGGTGGCAATGCGCGGTGCGCGCAACAGCGAGGACGTCAGCCGATACGCAGAATGCGCGGCTGCGCAATACGCCCTGATCCGTGGTTACGGATTTGCCCGGCATTTGCGCACAAATGTCGCCGAAGCGGGTGGCATCTGGAGCGGCGATGCGGTTTATACGATCTCGCCGGCATTGCCGCGAGGATTGAAGACAATCGACGCAGAAGTCGTCGCCGCCGATTGCGCGGAAAACGGAATACCGATGGTGTGAGGACCTGATGGCTGAATTCTTTACAACCCCGCTTGGGATCGCGGTGATCATCGTGGCGCAATGTCTTGCGGTGGTGGGCTTTGTCATGATCTCGCTGCTGTTTCTGGTCTACGGCGACCGGAAAATCTGGGCGGCTGTGCAAATGCGCCGGGGCCCCAACGTGGTGGGCGCCTTCGGGATTTTGCAGTCGGTGGCCGACGCGCTGAAATACGTGGTGAAAGAGGTCGTCGTGCCTGCCGGAGCCGACAAGACCGTGTTCATGCTGGCGCCTTTGACCAGTTTTGTGCTGGCGATTTTGGCTTGGGCTGTGATCCCGTTGAACGAAGGCTGGGTGCTGAGCGATATCAACGTGGCAATCCTGTTTGTCTTCGCCGTGTCCTCTTTGGAGGTGTACGGCGTGATCATGGGCGGTTGGGCCTCGAACTCGAAATATCCGTTCCTCGGCTCGCTTCGGTCCGCCGCGCAGATGATTTCTTACGAGGTCAGTATCGGCCTGATCATTGTCGGCATCATCCTCTCGACCGGGTCGATGAATTTCGGCTCTATCGTTGCCGCGCAGGATACCGCCTATGGCTTCTTTGGCTGGTATTGGTTGCCGCATCTGCCGATGGTGTTCTTGTTCTTCATCTCGGCCTTGGCGGAAACCAACCGCCCACCGTTTGACCTGCCCGAGGCCGAGTCGGAACTGGTGGCGGGGTATCAGGTGGAATATTCCGCAACGCCGTTCCTTTTGTTCATGGCGGGGGAATATATTGCCATTTTCCTGATGTGCGCCTTGATGTCATTGCTGTTTTTCGGGGGCTGGCTGTCGCCGATACCGGGCCTGCCCGACGGGGTTTTGTGGATGATTGGCAAAATGGCGTTTTTCTTCTTCATCTTCGCGATGGTGAAGGCCATTACCCCGCGCTATCGCTATGATCAGTTAATGCGCATCGGTTGGAAGGTGTTCCTGCCAATGTCGCTGGCATGGGTGGTGATCGTGTCGTTCCTTGCCAAGTTCGAAGTGCTTGGCGGCATGTGGGCCCGTTGGGCCATTGGAGGTTAAACCATGACGCAGATCGATTATGGACGCGCGGCAGGGTATTTCCTGCTCAAGGATTTCTTCAACGGTTTCAGGCTGGGCCTAAAGTATTTCTTTGCGCCCAAGGCGACGCTGAACTATCCGCACGAGAAAAGTCCGCTTAGCCCGCGTTTTCGCGGCGAACATGTGTTGCGCCGCTATCCGAACGGCGAAGAACGCTGTATCGCGTGCAAACTGTGCGAGGCGATCTGCCCCGCGCAGGCCATCACGATTGATGCCGAGCCGCGCGATGACGGCAGCCGCCGCACCACCCGCTATGATATCGATATGACGAAATGCATCTATTGCGGCTTCTGTCAGGAAGCTTGCCCGGTGGATGCCGTCGTAGAGGGGCCGAATTTCGAGTTTGCCACCGAAACCCGTGAAGAGCTGTTTTATGACAAGCAAAAACTGCTTGAGAACGGTGACCGGTGGGAAGCAGAAATCGCTCGCAACCTTGAACTGGACGCCCCGTACCGATGACCGATACGAGCAACCCCTTTGCGGCCATGATGGCGCAGGCGCAGGAGATGGCGAAATCCATGAATCCGGCGCTTGAGACGTTCTCGCCCGAAGGGCTGGAAAAGCTGTGGCCGGTGCTGCCCAAGGACATCATGGAGATGACCTTTGGCAAGGGCATCAGCAAAGAAGGGCTGGACGCCAAGACCCGTCTTTTGCTGACTTTGGCGGGGCTGACGATGCTGGGTGCGCAAAGCGATACGCAAATTCGGATGACCGTGCGCCACGCGCTGGAAGCGGGCGCCACGAAAGAGGAAATCGCCGAGACAATCGCCCAAATGGCGATGTTTGCAGGCATCCCGTCCATGCACCGCGCGATGGATTTCGCCCAAGAGGTGCTGGACGAGAACGACGAAAAGGATACCCAGACATGAGCGTTGCGGTACTTTCATTCTATTTGTTTGCTGTTTCGGTTCTGGCCGGGGGCCTATTCACCGTGATCAGCCGAAACCCGGTGCATTCCGTATTGTGGCTTATCTTGGCCTTTATCAGTGCGGCGGGGTTGTTCGTTTTGCTAGGGGCAGAATTCGTGGCGATGTTGCTGATCATCGTCTATGTCGGCGCCGTTGCCGTGCTGTTCCTGTTCGTGGTCATGATGCTGGATGTGGATTTTGCCGAACTGAAGGCCGAGATGGCGAAATACATGCCGCTGGCGCTGTTGATCGGTGTGATCTTGTTGATGCAATTCGGTTTGGCCTTTGGCAACTGGCAGATGGCGGACGGTGCCGAGAATGCGCGCGCGGCCGTGGCACCCGAAGGCGTTGAAAACACCGCTGCCTTGGGTCTGCTGATTTATGACACCTATTTCCTTTTGTTCCAGACGGCGGGCCTGATCCTGCTGGTCGCGATGATCGGGGCGATTGTCCTGACCTTGCGGCACCGCACCGATATCAAGCGCCAAGATGTGCTTGCGCAGATGTATCGCGATCCGGCCAAGGCGATGGAGTTGAAGGATGTGAAACCGGGGCAAGGGCTGTAAGCCCGCGCCTTGTCTGCGCGATTTTTCAAGTGCAGCACGAAAACAAAGAGATCCCGGAGAAAAACCCGGGATGACACGAATAACAAGACGGACGGGCATGGCCCGGAGGGACACGCATGATTGGACTTGAACATTACCTGACGGTGGCGGCGGCGCTGTTCGTCATCGGGATTTTCGGCCTCTTCCTGAACCGGAAGAACGTCATCATCCTGCTGATGTCGATTGAATTGATGCTGCTCTCGGTCAACATTAACCTTGTCGCGTTTTCGTCCTTTCTGGGCGATCTGGTCGGGCAGGTGTTTACCCTGTTCGTCCTGACAGTCGCGGCGGCCGAGGCGGCGATTGGGTTGGCCATTCTTGTCTGCTTCTTCCGCAACCGCGGCACCATCGCCGTGGAAGACGTCAATGTGATGAAAGGCTGATCCGATGGAGTTGACCATTCTTTTCGCGCCTCTCATCGGGGCCATAATCGCCGGGTTTGGCTGGCGGATCATCGGCGACATGGGCGCGCAATGGGTGACGACGGGCCTGTTGTTCCTGTCGTGTATCCTGTCGTGGATCGTATTCCTTGGCCATGACGGGGAAACCCATATCGTTCACATTCTGGATTGGATCGAATCCGGCACGTTGAACACGGCTTGGGCCATCCGTCTGGACCGTCTGACCGCGATCATGCTGATCGTCGTGACCACGGTCTCGGCGCTCGTCCATCTGTATTCGATGGGCTATATGGCCCATGACGAGAACTTCCGCGAAAACGAAAGCTACAGACCACGGTTTTTCGCCTATCTGTCGCTGTTTACCTTCGCGATGTTGATGCTGGTCACCGCCGACAACCTTGCCCAGATGTTCTTTGGCTGGGAGGGTGTGGGCCTTGCCTCGTATCTGCTGATCGGCTTCTACTTCCGCAAGCCAAGCGCCAATGCCGCCTCGATCAAGGCGTTCGTGGTCAATCGCGTGGGTGATTTCGGCTTCGCGCTCGCGATCATGGCGCTGTATTTCCTCACCGACTCGATCCGGTTTGATGATATTTTCGCCGCCGCCCCTGAATTGGCCGAAACGCAGCTTAGCTTTCTGTGGACCGAATGGAACGCGGCCAACCTGATTGCGTTCCTGCTGTTCGTGGGCGCCATGGGGAAATCGGCGCAGCTGTTCCTGCACACGTGGCTGCCCGATGCGATGGAAGGGCCGACACCGGTGTCGGCCCTGATCCACGCTGCCACCATGGTGACGGCAGGTGTGTTCCTTGTATGTCGGATGTCGCCGATCATGGAGTTCGCGCCCGAGGCGATGATGTTTGTCACCTTCATCGGCGCGACCACGGCGTTTTTCGCAGCCACCGTGGGCCTGGTGCAAAACGACATCAAACGCGTCATTGCCTATTCGACCTGTTCGCAGCTTGGTTACATGTTCGTGGCGGCCGGTTTGGGTGTCTACAGCGTGGCGATGTTCCACCTGTTCACCCATGCGTTCTTTAAGGCGATGCTGTTTCTTGGGGCCGGGTCGGTCATCCATGGGATGCATCACGAGCAGGACATGCGCAACTATGGCGGCCTGCGTAAAAAGATGCCCCTGACCTTCTTGGCCATGCTGATCGGCACGCTGGCGATTACCGGGGTGGGGATCCCGCTAACCGGCTGGATCGGCTTTGCTGGCTTTGCGTCGAAAGACGCGGTGATCGAAAGCGCCTATGCGGGCACCGCGGGGGGCTATGCCTTCTGGATGCTGGTGATCGCGGCGCTGTTCACCAGCTTTTATAGCTGGCGGTTGATGTTCCTGACCTTCTGGGGCAAGCCGCGTGGCGACAAGCACACCCATCAACACGCCCATGAAAGCCCTAAGGTCATGTTGATCCCTCTCGGCGTTCTGGCCGTGGGGGCAATCTTTGCCGGGGCGATCTGGTATGGCAGCTTCTTTGGCAAGACCAACGAGGTGGTGAAGTTCTTTGGCGGCACATACGGTGAGCCTGCGCAGGAACTGGTCGAGGCCGTTGCAGAGCGCAGCCCGAAAGCCTCGGAATTGCACTATGTCATGGACAGCGCACCGGGCGAGGCGGCCATCTATATCGCGCCCGAGAATACCGTTCTTCACGAGGCGCATTATGTGCCGACATGGGTCAAGCTTTCGCCCTTCGTCGCGATGGTGCTTGGCCTGATCGTGGCCTACTGGTTCTATATCGTGAACCCGAGCCTGCCCAAGCGGTTGGCGGAAAACCAACGCCCGCTGTATCTGTTCTTGCTGAACAAATGGTACTTTGACGAGATCTATGATTTCCTCATTGTGCGTCCTGCACGGGCGCTTGGACAGTTCTTCTGGAAACGCGGTGACGGTGATGTGATCGACGGCTCGCTTAATGGTGTGGCCATGGGGATCGTGCCGTTCTTCACCCGTCTGGCTGGCCGTGCGCAGTCTGGCTACATCTTTACCTATGCCTTTGCGATGGTGATCGGGATTGCGGTTCTGGTCACGTGGATGTCGCTGACCGGAGGGGCGGAATAATGGACAACCTGCTTTCCATCACAACCTTTATCCCCGCCATCGCCGCAGCGATCCTTGCGATCTTTTTGCGTGGCGAGGATGCCGCGGCACAGCGCAACGCCAAATGGGTCGCGCTGATCGCCACGACGCTGACATTCATCGTGTCCCTGTTCATTCTGGCCGGGTTCGACCCAAGCGATACGGGCTTTCAGTTCGTGGAAGAGCACCAGTGGCTTTTGGGTCTGGAATACAAGATGGGCGTTGACGGGATCAGCGTTCTGTTTGTGTTGCTGACCACCTTCATGATGCCGCTGACCATTGCCGCGTCTTGGAATGTGACCAAGCGGGTCAAGGAATACATGATCGCCTTCCTGATCCTTGAAACGCTAATGCTTGGCGTGTTCATGGCGCTTGATCTGGTCTTGTTCTACCTGTTCTTCGAGGCGGGCCTGATCCCGATGTTCCTGATCATCGGGATTTGGGGCGGCAAGGAACGGATTTACGCCAGCTTCAAGTTCTTCCTTTATACCTTCCTCGGCTCGGTGCTGATGCTGGTGGCGATGGTGGCCATGTTCTCGGACGCAGGCACCACCGATATCGTCACGTTGCTAAGCCACCAGTTCGGATCGGAAAGCTTTAGCATTCTGGGCATCCATATCGTGGGCGGCATGCAGACGCTGATGTTCATCGCGTTCTTCGCCAGCTTTGCGGTGAAAATGCCGATGTGGCCGGTTCACACATGGTTGCCGGATGCGCACGTGCAGGCGCCGACGGCGGGCTCGGTCGTGCTGGCGGCAATCCTGCTCAAGATGGGCGGCTATGGCTTCTTGCGGTTCAGCCTGCCGATGTTCCCGGTGGGGGCCGAGGTGTTGACACCGCTGATCCTGTGGATGTCAGCGATTGCCATTGTTTACACCTCGCTTGTGGCTTTGGCGCAGGAAGACATGAAAAAGCTGATTGCCTATTCGTCAGTGGCGCATATGGGCTATGTGACAATGGGTATCTTTGCCGCCAACCAACAGGGGATCGACGGGGCGATTTTCCAGATGATCAGCCACGGCTTCATCTCGGGGGCGCTGTTCTTGTGTGTGGGCGTTATCTATGACCGGATGCACACCCGCGAGATTGACGCCTATGGCGGCTTGGTCAACCGGATGCCGGCCTACGCGCTGATCTTCATGCTGTTCACCATGGCCAATGTAGGCCTGCCGGGCACATCCGGGTTTATCGGTGAATTCCTGACGCTGGTGGGTATTTTCCAAGTCAACACATGGGTCGCACTTGTGGCGACCAGCGGTGTGATCCTGTCCGCCGCCTATGCGCTGTGGCTCTATCGCCGGGTGGTCTTGGGCGATCTGATCAAGGAAAGCCTGCGATCCATCACCGACATGACAGGCCGCGAACGCGCGATCTTTGCGCCGTTGGTGGTGATGACCTTGCTGCTTGGTGTCTACCCCAGCCTTGTCACCGATATCATCGGCCCTTCGGTCGAAGCGCTGATTTCAAACTACGACACGGATTTGGCCGCGGCGCATGCCGCCAGCCAAATCGCCGATGCGTCGCATTAACGGAGGCCCTGAGACATGCAGGCTGATCTGAATATTATCCTGCCCGAGATCGTGATCTCGGTCTACGCGATCGCCGCTTTGCTGTTCACGGCCTATACCGGGCGTGACAGGATGGCCGGGATGCTGCTGTGGCTGACGGCCGCCCTGTTTGCGGCCATGGCGCTGTGGATCGGAACCACGGGGCAGGGCACACGCACGGCCTTTGGCGGCATGTTCAACGATGACGGGTTCGCCCGCTTTGCCAAAGTGGTGATCCTGCTGTCGGCGGCGGCTGTCATGGTGATGGGCCAAGAATACATGATGCGCCGCAAGATCCTGCGGTTCGAGTATCCGGTTCTGATTGCCCTGTCGGCCGTCGGCATGATGCTGATGGTCAGCGCCGGAGACCTGATGGCGCTGTATATGGGGTTGGAGCTGCAATCCCTGGCGCTTTATGTGGTCGCCTCTTTGCGGCGCGACAGTGCCAAATCGACCGAGGCGGGGCTTAAGTATTTCGTGCTTGGCGCGCTTAGCTCGGGGCTGTTGCTGTATGGCGCATCGCTGACCTATGGATATGCGGGCACGACCCTGTTTTCCGGCATCATCGACGCCGCCGAGGGCCAAGCCCCGATTGGCCTTCTGATTGGCTTGGTGTTCGTGCTGTCCGGGCTGGCCTTCAAAGTCTCGGCCGTGCCGTTCCACATGTGGACTCCGGATGTTTACGAAGGCGCGCCAACGCCGATCACCGCCTTTTTCGCCACGGCACCCAAAGTGGCCGCAATGGCGCTGTTCGCGCGGGTCGTGCATGACGCGTTCGGCGGGGTTGTTGGCGACTGGCAGCAGGTGCTGGCGGTTTTGAGCGTTCTGTCGATGTTCCTAGGCGCGGTGGCGGCGATTGGGCAAACCGATATCAAGCGGCTGATGGCCTATTCATCGATTGCTCATATGGGCTATGCGCTGATGGGGTTGGCTGCGGGCACCGCGTTTGGCGTGCAAGCCATGCTGATTTACATGTCGATCTACGTGACGATGAATGTTGGCACCTTCGCCTTTATCCTGTCGATGGAGCGTGACGGCCAGCCGATCACTGAAATCGCCAGCCTTAACAATTATTCGCGCGCCCATCCGGCGCGGGCCTTGGCGATGTTGATCTTGATGTTCAGCCTCGCCGGTGTGCCCCCGCTTTTGGGGTTCTTTGGCAAGCTTTATGTTCTGCGTGCGGCGTATGAGGGCGGTCTGGCATGGCTGGCCGTGGCCGGTGTGATCGCGTCGGTGATCGGGGCGTTCTACTATTTGCGGATCGTGTATTACATGTATTTCGGCGAAGAACGCGAACCGCTGGAAACGTCGCGCTCTCCGGTGCAGTGGAGTTTCTTGATGGTCTCGGCGGCGCTGATGCTTTTAGGGATCATCAATATGTTCGGCGTAGAAGGCATGGCGCAAGCTGCGGCGGCAACCCTTGTCAACTGATCCGACAGGCACGATTTATAAAAAAGGTGACGCGCCCTTGGCGCGTCGCTTTGTTTATGGGCGCCCCGGTGGGGCGCTGCCTCCGGCGGGAGTATTTTGCGAACAATGAAGTCGGGATGCGACAGGCAAGACTGGCCGATTGGGGTCGGGCGACGTGTATTGGCCGAAGTGGACAGCACGAACGCCGAAGCCGCGCGCATCGCCCCGGATTTGACCGGGCCTGAGTGGATTTTGGCCCTGACGCAAACAGCGGCGCGCGGGCGCAGGGGCCGGCCGTGGACCAACCCGCCGGGCAATTTTGCGGCGACATTGGTGATGCGCCCGACCGAAAGCCCCGATCAGGTTGCCTTGCGGTCCTTTGTTGGCTCACTGGCGGTGTTTGACGCGGTCGTGGCCGCGACCGGCCGGGCCGATGGGGTCGCTTTGAAGTGGCCCAATGATGTTTTGCTGAATGGTGGGAAACTGGCGGGGATTCTGCTGGAAAGCGCGGGCAGTTCGGCGGGCCTGTCGTATTTTGCAATCGGGGTGGGTGTGAACCTTGCCCAAGCGCCATCGCCTGATCAGGTCGAGCCGCAAGCGCTGCGGCCTGTGTCGTTGCTGTCGGAAACCGGAGCCAGCGTCACGCCAGAAGCTTTTCTGGACCTTTTGGCACCGGCCTATGCCCGGTATGAGGATCAGTTTAGAACCTACGGGTTTGCGCCGATCCGGCGGGCATGGCTGGATCGCGCGGCCAAATTGGGGCAGGCCATCACCGCCCGAACCGCGCGGGAGAGCATCAAGGGCACGTTCGAGACAGTGGACGCGAGCGGCAATCTTGTTTTAACAACAGCAAAATCCCGGCACGCCATTCCGGCGGCCGAGGTGTTTTTCTGAAAGGGTCGCCATGCTTTTGGCCATAGATTGCGGCAATACAAATACCGTGTTCTCGATCTGGGACGGCACGTCATTTTTGTGCACATTGCGCACGTCGACCCATCATGCGCGCACGGCGGACGCCTATTTCACTTGGTATTCGACATTGGTCAAACATTACGGGATCAAGGCGGACATTACCGATGTTATCATTTCGTCCACGGTGCCGCGTGTGGTTTTCAATTTGCGAGTCTTTGCCGACAGGTTCTTTGGGTGCAGACCGTTGGTGGTTGGCAAACCTGAATGTCTGTTGCCGCATGCGCCGCGGGTTGATCCCGGCACCCAAGTGGGGCCGGATCGGGTGGTCAATTCAACCGGGGCTTATGACCGGCATGGTGGTGATCTGATCGTGGTCGATTTCGGAACCGCGACCACGTTTGATGTGGTTGCCCATGATGGGGCCTATGTGGGCGGCGCGATTGCACCGGGGGTGAACCTCAGCCTTGAGGCGCTGCATACCGCCGCGGCGGCGCTGCCGCATGTGGATGTGACCAAGCCGCCGAAGGTAATCGGCACCAATACCGTGGATTGCATGCAATCCGGGGTGTTCTGGGGATACGTTGGCCTTGTGCATGGGATTTGTGACAGCATTCGCGCCGAGTATGACCGCCCGATGCGGATCATTGGGACCGGCGGGCTGGCACCTTTGTTTGCGCAGGGCGAGATGCTGTTTGATTTTATTGAAGATGATCTGACAATTCACGGGCTGACCGTGATCCACGAGTTTAACAAGAAAGCAGAGACGACATGAGCAGCGACAGATTGATCTACCTTCCCCTTGGCGGGGCGGGCGAAATTGGCATGAACGCCTATGTCTATGGATATGGTGCGCCGGGCAAGGAACGACTGATCCTTGTCGATCTTGGGGTGACCTTTGCGGATATGGACACCAGCCCCGGTGTCGATCTGATTTTCCCCGACATGAGCTGGCTGATTGAACGGCGTGACCAGTTGGAGGCGATCTTTATTACCCACGCGCACGAAGACCATGTGGGCGCGGTGGCGCAGTTCTATGACCAACTTGGGGCGCCGGTATTTGCGCGGGCCTTTACCGCCAATATCGCCCGGCGCAAAATGACCGAGTTCGGCTATTCCGAGAAATCGGTGCGCACTGTGTCTGCGTGGCCCGAGGTCACGCAGGCGGGGCCCTTTAGCGTTGGTTTCGTGCCGATTTCCCATTCGATTCCGGAAAGTTCCGGGATGGTCATCGACACGCCTGCTGGGCGGGTGGTGCACTCGGGGGACTTCAAGATTGATGCAAACCCGGTGGTCGGTGAGCCGTTCGATACCGACCTGTGGGCCAGCTTGGCCGAACCGGGGGTCAAGGCGCTTATGTGCGATTCGACCAATGTGTTCAGCACCCATGCGGGCCGCTCCGAAAGCACGCTTGGCCCTGATATCGAAGCCTTGATTGCCGGGGCAAAGGGGATGGTTGTGGCCACCACGTTTGCCAGCAATGTGGCGCGGGTCAAGACATTGGCCGAAGCGGCCGATCGCGCCGGACGCTCGGTGTGTTTGCTGGGCCGCGCGATGCGCCGGATGATCGAGGCCTCGGTTGAAACCGGCGTTTTGACAGGCTTTCCGAAAACCATCAGCCCCGAGGAAGTCAAAGAAGTTCCGCGTGAAAACGTGATGCTTCTGGTCACGGGTAGCCAAGGTGAGCGGCGTGCGGCAAGCGCGCAACTGGCGCAGGGCAAGTATCAGGGCATCAGCCTGAAAGAAGGCGATATGTTCCTGTTTTCGTCCAAGACGATCCCCGGCAATGAACGGGGTGTCATCAAGATTATGAACCAGTTCAGCGAGATGGGCGTTGATGTGGTGGATGAATCCAGCGGCAAATACCATGTGTCCGGCCATGCGAACCGGCCTGATCTGGAGGCGCTGCAAGATTTGTTGCAGCCCTCTGTCGTGGTGCCCATGCATGGTGAGCACCGTCACCTGCGCGAACATGTGAAATTGGCCAATTCGAAAGGGCGGCAGGGGGTTCTGGCGGTCAATGGGTCCATGGTGGACCTGACCGGCACCAAGGCGCAGATTTGCGATTATGTCGAAACAGGGCGCACCTATCTGGATGGCAGCATCAAGATCGGTGCGATGGACGGGATTGTGCGGGACCGTATCCGCATGGCCCTCAACGGGCATGTTTTGGTCAATGTCATTCTGGACGAGTCAAACGAGCCTTTGGGAGAACCTTGGTGCGAAACCATGGGCTTGCCCGAAGAGGGCCGGAGCCGCGCGCCACTGGTGGACGTATTGGAAGAAGACCTGAGCCAATTCATGGGACGGGCCGGGCGCCGGACCATGGCCGATGATGAAAAGCTGGAAGACGGATTGCGTAAAGTTGCCCGTCAATCTGCGCAAACCGAGATTGGCAAGCGGCCGGAAGTGACGGTGATCATCAGCCGGTTGATCGAATAAGCCCGCCGCACGCGGACGCCCGTTGGCGTTATCACGCGTGCCGCGCTTGTCCGTGACAACAAAAAACCAGCCGCTTTCACGGCTGGTTTTTTTTCGTTTGGTCGGCGGCTGCGGGTTGGCTTACCCGGTGCGCCGCTCATCAAAGCTAAGCGCGATGAAGCTGGGCAAGTGATCGCCCATGCCGACCACCTTATTGTTGCCGTTGCCATTGTCCGACCGGCCACGCCCGCTGCCACCACGGCGCGACCGTGAGGATTTCTGTTGGCTGTCGTCTTGCGGTGTCTCGGCGGGCTTTTCAGGCGCGGGTGCTTCGGCCACGACCTCGGCCGCGGGTGCCTCGGCGGCTGTTGTATCAACCGGGTCCGCTTTGGGTTTCGAGCTACTGCGACGGCTGCGCGTTCTACGTGGCGGCGTGTCGTCGCTCTTGCTGTCCTCAGGGGTTTCGGCCTCGGCTGCGGGGCTGGTGCCTGTGATTGGATTGTCGAGCCGCGGCACTGCTTTCTGGATCAGACGTTCGATCGCTTCGAGGTTCTTTTCGTCGCGCGGAGCGCAGATCATCATCGCCTTCCCGTCACGACCAGCACGCCCCGTACGACCGATGCGGTGCACGTAGTCTTCGGCATGGCCGGGCACATCGAAGTTGAACACGTGGCTGACCGCGGGCACATCAAGCCCGCGCGCGGCCACGTCCGAGGCCACGAGGATTTTCAAATCTCCGGCACGGAATCCATCAAGTGTCCGGGTGCGTTGCGACTGGTCAAGATCGCCGTGGATCGGTGCAGCGTCATAGCCGTGTTTCGTGAGCGACTTGGCAACGACATCGACGTCAATCTTGCGATTGCAGAACACGATGGCGTTCGTGCATTTTTCGCCTTCCCCGTCGATCAAGGCGCGCAGCAGATTGCGCTTTTCGCTGTCGGCCCGGTCGCGGCGCGAGGGTTTGAACATCACGACACCCTGTTCGATGGTTTCCGAGGCCGAGGCCTGACGGGCAACTTCGATTCGTTCAGGGTTTTGCAGGAACGTATTGGTGATGCGTTCGATCTCGGGCGCCATGGTGGCCGAGAAGAAAAACGTCTGACGGGTAAATGGCGTCAGTGAAAAGATCCGTTCGATATCGGGGATGAATCCCATATCAAGCATGCGGTCGGCTTCGTCCACGACCATGATCTGCACACCGGTCAACAGAAGTTTGCCGCGCTCGAAATGATCCAGCAATCGGCCCGGTGTGGCGATCAGCACATCAACGCCCTTGTCGATCAGCTTGTCCTGTTCTTTGAAGCTGACACCGCCGATCAGGAGGGCCTTGGTCAGTTTCAGGTGCTTTGCGTAGGTGTCAAAGTTTTCGGCCACCTGGGCGGCCAATTCCCGCGTCGGGCACAGCACAAGGCTGCGTGGCATCCGGGCGCGGGCGCGGCCACGCGCCAGAAGCGACAGCAAGGGAAGGGTGAAGCTGGCGGTCTTGCCGGTGCCTGTTTGGGCAATGCCCAAAACGTCGCGTCCTTCAAGGGCAGGGGGAATCGCACCGGCCTGAATGGGCGTCGGTTCGGTATATCCGGCCTCTTCGATAGCTTTGAGGACCTTGGGGTTCAGGTTGAGTTCAGAAAATTTTATCATGTGTGTCCGTGGTTTGCGGACACGATCCTGGCCCGCACGTCTGTTTAGGGTCGGGCCCGTTTAGCCCTGTGTTTCGTCACATCTGTGACCCTTGGCATGCGTTTACCGGAAACCGGGGGGGTGGGTCAATGCAGGCGCGGATTGGCGGGGGAATCCGGCAACCGGGGCGCTGAGTGTTGTGCAATTGGCAACAGGTTAAATGTGGTCCGGGAAATGGCGCGCGCGCTTTCGGTCAAGATCCAGTGCGATATCGTGCAAATGGCCATGGGCCGCCAGCCGTTTGCGCAGGTCGGGCGTCGCGGTGCAGACCTCGGCAAAGAAGGCCTCAAGCGCAGCTTCGCCTTGTTCGGCCTCAAGTAGGGTGAACAAAGCATTCATTGTCAGGCTTTCAGCGCCCGAGGCGGGTGGCGGTTTCAACCCGTCACGATACGACCCCTGTTGTAGGCGAAACCGGTAGGCGGCGCGCCATCGGGGCCAGTCGGGGGCGTGCAGGTGGCATAGCACGGTGTCGTCCAGCGTGGCCGGGGCCGGGTCTTTCTCCTTGCCAAAAAACGCGTTGTGAATGCGCAGGCTGCTGTCGGGCAGGTCGGTGCGCACGAATACCTTGCCCGCCACATGGCTTAGAAACCCGCCATTCAGATGCGTGCCGTAGGTCGGGTAGATTTGGGCGGTCTGGTCGCGGCGTTCACCTTGGAACGGCGAACACCCTTTGAACCACGTATGCCCCGGCGCGGGCGGATCGGCGGGGTCGGCGGCCATCGCCTCGACGGGTCGGATGCGCGCGCTGCGTGTGCTGTCTGGCAGGGCGGCCAGTTGCGCCTGAAGGGGCGTGGCAGGCCACAGGAATTCGTCGACGTCGATATGCGCCAGCCAATCGACCTGCGGGCGTTTGTTCAGGCAATGGGTGGCGTTCATCGACTGGCGCGGCTGATGCGCGTCGGGCCGGGATTTGCCACGGCGTTTCCAATAGCCCGCATCGCAGACCGTGACGCGGCATTTGGGATGCGCCTTGAGCGCGGCAAAGGCCTGCGGGTTGTCTTGGTCCAGATAGATATGCAGCCGGTGCGCGCCCAAATCCAGATGGTGGGCGGCAAAGTTCAGGATGTCGCTGGTATCGGCCTTGATCGTGGCGACAAGACCCCAAGTGGGTTGGCTCATATCGGCAGAATGCGGTCAGCGGTGCAGGCATGCAAGGGGCCGCAGGCGTGGGGCCAAGAAAAAGGCGCCGCTGCAAGGGCAGGGCGCCTTGTCACGTCGCGGTATTCGGATCAGGCTTTGGGTGCGTCGCCTGCGGGCTTCGGCGCGGCTGCCGGCTTGTCTGCGGCGGCTGCGGGTTTGGCTGCGCCGGATTTGCCGTTCAACGGATCGTCCTGACGCTGCACCGAGCCTTCGAAATGGGCGCCGGATTCGATGGCGATGGTTTTGTGGATGATGTCGCCCTCGACGCGCGCGGTTGAGCTGAGGCGCACCTTGAGGCCCCGCACACGGCCCACGATGCGGCCATTGATCACAACGTCATCGGCGATGACCTCGCCCTTGATGGTGGCGGTTTCGCCAATGGTCAGCAGGTGGGCGCGGATATCGCCCTCGACGGTGCCTTCGACTTGAATGTCGCCGGTCGTCTTAAGATTGCCCGTGACCTGAAGGTCGGTCGACAGGACAGAGGCGGGCGGCTTGGCCTTGGGGCTGGAGGCCTTGAATTCGGTCCCGGTCTGTTCGGAGCGGGCGGCCTGCGGCGCGTCAGCGGCGGGTGCCGTGCGCGGCTTGTCATCTGTCTTGGGGCCGGGTTCGTTGATTTTGCTTTTAGAAAACATCTTTAGCAGCCTTGATATAGGTCATGGGATTGACGGCCTTGCCGCCGACACGGACTTCGTAGTGTAAATGCGTGCCCGTCGAACGTCCAGTATTGCCCATAGCAGCAATCTTCTGCCCGCGCGAGACCCTTTCCCCCTTCTTCACGAAGAGTTTCGAGTTATGCGCGTAACGGGTTTCGATACCGAATTCATGCTGGATCTTCACCATGCGTCCGTAGCCGGATTGCCAGCCTGCGTGGATGACGACACCATCGGCGGTCGCGTAGATCGGGGTGCCGTGCGGGGCGGCGAAATCAGTGCCTTTGTGCATTCGTCCCCACCGCATACCATATCCCGAGGTATAGCGAAACGATCCTTTGAGTGGCACTGCAAACGGTGCTTTCTGTGCGGCGATCCGATACAGGTTCAGCCGGTCCATCTGGTTGAGGATACGATTGGCACGCAGCGCGTCTGCCGAAGGTTCTTCGCCGCGTGTCGAGAAGCTGAGCGGCATTAGCGGCCCGCCTTGGCCCGAGTAGCCACGGCGCACTTCGTCCAGCAGGGAATCGGTATTCAGGCCAGCGGCGCGAAACATCTTATCAAGCGGTTCGACCGAGATTGTCATCGCCTCTTCAAGCTGGCTGAAAATTTGTTCGTTGCGATCTTCCAGGTATCTGATCTGCGCGGCCATTTCATCGGCTTGCAGGAGGGCGTTCTGCGCGTTTTCGGTGATCTGGTCGCGCTCGGTGGCCGTGTCGGCCAAAGCAGCGGCTAGAAAATCGAGGGTGCTGTCGTCGGACGTGGTGGCGGCGTTGTCACCAGTCGTCATGCCTTGGCTGTCCAACGCCAACGCCAATTTCTGTGCTTCATCGCGCGCGCTCTCGCGCTCTTTCATGGTGCGGCGCAAGGTCGTTTGGATCACTTCGATCCCGGTTTCCATTTCGCGACGGCGGGTTTCGGAGGCCAGCAATTCGGATTGCATCGCAGAAATCTGTTCCAGAGCCGAGTTGAACCGCTCTTGCGCGGCACGCGCTTCGGCGGCGCGGCTGTCACGTTCCGAGGCCAGTGCATTCAGTCGCGCCTCGTAGGTGCGCTGGTCCCGTTTGGCCTGCTCGCGGAAGTTGCCCGAACCGATGCTGTCCATCAAAAGTATTGAGGTGGCAATAATCGCCCATGCCATGATGGCCGAGGCCCCGACAAATCCGATGATCTGCGACATCGGTCGAAGACGGATAAAGCGGGTGTCTGTATCGGATTTCAGGAATACCCGGCGTTCGGGAAAATATCGTTCGAGCAGGGCATGCGCCCTGATGGCAAGAATTGTCCGCAAGTTCCCAGTCCCTATTCAACCCTACTCACGCGCAGCGCTGTTCCGAATTGGTCATCTTGTGTGACCACGCGCCTTCACCGAGGGGTTACCGAGTGCTTAAGCTTTGATCAAGGTTTTTGGGGCGGCTTAACCCTGTTTTGAGCCAAATGCCGCCATCCCGGCAAAAAACCGCCGATTTGCAAGGGCTTGCCTATTCTTACGCAGGGGGCTGATCGGCTAGCGGCCAGTAGAAATCCGGTGGCAGACCAGCCTCGGCGCGTTTTTCTTCGTTGAACGGCGGCTTCAGCGGACCGTGGAAATAGCGGCGCACCAGATCATGAAATACCTCTTTGGGGTCAAGGTCGTGCCGCCCGCATAGGAAATGGAACCATTTGGAGCCATAGGCGACATGGTGTACCTCTTCGGCGTAAATCACCTGCATCGCCTCGACGGCGCGGGTATCGCCGGCCTTGGTGAAAATGTCGATCATGCCGGGGGTGACATCCAGACCGCGGGCTTCCAACACCATAGGGACGACGGCCAGACGCCCCATCAGATCCTGTGCCGTGTCTTCGGCAGCACGCCACATGCCCGCATGTGCGGGCAAGGCACCGTAATGGCTGTTCTGCGCTTCAAGACAATCGCATATCAGGTTGAAATGTTTGGATTCTTCATCGGCCGATTTGACCCAATCGTCGTAAAACCCGATCGGCATCGGCACATGGCCAAAGCGCGCGATGATGTCCCAGTGAAGATCAACTGCGTTCAATTCGATATGCGCCACGGCATGTAGAATGGCCTGCCGGCCTTGCGGGCTGCCGGGGCGGCGGCGGGGCACATCGCGCGGGTCCAGCAACTCGGGCCGGTCGGGGCGCGCCGGTTGCAGGGGCGGCGCGCCTTCGCCAACGGGAATGTCTTGCCCCGCCGCGCGCGCCTCGAACCACGTCTGTGCATAGCGCCGCGACAGGGCGGTCTTTTCGCGCCCATCGGCGGTGGTCAGAACGTCCACCGCCATTTGTGTAAGCGTTTGGGCGGTCACAGTGATTTCACCGCGTCCAGCACCTCTTCGGCATGGCCCGGCACTTTGACCTTGCGCCAGACGCGGGCGATTTGCCCGTTGCCGTCGATCAAAAAGGTCGAGCGTTCGATGCCCCAGAATGTTTTGCCGTACATGCTTTTTTCTTTCCAAACGTCGTATTGTTCGCAAATGTCGCTATCGGCATCCGACAAGAGCGGCACGCCTAGATCATGCTTGTCGCGAAATTTATCATGTTTGGCCACAGTATCCTTGGAAATACCCATGACAATCGCCCCGGCGGCCTGAAACTCGTCTTGCAGCGCGGTGAAGGCCAGCGATTCTTTGGTGCACCCCGATGTGTCATCGCGCGGATAGAAAAACAAAACCACGGGCGCGGGGCGCAGCGCGGACAGGGTCACTTGGTCCCCGCCGTCGCGGGGCAGGGTGAAATCGGGGGCGGTTTGGCCGGTCTCGGTCATGGGCTTTCCTTGTTATGCATTGCTGTTGCGCTCATATTAGAGCAGGACAAGCCGGAATAAAGGCATCAGGCAGGCGGCGGGCGGTGTTCCGTGTGATTTCTTGGACGAAATGAACGAGCAAGCACAAGATAAAACGCGCAAACCTCTGGCCCGGCGGGTTGGGGTTGCGCTGCTTGGGCTGCTTTTTGTTCTGATGCTGGCAGCCGGGCTGCTTTTGAATTTCGCGGTTGGCCGCGACATTGCCGCGCCGGATTGGCTGCGCGCGCAGATCACCGAAAGGATCAATGCCGATCTGGATGGGCTGTCGATGGGGTTTGGTGATATGGCCATTCTGGTCGACACCGACTGGGTGCCGCGTCTGAGCTTGCGCGATGTGGTGCTGCGCGACGACGCAGGCGCGCCGATGGCCAGTGTGTCACAGGCGCATAGCGAGGTGGCCTTTGGCCCGCTGTTGCGCGGCAATGTGCAGCCTGCGGTGGTAACGCTGTCGGGGGCGCGGCTGACGCTGCGCCGGTCCAAAGATGGTGCGGTGGGCGTCACCGTGGGCGAGGCGCGCCCGACGGTGCAGGACGCTCCCAACATGGCCGCGTTGGTGGGGCAGATGGATGCCATTCTGGAACGTCCGCATTTCGCCGCGTTGCGCCAGATTGAGGCCAACAACCTGACCATTCGCTACGAAGACGCGCGCGCAGGCCGGGCGTGGAGCGTGGATGGCGGGCGGGTCAGTTTGAACCGTGACGGAGAGGATCTGACCCTTCGCGGAGATTTCGCCCTGTTGGGGGATCGAGACTACGCAACCACACTGGCGATAAACTATCAGGGTCGTGTCGGCCACACAGCGGGTGATTTGGGGGTGACCTTCGAAGACATGCCAGCGCGGGATGTCGCGGGACAAACCCCGGCGCTGAGTTGGCTGGCGGCGCTGGATGCCCCGATTTCGGGTGCGATGCGCGTGTCGGTGAATGACAGCGGCGCGTTGTCTGGCTTGTCGGCGACGCTGGATATAGGCGCGGGCGCGGTGCAGCCCAACCCGGCGACCAAGCCGATTTCGTTCACCAAGGCGCAAACCTATTTTTCCTACGACCCTGTGCAGCAGGTGCTACAATTTGATGAAATTGCCGTCGACAGTCAGTGGATGACCGCCCGCATCGAAGGGCGGGCTTATCTGGTTGGTATGGGACAGGGCTGGCCCGACGAATTGTTGGGCCAGTTTCGTGTCACTGCGTTAAGCGCCAATCCTGATGATCTGTACCCCGCGCCGGTGACGCTGGACAGCGCGGTGATGGATATCCGGCTGCGGCTTGACCCGTTCGAAGTAAGCCTTGGGCAAGCGGCGCTGATGGACAAGGCCGAACGAACGGTGGTGTCGGGCACATTGGTCGGCACGGCAGAAGGTTGGCGTGTTGCGCTTGAGGCGCGGCGCGACGGCTTGGGCCTTGTCCGGTTGCTTGAGCTGTGGCCCGAACGCGGTGTCGCCCCAAAGGCGCGGGAATGGGTGGTAAAAAACGTTCGCCACGCGATGCTGCGCGATGTTCAATTCGCCCTGCGGCTTGAGCCGGAACAGGCCAAGCCGGAGTTGTTTTTGGCGTTTGATTACGAGGCGTTGGAAACCCGGTTCATCAAGGATGTGCCGCCGATCACGGCGGCCTCGGGGCACGCGTCGCTGTTTGCCGATCGTTTCGCGATCCGCGCCGACCGTGGCTATGTGAATGCCGCCCAAGGTGGGCGGATCGACATCAGCGGCACCAGTTTCATCATCCCTGACGTGCATATCAAACGCGGCCCGGCGCAGGCGCGAATGCGCATCGACAGCACGGTGACGGCGGCGTTGTCGCTGCTGGATGAAAAGCCGTTTCGGTTCATGACCAAGGCGGGCCAGCCTGTCACGTTGGCGGATGGCCGCGCAGATTTGGCCGGGCGGCTGGTTTTCCTGCTCAAGCCCAATTTGACGCCGGATGAAGTGGCCTTTGATGTCGGCGGCACGCTGCGTGATCTGCGCAGCGAAACTTTGGTGCAGGGCCGGGTATTGGCCGCGCCCGAGATGACCGTGCGCGCCGACAATGCGGCGATCCGCGTCGAAGGGGCGGGCCGGATCGGCCGTGTGCCGTTTGACGCCCGTTGGCAAAGCCCGCTTGGTCCCGATGATGACGGGCAAGGCCGCAGCACCGTGACCGGCTCGATCGAAGTGTCTGACCGGTTTTTGGATGAATTCATGATTGGTTTGCCGCCCGGCAGCCTCAGCGGCGCGGGGCGTGCCCAGATCGAGATTGACTTGCGCCGCGATGCCCCGGCGCAATTTTCCCTGCGGTCGGATCTGGCCGGGGTCGGGTTGTCGGCACCGGCATTGGGCTGGGGCTTTGGGCAACGCGCGCGCGGCAGCCTTGAGGTGACAGGCCAGTTGGGCCAGCCGCCGCGCATTGACCTTTTGGCGTTGGATGCGGGCGGTTTGCAGGCGCAGGGCGTGGTGCGGTTGAATGATGACGGCACGTTGGAGCGCGCCAGTTTTGACCGGGTGCGACTGGACGAGTGGCTCAGTGCGCCGGTCGAACTGGTCGGCCGCGGGGCGGGGCAGGTGCCACAGGTGCGGGTCAGCGGTGGCGTTATTGACCTGCGCAAAAGTCGCTTTGGCCCATCCGCGGGGGGGCAGAGCGGCGGCGGCCAAGGGGCTGCCCAGCGGGCCGGGCCGGTGTCGCTGGTGCTGGACCGGCTCCAGATTTCGGACGGGATCGCCTTGACCAACCTGCGCGCCGATTTCGACATGAGCCAAGGCACCAGCGGCAATTTCACCGGGCGGGTGAATGGCGGGCCTCAGGTGCAGGGCACGATCACGCCTGCCGCCGGGAATAGCGCGATTCGCATCCTGTCCACCGATGCGGGCGGCGTGATGGCAGCAGCCGGACTGTTGAAACAGGCCCGCGAGGGCCGGATGGATCTGGCGCTGGTGCCGACCGGGGAAACCGGGGTTTACGAAGGCCAATTGACGGTGCGCGATGTCAGGCTAAAGGACGCCCCGGCCATGGCTGAACTGCTGAATGCGATGAGCGTGGTCGGCCTGTTGGAGCAACTGGACGGCGAGGGCATCCACTTTACCGAGGTTCTGGCCCGGTTTCGTTTGACACCCGACCGTTTGACCCTGCTGTCAGGGAGTGCGACCGGCGCGTCGATGGGGATTTCGATGGATGGATATTATCATCTTGGCAGCAAGCGCATGGATATGCAGGGCGTCGTTTCACCATTTTTTATGCTCAATGCCATGGGCGGGCTGTTCACACGGCGCGGCGAAGGGTTGGTTGGCATGAATTATACCCTACGCGGCGCAGCGGCTGCGCCGGATGTTGATGTTAATCCTTTATCCGTGCTGACACCGGGTGTATTCCGCCGCCTGTTCCGCCGCCCGCCACCCGGCGAAGCAGCGCCGAGGCTTGAGGAGAACCGCCCGTGAAGTTGAGCGATTTTGATTTTGATCTGCCAGACGAGTTGATTGCCACGCGGCCTGCGCGGCCGCGCTCTTCGGCGCGGCTTTTGGTGGCGCAGGGCGATGCCATTCATGACGCGATTGTGCGCGATTTGGGCGATTGGCTGCGCCCCGGTGATCGGCTGGTGCTGAACGATACCGCCGTGATTCCTGCCCGGCTGAGCGGTGCGCGCCACCGCCATGGCCCGCAAGGCGAGACCGTTGCGAAGATGGAGGTGACCTTGCTGGAGCCGGGGGCCGATGGCACGTGGCAGGCGATGGTCAAACCCTTGAAAAAGCTGCAACCGGGTGATGTTGTCCAATTTGCCGCCGGCTTGCAGGCCGAACTTCTGGCCAAGCACGAGGGGCAGGCAAAACTGCAGTTCAACCTTGAAGGCGCGGCATTTGATGCGGCCTTGGCACAGGCCGGTGCGATGCCCTTGCCGCCATACATTGCCGCCCGGCGCGCGGCGGACGAGCAGGACAAAACCGACTATCAAACCGTTTGGGCCCGCACCCCCGGCGCGGTGGCCGCGCCGACCGCGTCCTTGCATTTCGACGAGGGGCTGCTGGCGGCGCTGCGCGATATCGGCGTGGCCTTCAGCCATGTCACGCTGCATGTGGGGGCGGGCACGTTCCTGCCTGTGAAGGTCGAGGATGTGACCACCCACAAGATGCATGCCGAATGGGGCGTCGTCAGCCAACAAGCCGCCGACGAGATTGCCACAACCAAGGCCGCCGGGGGCCGGGTTATACCGGTGGGCACCACCGCCCTGCGCCTGATCGAAAGCGCCGCGCGCGAGACCGGTCAGATCGCACCGTGGGAGGGTGAGACGGATATTTTCATCTATCCCGGTTTTCAATTCCGCGTGACCGATGCGCTGATGACCAATTTTCACTTGCCGAAATCGACGCTTATGATGCTGGTCAGCGCCTTGATGGGCGTTGATCGGGTGGGCAATATCTATGCGCATGCGGTGGAAGAACGGTATCGCTTCTTTTCATACGGGGATGCTTCGTTGTTGATCCCCGGCTGATTTGCTGGCACGCCAAGGGTAGCAGAGGTTTGGGCGCAAGCTGGCGCTGGTTTCGACAAGGTGAAACGCGATGATCAAGGTGCTTTCGGGCGCATGGGCGCTGTTGCTGGGCATGATGCTGTTGCAAGTTGGCAATGGCATGCAAGGCACGCTTTTGGGTATTCGCGGCGCGCTTGAGGGGTTTTCCACCTTCGATATGTCGTTGGTCATGGCGGGGTATTTCGTGGGCTTCCTGTTCGGCTCGCGGATGGCGCCCGAGATGATCCGCCGCGTCGGGCATGTGCGGGTGTTCGCGGCGTTGGCATCTTTGATCTCGGCGGTGATGATTCTTTACCCGACGCTGACCCATCCCATCCCGTGGGGGCTTGGGCGCATTCTGATCGGGTTTTGCTTTTCCGGGGTGTATGTCACGGCCGAAAGCTGGCTGAACAATTCCTCTACCAATGAGACCCGTGGTCAGGCGCTGTCGCTTTACATGATCGTGCAGATGGCTGGAATCGTCAGCGCACAGGGGCTGTTGCTGGTGGGCGATCCGGGCGGGTTCATCCTGTTTATTATCCCATCGGTTCTGGTCTCGCTGTCCTTTGCGCCGATTTTGCTGTCGATCAGCCCAACACCGGCCTTTGGAACCGCCAAGCCGATGACATTACGGCAAATCCTTGAAACGTCACCCTTGGGCTGCGTTGGTATGTTTTTGCTGGGGGGTGTCTTTTCGGCCCAATTCGGCATGGCTGCGGTGTTTGGCGCCGAAGCCGGGTTGAGCGTGCAGCAAATCTCGATGTTCGTGTCCAGCTTTTTCGTTGGCGCATTGGTGTTGCAATACCCGATCGGATGGCTGTCGGATCGGATGGACCGCCGGGTTCTGATCTTTTCAGCCGCATTGATCTGTGGGATCGGCGGTGTGATCGGGTTTATGCTGATTGATTTTTTCGCAATGCTGTTGATCGCAGGCGTTCTGGTTGGGGGCATGTCTAACCCGCTTTATTCGCTGCTGATCGCCTACACCAACGACTTTTTGGAGCATGACGATATGGCCGCCGCAGCCGGTGGCATGGTGTTCATCAACGGCTTGGGCGCGGTGGCCGGGCCGTTGATCACCGGGTGGTTTATGGGTCTTGTGGGCCCGCGTGGGTTTTTCCTGTTCATCGCTGGCTTGATGCTGACGATGGCCGCCTATGCCGCTTACCGGATGACACAACGCGCCGCGCCGTCGGTGGAAGATACCGAAAGCTATGCGCCGATCATCGCCTCGGCGTCGCCGGTGGCGGTGGAATTCGCACAGGAATATGCGATTGAGACCGCCCAAGATGAGCAGGACGCCGCTGATCAGACGCCGTGACCGGGGGTGATTGCGCTAACCTCAATAAAATGTCGGATTTGTAGTAATAAGTGACTGTCATTTAATCTAAATGTGCAGTTAACATTTTTGTAACAGGTTTGTGCGCAGTGGCAGGGAGGTTCGCCCATGATCGCACCACAAGAGGTTTTGAGTTTTTGGTTGGACGAGGTTGGCCCAAAGCGGTGGTATGCCGTCTCGGACGACTTGGACAGCGCGATACGCGACCGGTTCGAGGAGGCGTGGCGCGAGGCGTGCGAGGGCAGTTGCGCCCTGTGGCTGACCTATCCATCCGGCACATTGGCATATATCATTTTGATGGACCAATTCCCGCGCAATATGTTCCGGGGACAGGGCAAAGCCTTTGCCAGTGACCGGGCCGCACTGGCCGCAGCCAAGGCTGCTGTTCATCGCAAGTGGGATTTGCGCATTGATGAACCGGCCCGGCAGTTTTTCTATCTGCCGCTTATGCATTCCGAAAACCTGTGCGATCAGGAACAGTGCATCCGCCTGATCTGTGAGCGTATGCCCGAGACCGGGGCCGATAGCCTGCTGCACGCCCGCGCGCACCGCGAGGTCATCCGCAAGTTCGGCCGCTTTCCGTATCGCAATACCGCCTTGGCCCGCGCGACCACAGCAGCCGAGCAAACCTATGTCGACAATGGCGGCTATGGGTCCACCCTGAGGAAATTGCAGGCGGCGGCTGAGGCGGCCTGATCCATGCCGCGTTGGCAGCAGATTGCCTGCGCCATCTATCCGGTCCAAGCACTGGCCGACACCAACCGCTGCGCCCAAGGCGCGGCGGTTTTTCGTGGCAACCCGCAAAAAAAGAGTTGCCGCGTGTCAACGGGTTGGGCGCCTGTGTGCGGTGTTTGAGCGGGCACGCAACAAGCTGCGTTGTGAATTGGTTAGAGATAGTTTAGTATCAAACTAAATTTGCAGACGGAGATGGGAATGGCCGCGAAAAGCTTTGACATGATCGTGATTGGTGCCGGACCGGGGGGCTATGTAGCCGCGATCCGGGGCGCGCAACTGGGGCTGAACGTGGCCGTGGTCGAGCGTGAGCATATGGGCGGTATCTGCCTGAACTGGGGCTGTATCCCGACCAAGGCGATGCTGCGCAGCTCGGAAGTGTTTCACCTGATGCATCGCGCGGCCGAGTTCGGCCTGAAGGCGGACAAGATCGATTATGATCTGGACGCGGTTGTCAAACGCTCGCGCGGGGTGGCCAAACAACTCAATTCTGGCGTTGGCCATTTGTTGAAGAAAAACAAGGTTACGACCATCATGGGCGAGGCGACGGTGCCTGCCAAGGGCAAGGTGAGCGTCAAGACCGAGAAGGGCACCGAGGACCTGACGGCCAAGCATATTGTGCTGGCCACCGGCGCACGCGCGCGCGAACTGCCCGGGCTGGAGGCCGATGGTGAACGGGTCTGGACCTACAAGCACGCCTTGGTGCCGCCGCATATGCCGAAAAAGCTGCTGGTCATCGGCTCGGGTGCGATTGGGATCGAATTTGCAAGCTTTTACAACACGTTAGGCGCAGATACGACCGTGGTTGAGGTGATGGACCGGATCCTTCCGGTCGAAGATGCCGAGATTGCGGGCATGGCCAAGAAAGCCTTTGAGAAACAGGGCATGAAGATCATGGAAAAAGCCATGGTCAAGCAATTGGATCGTGCCAAGGACAAGGTGACCGCCCATATCGAAACCGGCGGCAAAGTGGAAAAACACGCGTTCGACGCGGTGATTTCTGCGGTTGGCATCGTCGGCAACACCGAAGGGCTTGGACTGGAAGAGCTGGGTGTCACAGTGGACCGGACCCATGTGGTGACCGATGAATACTGCCGCACGGGCGTCGAGGGCGTGTATGCCATCGGTGATCTGGCTGGGGCACCGTGGCTGGCGCATAAGGCCAGCCACGAAGGCGTCATGGTGGCTGACATGATCGCCGGGCAAAAGGCGCATCCGGTCAAACCCGAAAGCATCGCAGGCTGCACCTATTGTCATCCGCAGATCGCCAGCGTCGGGATGACCGAGGCGCAGGCCAAGGAGGCTGGGTACAAGATCAAGGTGGGCCGCTTCCCGTTTATCGGCAATGGCAAGGCCATCGCACTTGGCGAGCCCGAGGGCATGGTGAAAACCCTGTTCGACGAGAAAACCGGCGAATTGCTGGGCGCGCATATGATCGGCGCCGAAGTGACCGAGCTTATTCAGGGCTATGTGGTGGGCCGTCAATTGGAGACCACCGAGGAAGACCTGATGCAGGCCGTGTTCCCGCATCCGACGCTGAGCGAGATGATGCACGAATCGGTTTTGGATGCGTTTGACCGGGTTATTCATATCTGAGCGGTGCAGATGGGGGCGCTGCCCCCGTCGCCGCAGGCGGCGACTCCCCCGGAGTATTTTTGGAACAATGAAGGGCAGGGTGATCTTGCCGTTTACGTCCTTACATGCAGTATGAGGGCCGCAAAGCGTAAGGGGTCAGCCATGCCAAGTGTGAACCGGGTTGTGATGCAGCGCACGACGCGCCGATGGTTGGAGGCCCTACCGCTGGCGCAGATGGATGTGGCCGAGGTGTCGGGCAAATTCGGGCGGCGGTTCGCGTTCCGCAGCTATGAGCGGTTTCGCTATCCCAAATACGATGTCTGCGCCGGGCCGTATCGCGGACGGGATGGTGAGATCTTCAACTTTGATCTGATTTTGGCCAATCAGGTGTGGGAGCATCTGGACCGGCCCTATACCGCCACGCGCAACGTGTTAGAGATGCTGCGGCCGGGCGGGTATTTTTGGGTCGCGGTGCCGTTCTTCATTCCCTATCATGGCGACCCGGTGGATTGTTCGCGGTGGAGCGCGCGGGGCTTGAAGAACCTGTTGATCGAAGCGGGCTTTGACGAGGACAAGATCAAGGCGCGTCAGTGGGGCAATCGGGCGGCTGCGTTGCGCAATTTCGAAACGCCGTGGCCGCCCGCCTATGAGCGCGGCCGCGACGATCTGACCGATGAGCCGGACTTTCCGATCTGTTCGTGGGCGCTGGCGCAAAAATAAGTCGTGGCTGTCATAGGTGTTCCTTAATTGTTCGCAGAAAATTCTTGGAACCCGCCGCGCGCGCCACTATCTGTGAACCACCGTTGACGGGGGACCCTATGGCCGAGTTGAAGCATATCGAGGTGCGTGGCGCACGCGAGCACAACCTCAAGAGCATTGACGTGGATATTCCGCGCAATGAACTGGTGGTGATCACCGGGCTGAGCGGCTCGGGCAAGTCGTCGCTGGCGTTCGATACGATTTATGCTGAAGGGCAGCGGCGCTATGTCGAAAGCCTGTCGGCCTATGCGCGGCAGTTTCTGGATATGATGGAAAAGCCCGATGTGGACCACATCAGCGGGCTGAGCCCGGCGATTTCCATTGAACAGAAAACCACCAGCAAGAACCCGCGATCGACCGTGGGCACTGTGACCGAGATTTATGACTACATGCGTCTGTTGTTCGCCCGTGTCGGCACGCCATTTTCCCCCGCCACGGGGCTGCCCATTGAGGCCCAGCAGGTGCAGGACATGGCCGACCGGGTGATGGCCATGGAGGAGGGCACGCGCGCCTATTTGCTGGCCCCCATCGTGCGCGACCGCAAGGGCGAGTATCGCAAAGAAATGCTGGAACTGCGCAAGCAGGGCTTTCAGCGCATCAAGGTCGACGGGAATTTTCATGATCTGGATGATCCGCCGACGCTGGACAAGAAATACCGCCATGACATCGACGTTGTCGTGGATCGTCTGGTGGTGAAAGAGGGGATTGAGACCCGGCTAGCCGACAGTTTCCGCACCGCGCTGGATTTGGCTGACGGGATTGCTATCCTGGAAACCGCACCCAAAGAGGGCGAGCCGGAGCGCATCACATTTTCCGAGAAATTTGCCTGCCCGGTCAGCGGGTTTACCATCCCCGAGATCGAGCCGCGATTGTTCTCGTTCAACGCCCCCTTTGGGGCCTGCCCGGATTGTGACGGGTTGGGTGTGGAATTGTTCTTTGACGAGCAACTTGTCGTGCCGGATGCGACGTTGAAGATCAGTGACGGGGCGATTGCGCCGTGGCGGAAGGGCAAATCGCCGTATTTCCTGCAAACCATCGAATCGCTGGCCAAGCATTACGAATTTGACAAGAAAAGCCCGTGGAAAGACCTGCCCAAGCATGTGCAGCAGGTGTTCCTCTATGGCTCGGGTGACGAGGAAATACCGTTTCGCTATGACGAAGGCGGGCGTGTTTATAACGTGACGCGCAGTTTTGAGGGGGTGATCCCCAACATGGAGCGGCGGTATCGCGAGACGGACAGCAACTGGATCCGCGAGGAGTTCGAGCGGTATCAGAACAACCGTTCCTGTGGCACCTGTGGCGGGTATCGTTTGCGCGAAGAGGCGTTGGCCGTGCGCATCGACGGGTTGCATATCGGCCAAGTGGTGCAGATGTCGATCCGCGAGGCCTATGAGTGGTGCGGCGGTGTGCCCGAGGCGCTGACCAAGCAAAAAAACGAGATCGCGCGCGCCATCCTGAAAGAAATCCGCGAGCGTTTGGGCTTTTTGAACAATGTCGGGCTGGAATACCTGACGCTGAGCCGCAATGCCGGGACGTTGTCGGGCGGGGAAAGCCAACGCATACGGCTTGCCAGCCAGATCGGCAGCGGGTTGACCGGGGTGTTGTATGTGCTGGATGAACCCAGCATCGGGCTGCATCAGCGCGACAATGACCGGTTGCTGACCACGCTGCAAAACCTACGCGATCAGGGCAATACGGTGATCGTGGTTGAGCATGACGAAGAGGCGATCCGCACCGCCGATTATGTCTATGATATTGGCCCCGGCGCGGGTGTGCATGGCGGGCAGGTGGTCAGCCACGGCACGCCCGAGCAGATCATAGCCGATCCGGCCTCGATCACCGGGCAATACCTGTCCGGCGCGCGCGAGATCGCCATCCCGCCCAAGCGGCGCAAGGGCAACGGCAAGGCGCTGAGCGTGGTCAAGGCCACCGGCAACAACCTGAAAAACGTGACGGCCAAGTTCCCCTTGGGCAAGTTCGTCTGCGTGACCGGCGTGTCGGGCGGCGGCAAATCTACATTGACCATCGAAACCCTGTTCAAGACTGCATCGATGCGGCTGAACGGGGCCCGCCAGACGCCGGCCCCCTGTGAGACGATCAAGGGGCTTGAGCATCTGGACAAGGTGATCGACATTGACCAGCGGCCTATCGGGCGCACGCCACGTTCAAACCCGGCGACCTATACCGGGGCGTTCACCCCGATCCGTGACTGGTTTGCCGGGCTCCCCGAGGCCAAGGCGCGCGGCTATAAACCGGGGCGGTTTTCCTTCAACGTCAAAGGTGGGCGGTGTGAGGCCTGTCAGGGTGACGGTGTCATCAAGATCGAGATGCACTTTTTGCCCGATGTCTATGTGACCTGCGAAACCTGCAACGGCGCGCGCTATAACCGCGAGACTTTGGACATCCAGTGGAAGGGCAAAAGCATTGCCGATGTGCTGGATATGACGGTGGAGGATGCGCAGGAGTTCTTTAAGGCGGTGCCCAGCATCCGTGACAAGATGGATGCACTGGCGCGGGTTGGTCTGGGGTATATCAAGGTTGGCCAGCAGGCGACAACGCTATCAGGCGGCGAGGCGCAGCGCGTCAAGCTGTCCAAGGAGTTGGCTAAGCGATCCACCGGGCGAACGCTGTATATTTTGGACGAGCCGACGACGGGCTTGCATTTCGAGGACGTCAAGAAACTGCTGGAAGTGCTGCACGAACTGGTTGAGGCTGGCAATACCGTTGTGGTGATCGAGCATAATTTGGACGTGGTCAAAACCGCCGATCATATCATCGACATCGGCCCCGAAGGCGGTGATGGCGGTGGCGAAATCGTGGCCGAGGGCACGCCGGAAAAGGTGGCCGAGGTCGAGCGCAGTCATACCGGCCGCTACCTGAAAGAGATGCTTTTGGCGCGCAAGGTGGCGGCGGAATAAGCTGGTCTGCCTGATGGTCGGATATGGAAAAGGCCGCCCTGTCGCGCGGCCTTTTATGGTGTGTTGCTCAGGACTTTTTGCAGGTGTTGATCCCAAGCAATGCATAGGGCGGGCATGACCCCATGGCGGCGGTGACCAAAAGCACCGCGCCGACGATCCCCGCGACCCAAGCCCATGTGCCCGCCAGCGATGTGAAGGCCAAGATCAACAGTACGATCCCAACAATTGCCCGAATTGCACGATCAGCGTTTCCCATATTCTTTGCAAACATGCGGTTTCTCCCAAAAAGGTTTATCTAGCGCGCATGTTAACAATAAATCGGGATTCGGGAATATGATGCAGATCAACCGCGCACGCGTTTTTCAAAGCGGGGCAACATGGCGCTGAAGTCACGGCCATTTCCATCTTCCTCTTCGACGAATTGTGCATAAAGCTTCATCGCCGCTTCGCCAATTGGGGTGTCGGCATCTGCCGAACTGGCGGCTTCTTGGGCAAGGCGCAAATCCTTGAGCATCAATTCGGCGGCGAAGCCGGGTTGATACCCGTTGTCGGCGGGGCTGGTGGGGCCCACGCCGGGGGCAGGGCAGTAGGTGTTCATCGACCACGATTGCCCCGAGGATGTGCTGACCACATCGAACATCGCCTGCCGATCAAGGCCCAGCTTGTCGGCCAAGGCAAATGCCTCGCAGGTGACGATCATGGTGGCGCCAAGGATCATGTTGTTGCAAATCTTGGCGGCTTGCCCGTTGCCGGAGGGGCCGCAGTGGACGGCTTTTTGCCCCATGATATCAAACAGGTCTCGGGCGGTATCAAAGCCTGCCTCGTCGCCGCCGACCATGAAGGTCAGCGTGCCGTTCTGCGCCCCACCAACGCCACCCGACACCGGCGCATCCAAGGCCGAAAGGCCTGCAGCCTGCGCCTGTTCGGCCACCGCGCGGGCGCTGTCCACATCCACGGTCGAGCAATCCAGAAGCACCGCACCCTTGTCCATCACAGGGACTACCTGATCGGCGACGCTGCGCAGGATCTGCCCGTTGGGCAGCATCGTGATCACCACCTCTGCGCCTTGTGCGGCCTCCTCGGCGCTGTTGGCGGGGGTGACGCCCTCAATCGTGACGTCGGCGGCATCGAAACCGGTGACATCATGGCCAGCCTTGGCCAGGTTGGCGGCCATCGGCCCGCCCATGTTGCCCAATCCGATAAATCCGATTTTCATGGCTTATCCTTCCTTGTCGAATGTCAGTGCGTCGGCGCCAAGCGGGTCCAGCATCTGGTTCACGGCCATGTCGGGCAGGGCGATAAGCTCGTGCTGCCATTTGGGCTGACGATCCTTGTCGATGATCTGGGCGCGGACGCCTTCAAGGAAATCCCCCTGTTCCATCGCCCGATGCGTGAACCGGTATTCAAGGTCCAGTGCGTCGCGGATATCGGCGGTGGCATCGCGCAGACGGTGGATCATTTCAACGGTGCAGGCCATGGAAAGCGGCGCGTTGCGGCGTATGGCCTTGAGCGCGCTTGCCGCAACGTCGCCCGCATCGGCCTCAAGTGCTGTCACGATGTCCGACAGGTGCTTGCCGTTGAACAGGGCGTCAATGTCGTGCTGTTGAGCCGCCAACGGGCTATCGGGGGCCGGTGCGGCAGAGGTTTCGATCAACTTTGCATCGCCTGTGTCGATCAGTTGGGCTTTCAGTTCGTCCCACGCCTCCTGGGGCAGGTAGTGATCGGCAAAGCCTGCGTGAATGGCATCGCCCGGCCCCATGCGCGCGCCCGTCAGGCCCAGATACTCGCCCATCCGACCCGGCGCGCGGGTCAGCAAAAGCGAACCGCCCACATCAGGCACCAGCCCGATTGAGCATTCGGGCATGGCGATCTGGCTGCTGTCGCAGACAATTCGGTGACTGCCGTGACAGCCCATGCCAACCCCGCCGCCCATGGTAAAGCCCTGTAGGAAGGCGACATAGGGTTTGGGATACTCAGCGATTTTCGCGTTCAGGCGGTATTCGTCACGCCAAAAGCGGCGGCCATAGGTGAAATCCCCGGCGCGGCCTGCTTCGTAGAGCTTTTGAATGTCGCCGCCGGCGCAAAAGGCCTTGTCGCCTTCGGCGTCGATTATGATCAGGTCAATGTCGTCATCCGTGGCCCAATTGTCCAACGCATCCTCAATGGCAAGGCACATGTCGTAGCCAAGCGCGTTTAGCGCCTTCGGGCGCGTCAGCGTGATGCGCCCGGCGCGGCCGTCTTTGCGTATGTTGATGTCGTCGGTCATCGGTCGGCCAGCATCTGACGCGCCACGATCAGGCGCATGATTTCATTGGTCCCTTCAAGGATTTCATGCACGCGCAGATCGCGCACCAGTTTCTCGATCCCGTAATCGGCAAGGTAGCCATAGCCCCCATGCAGTTGCAGGCACTGATTGACGATGCGGCTGCCCGCTTCGGTCACGAATTTCTTGGCCATGGCGCAGAACTTGGTGGCGTCAGGCGCGCCTGTATCCAGTTTCCACGCGGCTTGGCGCAAAAAGGTGCGCGCGGCCTGAAGTTCGATCTCAAGATCAGCCAGCCTGAATTGCAGCGCTTGGAATTGGTCGATGGGTTTGCCAAAGGCCTTGCGGTCGCCCATATACCCAAGCGTCATGGTTAGCGCCTGTTGCGCGGCCCCAAGCGAACAGGCGGCGATATTCAAACGCCCGCCATCAAGGCCCGACATCGCATATGTGAAACCTTTGCCCTCTTCGCCAAGCAGATTGTTGGCAGAAATGTTGCAATTGTCGAACTGAACCTGTGCCGTCGGTTGACTGCGCCAGCCCATTTTATCCTCTAGCCCGCCAAAGCTGAGGCCCTCGGTGCCGTCTTCGACATAGACGGTCGAGATGCCCTTGGGCCCGTCTTCGCCGGTGCGGACCATGACAACATACGCGTCGGAATACCCGCCCCCTGAGATGAACGCCTTGGTGCCGTTCAGGGTATAGCCTTCGTTGGTGCGTTCGGCGCGGGTTTTCAGCGCCGCCGCGTCCGAGCCCGAGCCGGGTTCGGTCAGGCAGTAGGACAGAACGGTCTTCATCGACAGCACGTCAGGCATGACGCGGGCCTTCATTTCGTCACTGGCGAAGGTGTCGATCATCTTGGCGCACATGTTGTGGATTGAAAGGAAGGCCGCGACCGACGGGCAGGCCATCGACAAAGCCTCGAACACCAGCGTCGCATCCAGCCGGGACAGCCCCGAACCGCCACCGTCCTCAGAGACATACAACCCGCCAAATCCCAATTCGGCGATTTGCGGCCACAGCTCTTTTGGGATGGTGCCATCGCGTTCCCATTGTTGCGCATGGGGCGCAATGTTGTCCTGCCCAAAGGCATGGGCCATGTCGAAAATGGCGGTTTGTTCCTCTGTCAGGGCAAAATCCATGACCTGGCCTCCTCCCAAGTTGAATTGAACATGCGTTTAATTACCAATTCTTGCAGGAGTATTGCAAGCGGGCGGTGTCCATGGCCTGACGGCGGGGTCCGGCATCGGGCGGACGGGATTGTCATAGATCGGCATGATATTCTTCGATCAAGTGTCGCACCACGGCCTGAAGGGCGTGATCGCGATCGTCGGCGGCGTGCAGCGCGTCGGAATAGACCTGTCGCTGCCGCCCCGAACTGCTGCCCGTGCGCAGCATGTCGCGGGCACCTTCGATTTCGGCGAGGGATTCGAAAAATGCAGCATCTTCGGCCAAAAGCCCGATCAGTTCCTCCACCAGATCGCCCATCGGGACGATCTCGCCAAGACCAAAATCAATCAAGCCTTCGCGCACGCCATAGCGTTGCGCGCGCCAGCGGTTTTCGGCCAACAGGAACCGGTCATAGAGCCGCCAGCGTTGGTTTTTCACGGCCAGCCGCCACAGCATTCGGGCCAAGGCCTGCGTGATCGCGGCCAGCGTCAACGCATCTTCCAGCCTTGGCTGAACATCGCAAATCCGTGTTTCAAGCGTGGGGAATTGATGACTGGGGCGCAAATCCCACCAGATTTTGGAACTGTCCTCGATCACGCCCAGATCGACCAGCGCGTTTACCGAGCGTTCGAACTCTCCATAGCTTTCCATGCGCGGGGGCAATCCGGTGCGCGGCAGGTTGTCAAACACGGTCAGCCGATAGCTGCTAAGCCCGGTATCTTGCCCCTGCCAAAACGGCGAGGAACAGCTCAGCGCCAGAAGATGCGGCAGAAAATAGGACAGCTGGTTCATAAGGTCGACGCGTCGGTCGGGCGGGTCGATGCCGACATGTACATGCATGCCGCAGATCAGCATCCGCCGCACGACACCAGCCAGATCACCCGCCAGCATGTTGTAGCGGTCCTTGTCGGTGTGCGTCTGGTTGCGCCAATCGGCAAATGGATGGCACGCGGCGGCAATGGGTGCCAGATTATACTTGGCCGCGCAGGCCGATACGGTGGAACGCAGGCGTTTGAGGTCATCGCGGGCTTCGGCCACATTGCGACAGACCTGCGTGCCGATCTCGATCTGACAATTCAGGAATTCCGGGCTGACCTGATCTTGCAATTGGGTTTGGCAGTCTTGCATCAGCCCATCGGGCGCATCGGCCAAGGCGAGGCTGTCACGGTCAACCAGAAGGTATTCTTCTTCGATGCCGATGGTGAAATCGGGATGTGTCAGGGCCATGATGCGCCCCCTTGTAACAACAATCGGGGTGTTCACTTGAGCACGCCGGGGCCGGATCGGGCAAGAGGCAAGTTGGCCAGCCCAGATATGAAAAACGCCCGCCCCGGATCGGGGCAGGCGCTCATCTTCCGGTCAAGGCAAGATGGATCAGTCCATCGCTTTGAAGTTGAATTCGCCGCCTTCTTTGATGCCTGAGGGCCAGCGCGAGGTGACGGTTTTGGTGCGGGTGTAGAACTTGAAGGCGTCGGGGCCGTGTTGGTTAAGGTCGCCAAACATGGATTTCTTCCAGCCGCCAAAGGTGTGATAGGCCAGCGGCACCGGGATCGGGACGTTGACGCCGACCATGCCGATATTGATCCGGGCAGCAAAATCGCGGGCCGCATCGCCATCGCGGGTATAGATCGCGGTGCCGTTGCCCATCTCGTGATCCATCGCCAGCTTGAGCGCCTCTTCGTAAGACGCCGCGCGCACGGTGCTTAGCACAGGGCCGAAGATTTCCTGCTGGTAGATGTCCATATCAGGCGTCACCTTGTCAAACAGGTGCGGGCCGACAAAGAACCCGTTCTCGTAGCCTTGCAAGGAAAAGTCGCGACCATCCACAACCAGTTCCGCGCCCTGATCGACGCCCGATTGTATCAGCCCAAGGATTTTTTCCTTGGCCGCGGCGGTCACGACGGGGCCGTAATCCACGTCATTGCCAGCCGTAAAGGGGCCAACCTTCAGCTTTTCGATGCGCGGCACCAGCTTTTCGATCAACCGATCAGCGGTCTCATCGCCCACCGGCACAGCCACGGAAATTGCCATGCAGCGTTCGCCCGCCGCGCCATAGCCCGCGCCCACCAGCGCATCAGCCGCCTGATCCATATCGGCATCGGGCATGATGATCATGTGGTTCTTGGCCCCGCCAAAGCACTGCACACGCTTGCCGTTGGAACATCCCCGCCCATAGATATATTCGGCAATCGGAGTGGAGCCGACAAAGCCAACCGATTGGATCACCGGGTTATCAAGGATCGCATCCACCGCGTCCTTGTCGCCGTTGACGACTTGCAGCAGCCCCTTGGGCAGCCCGGCCTCTTCCATCAATTCGGCCAGCATCAAGGGCACCGAGGGGTCACGCTCGGAAGGTTTGAGGATAAAGGCGTTGCCGCAGGCCAGCGCCGGGGCGAACATCCACATCGGGATCATCGCCGGGAAGTTGAAGGGCGTGATGCCCGCCGACACGCCAAGTGGCTGTTTCATCGAATACATGTCGATGCCGGGGCCCGCGCCATCGGTGAATTCACCTTTCAGCAGTTGCGGCGCGCCAATGCAGTATTCCACAACTTCCAGACCGCGCTGAATGTCGCCCTTGGCGTCGGGAAAGGTCTTGCCATGCTCTGACGACAGGGCCTCGGCCAGCTTGTCCATGTCGCGGTTGAGCAGGCGGACGAATTCCATCATCACCCGCGCGCGGCGCTGTGGGTTGGTCGCGCCCCATGCGGGCTGTGCGGCGGCGGCGATGTCGACGGCCTTGTTCAGCTCTTCGGTCGAGGCCAGCGGGCATTTCGACTGCACTTCGCCGGTGGCCGGGTTGAAGACGTCGGCAAAGCGGCCCGATGTGCCTTTGACATGTTCGCCGCCAATGTAATGCGTAAGCTCTTTCATGAGAATCCTCCCTCGGGTTCAAGTTTCCCGCAGTGTAGTCTTGCAAATATTGATGTAAAACACGCAATATCTCAAAAGCGTCATGCAAAAATGCAAAGGCTGTCGTGATGGATGTACAATGGGACGATCTGCGAGTGTTTCTGGCCGTGGCCCGCGCCGAGAGCTTATCGGGCGCGGGGCGGATGCTGCGGATTGATCCGGCCACCGTGGGCCGCCGCATTGCCCGGCTTGAAACCGATCTGGGCGCGCCGCTGTTTGCCAAATCGCCCATGGGTTATGCGCTGAGTGACGCAGGCCAACGCCTGATGTCGCACGCCGTGCGCGTCGAACAGGCGGTTGAAGGTGTGGCCGAGGAAATGGCTGGGCAATCGGGCGGGCTGACCGGACAGATCCGCATCGGCGCGCCGGATGGGGCGGCAAATTTCGTGCTGCCACAGGTGTGCGCCCGGATCGCGCGCGATAATCCCGATCTTGAGATTCAAATCGTTGCGTTGCCGCGTGTGTTCAACCTGACCCGGCGCGAGGCGGATATGGTTGTCGCGGTCAGCCCGCCCACGGCCGGGCGGCTGAGCGTGCAAAAGATTACCGACTATCACCTGCATCTAGCGGCACACCGGTCGTATCTGCGCCAGCACGATCCGATCACGCAATTGTCCGATCTCAAAGGTCACCGGTTGGTCGGCTATATCCAGGACATGATTTTCGACAAGGAACTGGACTACCTGAGCGAAGCCGGGGTCGAGCGTGTGAACCTCGCTTCGAACTCGGTGGCAGTGCAGGTGAACTGGATCAGGCAGGGCGGGGGCATCGGCGTTGTGCATGATTTCTCGATCCCGTGGTTTCGCGGGCTGCGCAAGCTTCTGGTCGGGGATTTCACCCTGACGCGCAGTTTTTACCTTGTGCGTCACGCCGATGATCGACGGCTTGAGCGCTTGAACCGCTTCGCCGCCGCCTTGGTCAGCGAAACCCGGACCGAGGTGGCGCGACTTGAGGCACTGACTTGACAGAATGCCGCAGATCGTAAACGCTGATCCAACGGTCATTTTTTCGGAGGGCCCAACTATGCTGGTGCAGCAAATCCTGAAATCCAAAGGTGACGATGGTGTGATCACGGTCACGCCGGGCACATTGGTCGCGGATGCGGCGCAGATTCTGGCCGAGCGCCGGATCGGCGGTGTGATCGTCTCGCGCGACGGCTCCACCGCTGATGGCATCCTGTCCGAGCGCGATATCGTCCGCGCCTTGGCGGTCAAAGGACCGGGCTGCCTGACCGAGACAGTCGACATGATGATGACCCGTAACCCCGTGTCCTGCACGCGGCAGGACAGCTCGGATCAGGTTCTGTCGCGTATGACTGACGGGCGGTTTCGTCACATGCCGGTGGTCGAAGATGGAAAACTGATCGGACTCGTGACCATCGGCGACGTGGTCAAGGCGCGCCTGCAGGAACTGTCGATGGAAAAAGATGCCCTGCAAGGCATGATCATGGGGCACTAGCCGCACGGAAACGCTCGCGTTTCGCCGCTTCATTGTTCCAAAAATACTCCGGGGGAGTCGCCGCCTGCGGCGACGGGGGCAGCGCCCCCCAAACCGGTCGCCACATCTGCCATAGCATCCGCCAATACCGCATGACGTATTTCTACGTCTTGCAATCTTGCGCGCAATCTTGTTGCGTGCGCAGCAAGACAGAAAACGGAGCGGCATCATGCGCATCGGATTATACCCCGGCACTTTCGATCCCATCACGTTGGGCCATATCGACATCATCCGCCGCGCCGCCGCGCTTGTGGATCGGTTGGTGATCGGGGTTGCGATCAATCGTGACAAAGGCCCGCTTTTCCCGCTGGAAGAGCGGGTTGCCCTGATCGAGGCGGAAGCCGCCAAGCTATCTCAGGATATCGGCACCGAGATTGTCGTCCATCCGTTCGAGAACCTGCTGATCGACTGCGCCCATGATGTCGGCGCGCAGTTGATTATTCGTGGTCTTCGGGCGGTCGCGGATTTTGAATATGAGTTTCAGATGGTCGGTATGAACCGGACTTTGGACAACTCGGTCGAGACAGTGTTCCTGATGGCAGATGCCACTCATCAGGCTATCGCCAGCAAGCTGGTCAAGGAAATCGCCCGCTTGGGCGGGGACACCAGCAAATTCGTGACCCCCGCAGTCCAATCGCAGTTGATGGCCAAATTCGTGTAAAGGCCGGGCAGGGTGCTGCCCGGCCGGTCACGCTTATACGTGTTCGGGGGTCCGCGTCGTGGTGTTGTGACCCGCGCCGCCTTTGCTGTGCAGGGCGCCCATGGCGGCGGCCGTGTCGACCATCCGGTTCGAAAAGCCCCATTCGTTGTCATACCAGCTGAGAACCCGGCACATCGTGCCGTCCATGACCCGCGTCTGATCGGTGGCAAAAACCGAGCTGGCTGGATGGTGGTTGAAGTCTGATGACACCAGCTCACGGTTGGTGATGTCCAACACCCCGGCCAGAGGGCCGTTTTGCACCGCGTTTGCGATGGCTTCGTTGATTTCCTCGGCGGTCGTGTGACGCGCGGCTTCGAATGTCAGGTCAACGGCGCTGACATTGGGGGTCGGCACGCGAATGGCGGTGCCGTCCAGCTTGCCAGCCAGATCGGGCAGCACCAGCCCCACGGCCCGCGCTGCGCCGGTCGATGTGGGGATCATGTTCAGCCCTGCGGCGCGGGCGCGATACAGATCCTTATGCGCGGTGTCCAGCGTGGGCTGGTCGCCGGTGTAGCTGTGGATCGTGGTCATGAACCCCCGCGTGATGCCGATGGCGTCATGCAGGGCCTTGACCATCGGGGCAAGACAGTTGGTCGTGCAGGACGCGTTTGAGACGATCAGGTCATCCACAGTCAGCGTGTCGTGATTGACGCCATAAACAACGGTGCGGTCCGCGCCCTTGGCGGGGGCCGAGACCAGCACCCGGTTTGATCCGTTGTTCAGGTGCTTGGCCGCGCTGTCGCGGTCGGTGAACAAGCCGGTGCATTCCAAGGCGATATCGACATCGTCCCACGGCAGGTCGGACGGGTCGCGCAGGGCGGTCACCCGGATTGGCCCGCGCCCGACGTCAATGCTGTTTTCCTGCGTCTGGATTGTGCCGGGAAACCGACCATGGACGCTATCGAATTCCAGCAGGTGGGCATTGGTTGCAACCGGGGCCAAATCATTGATCGCAACGATTTCAACATCAGTGCGGCCCGACTCCACGATGGCGCGCAATACGTTTCGTCCGATCCGGCCGAACCCGTTGATGGCAAGTCTGATTGGCATGGTTTTCTCCTGCGTGTTTGTTAGCGCTAACAATTCCAGTCAACCGGGTGTATAATCGCCGCGGCCACGATCCGTCAACAGGGGGCTGCTCAAAATTGCTTAGCCAGCGGCAAGCCGCGCGCAGATCAGCGCCAAAAGGCCATCCACTCGATCATGTCGGTCAGCTTTCGGGCCAGAAACAGGGTGCCCGACCAGTCAAACTGAGTGGCATCAATCCCCAAGCCGATCAGGATGATCACGCCCAGCCCGACAGAGGTTGCGTTGGTCATGCTGTACTTGCCTTTGCGATCCACGATTGCGCCCCTAGATGCCAGAGCGCGCCGCGCAAGTCACGCAGGTTGTTGGCGGGGCTTGATGTCCGAGGGCATCAGCGGAGCGTTCAGAAGATCGTCGATCAATACACTGAGGAGGCCACCGCGCCCTGTCACCCCGGCCTTGCGATAAATCGCGTTCAATTGAGACTTCACGGTGCCTTGCGCCGCGCCTCTTATTGCGGCGATTTCAGCAATCGAGAAACCCTTGATCGTGAATGTCGCCACGTCTTCCTCGGCCGGGGTCAGGCCCCATGTGCGAAAATGCGCTTGCATGATGTCATGAAATGCCCCCGCCGCGACCGAGACTTGCTGTTCAAGATGCGCCTTGCGCCGCAAAAGACGCATGAGATATCGGGTTTCAAAGACCACCGCGACAATCAGGCCGAACGCGGCCAGCGCTTCGATGGCAATGTGCAAATTGATCAGCGCACGCAAGCCATCAGGCCGTGTATCCTCCAGAACGTCCCATAGGAAAAACCCGGCGCAAAGCGCCTGCACGGCAATCAGGAAAATCAGTGCGCCGGGGCGGTCAGGGTGGGTTTGTTTCATCTGACCAAGTTTACGTTGTCTGGGATGGTTTTGATACCCGTTACCATCGCTCGTGGCAGATTTACCCCCGTGCGCCAGCTTTCCCAGACCACCGCCACGATGTGCAGCACAACCGAAATTTCGGCCCATATCACCAAGGCTTCGTGGGTGTCTTCCACCCAGTCCACGCCCCAGAACATGTTTGTGGTCATCATGTAGCCGGTCGCGCCGATGGCCAGCATTGTCGCCATCAGGTTCACGATCATCAATGCGCCTAGCGGCGTATGACCCAGATGTGTGCGCCGGCGCTGTGTGGCTATATCGGTGACTTGTTCCATAACTGCGGCAGGGCCGGGCAGGAAACTTGCGAACCGCGCGGTGTGTGGTCCGACAAGCCCCCAAAGGATACGCGCGAGCACAAGGGCGACAACGGCGTAACCGACCCATTCATGCAGCTTACTGTCATCGTCGACAAACAGGGCGTTCGCGGCAAATCCGATCACAAGTGACCAGTGAAAGACCCTGACGAACGGATCCCAGACTTTGATCTTGGTCATGGCAATCTCCGTTGTGGGGCGGGGCCGGGCGTGCCGGCCCCAAACCGTCAATCATCAATTTCGGTTTTCACGATGCTCAGATCTCTGTTGAGGTAGATTTCATAGCGGGCACCGTCCTTGAGGGCGTAGGCCTCGTACATGCCGTCCTCCATCTCGATCTTGCGCACGTCATAGCCCTGCGCGCTTAGCTGCGCCTTGATCTGCTCGGCTTTGGCGGGGTCGATTTTCATATAGTCGTCCGAGGCCTGCGCCATGCTGCCTGCGGTGATGGCAAGGGCCAGTGCGATGATGCGTGTCATGATGTGTCCTTTCGGGGGATGTTGATTGTGTTGATCACAGGGCGCGTTGTGGCCCGCGATGACACCGAAAGTGACGGGAACGGCGTGCCGCATCCATTGACCTAAGGTTCATTTGGCCCGCCTATAACTCAGGTTGATGGGCGCATATCCCGGCAATGGGCACTAAAAAACCCCGGCGCGGATGCACCGGGGTTCTGTGATTTTAAAAGGGTTGAGACCGTTTTTAAGACAAGCGGCCCATGGCCACGGCCACATCGGCCATGCGGCACGAAAAGCCCCATTCGTTGTCATACCATGCCAGCACCCGCACCAAGCGCCCGCCCGTCACTCGTGTCTGATCGGGCGCAAAGATCGAGCTTTCCTCGGTGTGGTTGAAATCGACGCTGACCTTTGGTTCGGGATCATAGCCCAGAACACCTTTCATCGGGCCTGCGGCGGCTTCGGCGACCACGGCGTTCACATCCTCGGCCGTCACGTCTTTCTTGGCGACGAATGTCAGGTCCACGGCCGAGACGTTGGGGGTTGGCACGCGAATGGCCGAGCCGTCCAGCTTGCCCTTGAGGTCGGGCAGAACCTCGCCCAAGGCCTTTGCGGCACCGGTCGAGGTGGGAATCATCGACATCGCGGCGGCGCGGGCGCGATACAAATCGCTGTGCCGGCGGTCCAGCGTGGGCTGATCGCCTGTATAGGCGTGGATCGTTGTCATGATGCCCGACTCGATGCCAATCGTTTCGTTCAGCACCTTGGCCAGCGGGGCAAGGCAGTTGGTGGTGCAAGACCCGTTCGAGATCATCCGCTCATCAGCTTGCAGGTCGTTGTGGTTGACGCCGTAAACCACAGTGCGGTCGACGTTCTTGCCGGGGGCCGACAGCAGCACTTTACCGGCGCCGCGCTCAAGATGCTTTTGGGCTTTCAGGCCGTCGTTAAAGTTGCCGGTGCATTCCAGAACCACATCGACACCCGACCAGTCCAGCGCATCCATGTCATAGGTGGAATACATCTGCATCGGCCCACGGCCCAGATCCATGGTGCTATCGCCAAGCGTGATCTCATGCGGGAAGCGGCCATGCACGCTGTCGTATTTGAGCAAGTGCGCTGCGGTTTCCAAAGGGCCTGTGGCATTGACCTTGACCACCTTGATATCGTTGCGGGTGCTGGCCGCGATATGGGCCAGCGTGCAGCGGCCGATTCGGCCGAAACCATTGATGCCGACGGTGATGGTCATGCGTATCTCCTGCGTTTTCGGGTTGTCTGCGATATAGACGGCGCGACACTGTGCTGAAAGGTGAAAAACGGCAATTTTAGCGCTATCTCAATATGTTAGCGGTAACCGTTATCGCAAAACCAAGCGATCCATGGCAGGGCTTGACATGATGGCGCTAACGAAGAACTAAAGGACAGCGGCAAGCAAAGGGGTTGGTATGAGTGGATTGATGGCACTTTTGGACGATGTGGCAGGCATCGCCAAGATGGCGGCGGCGTCGGTAGATGACGTGGCCGGGCAGGCGGCCAAGGCCGGATCAAAGGCCGCAGGCGCGGCGATTGACGATGCGGCTGTCACGCCGAAATACATGCAAGGCTTTGCGCCGGCGCGCGAATTGCCGATGGTCTGGCGGATCGCGCGGGCCTCGGCGTTCAACAAGCTGGTGTTTTTATTACCTGCGGGGCTGGCATTAGCGGCCTTTGCGCCGTGGCTGATTCCGCCCTTGTTGATGCTGGGCGGTGCGTATTTATGTTTTGAAGGCGCAGAAAAGATTGCCCATGCGCTTGGCTTTGGCAAGGGTCATGGTGGCCCCGACGGAAGCCACACCGAAGGCGATGCCACGCATCTGGAAGAAACCAAGGTCAAAGGCGCGATCAAGACTGATTTCATTCTATCCGCCGAAATCATGACCATTTCCTTGGCTGCGATCCCCGAAAGCAATTTCTGGATGGAGGCCGCCACGCTGGCCATGGTTGCGGTCGGAATCACGGTTTTGGTCTATGGGGCCGTGGCCCTGATTGTGAAAGCGGATGATGTGGGGCTGTTCATGGCCGAGCGCGGACGCTGGGGCCTGACCCGCGCCATCGGACGCGGGATCGTGCATGCAATGCCTGCTTTTATGAAACTGTTGATGATCGTCGGCACGGCGGCGATGCTATGGGTGGGCGGCTCGATCATTCTGCACGCTTTGGACCAGATGGCGGTTTCGGCACCGTATGACTGGGTTCACCATGTCGCTGTCGCCGCGGCGCAAGGAACGGGCAACTGGCAAGGCGCGCTTGAATGGGGCGTGACCGCCGGTCTGGACGGGGTGTTTGGCCTTGCGCTTGGCGTTGTCTTGATTCCCATTGGGGTGAAAATCATCAAACCGCTTTGGACCAGCGTGATGCCGGCCTGAGGCGCGTGTTCGCCGTGATGACGAAGCCGTATCTATACCAAAGCAGGCCGGGTTTCTGGTGGAACGCGCGTTAGAACAGGCCCATGGCCAAGCCCGCCGCCAGCGCCTGCCCGATGTCGCGGCATTTGGCCAATTCGTCGTTGGGGATCGTTTTGGGCGCAAGGATATCCTCGGGCGATTGGGCGTGGGTGCAGATGATCAGCGCCTCTTGCACCGCACGCAGCCGCCAGCCTTGGGCGATGCGCGCGGTTTGGCGCACGGCGTTTTCGCCATCGGACCCGGCACAGACCATCTGGACGTAGGCGCGGCCCTCGATCCGGCCCAGAACGGGATAATAACAACGATCAAAGAAATCCTTCATCACGCCTGACAGTGCGGCAAGATTTTCGGGCGCGCAGAAAAGATAGCCATCGGCGGCCAGCAAATCGTCGGGACCGGCCTGATCGGCAGGTTTCAGGACGGTTTCGGTTTCGCCTTTCGCGGCGTCATGCGCGGCCTGCGCCATCTGCTGACTGCCGCCGGTGCGTGAGTGGTAGATGATCAAAAGCTGTGCCATTTGGAGAGCCTAGCCGGTGTGACAGGCTGAGGCCAGAGACACAGGCCAATGATATGGGATGCAAAACCAATCGGCTTGCAGCCGTTGGATACCGGACGCAAAGTGTTGACATGACGCCCAAGATTTTCACCACGTTGCAAACCTATGACCGGCAAACTTTTGGTGCCGATCTTATGGCCGGGATCACCGTTGCGATGGTGGCTTTGCCGCTTAGCCTTGCGATTGCGATTGCATCGGGTGCAGCGCCCGAGACAGGGCTGGTGACCGCGATTGTAGCGGGTGGGTTGATTTCGGCCCTTGGCGGAAGCCGAGTGCAGATTGGCGGGCCAACCGGCGCCTTTATCGTGGTCGTGTTTGGCGTGATTGCCGAGCATGGCTATGACGGGTTGGTTCTGGCGACGCTGATGGCTGGGGTGATCTTGCTGGTGGCGGGGCTGTTGCGGGCCGGGCGGTTGATCCGGTTGGTGCCCGAGCCGGTGATCAACGGGTTCACCATCGGCATTGCAGTGGTGATTGCCACCAGTCAGATCAAGGATCTCCTGGGCCTTTCATTGCCCGAAGTTCCGGCGGAGTTTTTTGGAAAGCTGGCTGCGTTATGGGGCGCGCAGGAAACGTTGAACGCGTCGGCGCTGGCCATTGGTCTGGTGACCATGGGGCTGATCGTGGGCTTGCGGCGGGCGTTTCCGCGCTTTCCGGGCTTGATCGTGGCGGTTGGGCTTACATCAGGGCTGGTGGCGCTGATGGGCTGGCCGGTGGACACCATTCAGTCGCGCTTTGGGGCTTTGCCACAGGCTTTGCCTGTGCCGTCTTTGCCCGAGATAAGCCTTTCACGGATCAAAGAGTTGCTGCCTTCGGCGCTGGTGATCGCGTTTCTGGCCGGGGTTGAATCGCTGTTGTCAGCGATGGTGGCCGACCGGATGATTGGCGGGCAGCATCGACCGAATGCCGAGTTATTGGCGCAAGGGGCGGCCAATCTGGGATCGGGCCTGTTTGGGGGGCTGCCCGCGACGGGTGCGATTGCCCGAACCGCGACCAATGTGCGCGCGGGCGGCAAGACCCCGGTGGCGGGGCTGGTTCATGCGGTGGTGATCCTGATCGTGATGCTGGTGGCCGCGCCGCTGGCCGGGTTCATGGCGATGCCCGCGCTGGCCGGTTTGTTGATCTTGACAGCTTGGAACATGAGCGAGCCGCACCGTTGGCGCGGCTATCTGAAAGAGCGGCGCTCGGACCGGTTTTTGATGATTATAACGTTGGTTCTGACGGTGGTGACCGATCTGGCCTTGGCGATCGGGGTTGGCGTGGCGCTTGGGCTGGCAATACGGTTGCGGCGGCGCAATGTGCCCGCGTCAGAGTGGGAAACTCCGGACAGGTGAGGGATGTAAATAGCCGGGGCTTGCATCGTTTCCCCGGTTTGGCTGATTTCATGGCGGGCTCAGCAGTGGATGGGCAAGGTCTGATAACGGAAAAAAAAGGCCCGGACGTTGCGCGCGTCCGGGCCTTTTCTTGTCAGTGCGCCGCGATCAGAGCAGGGATTTGGCCTTTTCGGCCACGGCCTGCGCGGTGATTCCGAATTTTTCGTAAAGCGTGCCTGCGGGCGCGGAAGCGCCAAAGCTGTCCATGCCGACAAAGCCGGCTTTCGTCTCGCGGCCCCGCTCGCCGCACAGCCAGCGATCCCAGCCTTGCTGCACCGCCGCCTCGACGCCGACGCGGACAGGGCCACCGGGCAAGACGCGTTTGCGGTAGGCCTCGTCCTGATCGGCGAACAATTCCATGCAGGGCATCGAAACCACACGGGTGCCGATGCCGTCGGCCTGTAGCAGATCGCGGGCCTGCATGGCGATTTCCACCTCAGAGCCGGTGGCGATCAGGACCGCCTGACGCTTGCCTTCGGCGTCGGCCAAAACATAAGCGCCCTGTTCGGTGAGGTTCTTGTTCTTGTGCTCAACCCGCAGGGTGGCCACGCCTTGGCGCGTCAGTGACAGCACCGATGGCGTGTCCTTAGAGCGCAGGGCGATTTCCCATGCTTCGGCGGTTTCCACGGTGTCGCAGGGGCGGAACACATAGGTGTTGGGGGTTGCGCGGCTGATGGCCAGATGCTCGACCGGTTGGTGGGTCGGGCCGTCTTCGCCCAGACCGATGCTGTCATGGGTCATGACGAACACGGTGGGAATACGCATCAGCGCAGCCAGACGCATCGCCGGGCGGGCGTAGTCGGTAAAGCACATGAAGGTGCCGCCATAGGGACGGATGCCGCCATGCAGCGCCATGCCGTTCATCGCGGCGGCCATGCCGTGTTCACGAATGCCCCAGTGCACGTAGCGGCCCTTGCGGTTGTCCACGTCAAACACGGTCATGTCGCCCGAACGGGTGTTGTTCGATCCCGACAGATCGGCCGAGCCGCCGACGGTTTCGGGCATGACCGGGTTGACCACCTCTAGCACCATTTCGCTGGATTTACGGGTGGCCACCTTGGGCTGCTCTTCGGAAATCTGTTTCTTGAGGGCCTTGATACGGGCCGACAGGCTTTTGGGAACATCCCGCGCGAAGATGCGGGCGAATTCCTTCTGGCGACGCTCGGGCATCTCCGACAGGCGACCCTCCCAGGCTTCGCGGTCCGCGCCACCGCGCGATCCGATGGCCTCCCATGCCGATTTCACCTCAGCGGGCACTTCGAAGGGGCCATGAGGCCAGCCATAGGCCTCTTTCGCGGCGGCCAGTTGGGTGGCGTCGGTCAGCGCGCCGTGACCCTTGGAGGTGTCCTGCGCGGCGTGGCCAAGGGCGATATGCGTGGCGCAGGCGATCATCGTCGGCTTGCGCGTGGTCTTGGCCGCGGTGATGGCTTGATCAATCGCTGCCGGGTCGTGGCCGTCGATTTCCAGAACCTGCCAGCCCGCAGCGCGGAAGCGTTTCACCTGATCGGTGCGGTCCGCCAGATCGACGGTGCCGTCGATGGTGATGTTGTTATTGTCCCAGAACACGATCAACTTGCCAAGGCTATGGCGACCGGCAAGGGTGATGGCCTCTTGGCTGACGCCTTCCATCAGGCAACCATCCCCGGCGATGGCGTAGGTGTGATGATCAACCAGTTTACGGCCAAAACGAGCCCGCAGCATTTCTTCGGCCATGGCAAAGCCGACGGCGTTGGAAATGCCCTGACCCAAGGGACCGGTGGTGGTCTCAATCCCCTTGGCGTGGCCGTATTCCGGGTGGCCCGCCGTGATCGCGCCCCACTGGCGGAAGTTCTTGATCTGCTCAAGCGTCATGTCCTGATAGCCGGTCAGGTGCAGCAACGAATACAGCAGCATCGAGCCGTGCCCCGCCGACAGGATAAACCTGTCGCGGTCAGGCCAGTCGGGGGTGGCGGCATCAAATTTGAGGTGCTTTTCAAACAGCACGGTGGCGACATCGGCCATGCCCATTGGCATGCCGGAATGGCCAGAATTTGCGGCGGCCACAGCATCCAGCGTCAGGGCGCGGATTGCGGCGGCTTTGGTCCAGTGATCGGGATTGGAAGTGCGCAGGGCGGCGATATCCACGGGGTCATCCTTTGATTGGCAGTCTTCAGCCGCTGAATATCAGGCCGGGGTCAAAGATCAAGCATGCCGGGCGCCCATGGTGGCATGCATTGGCATAGGGGGGCGCATTTCGTTGCGCCATTCGCTAAACTTGGGTCCAAAGCGGCCCACAAGCGATTCGCGTGGCCGCGACCCGAGGCAAGCAGGGGAATCGCCACGAATGAGCCAGATCGACGAATTACAACGCAGGATCATTGCAGCACTGGACCGGATCGGTCAGGGGCTTGAAGGTCAGCAGGCCGGGCCCGACGTGCAGGAAGTTGAGACACTCAAGCAGCAGTTGGAGGATGAACGACTGGCCAGTGCGCAATTGGAAGAGCGTCTGAAAAAGCTGCGTGACAAGCAGGATGCACAGGCCGAGGTTGCGGCCCGCGCACGAGATGAGTTGGCCAGCAAGATCGAAACGCTGGATCGTGACCTGCAATCGTTGCGCACGGCCAATCAGCAATTGCGCGAAAACAACGCGACCCTTCGCGAGGCCAATGCCGCAGGCGTGGCGGAACCGCATCTGATCAACAAGGCGATGTTGGCCGAGCTTGAAGGGCTGCGCGCCACTCATGCCGCCGATCAGGCCGAAGCCGATGCCATTCTGGCCGAGTTGGGCCGCATTCTGGACGCGGGGGCCGCGACAAACGATCAATCCCAGTCGGAGGACGCCTGATGCCAGAGGTCGAGATTGAAATCGGTGGCCGCACGTTCGAGGTGGCCTGTCAGGAAGGCGAAGAACACTATCTGAAGGCGGCGGCCAAGATGTTGGATGAAGAGGCTTCGGTTCTGACCGCGCAGATCGGGCGTATTCCCGAGGCGCGCATGCTGTTGATGGCCGGGCTGATGTTGGCCGACAAGACAGCGGGCGTGCAGGACAAGCTGCGCGCGATGGAGGACCGCATGGCCGAAAAAGAGGCCGAGTTGGACCAGTTGCGCAACGCGCCCGCGCCCGAACCGCAGCATATCGAGGTGCCGGTGGTGCCACAGGCAGTGACGGATGCCATGGCCGAGATTGCAGCGCGCACGGAATCCTTGGCCGATCAGATTGAAGGCGGGGCCGAGAAACGCGATCCCTGAGAGGTTTGCGAGATGCAAAAGAAAAACCCGGCCACCAACAGGTGGGCCGGGCTTTGATGTTCAGTGCGCCTGATGAGTCAGGCGTTGGCCTCACGGATTTTGTCGGCCGCGTCTTTGTCGAAAGTCACGCCGTTGTCCGCGAACAATTGGTCAAGCTCGCCCGACAGGGTCATTTCGGTGATGATGTCGCAGCCGCCCACAAACTCGCCTTTGACGTAAAGCTGCGGGATGGTGGGCCAATCAGAATAATCCTTGATGCCTTGGCGGATATTTTCATCAGCCAGCACGTTCACATCCGCGAACTCCACGCCCATGAAATTCAGCACTCCGGCCACACGGCTGGAAAACCCGCATTGCGGCATATCCTTGGTGCCCTTCATGTAAAGCACGACGTCGTTTGCTTTGACGGTTTCGTCGATCTGGTTTTTTGCGTCGGTCATGATTTGATGTCCTGTGCGTTGGTGTCTTGGTCCGATGCATCGGAGGCCGTTTGCTCTGCGTCGGGTGTGTCTTCGGGGTCAAAATCTTCGGGATCGAACCCATCGTCGTCGTCAGGCAGCGCCCCGACATGGGTGGTGTTGGTTTCTGGATCGTAGGTCAATCCATAAGAAGACGGGCCTTCGCGCTTGAATCGCCCGTATTCGTGCCATGCGGCATAAATGAACACCAAGACGAAGGGTGTCAGCAGAAAGAAGACGATGGTCCGTACATCCATTGGTTAGTCAGGTGCCTTGGTTGTCAGGGCCAGCGCGTGCAAGTCGCCACTGGGGCCATCCATCTTGCCCTTAAGCGCGGCATAGACGGCGCGCTGTTGCTGAACCCGGTTCATGCCTTTGAAAGCGGCGTCCACGACCTCGGCGGCGTAGTGGTTCCCGTCGCCTGCCAGATCGGTGATTTTAATTTTGGCGTCGGGAAATGCAGCGCGGATCAAATCCTCGATTTCCTGAGCTTGAATTGGCATGCGGGATCTCCTGTTGCTCTTCTTCCAAAAGATGTAGAGCGCGGCTGCGTGGCGTGCAAGAGCGGGCAGGGTCAGACCCTGCCCACGATGCACGATCAGGCGAAATGCGCGCCGAAACTGGTGCGGAACTGATGCGACAGATCCGAAAGTGTGGCCTCTGATGTGCCGAATTGCACCGTGTCGCCGGTAAATCGGCCTACGGTTTGCACAGGCACACCGGCGCGGCCCGCTTCGATCATAAGCGCCTCGGCCTGATCAAAGTTACAGGCCACCAGATAGCGCGCCTGATCTTCGCCAAACAAGAAAGCGGTATCGTCGCTGGCAAGTTGAACGCCCACGCCTGCGGCCTCGGCCATTTCAAAGGCGGCCAGCGCCAGACCGCCATCGGACAGATCGGTGCAGGCCTTGATCAGCGCATGGTTCGCGCGGATAAAATCACCGTTGCGCTTTTCGATCTCCAGATCGACCGGCGGCGCGTCGCCTTCGACACGGTTATAGACTTCGGCCAGCAATGCCGACTGCCCCAGATGCCCGGCGGTGTCGCCGATCAATATGGCCATATGGCCGTCGCGCACCTCGCCGGTGATGGCGGTTTCGGGGTCTCGGATCAGGCCGACGGCGCCGATGGTGGGGGTGGGAAGGATCGCCTGCCCGTCGGTTTCATTGTAAAGCGAGACATTGCCCGACACGATGGGCATATCCAGCGCCGACACGGCAGCGCCGATCCCTTTGATAGCGCCAACGAATTGGCCCATTATTTCAGGCTTTTTGGGGTTGCCGAAGTTCATGTTGTCGGTGGTGGCCAGCGGCACCGCGCCAAGGGCTGTCAGGTTGCGATAGGCCTCGGCCACGGCCTGTTTGCCGCCCTCGACGGGGTTGGCCTTGACGTAGCGCGGCGTCACATCCGATGTGAAGGCCAACTGCTTATCAGTGCCATGCACGCGGATCAGCCCCGCGCCTTGGCCCGGTGTACGGGCGGTGTCGGCCATCACCATCGTGTCGTATTGTTCATAGACCCACTGCCGCGCGCAGTAATTGGGCGAGGCAAGCAGCGCGCGCAGCCCATCAACAGGGTCGACACCCGGCACGCTGGCTGGATCAAGCGGTTCTGCGGCGACGGTTTCCACCCAAGGACGGTCATATTCGGGCGCGTTGCCCGACAGCGCCTTTAGGGGCAGGTCGGCCTTGACGGTGTTGTTGTGCATGATGAGGAAGCGATCCTCGGGGATGGTTTCGCCGACGATGGCGAAATCGAGATCCCATTTGTCAAACACCGCCTTGGCTTCGGCCTCTTTTTCTGGGCGCAGGACCATCAGCATGCGTTCTTGGCTTTCCGACAGCATCATTTCGTAGGCGGTCATGTTTTCTTCACGGCACGGCACGTCTTCGAGGTTGAGGCGCACACCCAGATTGCCCTTGTCGCCCATTTCCACCGCTGAACAAGTCAGGCCTGCCGCGCCCATATCTTGAATCGAGATCACAGCCCCGGTGGCCATCAATTCCAGCGTGGCTTCCATCAGGCGTTTTTCAGTGAACGGGTCGCCAACCTGAACGGTGGGGCGCTTTTCTTCGATGGTTTCGTCAAACTCGGCGCTGGCCATGGTGGCACCGCCGACACCGTCGCGGCCCGTTTTGGCGCCCAGATACACAACGGGCATGCCAACACCGGATGCGGCTGAGTAGAAAATCTTATCGGCATCGGCCAGACCGGCAGCAAAGGCGTTCACAAGGCAATTGCCGTTATAGGCCGGATCAAACCGCACCTCGCCACCCGCGCACGGCACGCCGAAACAGTTGCCATAGCCGCCGATCCCTTCGACCACACCATGCACCAGCTGGCGTGTCTTGGGGTGGTCGGGTTCGCCGAACGACAGCGAGTTCATCGACGCGATAGGCCGCGCGCCCATGGTGAACACATCGCGCAGGATACCGCCCACACCCGTCGCTGCGCCTTGGTAGGGCTCGATATAGCTGGGGTGGTTGTGGCTTTCCATTTTGAAGATCACCGCTTGCCCGTCGCCAATATCGACAACCCCGGCGTTTTCGCCCGGCCCGCAGATCACCTGTGGCCCTTCGGTGGGCAGGGTGCGCAGCCATTTCTTGGACGACTTGTAGGAACAGTGTTCGTTCCACATGGCGCTGAAGATGCCCAGCTCGGTGAATGTGGGTTCGCGGCCGATGATATCGAGGATCAGTTGATATTCGTCGGCCTTGAGGCCGTGGGCCTCGATCAGTTCGGGCGTGATTGCCGGGTCCTGCATGTGAATGGATTCCCCCTCGGTGGTCCGGTTGATGCCTCTTTAGTGCATGGCGCGGGCCGGGGGAAGGGGGCGCGCAAGGATGCTTGACCCAAGCGGCGCTTTGGCATTGCTATGATGTGTCAGACAGGGAGACAACATGAACAGGTTAGACAATCCATGGCGGGGCACGGGCCTGCCGGATCAGGTTTTGCACGGCGCACCGGCCCCAAGCCTCGACGCAGGGACCGTCGAAGGCCTCTTGGCGCGGTGTCCGGCGGCGGCGGAAACCCCGCTGGTCGAAGTGTCGGGTTTCGTCCCCCGTGTCTGGGCCAAGGATGAACGCGGCCGCATGGGGCTGGGCAGCTTCAAGGCGCTGGGTGCGGCTTATGTGATTGCGCATCAGGCCGCCGCGACCGGCACGTCGGATATGGCGCGCGCACTGGCGGGCCGCACTTATGTGACTGCAAGCGCGGGCAATCACGGGCTGTCTGTGGCCGCAGGGGCGCAGATATTCGGGGCGCGGGCGGTTGTTTACCTGTCCGACACTGTGCCGGATGTGTTCGCGCAAAAGCTGCGCCACAAAGGGGCCGAGGTGGTGCGCGCGGGCCGCGATTACGAGGCCAGCATGCAGGCCGCGGCTGATACCGCGCATGAAAAGGGTTGGACGCTCTTGTCGGACAGTTCATGGCCCGGCTATTTCGATCTGCCGCATCGGTTGATGGAGGGGTATCTGGCCATGGCCGCCGAGGCGACGCGGCAAATGCCCGAGCCGCCCACGCATATCCTATTGCAAGCCGGGGTTGGCGGGCTGGCAGGGGCCTGTGCGGCGTGGTTCCGCCATGTCTGGGGCGATGCCCCGCAAATCATCGTGGTTGAGCCCGAGGCCGCGCCAGCCTTGCTCGCTTCGATCAAGGCCGGACATGTGGTTGATACCGATGGCCCGGTGTCGAACATGGGGCGGCTGGATTGCAAAACGCCGTCTTTGATTGCGTTGAAAGGTCTGGCGCGTGATGCCGATGCCTTTGTCACCATCCGTGATGCGCAGGCCAGCGCGGTGCTGTCGCAATTGGCCGCACAGGGGCTGGCGACCACGGAATCGGGGGCGGCCGGGTTGGCGGCGCTGGGCGAGATGGATCTGCGCGCCGATGCGCGAGTTCTGTGCATTATCAGCGAAGAGGCCGAGGCATGATCCGGGGATTCCCGGTGGAAGAATATCGCGGTCGGCTGGCCCGTGCGCAAGCGGGTATGGCCAACGCGGGGTTGGGGGCGCTGCTGCTGACCACCGAGCCCGAGATACGCTATTTCACCGGCTTTCTGACGCGGTTCTGGGAAAGCCCAAGCCGCCCTTGGTTTCTGATTTTGCCGGCGGCGGGCGATCCGGTGGCGGTGATCCCGTCGATTGGGGCGGCCCTTATGGGCACGACATGGATCAACGATATCCGCACATGGGCCGCGCCCGACCCGGAGGATGACGGGATAAGCCTTTTGTCCGAGGCGTTGCGCGAAACGGGCGGCCCTGTCGGGGTGCCATCGGGGCCGGAAAGCCACTTGCGCATGCCTTTGGCTGAATTCGAGCGGCTGAAACAGGCCAGTGGCCTGACATTTATGGATGATCGGGGCATCGTGGCGCGGTGCCGTGCTGTGAAGTCAGAGGCCGAGATTGCGAAGATTGCAGAAAGTTGCGCGATTGCGGGCCGGGCGTTTGCCCGTGTCGGAGAGATTGCCGCGCAGGGCGTGCCGCTGAGCCGGGTATTTCGTGATTTTCAGCGCTTGTTGCTGGAGGAAGGGGCCGATTGGGTGCCCTATCTGGCGGGCGGCGCTGGCCCGGACGGGTATGGCGACGTGATATCGCCCGCCACCGAGACGCCGCTGGCCAAGGGGGATATCCTGATGCTGGATACCGGCGCGGTATGGGATGGGTATTTCTGCGATTTTGACCGGAATTTCGCAATCGGCCGCGCCACCCCGTTGCAACGGGCTGCCCATGCCCGCCTGATCGAGGCGACACAGGCCGGGCTTGCCGCGGCGCGGCCCGGTGCACGGGCCTGCCAGGTTTGGCGGGCCATGGCCGATATCGTCGGCGGCACTGATGGCGCGGGGCGTTTGGGACACGGGTTGGGCATGCAACTGACCGAGGTGCTATCGCTGACCGTGAAGGACCTGACCGAGTTGCGGCCCGGCATGGTGATTACGCTGGAGCCTTGCATCGATACGGCACCGGGGCGGATCATGGTCCACGAGGAAAACATCGTGATCACCGAAGATGCGCCAAGCGCCCTATCGCCCTTGGCGGGGCCTGAATTGCCCGTGATCTAACGTCCGGCACACGGTAGACTGACTGCAAAACGGGCGGACTGCATGTAAAATGGGCGGAATGAGGTGCCGGACTGCCGGTTGCCCAAAAAAAAGGCCGAGCACTAAGCTCGGCCATAGTCCAACAGGGAGGTATGAAAGTGATGCGCTAAGCAATCACTGTCATGACCGGGATTTAGGGATTGGTGTTGCGCCGATCAAGGGCAATAATGCCGCAGTTGCAGCATGACCGATATGCGTTTTGTGCATGTCTAAATCAGAAGCTGCCCAAAAGATCAGCTGTCTGATTGTTCTCTGCGCTTTTTGCGGTAGCTTAAAATCTGCTCTTGCACGAAATCCCGGAACGCCGCGATGCGCTTGGAGTGGCGCAGCTCCTCTGGATACGCCAGAAAGACCGGAACATCGACCGAATGCACATCTGGCAGGACTTGCACAAGATTGGAGTATTCATGGGTCAGATAGTCCGGCAGCACCCCAATACCCAGATTGTGCAGAACCCCCTGCAAAACGCCGAAATAATTGTTCACGGTCAGAAGCGACGGAATATCATGCGTCATCAATTCATTGATCAGCATGGCGCCGGCCCCAACCTGCGCCGAGCGTGGGTTTTGGCAAATCAGCCGATGACGATGCAGGTCTGCCGTGGTTGTGGGCATGCCGTGCTGCGCCACGTAATCAGATGACGCATACAGGCACATCGTCACGGTCATCAGGCGCTTGCGGATCAGATCGGCCTGGCTGGGTTCTTTCATACGGATGGCGACATCGGCTTCGCGCATGGGCAAGTCAAGCACGCGTTCTTCCAGCATCAGGTCAATCTTGAGATCAGGGTAATTGGCGTAAAGCTGCGGCAGGCGCGGGGCCAGCCACAAGGTGCCAAAGCCGGTGGTCGTGGTGACGCGCAATTCGCCAAACACTTCTTCTTCGCTGTCGCGGATGCGCGCGGTGGCGGCATCCAACCGCTTGAGCATGGCACGGGTGGCATCGAACAACAATTCGCCCTGTTCTGTCAGAATCAGCCCACGCGCATGGCGGTGGAACAGGGTGGTATTCAATGATTCCTCAAGCGCGCGCACTTGCCGCGACACGGCCGATTGCGACAGGTGCAGTTGATCGCCCGCATGTGTCAGGCTGCCTGCGTCGGCCACAGCGTGAAAGATTCTGAGCTTATCCCAATCCATCGAAGCAACTTTCAATTTTCCTGTCCCGCTCTCACGCAATAGCAGAAAACCACTTTTACGCCACAGTGTTCCCTTGGAAGAATTATGAAATTTTACTTGGTAGGTCATAGATTGTGACCTAATAATGCCCTATATTTGATCATATCCAACGCACCGAAAGGGGGCGCGCGATGAGCAAACAGACAGTATCCCTGAGTGATCGTTTTGATCTGGAGAAATCGCCCGTGTTGTTGAACGGGACGCAGGCCTTGGTCCGGCTGATGTTGATGCAGGCCGCACGTGACAGGGCGGCGGGGCTGACCACTGCCGGTTATGTGACGGGCTATCGCGGCTCACCTTTGGGGGCGGTCGACATGCAGATGATGCGTGCCGAAAAGCATCTCAAACAGGCTGATGTTCTGTTTCAGCCGGGCCTCAACGAAGATCTGGCGGCGACGGCCCTGTGGGGCACGCAGCAGGCCGAGTTGCGCGGTGAGGGGCGTTATGACGGTGTGTTTGGCCTGTGGTATGGCAAAGGTCCCGGCGTGGACCGCTCAGGCGATGTGATGCGGCATGCCAATATGGCGGGCAGCTCGCGGCATGGCGGCGTGCTGATGGCCATGGGTGATGACCATACCGGCGAATCCTCGACCGTGTGTCATCAATCCGATTGGGCGATGGTGGATGCCTATATGCCGGTTCTGTCGCCTGCGGGGGTGCAGGAAATTCTGGACTTTGGGCTTTATGGTTTTGCGCTGAGCCGCTTTGCCGGGGTCTGGGCCGGGCTAAAGACGATGAAAGACACGGTAGAAGTGACCAGCGTTGTCGATGGCCGCCCCGACCGGATGCAGTTTGTCACGCCCGAGTTCGACATGCCCGAGGGCGGGCTGAATATCCGCCTGAACGACCACTGGATTCCGCAAGAGGCGCGGATGATCGACCACAAGAGGTTCGCCGCAGAAGCCTTTGCAAACGCGAATAAAATGGACAAGCGGGTGTGGGGTAAGCCGGGGGCCAAAATTGGGTTCGTCGCGGCGGGCAAGAACTGGTTGGATCTGGTTCACGCGCTGGACCTGTTGGGTATCGACGAGGAGGAGGCGCTGCGCCTTGGGCTGACCACCTACAAGATCGGCCAGACTTTCCCGATGGATATGAAAGGCTTTCATGATTGGGCCGAGGGGCTGGAATTGATCGTGGTGGTCGAAGAAAAGCGCAAGCTGATCGAGGTGCAGATCAAAGAGGCGATTTTCGACAACCGGCGCGGGCGGCGTGTCTATGGTTGGTACAAGGGCGGTGCAGGCAGTATGCACTCCGAAGAGCTGTTCCCGACCCGTATGGCGCTGGATCCGGTGATGATTGCCGAAAAGATCGGCACCATCCTGATCGAGGAAGGGCGCGGCACAGATGGCGTGAAGGCCGGTCTTCAAGCCATTGAACAGGATAAGAAATCCGACAATGCCGAAGAGATTGCCGCGCGCTTGCCCTACTTTTGCGCAGGCTGCCCGCATAATACCTCAACCAAGGTGCCCGAGGGCAGCCGCGCCTATGCGGGCATCGGCTGTCATATCATGTCGCTTTGGATGGATCGTGAGACCAGCGGCTACACCCATATGGGCGGTGAAGGCGCAAACTGGATCGGCGAAGCGCCATTTTCGACGCGCGACCATGTGTTCCAGAACATCGGCGACGGCACCTATAACCATTCGGGCCTTTTGGCGATCCGGGCGGCCGTGGCGGCGGGCACCAATATCACCTACAAGATCCTCTATAACGATGCGGTCGCAATGACCGGCGGGCAGGGCAACGAGGGGGATCTGACCCCGGATCGGATTGTGCGCGAACTGCAGGCGGCGGGCGTGCAAGAGATTGCCGTTGTCTATGACGCCAAGGAAGAGCCCGAGCGCGCGGATTTCCCGACGGATATCGCGTGGCATGAGCGTGCAGAGCTGCCAAAAATTCAGGATAAAATGCGTGAAATCAAAGGCGTGTCGGCAATTGTTTACGTGCAGACCTGCGCCGCCGAAAAGCGCCGACGCCGCAAGCGGGGCAGCTTTCCCGATCCTGACAAGCGGGTGTTCATCAACACCGATGTCTGCGAGGGCTGTGGCGATTGCGGGGTGCAGTCGAACTGCGTGGCGGTGGTGCCAGAAGAAACCGAACTGGGCCGCAAACGCGCGATTGATCAATCGGCCTGCAACAAGGATTTCAGTTGTCTGAAAGGCTTCTGCCCGTCCTTTGTGACGCTGGAGGGGGCACAAGTTCGTAAAGAACCAGCCAAGGCGTTCGACCTGCCTGATCTGCCATTGCCGAAAGTGCCTCAGATTGACGGCACCCATAACGTGGTCATCACCGGCGTGGGCGGCACAGGCGTTGTGACCATCGGCGCCATCATGGCGCAGGCGGCGCAGTTGGACGGCAAGGGCGCGGGCATGATGGAAATGGCCGGCTTGGCCCAAAAGGGCGGTGCGGTGCATATCCATTGCCGGATTGCCAACAGCCCCGCCGATATCAGCGCGATCCGCGTGGCCTTGGGCGAGGCGGATGCCCTGATCGGCGGCGATCTGGTGGTCAGCGCCGGGGCTAAAACGTTGGGCCTGACCCGCACGGGCCGCACAGGCGCGGTGGTCAACAGCCACGAGATCATCACCGGCGAGTTTACCCGCAACACCGAGTTTCGCCTGCCAACCGACCAGCTGAAGCTGTCGCTTGAGGCGCGGTTGCAAGACAAGGTGCAGATGTTCGACGCGCATGAGTTGGCCAAAATCACGCTTGGCGATTCGATATATTCGAACATGATCGTGTTTGGCGCGGCGTGGCAGCGTGGGCTTGTCCCGCTGTCGCTGGAAGCCATTCGCGAGGCGATCACGCTGAACGGGGCCGCGGTTGAGCGTAATCTACGTGCCTTTGATGTTGGCCGGTGGGCCGCTGAACGGCCCCAAGAGGCCGCCGATATGCTGGCCCCCAATGTGGTGCAAAAGCCAAAGTCGCTTGACGAAAAAATAGCCTTCCGTGCCGATCATCTGGTGGCTTATCAGGGTAAGCGACTGGCCAAACGTTACCGCAAGATGCTGGATGCGATCACGGACCCGGCTGTCAAAGAGGCGGTTGCCAAGGGCTATCACAAACTATTGGCCTACAAGGACGAATACGAGGTTGCGCGGCTGCTGCTGTCGACCCGCGACAAGGCCCGTGCGGAGTTTGATGGCGATTTCGCTATGACCTTCCACCTTGCGCCGCCTTTGCTGGCCAAGACAGGCGCGGACGGGCGGCCCCAGAAGCGTGAGTTTGGGCCATGGCTGGAGCGGCCCTTGCGCTTGATGTCAAAGCTCAAACGCCTGCGCGGCACACCGCTGGACCCGTTTGGATATACCGCCGAGCGCAAGATGGAGCGCGCGCTGATCACGCAATACGAGCGTGACATGGCCGAGGTTTTGCCAAAACTCGATGACGCCACGCGCGAGGCGATTGTCGCCTTGGCAGAGCTGCCCCTGCAGATCCGCGGGTTTGGCCCGGTCAAGCAGGCGAATGAGGCAAAGGCCGCCAAACGGCGCGAGGAATTGTTGACCGTGATCCGGCAAGGTGGCGCCCCGATGGCGCAGGCGGCGGAATAAACGTCATGCAAATGTCGTGAAACTGTAACGATATCTGGTCACCCCTGTCTTGAAGTGCCACCTAGCGCCTCGAATCAGACAGGACTGACCATGCGTCAAGACAGACAAATCGCTCGTGATATCAGCTATGCCCACTCGGCCCGGTCCAAGGGTGGCCGGGCTATGATCCGCACGATGGAAAACCTGACGGGCCGGATCGGCCTGATCAAGCGCGCGCGCGGTTACGAGCAGGAAATCGCGCAGGGGCGCGACTTTTGGCAGGTGATGGTCGAGCGGTATGGCCTGACGCTGGACGTTGTGGGCGGGTCGTTGGATAGCATCCCGCGTGACGGGCCGTTGATCCTGATTGCCAACCATCCCTATGGCATACTGGATGGGCTGATGATGGGCCACATCCTAAGCCAGACACGCGGGGATTTCCGCATTCTTGCGCATCATGTGTTTCGCAAGGCCGAAGATGTCAGCCGGATTATTTTACCGATCAGTTTTGACGACACCAAAGAGGCTGTGAAACTCAACCTCGACACCCGCAAACGCGCGCTGGAGTATCTGGGGCAGGGCGGGGCCATCGGCATCTTTCCCGGCGGCACGGTCAGCACGGCGGCGAAACCCTTTGCGCAGCCGATGGATCCGGGCTGGCGCGGATTTACCGCGCGGATGGTAGCCAAATCTAACGCCACGGTGGTGCCGGTGTATTTCGACGGGCACACCAGCCGTCTGTTTCAAGTGGCCAGCCATCTGCATTACACGTTGCGCATGGGGCTTTTGATCAAAGAGTTCCGCAAGCGTGTCGACACGTCGGTGAGGGTGGTTGTTGGCAACCCTATCGGTCGTGATGCGCTTGGCGCACACGCCGGTGACAGTAAATCCCTTATGGCGTTTTTGCGACACAAGACGTATGAGCTTGCCCCAAGGCCGGTTGATCCAATGGCAGTCGGCTTCGAGTACGAATAGCGGCGCAGGGGCGCGGATCATCATGGCGGTGGGAATTTTCGACAGCGGGCTTGGCGGGCTGACGGTGCTGGACGCGGTGCAAAAACGCCTGCCCGACGTGCCGTTTGTGTATTACGGGGATAATGCCCACGCGCCGTACGGCGTGCGTGACGCCGATGATGTTTATGATCTTACAACCAAGGCCGTTGAACGGTTGTGGGATGCGGGCTGTGATCTGGTGATCTTGGCCTGCAACACCGCCAGCGCCGCCGCTTTGCGCCGGATGCAGGAATCGTGGGTGCCGCGTGACAAACGGGTGTTGGGCGTTTTCGTGCCCTTGATCGAGGCGCTGACCGAACGGCAATGGGGCGACAACTCGCCCCCGCGCGAGGTGGCGGTCAAGCATGTCGCATTGTTTGCCACGCCGGCCACGGTCAGCAGTCGGGCGTTTCAGCGCGAACTGGCGTTTCGCGCCATCGGTGTGGATGTCGAGGCGCAGGCCTGCGGCGGTGTTGTCGACGCCATCGAAGAGGGCGACATGATTCTAGCCGAGGCGCTGGTGCGATCCCATGTCGATGCGCTGCGGCGCAAAATGCCCAAGCCCGAGGCGGCCATTCTGGGCTGCACCCATTATCCTTTAATGCAAGACGTGTTTCAGGACGCCCTTGGCGAAGATGTGCAAGTGTATAGTCAGGCCAATCTGGTGGCCGAAAGCCTTGCCGATTACCTGACACGCCATCCGAACATGATAGGCGACGGGACAGGGCCGGGTTTTCTGACCACGGGCGATCCCAAGCGCGTGTCCAGCCGTGCCACGCAGTTCCTGCGCCGCGAGATAAGCTTTACCGCCGCCTGATCGTCGCGTGCCGCGGTTTCTACGCTGGCGACGCGGTGTTGGCGGGGATCGCGCCTGCCCTTGGCTTTCGGATGTGCAGCATGTAGGCAAATGCCGATAAAGATCGGGGCGTTGCTATGACTCATAAAATCGCGATTCTGGGGGCCAGCGGGTATACTGGGGCGGAACTTGTTCGGCTGATTGCCACCCATCCGCAGATGGAGATTGCCGCGCTTGGGGCGAACTCCAAGGCGGGACAGCGCATGGCGCAGGTGTTCCCGCATTTGCGGCATCTGCACCTGCCCGATCTGGTGACCATCGACCAGATTGATTTTGCGGAGATCGACCTGTGCTTTTGCGCTTTGCCGCACAAGACCAGCCAAGAGGTCATCAGCGCCTTGCCGCGTTATCTGAAGATCGTGGACCTAAGCGCCGATTTCCGGCTGCGCGACCCGGCCGCCTATGAGACGTGGTATGGCAACCCCCATGCGGCGGTCGAATTGCAAAAAGAGGCGGTCTATGGCCTGACCGAGTTCTACCGCGATCAGATTCGTGAGGCGAGGTTGGTGGCCGGGACGGGCTGTAACGCCGCGACGGGGCAATATCTGTTGCGCCCGCTGATCGCCGCCGGGGTGATTGACCTTGAGGATATCATCCTTGATCTGAAATGCGGCGTCTCGGGGGCGGGACGGTCTTTGAAGGAAAACCTACTGCACGCCGAGCTGTCCGAGGGCTATCATGCCTATGCAGTCGGCGGTCCGCATCGCCATCTGGGCGAGTTCGATCAGGAATTCAGTGCGATTGCCGGGCGTGATGTGCATATCCAGTTTACCCCGCATCTGGTGCCCGCGAACCGGGGCATTCTGGCCACGGGCTACGTCAAAGGTGAGGCGCAAGCCATTCATGCCGCACTGGCCGCGCAATATGACAAAGAGCCGTTCATCGAACTGTTGCCGATGGGCGAAACACCCAGCACCCGCCATGTGCGTGGTAGCAACTACTGCCATATCGGGGTGGTGGCCGACCGTCAGCCCGGTAAGGCTATTGTCATCGCTGCGTTGGATAACCTGACAAAAGGTAGCAGCGGGCAGGCATTGCAGAACGCCAATTTAATGTTAAATATTCAAGAAACCGAAGGTCTTTTGATGGCCCCGGTATTCCCGTGACCTGATCGGAGCAAGGCCATGAAATCGTTGAAAAAGAGACGCAGAGTACATGTGGTCCTTATTGCTGTTGTTGCGCTGCTTGTATCGGTTTCGCTGATTGGGTGGGCGTTCAAGGACGGCATCAACTTTTTCCGCTCGCCCTCTGAAGTGATCGCAAAACCGCCCGGCGCGACCGAAGTGTTCCGGATCGGCGGGCTGGTCGAAGGGGGCAGCCTTGTGCGCGGTCAGGGGGAAGAAATCCGCTTTAATGTGACCGATGGCGGTGCCGCGGTGCCGGTGACTTACAAAGGTGTTTTGCCAGATTTGTTCGAGGAAAATCAGGGCATGGTTGGCATGGGCACCTATGACGGCAAGGTGTTCCGCGCCACCGAGATTTTGGCCAAGCATGACGAAGATTACATGCCCAAGGAAGTGGTGGATGCGTTGAAAGAGCAAGGCGTCTATCAAGAGCCGGAAGCGCAGTATAACGGCCACAACAGCGGAAGCTGAGGTCGCTGGTCGGACTTGCGACCGCTGGTCAAGCCAACCATTAACATTTCGGGATCAGTCTTGCTGCCATGGGCCGCAAGAGGGATCCTGCCATGCAAACCGTTTCTGACATCGCCAAACAGATCGTCGCCCGCGAGGGGGGCTTTGTGAACGACCCGGATGATCCGGGCGGGGCCACGAAATACGGGGTCACGATCCACACCATGCGCCGTCTTGGGTTGGGTCTGGACCGGGATGGCGATGTTGATGTGGGTGATGTCCAGCGTCTGACACGGGCCGATGCGCAGGCGATCTTCATCGAGCATTATTATCATCGACCGCAGATTGATGCGCTGCCCGAGACGCTGCAAGCCAGTGTTTTTGACATGTATGTCAATGCTGGGGCCAATGCAGTGAAGATTTTACAGCGCTTACTACGCGATATGGGGCAGGTGGTGGCGGTGGATGGTGTGATTGGGCCGCAGACCATGGCCGCCGCGCGGGCCGCAGTGGATGCAGCCCCGGACCATATTGCCGATGCCTACGGGATCGCGCGCCGCAATTATTACCTTGCCTTGGCCGATCGCCGCCCCGCCAGCCGCAAGTTTGCCCGAACGCGCAGTGGCGGCAAAGGTGGCTGGATCAAGCGCGCCGAAGAATTCATCGCGCCGCGATATCATCTGAGCAACAAGGCATTTCGGGAAAGGGTTGCGGCATGGGGTTGATGGAACGTCTGGTGACGCTGGTTTTTGGTGACGGGCGAAACATGGTGCGTGACACGGTCGAAGTGTTTCGAGAAAACGCCGAGAGCGGTGCCGCACGTGACGCCGCGCAGCGGGCCGGGGTCGTCGATCAGTTCGGGGCCGAGTTCAGCCAGCCTTCGCGCGGACTGTTTGACCGTATCATGGACGGGGTGAACCGTGTGCCGCGTCCGGCCATGGCGCTTGGAACTTTGGGATTGTTCGCCGCCGCGATGATTGATCCGGTGTGGTTTGCTGCGCGGATGCAAGGAATCGCCCTTGTGCCCGAACCGCTGTGGTGGCTGTTGGGGGCAATCGTCAGCTTTTATTTCGGGGCGCGGCATCAGTTGAAAGGGCAGCAGTTTCAACAATCGGTGGCGCGCACGCTGGCGCGCACACCGCAGGTGGCTGACAATTTGCAGCGGTTGGAGCAGTTGCGCCCCGACAGCCCCGGCGTGGCCGATCCGGGGCCAGATGCCCGCGCGGCGCTGACAGTGATCCGACCGGCGGAAAACCCCGCCCTGGCCGCATGGCAGGCGCGGGATGCAGCGCGCGCGCGTTGAAACGGGCAGCCCGCGACAATGTGATCACCTTGCGCGTACGAATCCGATTGGCTGCACAGATGTGAATTGTCTATATTGGGGGCATGATTACAGAATTTGGCCACTTCGCCCTCGTCCTCGCCTTTTTCGTCGCTTGTGTTCAGGCGGTTGTGCCGCTTGTTGGCGCATATAAACGCTGGCCCGGCTGGATGGCCGTGGCCGAACCTGCGGCGAATGTTCAATTTCTTCTGACGGCGGCGTCTTTCGCCGCGTTGACCTACGCCTTTGTCTTCTCGGACTTCTCGGTTCAGTTGGTGACGATCAACAGTCACACCGACAAGCCGCTGCTCTACAAAATCACGGGCGTTTGGGGGAATCACGAAGGCTCAATGCTGCTGTGGGTGCTGATTGTGACATTGTTCGGCGCCTTTGCCGCATGGTTCGGCGGGAACCTACCACCGACGCTGAAGGCGCGCGTCTTGTCGGTTCAGGCGATGATCGGCGTGGCGTTTTTCGCCTTTATCCTTTTCACCTCCAACCCGTTTTTGCGCATGTCGGTCCCGCCCTTTGATGGGCAAGACCTCAACCCGCTGCTGCAAGACCCCGGTTTGGCCTTTCATCCGCCGTTCCTTTACTTGGGCTATGTCGGGCTGTCGATGACATTTTCGTTCGCCGTGGCGGCCTTGATCGAAGGGCGCGTGGATGCGGCGTGGGGCCGCTGGGTGCGGCCTTACACGTTGGCGGCGTGGATTTTCCTGACCGTTGGGATCGGCCTTGGTAGCTGGTGGGCCTATTACGAGCTGGGCTGGGGCGGTTTCTGGTTTTGGGATCCCGTTGAAAACGCCAGTTTCATGCCGTGGCTGATTGCCGTTGCGCTGTTGCATTCGGCCATCGTGGTGGAAAAACGCGAAAGCTTGAAAAGCTGGACCGTGCTGTTGGCGATCATCGCCTTTGGTTTTTCGATGGTGGGCGCATTCATCACGCGCTCGGGGGTGATTACCTCGGTGCATGCCTTCGCCACCGACCCCGAGCGTGGGGTGTTCCTGTTGCTGATTTTGGCAGTGTTCATGATCGGCGCGCTGGCATTGTTTGCGGCGCGGGCCAACGTGTTGCAGGCCAAGGGCGTTTTCTCGCTGGCCAGTCGGGAATCCATGTTGGTGGCCAATAATGTTCTGCTGGCGGTGTCGGCCTTGGTGGTGTTCGTGGGCACCATGTGGCCGTTGGTCAGCGAAATGGCGTTTGATCGCAAACTGTCGGTTGGGGCACCTTTCTTTAACATGGCCTTCACGCCGTTCATGGTGGTGTTGGGCCTTATCCTTCCGGTCGGTGCGATGCTGCCATGGAAACGTGCCAATATTGGTCGAATCATTCGACAGTTGCGCGGGGCCTTCGCGTTGGCGGTGGCCGTTGGGGCGTTGACCTTTGCCATGCAGACCGGGCGCAGTGCGCTTGGCCCTGTCGGTCTGTTTCTGGGCGCGTGGCTGGTGTCTGGTGCGGCGGTTGATCTTTGGGGGCGGACCGGGCGCGGTAAAAACCGTTTGGGCCGGCTGGCCCGCCTTCCGCGCGCCGATTGGGGTAAATCCATAGCCCATGCCGGTCTTGGCGTGACCTTTGCCGGTGTTGCCGGCATCCTTGCCTGGGAGACCGAGGATATTCGCGTATTGCAGATGGGCGAAAGCCTTGACCTGTCGGGCTATACCGTCAAGCTGGACGATGTTCGGCGGATTCAGGGGCCGAACTACACTGCGGTGCAGGCTGACATGGTTCTGTCGCGCGACGGGCGCGAGATTTCGACATTGCAGCCGGAAAAACGTAACTACCCCGTGGCCCGGATGCCCACCACCGAGGCGGCGCTGGATATCGGGTTTTGGCGTGATATCTACGTTGTGATCGGCGATCCTCAGGATAATGGCGGTTGGGCCGTTCGGACCTATTACAAACCGCTGGCCAACTGGATTTGGGGGGGCTCTATCCTGATGGCAATTGGTGGTGCCTTCAGCCTGAGCGACCGGCGCTATCGTGTCGCGGCGGGTGCGCGTAAAGCGGCGCCGCGCGCGTCGGGGGTGCCGGCAGAATGAAACACCTGGCCCTTAGCCTTGCCTTGTGCTTGATGGCCTCGCCGCTTTTAGCCTTGGAACCAGATGAAGTTCTGGACGATCCCAAGCTGGAAGAGCGCGCGCGCGATATTTCGGCGGGTCTGCGCTGTTTGGTGTGCCGCAACGAAAGCATTGACGAGTCCAACGCAGATTTGGCGCGTGATTTGCGCCTTTTGGTGCGTGAGCGGCTGATCGCGGGCGACAGTAACGATGAGGTCGTCCAATTTATCGTGGACCGGTATGGCGAGTATGTATTGTTGAACCCGCGCGTCACAGGGTCGAACCTTGTGCTGTGGCTGGCAGGGCCCGGGATGCTGTTGATCGGGGCAGGTATTGGCTGGGCCTATCTGCGCCGCCGTGGACGGGCCGAGGATGACCAGATTGATCCGCTGGACGAAGACGAGGCCGAGCGTTTGCGCGAGATCATGAAAGACTGACGCGCCGTTGCGCTTTCCCTGTGCGGGCAAATCGGGTTTATTCTGCCTGACATTTTACAACAAAGCGCAGAGGGGACGGCCCGGTGAAAGACTATCAGACGATTACGCTGGACATCGCAGAGGATGTTGCCGTTTTACGGCTCAACCGTACCGACAAAATGAACGCGCTGAACACCCAGATGCGTGCCGAAATCACCGATGCCATCAGCGCCGCGGCCAAGACAGCTCGCGTGCTGGTAATGACGGGCAACGGCACATGTTTTTGCTCGGGGCAGGATCTGAGCGATAACGGCAATGCCGCCAACCTGGATCTTGAACGTGTGCTACGGGATGAATACGAGCCGATGTTGCGCGCCATTGCCGAGTGTCCCATTCCGACGATCAGCGCGGTCAATGGCCCGGCTGCCGGGGCGGGGGCCAATTTGGCATTGGCCGCCGATGTGGTGATCGCATCGGAAAGTGCCTATTTTCTTCAAGCCTTTACGCGCATTGGGCTGATACCCGACGCGGGCGGAACCTATTGGTTGCCGCGTCAGATGGGGGCGGCCAAGGCCATGGGCGCGGCTCTGTTCGCCGAGCCGGTCAGCGCCCGGCAAGCCAGCGATTGGGGCATGATCTGGGAAGCGGTGCCCGACGATGCGTTCGAGGCGCATTGGCTGGCCCGCGCGGCGCATCTGGCCAAGGGGCCGACGGTGGCTTATCGCCAATTGAAACAGGCGATCCGCCAAAGCTGGAGCAATGACTACGACGCGCAGTTGGATCTGGAGGCGAAATTGCAGGGGGCCTGTGGCCAGACCCGCGATTTCAAGGAAGGCGTGGTGGCTTTTTTGGAGAAACGCCCAGCCCGGTACGAGGGGCGCTAAGCCCGGCGCAGCAAGGGCCGGCACGCGGTCAATTGGTCGCGGCGCAGGCATATATGAGCCGCGGCAAAGACCCTGCCGTCGCGTGGTATCAAAGCTTTTGAGCCGTAGGGATGCGCCGCCTTTGGGGGGGATATCATACCGGCGCGACAGTTCCCCAGTGCACTTCAGGCGGCATAGCGGCCCACGGCCACGTTGCGCAGCGAAAAATCCGGGCTGGCATTGCGCACAACCGCCACGGTCTGACCATCGGCCTTGATGCTGGTGAGGCCGGTTTGCGCGTCCACCTGAAGGGTCATGTCCGGGGTGGGCTGATCATCGGCATGCATGAAAGAGATCAAATCCTCTGCGATGTCAAAATCTTCGATCACAACCGGTCGGCCGCCTTCGATCCAGTCGCCCAAGACAAATTCATCGGCCCCGCTGCCGCCGGTCACGCTGTCATCGCTGCCCGCCACAATCGTGTCGTCGCCGGGCCCAAGATCGGCAATGTCGCCGTCATCGGAGGTGCCGGGCAGGGCATAGCCAAAGTCCAGATCGCCCGGATTGTCCGCCCCTTTGATCGAGGCGAGCAGCGCGGCTTCATCTACAATATTGGCTGACTCTATGAAGTCGCCGCCAGCGCCGCCAATAAGCGTGTCCTGCCCCGCGCCGCCGATCAGAACGTCCGCCCCATCCCCGCCCGAAAGGTGATCATCGCCATTCAGGCCCAAGAGCCAATCATGGCCGTCGTTCCCCGATAGCGCATCGCCGCCATTCCAACCGATCAACAGCTCATTGCCACTATCGCCCGATAACGTGTCGGCGTTGTCATTGCCTTGTTCAATGTTGTCATCGTCAAGCGCTGCATCAGGGCTGTCAATTTCCGCCGCTGACAGCCCGACCATGCCCGCAAGCGATGCGCCGACCACTAGAAAAAGTGCAAGAAAGGCCATGAGAAACGCCCCTTGAGTGTGATCCGTGACCGACCACGCCTAGCAGGACGGTGGTAAAGGTCGGGTGAATAGCGCTTGGCCGGAGCGGTGAAATCTTCAATAAAATTTGAGAAAATACGGAAAAAAAGGCCGGGCGCATGATGCGGCCCGGCCTTTGTCTTTGGGATTGGTTGCGAATTAGCGGTTTTCGATATCCACGTAATCGCGCAGGGTATCGCCCCTGTACAATTGGCGCGGACGGCCAATTTTCAACTGCGGGTCGCTGATCATTTCCTTCCACTGCGAAATCCAGCCCACGGTGCGCGACAGCGCAAAGATGGGGGTGAACATCGAGGTTGGGAAACCCATCGCTTCAAGAATGATCCCCGAGTAGAAATCGACATTCGGGAACAGTTTTTTGTCGGTGAAATAAGGATCGGCCAGCGCCGCGGCTTCAAGCTCTTTGGCGACCTGCAGGGTTGGGTTGTCTTCGACACCCAAAAGATCCAGCACCTCGTCGGCGGATTGCTTCATCACCTTGGCGCGCGGGTCGAAGTTTTTGTAGACGCGGTGACCAAAGCCCATCAGGCGGAACGGGTCGTCTTTGTCCTTGGCGCGCGCGATGAATTCGGGGATACGATCTGGCGTGCCGATTTCGCGCAGCATTTCCAGCGTGGCCTGATTGGCGCCACCATGGGCCGGCCCCCACAGGCATGCGATGCCCGCCGCGATGCAGGCAAACGGGTTGGCCCCCGAGCTGGACGCCAGACGCACGGTCGATGTCGATGCGTTTTGTTCGTGGTCGGCATGCAGGGTAAAAATGCGGTCCATCGCGCGCGACAGGATCGGGTTGACTTCGTAATCCTCGGCCGGGACGGCAAAACACATGCGCAGGAAGTTCGACGCGTAGTCCAGATCATTGCGTGGATACACAAAGGGCTGACCCAGTGTGTATTTGAACGCCATCGCGGCAATCGTCGGCATCTTGGCGATCATCCGGATCGACGCCACCTCGCGCTGCCACGGGTCGGCAATGTCGGTGCTGTCATGATAAAAGGCTGACAATGCGCCGACAACACCCACCATGATCGCCATCGGGTGCGCATCGCGGCGGTAGCCGCGGAACAGATACATCATCTGTTCGTGGATCATGGTGTGGTTGGTAACGCGCGATTCGAAATCTTCCAACTGCGCGGGCGAGGGCAGTTCGCCGTAAAGCAACAGGTAGCACACTTCGAGGAAATGCGATTTTTCAGCAAGTTGATCAATCGGATAGCCCCTGTGCAGCAATTCGCCCTTGTCGCCATCAATGAAGGTGATCGTGCTGTCGCAGCTTGCCGTCGAGGTAAAGCCCGGATCATAAGTGAACACGCCCGCTTGGGCATACAGCTTGCGGATGTCGATCACATCGGGGCCGGCCGTGGGCGAAAAGATCGGCAATTCATAGTCTGTGCCGTCAATCGACAGGGTCGCATTCTTGGTGCTTTCAGCCATTGGGGGTCCTCCCTTACAAGCCCGCGCGTCCTGCGCGCGTCATGGGCTGCCTATTACATTCAGCCTTTCGAGGGGATTAACCACTCTCGGAGGCGGCATCAGAAAGCCGGGCAATGGTTTCATCCCGGCCAAGCACGAGCATCATGTCAAAAACGCTCGGTGTCGCGCTGCGGCCTGCCAATGCGGCCCGCAAAGGGCCTGCCAGCTTGCCGAATTTCATATCCACGGATTCGGCGAATTGCATTGCAACCGCCTCTAATTCATCGCGGGACCAAGTAACAGTTTGCAGGTGCGGCGTCAATTGTGTCAGTATACTACGGGATACACTGTCGAGCTGTCCGGCAGCTTTCTCATCCGGTATAATCGGGCGGTCGGCCAAAATAAACTGTGCTTTATCAAGAAGTTCCGGGAATGTTTTGGCGCGCTCTTTGAGGCAATACATGGCCTTTTCCATCAGCGCGGATTTTTCCGGTTGCAGCTTGGGCTGGTCGGTGGCGGCCAGAAAGCCCTGCAATTCATGCAGCAGCGCAGCATCGTCGCTGGCCGCGATATGCTGCCCGCACAGGTTGTCGAGCTTCTTAAAATCGAACCGCGCCGGGGATTTGCCGACACCGTTCAGATCGAACCAGTCTTGCGCCTGCGCGTCGGTAAAGAATTCGTCGTCCCCGTGGCTCCAACCCAAGCGCGCCAGATAATTGCGCATGCCCGCCGCCGGGTAGCCCATTTTCTGATATTCATCGACGCCAAGCGCGCCGTGGCGTTTGCTCAGCTTTTTGCCGTCGGGGCCGTGGATCAGCGGGATATGCGCGTAGACGGGCAGGGGCCAGCCCATTGCGGTATAAATCAGCATTTGCCGCGCCGCGTTGTTGAGGTGGTCATCGCCCCGGATCACATGGGTCACGCCCATATCATGATCGTCCACCGCCACGGCCAACATGTAGACCGGGGTGTCATCCGAGCGCAGCAACACCATATCGTCCAGTTGATCGTTGCGGATGGTCACATCGCCCTGAACCTGATCGTGAATGACGGTGGCACCATCGCGCGGCGCCTTGATGCGAACCACGTAGGGCGCATCGGGATGGCTGGCCGGATCGGCGTCGCGCCACGGGCTTTGATACAGGGTCGAACGGCCTTCGGCGCGTGCGGCCTCGCGGAAGGATTCAATGTCGTCTTGGGTGGCAAAGCATTTGTAGGCTTGGCCTTTTTCCAATAGCTCAAGCGCGACCTCGCGGTGCCGATCGCCGCGCGCGTACTGGCTGATCACCTCACCGTCATGATCCAGCCCCAGCCATGCCATACCGTCAAGAATGGCCTGCGTTGCCGCCTCGGTCGAGCGGGCGCGGTCGGTGTCTTCGATCCGCAACAGGAACTTGCCGCCCCGGCCACGGGCATAAAGCCAGTTGAACAGCGCGGTGCGCGCGCCGCCGATATGCAGGAATCCCGTGGGAGACGGGGCGAAACGGGTCACGATTGTCTGCGACATGGGGGGTATTAACCTTTCGGTAACCGGAATGGGCCTAGCGTTGCCGCCTGTCTATCGGCGCGGCAGAGGGGTGACAAGACGTGGCGCTTTGGCAATACGCGTGGTCCGCTTGGCTGGATCAGCGGGGGTATTTGTTTCCTTGGGTGCCGGTCTGTCTGGGCCTTGGCGTGGCGATTTATTTCGCCTTGAGGACAGAGCCATCGGTGTGGGCCTATGTCGGGCTGGTCGCCTTCTGCGCTGTTGCCACCGCTTTGGCATGGTGGTTGCGCGCCGGGATCGGCCCGCTGCTGCTGGCGCTGTCACTTATGGCCGCCGGTGTCTGTTTGGCGGGCGTGCGCGCCCATAGCTTTGACGAACCGGTTCTGGGCTGGCGGTATTACGGCCCGGTCGAAGGCCGGATCGTGGCCATTGATCGCTCGGGCTCGGATGCCATGCGCCTGACGTTGGATCACGTCCGCCTGGATGATGTCGCCCCGTCCAAAACCCCGGCGCGCGTGCGGGTTTCGCTGCATGGTCAACAGGGCTTTATCACGCCGCGCCCCGGTCTGCGGGTGATGATGACCGCGCATCTGTCGCCCCCCGGCGGCCCGGTCGAACCGGGGGGCTTTGATTTTCAGCGCCACGCGTGGTTTTTGCGCTTGGGCGCTGTTGGCTACACGCGCACACCTGTTCTGACAGTCGCCCCGCCCGGGGCCGGGCAGTGGATGTTCAAGGCCCGCATGGCCCTGTCCGCACGGGTGCAAGCCGCTTTGCCCGGTGAAACGGGTGGCTTTGCCGCAGCGATCATGACAGGCGACCGTTCTGGCATTGGCCAAGACACATTGCGCGCGCTGCGGGTGTCCAACCTCGCGCATCTGCTGGCTATTTCGGGGTTGCATATGGGGCTGCTGGCAGGGCTTGTCTTTGCCGCCTTCCGGTTGGCCTTTGCGGCGGTGCCAGCGGTTGGGTTGCGGGTGCCCGCCAAAAAATTGTCGGCTCTGATGGCTTTGCCCGTGGCGGCCGTTTATCTGGGCCTCTCGGGGGGCAATGTGGCGACGGAACGGGCCTTCGTCATGGTGGCCGTGGCCTTGGTGGCCGTGATGACAGATCGACGTGTCTTGTCGCTCAGGGCGGTGGCAGTGGCCGCGGTGATCGTTTTGATCTTGCGCCCCGAGGCGTTGTTGGGCCCGGGGTTTCAGATGTCGTTCGCGGCCACCACGGCGCTGGTTGCGGTGTTCGGATGGCTGCGCGATGCACAGGTTCCGCTTGGGCCGCGATTGGCGCGTGGGGCGGTGGCGGTGGTGATCTCCTCCACAGTCGCGGGGCTTGCCACCGCGCCCGTGGCTGCCGCGCATTTCAACCAATTCGCGCATTTTGGCCTGCTGGCCAATTTGGCGAGTGTGCCGTTGATGGGGGTTTTGGTCATGCCCGCCGCCGTGCTGGCCGCCTGCCTTTTGCCGTTTGGATTAGAAGCCTTGGCCCTTTGGGCCATGGGGCTGGGCCTAGACTGGATTTTAGGCGTGGCACACTGGGTGTCAGGCCTTGATGGCGCGCGCGGTACAGTGGTCAGTCCTGATACCATGGTTCTGCCAGTTATGGCGTTTGGCGCTTTGATATTGGTGCTATGGCAGGGCCGCTTTCGGCTTGTCGGCTGTCTGCCAATGCTTTTGGCGGTGTTTCTTTGGACAGGGGCCAAGCGGCCCGATGTCCTGATCGCCGATACCGGCGCATTGATAGGTGTCATGACGCCGGAAGGCCGCGCCTTGAACCGCGCGCGGGGAGCGGGGTTCGTCGCTTTGAACTGGCTGGAAAACGATGGCGATGCCGCCTCTCAGGAACGCGCCGCATCCCGTTGGCGCGATCAATCTGTCGGGGACATTGGCGTCTTGGCCCTGCGTGGAAAAGCCGCCGCCCAGAGTTTGACGACGTGCCGGGGCTACGACTGGATTGTGATTAACACCCCGGCCGTGCATCCCGTGCCGTGCACTGTGTTCGATCCGCCCCGCCTGCGGCACACGGGCGCGATCGCCCTCTACGCAACACCCGATGGCATCATTCAAAAAACCGCGCGCCAAGTCACCGGCGCGCGGATGTGGAACGCTCAATAGGTGCGGATCAATCCCACCAGACGGCCCTGAACCTTGACTTGGTCTTCAGGCAAAACGCGGGTTTCATAGGCCGGATTGGCGGCTTCGAGTGCAATCGCATTGCCGCGGCGATAGAATTTTTTCAGCGTCGCTTCCTGATCTTCGATCAGTGCCACAACGATATCGCCATTGTCTGCCGTGCTGGTTTCCCGGATCACCACGACATCGCCTTCGTTAATCCCAGCCTCGATCATCGAATCGCCCTTCACTTCCAACGCGTAATGCTCGCCCTGTCCCGAGATCATCGCGCCGGGCACGGCCACCTTATGGCTGACATGGGCAATCGCCTCGATCGGAACACCGGCCGCAATCCGCCCCATAACCGGCAGTTCCATCGCAGCCAGTGCCTCTACCGGCTGCGCGTTTGCCGGTTGCGCCGCATCGGGACGATCACCCTCAATCACGTGCGGGGTGAAGCCATGGCGCGCCTCTCCGCCCAGTGACTCGGGCAGCTTCACAATTTCAAGCGCACGGGCCCGATGCGCCAACCGCCGAATGAATCCACGTTCTTCCAACGCGGTAATCAGGCGGTGAATGCCAGATTTCGACCGCAAATCAAGCGCTTCTTTCATTTCGTCAAAACTGGGGGGCACGCCATCACGTTGGACGCGGTTATGGATGAATTCCAGCAGATCCAGCTGTTTCTTGGTCAACATGCGGCACACCTCCGGACTGTGCATTTTTTTTTGTTCTACACATGTTCCCGTTTTGTGTCAACTCCGCACCGCGAACCTTCATTGTTCTGAAAATACTCCGGGGGAGTCGCCGTTTACGGCGACGGGGGCAGCGCCCCCCTTTTCAAACCGCTAGATACTCGATCATTTCGCCCGCTTTTCGTGGCCCGTCATCGGCGGGGCGGATCATCAGCGCGTTGGCATCGGCCAGAACGCTCAGCAAAGCACTGTCTTGGCGGCTGGCCGGTGTGATTGCGCCACCGTCCACCTGCGCGCGCATGTAATGTTCGCGCGGTCCGCCCGCTGGTAAATCATGTGCGAGGCGCGCCGTTAGGCGCGACGAGCGCTGCGCCCCAAGGCCCAGCATGGCGCGGATCACCGGGATCACAAACACATGCCCGCACACCATGGCCGAAACCGGATTGCCGGGCAGGCCGATCATCACCGCATCGCCCATCCGGCCCGCCATCAGCGGTTTGCCAGGGCGCATGCGCACCTTGTAAAATGCCCGCTTCACGCCAAGGCTTTCGGTCACATCGCCGACCAGATCATGGTCGCCCACCGACGCGCCGCCGATGGTGATTACCAGATCTGCGTCGCGCGCCAGATCGAACGCCGCTTCCAACGAGGCGCGCGTGTCGCGCGCAATCGGCAGGATGCGGGCCTGCGCGCCAATCCCGTCCAGCATCGCCTTCAACCCGAAGGTGTTCGAGGCGATGATCTGGTCCGGGCCGGGGTCTTCGCCGGGCATCACCAGTTCATCCCCGGTCGAGATCAGCGCGACCTGCGGTTTGCGGCTGACAGTCACGGCCCCGATATTCATCGAGGCCAGAAGGGCAATATCCGCCGGCCTCAGAACACGGGGCGCGGTGATCCGGTCGCCGGTTTTGAAGTCCGCGCCGACGGGGCGGATATGTGTGTTGTCACCCAGATTGTCCCCCAAGGTGATCCGGTCGCCGTCGCGGGTGACATCTTCTTGGATGACGACCCTGTCGGCGCCTTCGGGCACGGGCGCGCCGGTGAAAATGCGCACGGCTTGGCCCGCCCGCACATGGCCCGCAAACCCGTGGCCGGCGGCGGCCTCGCCGATCACGTCGAACTGCGCGCCGGGGTGGGCGGCAGGGCCGCTGACCGCATAGCCATCCATGGCCGAGGCCGCAAAGGGTGGCTGATCGCGCCGGGCGACAGCATCGGCGGCCAGAACACGGCCCGCCGCATCCTTTAGGGGAACGGTTTCGCTGTTCAGCGGGGTAACCAGCGAAAACAGATGTTTCAGCGCGTCATCTACGGTGATCATGTGGCCTCGTAACGCCCGGATTTGCCACCATCTTTCAGCAACACGCGGATGCCACCGATCTCCATCGCCTTGTCGACGGCCTTGACCATGTCATAGACGGTCAATGCTGCGGTGCTGACGGCGGTCAGCGCCTCCATCTCAACGCCGGTCTGGCCCGTGGTCTTGACCGTCGCCTCGATCTGCACACCGGGCAACTCGGGATCAAGCGTCAGGTCTACCGCCACTTTGGTCACGGGCAGGGGATGACATAGCGGGATCAACTCGGGCGTTTTCTTGGCCCCCATGATGCCTGCCAGCCGCGCCACCGACAGCACATCGCCTTTCTTGGCGGTGCCGTCGCTGATCATGTCAAAGGTGGCTTGCGCCATGGTCACATGCCCGGCGGCCACGGCGACACGGGCGGTCACGGCCTTGTCCGAGACATCGACCATATGCGCATCGCCCTTGCCGTCAAAATGCGTGAGGCCCGCCATTTACATCCCCCCCGCGGTCAGCGGGTTGGCCAGCAGCGTTTGGGTGGCCGCGGCGACATCATCCGCCCGCATCAGCGATTCCCCGATCAAAAAGCATCGTGCGCCATACCTTGCCATATCCGACAGATCCTTGGGCGTGCTCAGCCCGCTTTCGCAGACGATCATGCGATCGGCGGGCACCAGCCGCGACAAGGTGCGCGTGGTGTCCAAAGAGGTTTCAAACGTGTTCAGGTCGCGATTGTTGATACCGATCATCTTTGAAGACAGTTTCGCGGCCCGCTCAAGCTCGGCCTCGTCATGCACTTCGATCAGCGCATCCATGCCCCAATCCGTCGCGGCCGCCTCAAGCTCGGCGGCTTGCGTGTCATCGACCGAGGCCATGATGATCAGGATGCAATCGGACCCCCATGCGCGCGCTTCGGCCACCTGATAGGGGTCATACATGAAATCCTTGCGCAGCACCGGCAGGTCACAGGCGGCACGGGCCTGTTGCAGATAGTCAGGCGCGCCCTGAAAACTGGGCGTGTCGGTCAGAACCGACAGACAGGCCGCGCCGCCATTTGCATAGGCCGTCGCCAATGTGGCAGGATCAAAATCTTCGCGGATCAGCCCCTTGGAGGGGCTGGCCTTCTTGATCTCGGCGATCAGGCCGTAGCCCAGCTTGCTGGCTTGCAACAACGTGTCGGCAAAGGGGCGGACCTCGCCCGCGTCGCGTGCGGCGGCCTCAACCTCGTCCAGCGGGAGTTCGGCCTTGGCGGCGGCGATTTCGTCCAGTTTGTAGGCCTTGATCTTTTCCAGAATGGTAGGGGTGCTCATGCGGCCTCCGATGTGATCTTGGCAAGGGTTCTAACTTTGGCGTGGGCTGCGCCGCTGTCAATGCTTTCAATGGCCTGCGCGACGCCGTCTTTCACGTCGGCTGCGTGGCCTGCGACCACCAATGCGGCCGCTGCGTTCAGCAAAACCGCGTCGCGATAGGCCCCCGCGGCCCCCTCCAGCAGCGCGCGAAAGGCGTTGGCGTTGTCTTCGGGGGTGCCGCCGATGATCGCCTCGAACGGATGCACGGGCAGGCCGAACTCTTCGGGGTGCATCTCGGTGTCGGTCACATCGCCGTTTTCGCCCAGTTGCGCCACCCATGTGATACCGGTGATCGTCATCTCGTCGGTGCCGTCGCTGCCATGCACCAGCCATGCGCGCTCGGATCCAAGCTGCCCCAGCGTTTCGGCCATCGGGCGGATCAGGTCGCGCGCAAAAGCGCCGGTCAATTGCCGTTTGACACCTGCGGGATTGGTCAGCGGGCCCAGAATGTTGAAAATGGTGCGTGTTCCCAGCTCGGCGCGGACCGGGCCGACATGCGCCATCGCAGGGTGATGCATCGGGGCCATCATAAAGCCGATCCCGGCCTGTTGCATGGCGCGTTCCACCACATCCGGGCCAACCATCACGTTGATTCCCATCTGCGTCAGTGCATCCGCCGCGCCGGATTTTGAGCTGAGGTTGCGGTTGCCGTGTTTAGCCACCGGCACACCCGCGCCCGCCACCACAAAGGCGGTCGCGGTGGAAATGTTCAGCGTGCCCTTGCCGTCGCCGCCTGTGCCGACGATATCCATCGCGCCTGCGGGGGCCGTCACCTTGTTGCACTTTGCGCGCATCACGGCGGCGGCGGCGGCGAATTCGTCCACCGTTTCGCCACGGGTGCGCAGCGCCATCAGAAAGCCGCCCATCTGGGCCGGTGTGGCCTCGCCCTCGAACAAACACGAAAATGCCGCCTCGGCCTCGTCTCGGCTCAGGGGGCGTTCTGCGGCGGCGCCGATCAATGGCTTCAAACGGTCGCTCATGCCGGGGCCTTCATCGTATCAAGGAAATTTTTCAGCAGGGCATGGCCGTGTTCCGAGGCTATCGATTCGGGGTGAAACTGCACGCCTTCGATTGGCAATTCGCGATGTTTCAGGCCCATGATCGTGCCATCCTCAAGCTCGGCGGTGATGGCCAGCACTTCGGGGCAGGTGGCCCGTTCGACCACCAGCGAATGATAGCGCGTCGCCTGAAACGGCGAGGGCAGGCCTGCGAACACACCCTGTCCGGTGTGATGCACTTGCCCCATCTTGCCGTGCACGATGTCCGAGTGGCGCACCACCTTGCCGCCAAAGGCCTGCCCGATGGTCTGATGGCCAAGGCAGACGCCCAAAAGTGGCGTGCCCGTTTCGGCGGCGGCCTGCGTCAGCGCAAGGCAGATGCCGGCCTGATCAGGGTCACACGGCCCCGGTGACAGCAGAATCCCGGCGGGGTTCATGGCCATCGCGTCTTGCACGGTCAGCGCGTCGTTGCGTTTTACAACAACGTCTGCGCCCAATTCACCGACGTAATGCACCAGATTGTAGGTGAAACTGTCGTAGTTATCTATCAAAAGCAGCATTTTGCCCGTCCTTGCGCCAAGAGGGGGGTGGAGGCCGGCGGTGCGGTCGCGGTATACATGTTCAGGCTTGCGCGGTACCGTCAAGGGGCGCATAGCTGAGAAAAGGTAATAACAGGGGGCAATTGCAGTGGCACGCGGGCTTTTTTCGGGATTCCTTGTCGGAACTGTGCTGTCGGGGGCTGTGCTTGGCACCGTGTCGGTGCTGACCGCGCCACCGGTGACCACCTCGCCCGAGGCGGCGGCGTTGGATGTTCCGGCAAGCTCGGAGTTTGATCAATCGCGCGAGGATCGCGAGGCTGATTTGCCCGCTTCGGACCAAGGCACGTCTGCTTCGGCCTCCGCGCCCAAGGTTGCCCCGCCCGAGCCGGATGACCTGACGTCTTTGCAAGACGCCGATACCGCGCCGGCCGGCCAGCCCGAAACGGCACAGCCTGAAAATGGACTGTCTGCGCCCGAGGTGGGCGATGACGCGTCAGGCGTTCAAGTGGAAAGTGACAGCCCGGTATTGCCCAGCCCACAAGCCATGGCGCCCACCGCGCCAGCGGATGACGACAACCTGTCGATCTCGACCGAACCGGCACAGCCCGCGGCCCCGGACGTGGAAGATGGTGGCGCATTCGATGGGCCGCAGTCCACGCCTGAGGCGTCGACCACGCCAGAGGATGCGCAAAGCTCTGACCTCGAAGCCGAACCCGAGGCCCGCGCGCCGCAAGCCGACAGTGCGGATCAGGACCGCCCCTCGGATGAGATCGCGACCATCCCCAACCCCACGCCCGACCAAGCCGCGCAGAACGAGGCTGACACGGCCGTTGACGCGCAGCCCGACGACACCGCCACAGAGGAACCAGAGCGTCAGGCCACAATCGGCAACATGGCGCAGGGGGTGACCACCGGGCGCTTGCCGTCAATGGCCGACACACCTGACACACCTGACACACCTGACACGACAGGGACCAACGCCGAGACCCGCGCCGCCACCCCGCCGGATGAGACAGACGCAGCGGATGGCGGCGAGGCCGAAGACACCCGGCCGCCGCTGGAACGGTTCGCCACCGCGTTTGACAATCCTGAAGGCAAGCCCCTGATGTCCATCGTCTTGATTGACGATGGCGACAGCGCGGTCGGGCTTGAGGCATTGTCAGGGTTTCCCTACCCAATCAGCTTTGCGATTGACCCCGGATGGCCCGGCGCAGCCGAGGCCGCCCGGCGCTATCGCGAGGCCGGGTTTGAAACCCTTGCCATGGCCTATTTGCCGCCCGGCGCCAGCCCGGCGGATACCGAGGTGGCCATGCAGGCGCAAATGGCGGCGGTTCCCAATGCCGTGGCCGTGTTCGAGGCCCCGGACGCCGATTTGCAATCTAATCGTGACGCCAGTGAGCAATTGGCCAGCATCCTGTCGGCCAGCGGTCATGGTTTGGTGATGTATCCGCAGGGGCTGAACACCGCGCAGAAATTGATTGCCAAGGACGGCGTGCCGTCGGCCACGATATTTCGGGATTTCGATGCCAGCGGACAGGATGCGACGGTGATCCGCCGGTTTCTCGATCAGGCGGCCTTCAAGGCCAGCCGCGAGGAGGGCGGGGTGATCATGGTGGGGCGCTTGCGCCCCGATACGATCAGCGCGCTGTTGCTTTGGGGCTTGCAGGACCGAGCCAGCACTGTGGCGCTGGCCCCCGTCTCGGCCATATTGCGCCAAGACTAAAACTTCAAAGTCACTTTGCGAAACAGTGTTGCAGGATGTTGATCAACCTGTACTAGAAAAATTCTGGGGTATTCTTCCTTAGGTATAAGATTATAAGGGGTTTGAAATGAAAGTGACAGTAGCAGCAGTGTTGGGTCTGGTGGCCAGTGCAGGTGTGGCCATGGCAGATATGTCGGCCCAGTTGGGCGGCGGATGGGATGGCGGCAAGGTGCCGTCGGGCCAGCAGTGCAATTTGCAGGGCGGCAATGGCAGCACACCGCCGATGCGCGTATCGGGTATTCCCTCGGGCGCGGTTTGGATTGTGGCCTATTTCAATGACAAGTCTTACAAGCCCCTGTCGCGTAATGGTGGGCATGGCACGATTGCATTTCCGGTGCGCGGCGCGGTGACCGACCTGCCAGCTGTGCCGGGTATGACAAAGCGGTTGCCCGGTGGGGCGCAGGTCATGGCCCCGGCCAAATCCTCGGGCAAATATGCCAGCCCCGGCTATTTGCCCCCCTGTTCGGGCGGCAAGAACAATCGCTATTCTGTCGATCTGAAGGCTGTGGATAAGCAAGGCAAGGTCTTGGCCGAAATCCGGGATTTCACCATCGGGCGATATTGATCAACACCATGCGGGCGGGGCATGTCCGCCCGCATGGGCAACCGCTTGGGGATGATTAGCGGCGGCTTTTGGTGGGCAAGTCACGCCATGCGCCGGGCAACAGCCCGTCAAGCGACCAATTGCCAATACGCCAGCGCACAAGCCGCAAGGTAGGATGCCCGATATGTGCCGTCATCCGGCGCACTTGGCGGTTGCGGCCTTCGCTGATGGTGATCTCTAGCCAGCAATCCGGCACGCTTTTGCGATAGCGGACAGGCGGATCGCGATCCCAGATGTCGGGCGGATCAATCCGGCGCACTTGGGCCGGGCGCGTCAGCCCGTCCTTGAGCGTGACACCCCGGCGCAGTGCCTCTAGCGCGGCGTCATCCGGCAGGCCTTCGACCTGCACACGATAGGTTTTTTTAGTTTTGAACCGTGGGTTTGAAATGCGCGCCTGTAGCTTTCCATCGTCGGTCAGCAAAAGCAGCCCTTCGCTGTCGCGATCCAGCCGCCCGGCGGGATAGACGCCGGGCAGGTCGATGTGATCGGACAACGTCGCGCGCGGGCTGTCGGCGGTGCCCTTGTCGGTGAACTGCGACAGCACACCGAAAGGTTTGTTGAAGGCGATAAGACGGGCCATGGCGCGCTGATGCCTCAGGACGCCATGGCTGACAAGGGGTTACTGGTTGGCCGCGGTCGGCATCAGCCCTGCGCGCACCTTGTAGGTCCAGGCACCGCCGGCGTTTTTCCAGCCGTTCACAGTGCGTTGGCCCGCGTCGGATTTGTCACCCTCGAACCCGTCGACAACCGTATAGGACGGGGTTTCGACACCGGCCTCGACCAAGGCATCAACCGCCGCCGCACTGCGCGAGCCTGAGCGGCAGATGATCAGAACCGCCGCCGGATCATTGGCCGCAACAAAGCCTTTGATCTGGTCGATGAAGGCCGGGTTATCCATCATGCCATAGGCGTTTTTCTTGGCGTTGTAGGGATGGTCGGGATTGACCAGCTTGAACGGGATGTTGGCATCCGTTTCATTGGCATAGCCCACGAACATGGTTTCCTCGGGACTGCGGATATCGACCAAGGCCACATCATCGCGTTCGGCCAGCAGGGCAATCGATTCAGCGGCGGTGATGTAGGTCGATGTGGCGTTGGTCTTTTTCTTGGGCAACTCAGATTCGATGACCGAGGTGTCAAGTTTCGACCCGTGACCATCAGCGAGGGCCGGAAGCGGCAGCGCAAGGCTGAGGCCCAAGGCCAAGGCAGGTGCGGCAAAAAGACGGGTAATGGATTTCATGGCGTTTCCTTTTCAAGACATTCGCGTTTTGGAATACGATGTCCTGTCTAAAGGTGTGCCGCCGTCTGATCTTTGACCTGAATCAAAGCCTGACTAGCGATTGCCATCCCCGCCAAAGCGTGCGGCATCGGCTGCGGCCCGCCGGATCGCGTTGGATTTGTGGACGGTTTCCATATATTCGGCCTCGGGGTCGCTGTCATAGACCACGCCGCCACCGGCCTGAATATATAGTTTTTCGTCCTTTACGACGGCCGTGCGCAGCGCGATGCACACATCCATGTCCCCACCGGCGCTGAAATAGCCCACGCCGCCGCCGTAGACACCGCGTTTTTCCGGCTCCAGCTCGTCGATGATTTCCATCGCGCGGACCTTGGGCGCGCCCGAGACCGTCCCTGCAGGCAAGCCGGCCAACAGCGCCGACAGCGCGTCTTGATCGGGGTCAAGCTCGCCCACCACGTTTGACACGATGTGCATCACGTGGCTGTAACGTTCGATGATGAATTCCTCGGTCGGGCGCACGGTGCCGATTTTCGACACGCGGCCCGCATCGTTGCGCCCCAGATCAAGCAGCATCAAATGCTCGGCCAGTTCTTTCTGGTCGGCCAGCAGGTCTGCCTCGTTGGCGCGATCCTCTTCCGGGGTGGCGCCGCGCGGACGGGTGCCCGCAATGGGCCGGATCGTCACTTGACCCTCCATCACCCGAACAAGGATTTCCGGGCTGGCCCCGACCACCTGAAAGCCGCCGAAATTGAAATAGAACATGAACGGCGATGGGTTGGTGCGACGCAACGAGCGATAGAGCGCGAAAGGCGGCTGGCGGAAAGGTTGGGTCCAGCGTTGGCTTGGCACCACCTGAAAGATGTCACCGGCGCGGATGTAATCCTTGGCCTTTTCAACGGCGGCCTTGTAGCCCGCGTGCGTGAAATTCGACACCGGGGCTTCGTCTTCGGCGGCGGCATGGCCCAGATCGCGGGCTTGTTGGGGCAGGGCGCGGTCAAGATCGCGAATAGCGTCCATCACACGCTCGGCCGCCTGAGCGTAGGCTGCGCGCGCCGACTGGCCACTGCCTGCCCAAGCTGGGGCCACGACGATCACCTCGCCCTTGACGCCATCCAGCACCGCCACGACAGACGGCCGCATCATCAGCGCATCGGGCAGGCCCAACGGGTCGGGGTTCACATCGGGCAGATGTTCGACCAGCCGGATCATGTCATAACCCAGATAGCCATAGAGCCCCGCACTGGCGGCGGGCAGATCATCGGGCAGGTCGATTTTGCACTCGGCGATCAGGGCGCGCAGATTGGTCAACGGGTCGCCGTCCTGAGCCTCAAAGCTGTCGCTGTCATAGCGGGCCTGCCGGTTGATGCGGCTGGTCTCGCCATGGCATTGCCAGATCAGGTCTGGCTTCATGCCGATGATCGAATAGCGGCCACGCGTTTCGCCACCGGTGACGGATTCCAACATGAAGGCATCGCGCGCCGCGCCGGTCAATTTCAGCATCAAGGAAACTGGCGTGTCCAGATCGGCGGCCAACCGGGCGTGGACCACCTGATTTTGGCCGGATTCAAACCCTTTGGCGAAGTCTTCGAACGAGGGTGTCAGCTCCACGTCAGGGCCCCTTACTGGAAATTCGAATGCACGGCGTTGATCGCCTGTTGGTCGATGGTCAGCCCCGCGCGTTGGCGGATATCGTTCGCCAGCATCTGGAACATGTCTTGCGCCAGCCCCGATGCGGCCTGTTCGCGCAGGCGTTGCTGCAAGGTCGCCAGTTCGGGCGACGATGTATCCGGCGCGCGGACATCGTCCAGCCGCAACACGAAAATACGCGCATTGCCGTCGATCACGGTCACGTCGCCCTTGTCCATGCCGAATACGGTTTCGATAAATTCCGGCGGTGTATCGGGTTGAAACCCCTGCCGCGTCAGATCGGTCGCCATGGTGGGATCAAGCCCCAGCTCTTCAAAACTCGCACCGGTGCGCAATTGGGCAAGCTGCGGATCGACCTGCGCCTTGAGCGCGTCCACTGTGGCTTGCGCCCGCCAACCGGCCACAACGGCGCTGCGCACCTCGTCAAGCGGTTGAACCTCGGGATCAATCACATCGTCCAGACGCAGCGCAAAGATGCCGCCATCGTCCAGATCCATGACTTCGGGATAATCCTCGGCGGTGACGCTGTCTGCGGCCTCACGGAACTTGGCATAGGCGGCAATGCCATCTCTGACCTCGTCGTGCCAATCCAAGGTTCCGGTTTGCATATCGGTTTCCGCGGCCAGATCCTCAATCGTGGCGCCACCGGCCAGCAGATCGTCGATATTGGTGATCTGGGTTTCAATCACCCGGCGGGCGCGGTCACTGGCCAGTTCGTCGCGCAGTTCGGCCTCGGCCTCTTCAAAGGTGGTTTCCTGTGCGGCGAGAATGGCGTTCACGCGAAACAGGGCGGGGCCAAGATCGGTGTCGAGCGGGCCGACGATGTCGCCGGACTGTGCCGCGAAAATCGGATCGGCGGCTGCGTCCAGATCGTTTTCAGTGACATCGCCCATGTCGATATCAGCCAGCGCAAGGCCGCGTTCGGCCACAAGATCTTCAAAGGTGATGTCGCCATCTTCGATCCGGGCCAGCGCGTCGTTTGCTGTGGTGCTGTCGGCAAAGATCAGACGTTCGACAAGGCGGCGTTCGGGTTGGCGGAATTCGTCAATCCGGGCCTCATAGGCGTCGCGCATGGATTGTTCATCAACCTCGACCGTGTCGATGATCATCTCGGGCGTCAGATAGGCATAGGTGATGCGCTTGACCTGCGGCGTGGTGAAATCCGGCAGGTGGCTTTGATGGTAGGCTTTCAATTCTTCGTCGGTTGGCGCGGGCAGGCCGGTGTCCAGATCGCTGCGTTGCAGTGTGGCAAAGGACACATCCCGTTCTTCGGCCAGATAGGTCAGCAGCGGATTGGTATAACCGTCCGGGGCCTTGATGCCGGCCATGATCGCGGCTTGCAGCAAAGAGCGCGCGGTGTCGGCACGCATGTCTTCTTCGAACTCTGCCTCGCTCAGCCCGGTGCGGTCGAGAGCAAAGGAATAGGCCTCGCGGTCAAAATTGCCGTCGATGCCCTGAAATCCGGGAATCTCCAGAATTTGCTGGCGCAGGTTTTCGTCGCCAATCGAAATCCCAAGCCGCCCGGCCTCATGATCCAGCGAGGCGGTGGCAATCAATCGCGACAAAACCGCATCTGTCACACCGTTCTGGCGGGCCTGCTGTAGCGTCATCGGTTGGCCGCTGCCAGCCGCGCCCGCGTTCAGTTCGTTTTGCAGCGCGCGGGCATATTCGTTCATGTCGATCTCGGTGTCGCCGACGCTGCCGACGCTGCGCACATTGCCCGACAGGTTGGTGACGCCAAAGCCCCCCAGCCCAAGGATCAGCAGACCCATCAAGATCCAGACCAGCGTTTTCGAAATGCTATTGGCTGCCATAAGGCCCCCTGTCAGACGGCGTTGGGTTCAATGTTCGGGACTGTCTACGCGCTGTCCGGGGCAGGGGCAAGAGGCCAGCGCAGACCCGCCAGCCGCCCAAACAAGGTGTCGATTCCAGCGCGGTCCACATTGGCAAAGGCCACGCGCAGTTCATGGCCCGCGGTTGGGCTGTCTTCGGGTTGAAACATGGTGCCCGGCAACAGCAATACGCTTGCCTCGCGCACCAATGCCGGGGCCAGTTCGTTTGACGGCATCGCGAACGGGTGGCGCAGGTAGGCAAAATAAGCGCCGCAGCCTCGCAATTCCCAGCCCTGAGCGGCCAGTTTCGGCATCGCGTCGTGAATGGCGGCGCGCCGGTCAAGAATTTCAGCGCGTTCGCCCGCCAGCCATTGCGACAGGTTGCGCATGCCCCACAGCGCCGCGATCTGGCCCAGTTGGTTGGGGCAGATGGTGACGGTATCCAGAAACTTCTCAGCTTGTGCCAAGCGCGCAGGGCTGGCCACCATCGCGCCGACCCTATGACCGGTCAGCCGGTATGCCTTGGAAAAGGAATAAAGCTGGATCAGCGTTTGATCCCAATCGGTATCGGCAAACAGATCATGCGGCGCGCCGGGGCGGGCATCGAAATCGCGGTAAGTCTCGTCGATGATCAAGGCCAGCCCGTGCTGTTGCGCCAGCGTATAAAACGCGCGCACCAGATCGGCGGGGTATTCGACGCCGCCGGGATTGTTGGGCGTGACCAGAACGATGGCGCGGGTGCGCGGGGTGATCAGGTGCGCGGCTTCGTCCGGGTCGGGCAAAAGTTCGGCCCGTGCGGGCAGGGGCACGGCTGCCACGCCGGACATATCCAGCCACATTTTATGATTGAAATACCAAGGCGTTGGCACGATCACCTCGTCGCCGTCGGCGCATAGTGTGGCGATCGCCGCGCAAAAGGCCTGATTGCAGCCCGAGGTGATGGCCACGTTCTGCGCCGCAAGCGCACCGCCATAGGTCGACGACCATTGGTGGGCCACTTCTTCGCGCAGATCGGGGCGGCCCAGAACCGGGCCATAAAGATGCGCCTGAGGATCGCTGAGTGCGGCGTCGGCGATGATCTGGCGCAACGGTTCAGGTGGCGGGTCAACGGGCGCGGCCTGACTGACATTGATCAGCGGGCGGTCGATGGGGAAATCGACCCCATCAAGCCAGCGGCGCGCCTCCATGACTGGCGGCGAAAAGGTGCGGGCCGTGCGCGGCGTATGTGTCATGATAAGGCTCCGGTCAGGGGTATGTCATGCCCCGCGATAAGGTTCCACGTATTGCAGGGCCATGTCCCACGGGAAGAAAATCCACGTGTCCTGACTGACTTCGGTGACGAAGGTCTGCACCATCTCGCGGCCCATCGGTTTGGCGTAAACAGTCGCAACATGCGCTTTGGGCAAAAGCGCCCGCACCACTTCAAGCGTTTTGCCGGTATCGACCAGATCATCGACGATCAGCACGCCCTCGCCGTTGCCCACCAGATCGGGATCAGGGGATTTTATCACCCGTGGCGCAGATTGCGTTTGATGGTCATAGGATTTCACGCTGATCGTGTCCACGGCGCGAATATCCAATTCGCGCGCCACGATCATCGCCGGGGCCATACCGCCACGGGTGATGGCCACCACAGCGTTCCAACCGCCTTGCGGGCTGGTATCCTGCAACCGCCACGCCAACGCGCGGGCATCGCGGTGCAACTGGTCCCAACTGACGTGAAAGCCTTTTTCGTGCGGCAAGCGGTCGGTCATCCTCTGATCCTTTCGGTCTTTTGTATGGGCGCTTCAGATCGCCACGCGCAGGGCCAGAACGCCTAGTATAGCGGCGGCGGCCCGGTCGCATTGGGCTTTGAAGGCGATATATCTGTGCTGAAAGGCAGGCAAGGCCAGCCCGAAGGCCAACAGCGCGAAGAACGAGACTTCAAGCAGCAATTGGTTGCCCAACACCAACAGCGCCTGCCCGCCGGTGGGCATCGCGGGGAACACGGTTGTGAAAATCGCCGCCAGACACACCACGGCCTTGGGATTGGCCAGATTGGTCAGCAGGCCCAGCCAAAAGCCCTGTGCGCCGCGCGGCGCGCTGGTGTTCAGCGCCCGGTCGGCGTTGCGCCACAGCGTGACGGCAAACCACACTAGATAGGCCGCGCCACATAGCTTCAGGGTTATGAAGGCCCAAGGCGCGACGGCGAACAGTGCCGTTAGCCCAAGAATGGCCATCACGCTCCAACTCATACCGCCAATGGCCAGCCCCAAACCGCAGGCCAGCGCGGATTTTCGCCCACCGGTCACCGCGGCGCGCAGCATCGCGACCAGCGCGGGCCCCGGTGAGACCAGCGCGCCAAGCATGGCGATGTTGAAAGCGATCAGCGCGGTGGCGTCCAAGGTGGCCTCCTGCGATTATGAGGTGGCGTCAATATCCGGGGCGTCCACGGCCTTCATGCCGACGACATGATAGCCCGCGTCGACATGCAGGTTTTCCCCGGTCACCCCGCTTCCCAGATCGGACAGAAGATAAAGCGCGGATTTGCCAACGTCGTCGATGGTCACGTTGCGGCGCAGGGGCGAGTTCAGCTCGTTCCATTTCAGGATATAGCGGAAATCGCCGATGCCGCTGGCGGCCAGCGTCTTGATCGGGCCGGCGGAGATGGCGTTGACGCGGATATTGTCCTTGCCCAAATCTTCGGCCAGATATTTGACCGACGCTTCAAGCGCGGCCTTAGCCACCCCCATGACGTTATAATGCGGCATCACCTGTTCGGCACCATAATATGTCAGCGTCAGGGCGCTGCCGCCGTCTGTCATCAGCTTTTCGGCGCGCTGCATCACAGAGGTGAAGCTGTAACAGCTGACCTCCATGGTCATCAGGAAATTGTCGCGGCTGGTATCCACATAGCGACCGCGCAGTTCTGACTTGTCCGAAAACCCGATGGCGTGGACCAGAAAGTCAATCTTGCCCCAAACCTTTTCAATCTCGGCGAAGGTGGCATCAATCGACGCAGCATCGGATACGTTGCAGTCAAACAGATGCTCGACGCCCAGACTGTCGGCCAGCGGCGCAACCCGCTTGCGAAAGGCATCCCCCATGTAGGTAAACGCCAGCTCGGCCCCGGCATCGGCGCAGGCCTTGGCGATGCCCCACGCGATGGATTTATCATTTGCAACGCCCATAATAAGGCCGCGCTTGCCCGCCATTAGTTGATTTGACATGTTTTGTCCTCGGCCCATCTGTTCTCCGCTCCATGACGCTTTAGGCGATCAACTATAAGGCATCAAGGGAAAGCGGTTATTGCCGATGTTTGTGCGATAACGAAATCTGCGGAATGGCACGAATTTTTATGGCGTATCATGCGCAAAGTCGTAACAATAGGATAAGAAAAGGGCGGGCACATGACAGACAGAACCGATATCTTTGCAGGAGACGATCCGTTTGAAATCGCGCGCCGTTGGTTGGCCGAGGCGACCGAGACGGAACTGAATGATCCCAATGCTATGGCCTTGTCTACGGTTGACGCGGACGGGCTTCCGAATGTGCGAATGGTCTTGCTGAAAGACATCACCGACGACGCGTTTTGGTTTTACACGAATTATGACAGTGTAAAGGGACAAGAGTTGCAGGGCGCGGGCAAGGCGGCGATTGTCCTGCATTGGAAATCTTTGCGCCGGCAGCTTCGCGTGCGGGGCACAGTCACCCGCGATGACGGCCCCGAGGCAGATGCCTATTACGCGTCACGATCCCTCAAAAGCAGGCTGGGCGCGTGGGCCTCGAAACAATCGCGGCCCTTGTCGTCGCGCACCGCCCTTATGGCCGAGGTCGCGAAGATGACCGCACGGCACGGCACAAATCCGCCGAGACCACCCTTTTGGGGAGGTTTCAGAATCAATCCTGTCGAGATTGAATTCTGGGCGGACGGTGCGTTCAGGCTGCATGACAGGTTCGTCTGGCGCCGCGAAGACCCTGATAAAGCATGGGAAATTACCCGTCTCAACCCGTGACATTCACGTGTCGTCAAATGCAAGGCGCTGAATATAAATAGGATTATTGCTTGTAACAGGGTGATGAATTGAAGCAAGACTAAACCGGGGTCTCTGGGGATAAAGACTGTTTAGGTAGGAAAGAAGTGACCAAAGAAAATGAACGTATCCGAAGAGTAACGGGGCGCGTTAAGTGGTTTGATCCGATTAAAGGGTTTGGTTTTGTAGTCGCCGATGAAGGTGGTCCTGATATTCTGTTGCACGCAAATGTTTTGCGCAATTTTGGCCAAAGTTCGGTTGCAGACCGGGCTGGTGTGGAAATTGATGTGCAAGACACCGAGCGCGGTGTCCAAGCCGTAGAAGTTCTGAGTATCGAGCCGCCGGAGGACATCGAAGGCACCGGGCTGAGCGATCTGGAAGAAATCGATCCCGAGCTTGTGCGCGCGGCGCCGCTTGAGCCGGCACGCGTGAAATGGTTCGATAAGGGCAAGGGGTTTGGGTTTGCCAACACCTTTGGCCGCGAGGAAGATGTTTTCGTGCATGTCGAGGTTCTGCGCCGGTCCGGCTTGGCCGATCTGCAACCGGGCGAAGCTTTGGCCATGCGCGTGATAGATGGTAAACGTGGCCGTATGGCCATGGAGGTGTGTGGATGGGAGATGGCGGTAAAACAGCACGACGGCTAACGCTTGCACTGTGTGTTTTGGCGTTTGGAACGCCGGTTGTCGCGGGCGACGTGTGCCGCGACAACCGGGTTTCTGTGCGTGGCGACTGGGGGCAGGCGGCGTTCACCGTTGAGGTTGCCGACGATGCCGAGGAACGCGCGCAAGGCCTGATGAACCGCGAGAGCATGGCAAAGACGGCCGGAATGCTATTCGTCTATCCCGCGCCGAAACGTGTGGGCTTTTGGATGAAAAACACGTTGATCGAACTGGATATGATCTTTGCCGACCGCACCGGGACTGTGCGGCGGGTGCATCATCGTGCCCAACCGCATGATGAACGCCCGATCATGGGCGGGCGCGCTATCCAGTATGTGCTTGAGATCAACGGCGGCTTGGCGGCCCAGTTGGGGATTTCAGAGGGCAGCCAACTGCGACATCCGGCAATTGATACGAAAGCGGCGGCTTGGCCCTGTTAGGGGGTTTTCAAACCGGTTTTGTCCGAGTATGCACAGCCTTGGTTCGGGGCGTAGCGCAGTCTGGTAGCGCACCTGTTTTGGGTACAGGGGGTCGTGAGTTCGAATCTCGCCGCCCCGACCAATCTCAAGCACACAAGATCTTGTAGCAAAGAGTAGCCCGCCCTTCGGCGGTGGCTACCTGTTGGTATAGCCTCAGTTTCTGATAGTTTTATAAGTCATTATCTGAATTGAGTGCAGTGCGGGTTTTTTTGTCACTGTCTTGTTATCCACAACATGTAGATCAACAGTGGTGGATAACTGCGCTGTGCCACGAGTCGCGCAGCACTGACGGCTTGGGCCATGTTCAAGCAATTTATGAATGCTTTGAGATAAATCTTTTATTTAACACCATTTTTGCTTTTCGATGCCAAGCGGCGTGCCATCAGATCCTTGGATCATGGTCTGTGGATGAATCGTCGCCGGCCTTTGTCGGTATGCGGCCAGCCCAAAGGTCAATGTTTTTTTGCGGCAGATTGTGTAAAAAAAGCCGTTGACCAAAGCACCTTTCATACGCCAGATTGTGGCCATCGCTCAGCGGGCCACAAGATATAGTGCGCAGCGGCGGATCAGGGACGCAACCCACCATAAGCACCGGGACCTCCGGGCAAGATGTATCTGTATCGGTCTGACCGGTGCAGGCAGGGGCGTTTGGTCTGACGTGTGACACACAGGCAACCGATGGCACAAAGTTGAGACGTGAAACGCTGGATATGGGGCAGTAAGACCATGAAGATTGAAAGAAAGTTCACCAAGGCAGGGCAAGACGCGTATGCGGCACTGGATTTTGTGACGACAAGCTCGGAAATTCGCAACCCGGACGGCACCACAGTGTTCAAGTTGGACAATGTCGAAGTTCCGTCAAGCTGGAGCCAAGTGGCCAGCGACGTGATCGCGCAGAAGTATTTCCGCAAGGCTGGTGTGCCCCGTAAACTGACCCGCGTCGAAGAAAAAGATGTTCCTGAATTCCTGTGGCGGTCGGTCCCGGCAGACGACAACACGGGCTTTGGCGGCGAGACCAGCTCGAAGCAGGTGTTCGACCGGCTGGCAGGCGCGTGGGCGTATTGGGGCTGGAAAGGCGGCTACTTCACCACAGAAGGCGACGCCAAAGCCTATTATGACGAAATGCGTTTCATGCTGGCCAACCAGATGGCCGCGCCCAATAGCCCGCAGTGGTTCAACACTGGCCTGCATTGGGCCTATGGCATCGACGGCCCCAGCCAAGGGCACTACTACGTCGATTATCAGACCGGCGAACTGACCAAATCCAGCAGCGCCTATGAGCATCCGCAGCCCCATGCCTGCTTCATCCAGTCGGTTGGGGATGACTTGGTTGGCGACGGTGGCATCATGGACCTGTGGGTGCGCGAGGCGCGCCTGTTCAAATATGGCTCGGGCACCGGCACCAACTTTTCCAGCTTGCGTGCGGCGGGTGAATCCCTGTCGGGCGGTGGCAAATCCAGCGGCTTGATGGGCTTTCTCAAGATCGGCGACCGCGCGGCGGGCGCGATCAAGTCGGGCGGCACCACGCGCCGTGCGGCCAAGATGGTGATCTGCGATGCAGACCACCCCGACATCCAGGAATTCATCAACTGGAAGGTTAAAGAAGAGCAAAAAGTGGCCAGCATCGTGGCCGGCTCGAAAATGCACGAGCAGAAGCTGAACGAAATCTTTGCCGCGATCCGCGCATGGGATGGCAGTTCAGAGGATGCGGTTGACCCCAAGAAAAACGACGCCCTGAAGGGGGCCATCCGGGGTGCCAAGCAGGTGCAGATCCCCGAAACCTACGTCAAGCGCGTGCTTGACTATGCCAAGCAGGGCTATGACAGCATCGAGTTTCCGACCTATGACACCGATTGGGACTCTGAGGCCTATGCATCTGTGTCGGGGCAGAACTCGAACAACTCGATCCGGGTGACCGATGCCTTCCTTGAGGCTGTGCGCAACGATGATGACTGGGCGCTTTTGAACCGCACCGATGGCAGCGTGGCCAAGACGATCAAAGCGCGCGACCTGTGGGAAGATGTGGGCCATGCCGCATGGGCCTGTGCCGATCCGGGTATCCAATACCATGACACGGTCAATGCGTGGCATACCTGCCCCGAAGACGGTGAAATTCGCGGCTCGAACCCATGTTCGGAATACATGTTCCTTGATGACACGGCCTGCAATCTGGCGTCGATGAACCTGTTGCAGTTCTTCGAGGACGGGCAGTTTGACGCCGATAGCTATGTCCACGCCTCGCGTCTTTGGACCGTGACGCTGGAAATTTCGGTGATGATGGCGCAGTTCCCCTCAAAAGAGATTGCGCAGCGTAGCTTTGATTTCCGCACGCTTGGTCTGGGCTACGCCAATATCGGCGGCCTGCTGATGAATATGGGCTACGGCTATGACAGCCCCGAAGGCCGGGCGCTGTGTGGTGCGCTGAGCGCGATCATGACCGGCGTGGCCTACGCCACCAGCGCCGAGATGGCGGGCGAATTGGGCGCGTTCGCGGGCTACAAGCGGAACCGCGGTCACATGTTGCGGGTGATCCGCAACCACCGCAACGCGGCTTACGGTGCGACCGAAGGCTACGAAGGCTTGGCCGTCAAGCCGGTGCCGCTGGATCTGGCTAACTGCCCCGACACGCGTCTGGTCGATCTGGCGATGGCCAGCTGGGACGAGGCGCTGTCGCTTGGTGAAAAGCACGGCTATCGCAATGCACAGGCCACAGTGATCGCGCCAACCGGCACGATCGGTCTGGTGATGGACTGCGACACCACCGGAATCGAACCCGATTTCGCGCTGGTGAAGTTCAAAAAGCTGGCCGGTGGTGGTTATTTCAAGATCATCAACCAATCGGTGCCCGCGGCGTTGGAAAAGCTGGGCTATGGCCCTGCCCAAGTCGAGGAAATCGTCAGCTATGCCGTGGGTCACGGCACCATCGGCAATGCGCCGGGGATCAACCACACCTCGTTGGTCGGCCATGGGTTTGGCCCCAACGAGTTGGAAAAGGTCGACGGCGCGCTTGGCTCGGCCTTTGATATCCGGTTCGTGTTCAACCAGTGGACGCTTGGGCAGGAATTCTGCACCAATGTTCTGGGCATCCCGGCTGCAAAGCTGAACGATCCCACCTTCGACATGCTGGCTCATCTGGGTTATTCCAAGGCCGATATCGACGCTGCGAACGACCATGTGTGCGGGACGATGACGCTGGAAGGTGCGCCGCACCTTAAGGAAGAGCATTACCACATCTTCGATTGCGCCAATCCCTGCGGCAAGAAGGGCAAGCGGTACCTGAATGTCGATAGCCACATCTACATGATGGCGGCGGCGCAAAGCTTTATCTCGGGGGCGATCTCGAAGACGATCAACATGCCCAACGACGCCACCATCGAAGATTGTCAGCAAGCCTACGAGCTAAGCTGGTCCTTGGGCGTGAAAGCCAACGCGCTGTATCGCGACGGCTCCAAGCTCAGCCAGCCGCTGGCGGCAAGCCTTGTCGAAGATGACGAGGACGCGGCCGAGATTTTGGAAAGCGGCTCGTCGCAGGAAAAAGCGGCGGTTCTGGCCGAAAAGATCGTCGAGAAGGTGGTGATCAAGGAAATCGTCAAATCGCAACGCACCAAGATGCCCGAGCGGCGCAAGGGCTATACGCAAAAGGCGATTGTCGGCGGTCACAAGGTGTATCTGCGCACCGGCGAATACGAGGGCGGCGCGCTTGGCGAAATCTTTATCGACATGCACAAAGAAGGTGCCGGCTTCCGGGCGATGATGAACAATTTCGCCATCGCCGTGTCGGTGGGCCTGCAATACGGTGTGCCGCTGGAGGAATTCGTGGATGCCTTCACCTTCACCAAGTTCGAACCGGCGGGCATGGTGCAGGGCAATGACAGCATCAAGAATGCCACGTCGATCCTTGATTATATCTTCCGTGAACTGGCCGTGTCCTATCTGGATCGCACCGATCTGGCCCATGTGAAGCCGCAAGGTGCCAGCTTTGACGATCTGGGGCGTGGCGAGGAAGAGGGCGTGTCGAACATCACCGAGATGAGCGATGCCGCCGCCTCGCGCTCGCTGGAGGTGCTCAAGCAGATCAGCTCAACCGGGTATCTGCGCAAGCGTCTGCCGCAGGAACTGGTGGTGCTGAATGGTGGGCAATCTGGTGCGGTGTCGTTCGACCGCTCGGGCGATGCGGTTGACACGCTGCAAACGCTGGTGCCGGAAACCGCCAGCGGCACGGCAACCGTCGCGGCCACGTCGACCACGACCACCACCATGGCCACCGGCAGTGTCAGCATGGACGCGCGCACCAAGGCCAAGATGCAGGGCTACGAGGGCGAGGCCTGTGGCGAATGCGGCAACTACACGCTGGTGCGCAACGGCACCTGCATGAAGTGCAACACCTGCGGATCAACGAGCGGGTGTAGCTGAGGACAAGACGGTTTGCGCCGCGAAAGGCGCAAACCACGCAACCGGACACGGGGCAGGTGCGCTTGCCCCGGGCCGATCAGGCCGCAGGCAGAAACCGAGCGGTCAAATGATGAGCCTGATCAGCAAAACTTGGGGCGCCCTTGGGCGCCCCTTTTTTCTGTGTGCGATGTGGTCTGGCGCGGATCAGCGCAGCAGGGCGCGCATGCCGCGATCCAGCCCTTCAAGGGTCATCGGCACCATGCGATTTTCGAAAATGTCCGAAATCATGCCGATGGACTGGGTATAGGTCCAGTATTTTTGCGGCACCGGATTGATCCATAGATGCGACGGCCATTGCTCGCGCGCGCGCTCCAGCCAGACTTGCCCGGCCTCGGCGTTCCAATGTTCATTCGCGCCACCGGGATAGGCGACCTCATAGGGTGACATGCTGGCGTCGCCCACGAAAATACATTTGTAATCCGGGCCATAGGTGTGCAGCACATCCCATGTCGGGGTTTGCTCATCATAGCGGCGCGCATTGTCGCGCCAGACGCCCTCATACAGGCAATTGTGGAAATAATAGTATTCCAGATGCTTGAACTCGGCGCGGGCGGCGCTGAACAATTCCTCGACCACCTTGATATGCGGATCCATCGAGCCGCCGATATCCAGAAACAGCAACACCTTGACTGCATTGCGCCGCTCGGGGCGGGTTTTGACATCCAGATAACCGTGTTCGGCGGTGGCGCGAATGGTGCCGTCAAGATCCAGCTCGTCATGGGCGCCGTCGCGCGCCCATTGGCGCAGGCGTTTCAGCGCGACCTTGATGTTGCGGGTGCCCAATTCGATACTGTCGTCGAGATTGCGAAACTCGCGCTTGTCCCAAACCTTGACCGCGCGGCGGTGGCGCGATTGGTCCTGCCCAATGCGCACCCCTTCGGGGTTGTAGCCATAGGCACCAAACGGGGACGTGCCCGCCGTACCAATCCATTTGTTACCACCTTGGTGGCGGCCTTGCTGATCGCGCAGGCGTTCTTTTAGGGTTTCCATCAGCTTGTCGAAACCGCCAAGCGCTTCGATCTCGGCTTTTTCCTCGTCGCTGAGGTGTTTTTCTGCCAGTTTTTCCAGCCACTCGGCGGGCAGGTCGACGGCGTTCAGCACGTCATCTGCGGAAATCTGGTCCAAGCCATCAAAGCTGATCGCAAAGGCACGATCAAAGCGGTCGATCATCCGCTCGTCTTTGACCATGGCCGCGCGCGCCAGATAATAGAAGCCTTCGATGTCATAGGTGACCAGATTGGCGTTCATCGCCTCAAGAAAGGTCAGGTATTCACGCAGCGACACCGGAACGCCGGATTTTCGAAGGGTTTCGAAGAACGGCAGAAACATGAGCGGCCCTTATATCGAGGCGCGGTGGACAATCAGCGTGATGAACAAGCCCGCCAGTGTGAAAACCAGCATATACACAAAGGCATATTGCAGGATGTCGGCCAGTCGTCCCTTGCGCCGCTTGGCGATTGTTGCGCCGATGATTGCGCCTAGAATGGCTCCGATAATAACGATCATGTGCTGTGCTTACCCGTTCGATCCCTTTAACGGACTGAGGCCCGATATTTCGCGCAGTTTCGCGCGCACAGCCCAATCCGCCCCGAACCCGTAGCGCGCCCAGCCTAGACTGTCCAGCCGCACGGCGTTGGCTTCGGCAACGCGACCGCTCAGGTCCAGCGCCTCGGCGCGCAGCATCATCAAGGTCGCCAAAAGGGCGGCGTTTTCGTGGCGTTCGGCGGTGGCCAGATGCGGCCCGATCAGCATCAAGGCATCCGCGCCACGGCCCTGACTGATGGCATAGGCCGCCAGTTGCGACGCCGTGTAGGCCCGGTGCAGATCATTGCCCGGCGTGCGTTTGTAGAACTGATCAGCGGTGACGAATTGATCTTGGGCAAAATCCGGGTCGACGGATTGCGACAGCCGCCCAAGGGCAAAGTGGCTGAAGCCGCGGCGATGGTCGCGCCAGCCCACGGTCTCGGCGATGCGCACGGCCGTCAGTGCGGCTTCGCGCCGCTCGGCGGAACGGGCGCCCGGCCCAAGCGCGGTTTGAATCGCGTCGATCCATTCGCGCGGGGTGGACGATGCAAAGCGAGGCGCGCGCGTGTCACCGGCTGGATTCAAACGGCTCAGAATGGTGGGCAGGCGCTCTTCCACCTGCGCCCGCGTCATGCCTGAGCGCAGTTCGGGCGCGTAATAGGCACGCAGAATAAGCATATCAAAGCCGGTCAGAACCGCATGCACATTGTCGTCGTTGAACACCGAATCGGGCAGTCGGTATAGATCGTTGAGTGGTCCAAGGGCCTGCGCCAGTTCTTCATGCAGGCAATCGCGCACCTCTTGTGGAGAGGAGTCATTGGGCAGGAAGATCGCCAGCTTTTTACGCTCGGTCAGCAAGCTCCAATTGGTGGCGCGGCTATGCCGTGCGGTGCGGTATTCTGACAAGCGCGAAATATTCGGCACAACAAAACAGGCCGCTTTCGGCAGGTTTCGGCGGATCTCGGCCCGCGATACGGCCTCGATCGTGATATTGGCTGGTCCATCTTGGACACGCGCCACATCAATCCCGGCTTCGGTCCGCAGGCGGTGCACCAAGCGGTTCAGATCCGGCATCAAGGTCGGCGGCGGGGTGCCAGCGACGGCGATGCTGATGGGTTCTTCAAAGCGCGAGAAATGTTGCAACCTGCGCCCGGATTCCAACTGGAACGACAGGTCCAGAAAATCGCGCTGGATATCCTTGTTGGACCGCATGGGCGGCACTGGGCGGGGTGCGGAAAATGATTTGATCGCCGGCAGACCCGAGACATCGGCTGTTGCGGCCCGCGAGGGCATGTCGACCGATTGCCCCGGCACGCAAGCGCCCAGCATCAAACATATAGGTAGGATAACGCGACGCATGTGCCCCCCGAAGCTTGGTTTTCGTGTCATGCGACCGGGGGCAGTCACGGCCCGGCCGATGCACCTGCTTTGGCGTGCGCGTTTCACGGTGGCCGCCACGCTTGGGGCCACCCTTTCAGATGCGCGGGCACCGTCACAGGACAAGGCAGACGATGCCCACCTATCCTGTCCGGGGTAAGGACGAAGCGCGGCAAAACTGTGGCCCGGTTCATTTTCCGGGCCGAGGGGTCGCTTGCAGATGGTGTCTGCCTTTACCGTCAATCGCCTGTCCTTTTCCTGCGTTATCTGGTCCGCCGCGCCATGAACGCCAGCCTTTCGAAAAGATGCACGTCTTGTTCGTTTTTCAAAAGCGCACCGTGCAGTTTTGGTAGGGCGTCGGCGCCATCACGCTTGAGATCGTCTGCGCTCAGGTCTTCGGCCAATAGCAGCTTGAGCCAATCCAGCACCTCTGAGGTTGAGGGCTTTTTCTTCAGCCCGGCTTGATCGCGCAGTTCGTAAAACTGGGTCAGGGCGGTGGTCAGCAACTGGTCCTTAAGGCCGGGGTGATGCACGGCGACAATCCGCTTCATCGTCTCGATGTCGGGAAAGCGGATGTAATGGAAAAAGCAGCGCCGCAAGAACGCGTCGGGCAGTTCCTTTTCATTGTTCGAGGTGATGATGACGATGGGCCGTTGCCGGGCCTTGATGGTTTCGCCGGTCTCGTAGACGTAAAACTCCATCCGGTCGAGTTCTTGCAAAAGGTCATTGGGAAACTCGATGTCGGCCTTGTCGATCTCGTCGATCAGCAAAACGACTTTTTCGTCGGCTTCAAACGCCTCCCACAGTTTGCCCTTGCGGATGTAATTGCGCACATCGTGCACGCGTTCATCGCCCAATTGGCTGTCGCGCAAGCGCGAGACGGCGTCATATTCGTAAAGGCCCTGCTGGGCTTTGGTGGTGGACTTGATGTTCCATTCGATCATCCGCAGGCCCAAACCCTGCGCCACCTGACGGGCCAATTCGGTTTTGCCGGTTCCGGGTTCGCCCTTGACCAGAAGGGGGCGTTCCAAGGTGACGGCGGCATTCACGGCGATGGTCAGGTCACTTGTAGCGACGTAGCTCTCTGTTCCTTCGAACTTCATGTGCGGTTTGGTCCTTATGCGACTTTTTCAGGCAGGTTTGACACGCACAGTAGGCTGATCGGTCCGGCACATCAATGCAGCGTGATTGCCTAGTGACATTCCTGTGTGGCGGGTGTAATTGCACGGCAGGGAAGCGCCACGATCTGAGGAGATTGCAATGTCGGACGTTGGCCTTGATGAGGGGACCACCATGAAAGCCGAAGTCTTTCTACCCGACGATTACCAACCGGCCGAAGACGAACCGTTCATGAATGAACGCCAGTTGGAATATTTTCGTCGCAAGTTGATTAATTGGAAAAATGACCTGCTGGACGATACCCGCGATACAATCGAAGGGTTACAGGACGGCACCCGCGCAATTCCGGATGTTGCGGACCGCGCCAGCGAAGAAACAGACCGCGCAATCGAGCTGCGCACCCGTGACCGTCAGCGCAAACTGGTGACCAAGATTGATGCCGCACTGCGCCGGATCGAAGAGGGTGAATTTGGCTATTGCGAAGTCACCGGCGAGCCGATCAGCCTAAAGCGTCTGGACGCGCGGCCGATCGCCACCATGAGCCTTGAAGCGCAAGAGCGTCATGAACGTCGTGAAAAGGTCCATCGCGACGATTGAGCATGACGTTCACTAAATTTCATCGACGCCGGGGCTTTCGCTCCGGCGTTTTTCGTTTCAATAGAATCCCATGAGTTTGCACGGATTGAAAACGCTGGTGATCGGCGGCGGCATTGGTGGTTTGACCGCGGCGCGAGCTATGGCGTTGCGCGGTGCCGATGTCACCGTGTTGGAGCAAGCCGCCGAGATTTCCGAGGTCGGCGCCGGGCTGCAAATCAGCCCGAACGGCTTTGTCGTGTTGAACGCGCTTGGTTTGGGACAGGCCTTGCGCGAGTGTTCCGTACAGGCACGGGCGGTCAATCTGCATGACTATCGCGGTCCAAAGGTTGTATCGCTGGATTTGGGGCGGCTGGACAGCCGGGATTATTATTTCGTCCACCGGGCCGATCTGGTCGATGTTCTGGCCCAAGGTGCGCGTGAGGCCGGGGTCAAAATTCGGCTGTTGCAAAATGTGCAGTCTGTCACGCTGACGCCGGGCCAGACCAATGCGCGTGTGACGTTATGCAATGGCGCTGTTTTGTCGGCTGATCTTGTGGTCGGCGCGGATGGTTTGCACTCGGTCGTGCGTCCGGCGCTGAACGGGCAGGTCGCGCCGTTTTTCACAGGCCAGGTGGCATGGCGCGCGATTGTGCCCAATGCCGATAACGCGCCGCCCGAGGCGCGGGTTCATATGGGGCCGCACCGCCATCTGGTCAGCTACCCCTTGCGCGACGGGCAGTATATGAACCTTGTGGCCGTGCAGGAACGCGCCGCATGGGCCAAGGAAAGCTGGAGCCAGCAAGACGATCCTTTGGCCGTGCAGGCCGCGTTCGCGGATTTCGGCCCGGATGTGCAGCGTATGTTGTCGCGGATTGAAAGCGTGAATCTTTGGGGATTGTTCCGGCATCCAGTGGCCAACCGTTGGTATGGCGGTGGTGCGGCCCTGTTGGGCGATGCCGCGCACCCGACATTGCCGTTCATGGCGCAAGGGGCCTGTATGGCGCTTGAGGATGCTTGGGCCTTGGCGGATTGTCTGGACAGGGCAGGGGATCTGGAGAGCGGCCTGTCGACCTATCAACAGCGTCGAAAACCGCGCGCAACGCGGGTGGTCGACGCGGCCAACGGTAATGCATGGAAATACCATTTGGCCTTTTCACCGCTCAGGTGGGCGGCGCACACGGCGCTTAGGATTGGTGGCACCGTCGCGCCTGACCGTTTGCTGCGCCAGTTCGATTGGATCTACGGATATGACGTGACCCGCCCAAGCGGGTGACGCCGGGCTTACGCGTCCAGCGTGATCCAGATCGGAACGTGATCCGAGGGTTTTTCGCGCCCGCGCACCTCTTTGTCGATCTGGCAATCGGTCAGCAAATCGGCCGCCTGAGGCGTCAGCAGGAAATGATCGATGCGAATGCCGTCATCGCGGTTCCAGGCCCCGGCCTGATAATCCCAAAACGTATAGTGCCCCGGCCCCTGATGCTGCGCCCGGAAGGCTTCGGTAAAGCCCAGATTGACGATCTTGCGAAAGGCAGCACGGCTTTCGGGCAGGGCAAGCGCGTCTTTCGCCCAAGCCTCGGGGCGTTTGGCGTCTTCGTCTTGCGGGATGATGTTATAGTCGCCGGCCATCAGCGCCGGTTCTTCGGTGGCCAGCAACTCGGCGGCGCGGTCTTTCAGGCGCTCCATCCATGCCAGTTTGTAATCGTATTTCGGCCCTGGTGCCGGATTGCCGTTCGGCAGGTAAAGACCACACACCCGGACGGCAGTTTTGTCACCGATCACGGTGGCCTCGATCCAGCGGGCTTGTTCGTCGTCGTCATCACCGGGCAGGCCGCGGCTGACATCCTCTAGGGGAAGTTTCGACAGGATGGCGACACCGTTAAAACTTTTTTGCCCATGGGTTTCGACGGTATACCCGCGCTCTTCGAACAGGTCGCGCGGGAAATTTTCGTCGACGGATTTGATTTCCTGTAACAGAACAACATCCGGCTGCGCCTCGTCCAGCCAATCTGGCAGGGCCTGAATGCGCGCCTTGATCCCGTTGATATTGAAACTGGCGATTTTCATGACCTGCGCCTTTTTTTGCCTGTGTCCTTGGCACCTTCTATCGCGCAAGACCAAGCCCAAGACAAGCGGGGGTCTTGCGCCTTGAAAATGATCGGCCCTGAAGTTTTGCGTGAATGGTGATCTTTACTATATTGATTACATTGAAAAAGATGTTCCGCAGCCGCAAGAGCTGCTGGCATTGGGGTTGTTAATTGTAAACCGCGCGCCGATCAGCTCTTCGGTGAAGTCGATGGTTGCGCCAGCCAAGAAGGGCAAGGACACGCTGTCGACCACGACCTTTTGGCCCTGACCTTCCAGAACCAGATCGTCATTGCTTGGGTTGTCCAGCCGGATTTCGTATTGAAACCCCGAACACCCGCCACCTTCCACGGCGACCCGAAGGGCATGGCCGTCATTTGCGGCACCGATTTCGGCCAGACGCTCAAAGGCGCGTTCGGTCACTTTGGGGGGCAGTTGCATTGCGCTCTCCTGACGGTTCCGTTGTTCTATCCTTTGCAATATATGGAGCAGGAAAACCCGCGACAAGGATAGCCGACATGCAAATGCCTTATGCCTCGACTCCGGCGCAGACCAAGGGACGGCTGGTGGCCGAGGATGAAAGCGCGTTCCGGTCGTGTTTTCAACGCGATCGGGACCGGATTATTCATTCGAGCGCCTTTCGCCGCCTGAAACACAAGACACAGGTTTTCGTCGAACATGAGGGCGATTATTTTAGAACGCGCCTGACCCATTCCATCGAAGTGGCGCAAGTTGCGCGCACGATTGCCGGGGCGCTTGGTCTGAACCAAGAACTGACCGAGGCTGTCGCGTTGGCGCACGACCTTGGGCATACTCCGTTTGGCCATACCGGCGAGGATGCCCTCAACGCGCTGATGCAGCCCTATGGCGGGTTTGATCACAACGCGCAGGCAGTTCGGATCGTCACCGCGCTGGAACGCCATTATGCCGAGTTCGACGGCCTGAACCTGACCTGGGACACTCTGGAAGGGATCGCCAAGCACAACGGCCCGGTCATGGGTGATTTGCCCTATGCGCTGTCTGATTACAACGCGCGCCATGATCTTGAACTGCACACCCATGCCAGCACCGAGGCGCAGGTGGCCGCCTTGGCCGATGATATAGCCTATAACAACCACGACCTGCATGATGGCTTGCGCGCGGGGCTGTTCACCGAAGACGATATTCGGCAATTGCCCATCGTTGGCCCATGCTATGCCCAGGTTGAATCGCTGTATCCGGGGCTTGATGCCTACAGGCGGCGGCATGAGGCGCTGCGCCGCGTGTTCGGTGTGATGGTGGGTGATGTCATAGAAACATCGCGCGCAACGTTGGAACAGGCATCGCCGGATTGCGCGGCTGCAGTCCGTCATCTTGGGCGTCCTGTCATTCAGTTTTCACCCGAGATGTGGGCAGACCTGACCCGGATCAGAGAGTTTTTGTTTTCCAGAATGTATCGCGCCCCATCGGTGATGGAGATGCGCGCGCAGGTCACCCATGTCGTGGAAGAGCTGTTTCCTTTCTACCTTGCGAAACCCGGCCTTTTGCCCGACCGTTGGCGACATGATGTTGAGGCGGCGCAGGGTGAAACCACGCTTGCGCGTCTTGTGAGTGATTACATCGCTGGCATGACCGACCGGTTCGCGTTGCAGCAACACGCGCGCCTGTTGGGCGGCGCTGGCGGTTCGGGTGCATGGGTCGGAGCATAGATTATGGCGATTGAGTCAGCGGCAGACGGGGCTTTGGCGCCGGTTATGAGTTTTGCATTGGTCGGCGCGCTTGGCGTCGGGGCGCAATGGGCCGCGTGGCGCTTGCGCATGCCCGCCATCGTTCTGATGCTGCTGGCCGGGTTGTTGATCGGTCCGGTGCTGGGCGTTTTCGACCCCTCCCGCGATATCGGGCCGCTGATGGCCCCGATGATTTCCATCGCGGTTGCGATTATCCTGTTCGAGGGTGGTTTAACGCTAAACCTGCACAGCCTGCGGGGGGCGGCCGAAGGTGTGAAACGCCTTATTGTTTTGGGCGCGCCGCTTGGATGGCTGCTCTCGACCTTGGCGCTGCATTACGTGGCGGGGTTGGGATGGGCGTCCTCGGCGGTGTTCGGCGGCATCATGATTGTCACCGGCCCCACCGTCATTGCGCCTTTGCTGCGTCAGGCGCGGCTAAACCGCAGGCCCGCGCAACTGCTTCAGTGGGAGGCCATCGTCAACGATCCGATCGGCGCATTGGCCGCCGTCTTGGCGTTCCAAGTGGTCTTGGTCCTCAATACGGCGGAAACCATGGGCGATGCCGCATGGGACATGGCGCGCGGGATTGTCGTGGCCGCCGTGATGGGTGTGGCTGCAGGCGCAATTATCTCGGAATCCTTCCGCCGCGCATGGGTGCCGGAATACATGAAAGTGCCGGTCTTGTTCGCCGCCTTGCTGGGGGTCTTTGCGCTGTCCGATACGGTGCTGCACGAAAGCGGTTTGTTGGCCGTGACCGTCATGGGCATATGGATCGCCAATGCTGATCTGCCCAGCTACACCGAAATGCGCCGGTTCAAGGAACATGCCACCATTTTGCTGGTCTCGGGGGTGTTTATCCTGTTGGCGGCCAATATGGATTTCGAAAAGCTGGCGATGCTGAATTGGCGAGCGTTGGCATTTGTGATCGTTGTTATTTTGGTGGTGCGACCGCTGACGGTCATGATCTCGCTGGTCGGTACGAAATTGCCGATGCGCGAGCGTCTGCTGGTGGGGCTGACGGGCCCACGTGGTGTTGTTCTGGTGGCGGTGGCTGGCTTGTTTGCCGAACGTTTGGTGGCCATGGGCGTGGCGGATGCCGCGTTGCTGGGGCCGTTGGCGTTTGCTCTGGTGGCGGCCACTGTCGTGTTAAACGGGTTTTCCTTGCGCCCGTTTGCGGCGGCGCTTGGATTGGCAGGCAAGGGCATTCCCGGTGTGATCATCGTGGGGGGATCGCGCTTTGCGGCGGCCTTTGGCGAAGCGTTGCAAAAGCGCGAGGTGCCGGTGCTGATCGCCGACCCGAACCGGGGCCGCCTGCGCAGCGCGCGTGAGGTGGGTTTGCCGGTTTTTTTCGGTGACATTCTGTCAGAGGCCGCCGAACACGGTGTCGAGGTCACAAGCTATGGCCGCGTTCTGGCGGTCAGCGACAATGATGCCTACAACACGCTGGTGGCCACCGATCTGGGGCCGGAGTTTGGCCGCGACAACGTCTTTCAACTGAAACGCACCAAGCAGGACAGCCCCCGCCATGCCTTGCCAGCAACGCTTGGCGGGCGGGCGATTGCCGGGGGGCAGACCTATCTTGATCTGACCTCGAAGATGAATGCGGGGTGGCGTGTGCGCGCCACCAACCTGACGGAAGAATATACGTTTGAAAACTGGCGCGCGGCGAACCCCGACGCCATCTTGCTGGCCGAGCATGACGAGGGGGGCGATTTGCGCTTGATCGTTGCCGATGAAGATCCGCGAAAGCAAAAAGATGTTACCCTTCTGTCTCTGTCCCCTGAAAACGATACACTGGACGCGGCCAAAGCCGACAATGAAGGCACCGAATAAATCAAACCGTGGATTGTGACGTGAGAGGTAAAGAAGTACCGTTTCGCCAGCTTTTGAGAGGGCGAGTGTAGATATTGCAAGATCAGCGAGTGTCAGGACAGACAGCTTTGATTGCCGGTGCGGATTGTGCTTTTGGCTAAACCTTGGCTTGGGCCTTGGCGCGTGCCGGGGTGCGCTTTATTCTTGCCGGTGTTGACGAGGGCCTGTTGCGCCAGACGGTCAAAGCCGCGCCAGACCATCTTGATCATCTGGTCTTGGATGTGCTGCGGCCGCGGTCTTGCCGTGTGTTGGGGGCGGAATGGCGCGATGAACCACTTGATATGCTTATCCATTTGCAGGCTGTGTCCTCGCCGGGGCGTCCGGGTGCTGTGATTGCGGCCATCCCGGCGCTGACGCGCTCGCTTGTCGCGGGCTTGCGGGCGGCCCGTTTTGCCCGCGTGATCGTGGTCTGTGTCGTCCCACCGGCGCAAGCGCCTGCCGAGGCATGGGCCTATGACCGTGCGATGCAGCATCTGCCCCAAGCCTTGCAACAAGAGCTTGGCTTGCAGGCGCAGGGGGCCGTCAATGCGGTGCGCGTGACCAACGCATCGGGGCTGGAGACCGACCGAGGCCAAGCCGACCTTGCGCAGACGGTTTTGTGGCTGTGTCAGCCGCACGGCCAGACGGTCTCGGGGGCGGTTTTGCCTGTTGATCTGCCTTGCGATTGACGCGGGCAGTGGCAGTGGTAAACCCTGCGCCAACGAACAAAGGATATTCCGATGAATCTGTTCACCGAAATTCACGCGTTGGTTCAGAATGAACTGGCCGTTTTGCAATCCGAAGGCAAATTGCCCGACGGTCTTGATTTAGCGAATGTCACGGTCGAGCCGCCGCGCGATCCTGCGCATGGCGACATGGCGACCAACGCCGCCATGGTGCTGGCCAAACCCGCCGGGCTCAAGCCGCGCGACATTGCCGTTGATCTGGCAGCACGGCTTTTGGGCAGTGATCGGATCGAAAGCGCCGACGTGGCCGGGCCGGGCTTTTTGAACCTGCGGCTGGCGGACGGTGTTTGGCAGGACGTGGTGCATAGGGCCCTGACAGACGGGCCTGAATTTGGCCGCTCGGATATGGGCGCGGGTAAAAAGGTGAATGTCGAATATGTCAGCGCCAACCCGACCGGGCCGCTGCATGTGGGCCATACGCGGGGCGCGGTGTTTGGCGATGCCTTGGCCAGCCTGCTGGTTTTCGTGGGCTATGATGTGACCCGCGAATATTACATCAACGATGGCGGTGCGCAGGTCGATGTTTTGGCGCGGTCGGTCTATCTGCGGTATCTTGAGGCGCATGGTCAGGCCGTGGCGTTTGAGGATGGCACCTATCCCGGCGACTACCTGATTGCCGTGGGCGAGGCGCTGAAAGATCAGGTTGGCGATGCCTATGTCGATCAGCCCGAGGCCGTCTGGCTGGCTGAAATCCGGACCTTTGCCAGTGATGCGATGATGGCGCTGATCCGCGAGGATCTGAAGGCGCTTGGCGTCGAAATGGATGTGTTTTTCTCGGAAAAATCGCTGTATGGCACGGGCCGGATCGAAGAAGCCTTGCAGACGCTGGAAGAAAAGGGCCTGATTTACGAGGGCGTGCTGGAGCCCCCCAAAGGCAAAAAGCCCGAGGATTGGGAGCCGCGCGAGCAAACCTTGTTCAAATCCACCGAACATGGCGATGACGTGGACCGGCCGGTGAAGAAATCCGATGGCGGCTGGACGTATTTCGCCCCCGATATTGCCTATCACTACGATAAGGTCAGCCGTGGCTTTGATATGCTGATCGACGTGTTCGGCGCGGATCATGGCGGCTATGTCAAACGGATGAAAGCCGCTGTGTCGGCCCTGACTGATGGCCGGGTGCCCTTGGACATCAAGCTGTGCCAACTGGTCAAGCTTTATAAAAACGGCGAGCCGTTCAAAATGTCCAAGCGGGCCGGCACATTCGTGACCCTGCGCGATGTGGTCGATCAGGTGGGGGCCGATGTGACGCGCTTTGTCATGCTGACCCGCAAGAACGACGCCCCGCTGGATTTCGATTTTGACAAGGTGCTAGAGCAGTCGAAAGACAACCCCGTGTTTTACGTCCAATATGCCAATGCACGGGTCAATTCAGTTCTGCGCAAGGCGCGCGAGGCGGGTATTACCGTCGATGATGCCGCTTTGGCCGGGGCAGATTTGTCAATCCTGACCCATGACGCCGAATTGGCGGTGGCCAAGAAGCTGGCCGAATGGCCGCGTCTGGTGGAAATCGCGGGCCGCACCAATGAACCGCATCGCATTGCCTTCTACCTCTATGATCTGGCGTCCGACCTGCATGCGTTGTGGAACCGTGGCAATGATGATCCGGCTCTGCGCTTCTTGCAAGAGGGCGATCCGGCCACAAGTCAGGCGAAAATCGCTTTGGCGCGGGCCGTGACCGTTGTTATTTCCTCTGGTCTTGGTATTCTTGGCGTAACCCCTGCGGAAGAAATGCGGTAAAAAAACCGTGCAAGCCGGGGATCAGGCAAGGCAATGACCCCGGCGGCCAAGTATCGTCGGCGGCAAAGCGAGGCGAGACATGGCAGACAGGCAAGCTGCGCAGCATATGGCTGCGCCGAACCATAGCAATATCGTTAAGAAATTCACCAATCTTGCGGGCGCCGTGGTGTCCTTGGCGCTGGTCGCCGGGGTTGGTGTTTGGGGCTACAAACTGTTGGTGCGTGACGTCAGCGGCGTGCCGGTAGTGCGCGCCGCCGAAGGGCCAATGCGCGTCCAACCCGATGATCCCGGCGGGCGGCAGGCCATCAATCAGGGGCTGGCTGTCAATCAGGTGGCTGCCCAAGGCACTGCGGCGAAACCCGCAGACCGTTTGATCCTTGCGCCCAAGCCATTGGACCTGACGCTTGAGGATGTGCCGTCAGAGAAAATGGCACAGGCCGCGTCAGAGAATACCGACACGCCCACCGAAGTGAGCCCGACAGCCGAGGCAGAACCGCCTGCGTCATCCGACCGCGAGGCCATCCAGTTGGCCACGGTCGAGGCCTTGGCCACGCAACTTGCGCAAGGATCCCCGAAATTCGAAGAGACCCCCAAGCCTGCGGCTGAGGCAGAACCTGAAGCGGAGCCGCAGACGGCGGAGCCAAAAGATGGGTTGGGCCGGTCCTTGCGGCCCAGGCTGCGCCCTGCAACCTTGTCTGAGGTTAGGCAGGTCGCGGCCCCGGCCCCTTCCGAGGCGACGCAGGATGTTGATCCGGCGGATATCGCCGCTGGCACCCGAATGGCCCAGTTGGGCGCTTTTGAATCCGCCGAGATTGCAGAAAAAGAATGGACGCGCCTGAGCGGCAAGTTTGGCGAGTATCTGGCCGACAAGGACCGGGTCGTCCAAAAGGCGCAAAGTGGCGGGCGCACCTTCTATCGTTTACGGGCCATGGGGTTTGCCGACCTCAGCGATGCGCGCCGCTTTTGTTCGGCGCTTGTCGCCGAGAACGCCGATTGTATCCCGGTGGTGACACGGTGAGCGTGCGCTTTGGCGCGTGCATCCTTGATGCCGAAGGCCTGCGCCTGACGGCCGACGAGAAACGGCTTTTTGCCGAGGTGAACCCGTTCGGGTTTATCCTGTTTGCGCGCAACATCGACACGCCCGAACAGGTCCGCGCCCTATGCGCCGAGATGCGCGAGGCCGTGGGCCGTGCGGCCCCGATCACAATTGATCAGGAAGGTGGCCGCGTGCAGCGCTTGCGCGCGCCGCTGTGGCGCGACTGGCTGCCCCCGCTGGAACATGTGGCCGAGGCTAGGGCCAATGCGGCGCAGGCGATGTATTTGCGCTACCGTCTTATTGCCGCGGAACTGTATGATCTGGGCATTGACAGCAATTGTGCGCCGTTGGTTGATGTGGCGGGGCAGGACACGCATGATTTTCTAAAAAACCGCTGTTACGGGTTTGATGCAGGCACCGTGGCCCGCATGGGCCGCGCGGTTGCGGAAGGCTTGCTGGATGGCGGCGTTTTGCCTGTGGTCAAGCATATCCCCGGCCATGGTCGCGCGGTGGTGGACAGTCACCTTGATTTGCCCGGCGTGGATGCGCCGCTGTCGGATTTGACAGGCATTGATTTTGCCCCGTTTCAGGCGCTGAACGATTTGCCCATGGGGATGACCGCGCATGTGGTCTACTCAGAGATCGACGCGCGGCCCGCCACGCTGTCGCCAAAGGTGATGCAATTAATCCGCGACGAGATCGAGTTCGAAGGTCTGATCATGACCGATGATATCTCGATGAAGGCGTTGAACGGATCGTTGCCCGAGATAGCACAAGGTTCGCTGGCCGCAGGCTGTGATGTGGTGCTGTTGTGCAACGCCTCGCTTGAGGACCGACGCGCCGTGGCAACTGCCGCAGGTCAGATGACCGATCAGGCGCAAGACCGGGCCGAGCGTGCTTTGGCGGCGCGCAAAACACCCCAACAGGTTGACATTCGCGCGGTTGAAGCAAAGCTTGATGCATTGCTGAACGGGCGTGGTGATGTCTGAGGACTTATTCGAGGAAGATCAAACAGAACCGACACGCGTGGCCGACCGTATGGCGGCCGAGGCGTTGATCGTGGATGTCGACGGTTTTGAAGGCCCGTTGGACCTGCTGTTAACGTTAAGCCGCACTCAGAAAGTGGACTTGCGCAAGGTGTCGGTGCTGCAATTGGCGCAGCAATATCTGGCCTTTGTCGAACGGGCCAAGCAATTGCGCATCGAATTGGCCGCCGATTATCTGGTCATGGCGGCATGGCTGGCGTTCTTGAAATCGCGGCTGCTGCTGCCGCCCGACCCCACCGAAGAGGGGCCATCGGGCGAAGAACTGGCCGCGCATCTGGCGTTTCAACTGGAACGCCTGCAAGCGATGCGCGAACAGGCGGCCACCTTGATGGCACGCGATCAATTGGGGCGTGATTTCTTTGCCCGTGGTATCCCCGAGGATGTGATGCGGGTCAAACGGGTGACCTATACCGCCACTTTGTTGGACCTGATGCAGGGCTACGCACGCATTCGCACAAAGGATGAATTTCGCCCCTACATCATGGATCGGGACGCGGTGTTCACCTTGGAGCAGGCGCTTGAGCGTATGCGCCCGCTGATCGGATTTGCCGCGACGTGGACGGATATTGCAACCTACTTGCCAGAAGGGTTCACATCCGATCCAGCGCGGCTGCGGTCGGCGACGGCCTCGACCTTTGCGGCATCGCTGGAATTGGTCAAGGAAGGCAAGGCCGAGATCCGGCAAGAGGACACGTTCGCGCCAATTCAGGTGCGCCGCAGGGATAGATAGCATGTCACAAGATACCGACGAAAAAGAAGAAACCCTGTTCGAGGCCCCGCCGATCGCCGAACAAGAAAGAATGTGCGAAGCGATCCTTTTTGCCAGTGCCGAGCCGGTCACGGTCAAGGAGATGTCGGCCCGGATGCCGCACGGGTGTGACGTGGTCGAAGCCTTGGTGCATTTGCGCAAACGTTACGAGGGGCGGGGCGTGCAGGTGATCAAGGTCGGCGAGGCGTGGGCGATGCGCACCGCGCCTGACCTTGGGTTTTTAATGCAAAAGGAAACCGTCGAGACCCGCAAGCTCAGCCGTGCGGCGATCGAGACGCTGGCGATCGTTGCGTATCATCAGCCGGTGACCCGCGCCGAGATTGAAGAGATCAGGGGCGTGTCGGTCAGCCGTGGGACGGTGGACCAACTGCTTGAAATGGAGTGGATTCGCTTTGGCCGCCGGAAAATGACACCGGGGCGTCCGGTGACGTTTGTCGTGACCCAATCCTTTTTGGATCATTTCGGCCTTGAATCCGCGCGTGACCTGCCCGGTCTCAAGGAATTGCGATCGGCCGGGCTGTTGGAAAACCGGCCGCCACCCGGTGCAATGTCACCTGATGACGACAGCGAGGATGGCGGGGATACCGATCAGAGCGACATGTTCGAAGACTAAGGGTTAAAAATCTTGCGAATGCCCTGAAAACTGCATGATTTGATGTTAAGTGTGGGGCTGTAGATAGTTTAGGAGGCCGCAATGAACGCCAACTTCATAGTTAATATGGTGATCCGGATGGTCATGCGCAAAGTGATGCGCGGCGGCATGAACGCAGGGATCAGCGCGGCCAGCAAACGGTTTGGTCGCGGTCGCGCGGATAACAGCGCGCAAGATCAGGACGGGCAGGGGCCTTCGACCGGTCCTGACAGCAAAACAAGCGAAAAACGCGCCCGTCAGGCCATGCGCGTTAACCGGCGTTTCGGGAAGTTTTGAGTTCGCGTCGACTTACGCCGCGTGAAAGTGTTTGCTGAGTTTCAGGCCTTGGCCCTGATAGTTGGATTTCAGGTCGGCACCATATAGCTGCTGTGGCACCTGATCCATTTTCTCATAGACCAGCCGCCCGACGATCTGGCCATGTTCCAACACAAACGGGGCCTCGTGACAGCGCACCTCAAGCACGCCGCGCGATCCTGCACCACCGGCGGCGTCATGGCCAAAGCCGGGGTCGAAAAAACCCGCGTAATGCACCCGGAATTCGCCCACCATCGCAAGGTAGGGGGCCATTTCAGCGGCATAAGCGGGCGGAATATGCACCGCTTCGCGGCTGACAAGGATGTAAAACGCGCCGGGGTCAAGGATGATGCGCCCGGTGTCGGAATGCACCTCTTCCCAATATTCCGCGGGGCTGTAACCGCCGATATTGTCCAGATCAATGACCCCGGTATGCGGCTTGGCGCGATACCCGACCAGCGTGCCGGTTTCCGGTTTCAGATCAACGGAAAACCCCAAGCCATCGCTGATGACGGCAGGGCCATCCACCAAAGGCGTGTCTGCGTTCAACGCCCGCAACGCGGCGTCGTCCAGAATGGATTGCCCGTCGCGGAATCGGATCTGGTTCAGGCGCATTCCGGGCCGGACCAGAACCGAAAAACTTCTTGGGCAGATCTCGGCATAAAGCGGGCCTTTGTAGCCCTGTGGAACGCGATCAAACTCTGTGCCGCCATCGGTGATCATGCGCGTCAGCAGATCCAGCCGCCCGGTCGAGGATTTGGCGTTTGCAACCGCCTGCATGCCTGATGGCAGGTCAAGCTGTTCCATCAATGGCACAACGTAGACACAGCCCTTTTCCAGCACGGCACCTTGGCTCAGGTCGATGCGGTGCATTTCCAGTTCGGCCAAACGGTCGGCAACACTGCGGTTATGGCCGGACAGAAAAGAGGCGCGCACACGATACGCAACGTGGCCCAGTCTCAGGTCCAGACTGGCCGGTTGAATTTGTTCTGAAATAACGGCGGGTTGCGCGGAAATACGACCGTCAGCAATCAGGGCTGAAATTTGCTGGCTTGCCAGTACACCCGTCATCTTATCCCCTTCAGCGCAACGCGGCCCCGGCTTGCAGGCCACGTGCCACAGTCAGGATCCGGTGTTGGGGGCGGTTTTCATGGTCGGGCTAGCAGGACTCGAACCTGCGACCTCCCGTCCCCCAGACGGACGCGCTACCAGACTGCGCTATAGCCCGACATGAGGCCGTTACATACCTGTTTTGAGAGTGGGAACAAGAGAAAAAAACCGATTTGCCCGGTGGAAAGTTGTCTAAAGACAGACCTAGTCGTTGATCAACGCGCGCAGGCGGTGTGCAACCTGTTCCAGCTGCTTTGCCGTGTCGGCGTCGCGCGGTGAAGACAGGCCACAAAGTTTGCTCAAAACCCCCAGACCGGCCTCAACCGTGTCGGGCGCATCGTCTGCAAGCTCAATGATGTTCGGCTTGGGTGCGGAGGGGGCTGGGGCATCGCCCGGTGTTTCCGCATTGGACTCACCTGTGGGCTGTTCGGGGGCATCTTCGATACTGTCCTCTGACGGCGCAAGAGCGTCGTCGGTGCTGTGATGCCTGAACGCTGGCGTTGCGGGCGTCTCGGGCTGATCATCCTGCGCGGCCAAGCTGTCTGGGCTTTCTGCGCTCACTGGCGTTTCGGGCTGATCCGCTTCGGCGTCGTCGCTGTCGTCGGGCGGCGGCGTTGGATTGTCCGGCGGTGTCTGTTCGGGCGATGTCTGCTCGGGCGGCGTCTCAGGTTCGGCGGTTTCGGACTCCGTGTCGCCGAAAAGTTCAGGCTCGCGGGGCTGATCCTGAGGGTCCGGGTCTGGTGCCGTCGTTTCGGGCGCGCCGGATTTGGCAGCGCCGCGGGCAAAATCCAAAACCTGTGCGCCGTCTGATGGGCTTTGATCCACGGTGTCCAGAGAAATTGAGGCATCATCCTGCTCTGTCAGGCCGTCATCAAGCGCAGGCGCCATGTTCGAGACATGCTTGACGCCCTGATCGCGCAACAGTTTCTGGACGCCCTTAATCGTCATCCCGTCATCATGCAGCAGTTTCTTGATCCCGCCCAAAAGCCGCATGTCGGCGGGCCGGTAATACCGGCGGCCACCGGCCCGTTTGACTGGTTTGACTTGACTGAATTTGCTTTCCCAAAACCGCAGCACATGGGCCGGGGTTTCCAGCCAGTCGGCAACCTCACTTATGGTTCGGAAGGCGTCGGCGGATTTGCCCATGATTCAGGTTGGTCCTAACGTTTGTTTCCAGCGGCGACCCGATCCTTCATCAGATGCGAGGGGCGAAAGGTCAAAACCCGGCGGGGATTGATCGGCACTTCTTCACCGGTTTTGGGGTTGCGCCCCACTCGGGCTGATTTGTCACGCACGGAAAAGGTGCCGAAAGACGAAATCTTGACTTGCTCGCCGCGCACCAACGCGTCGGACATATGGGCCAGAACGCTTTCCACAAGTTCCGCGGAATCGTTGCGTGAAAGTCCGACCTCGCGGAACACCGCTTCGCTCAGATCCATTCTGGTTAGTGTTGTCTCGGTCATGATGTCCCCTCTTTTATCAAAGGACTTTAGGGCGGAAAGAATTTCCGAGTCAATCTCAACCACTTGGCACGTGATGTTTGCGCGGAAAATGAAGCTACCAGCGCAGCACGACCGCCCCCCAAGCGAGCCCGCCGCCGATCGCCTCGCATAAAACCAGATCACCTTGCTTGATCCGGCCCTGTTCGACTCCGACCGACATTGCCAAAGGGATCGACGCCGCCGAGGTGTTGCCGTGATCTTGAACCGTGACAATCACCCGGTCCATCGACAGGCCCATTTTCTTGGCTGTGCCTTGGATGATCCGGATATTCGCCTGATGCGGCACGATCCAATCCAAATCCGTTCCCTGAAGCCCGACCTTTTCAAGCGCGGTGTCGGCGGTTGAGGTCAGTTTTTCAACGGCTTGACGGAACAGCGGGTTGCCTTGCATGCGCAGCTTGCCCGCGGTGCCGGTCGATGACACCCCGCCATCGACATACAACATATCGCGATAGCGCCCGTCGGAATTCAGGTCGGCCGACAAAATGCCCCGGTCGCTGTTGTCCCCGGCCCCGTCTTGCGCGCCCAGAACCAATGCGCCGGCCCCGTCGCCGAACAAAACGCAGGTCGAGCGGTCGGTCCAGTCCATGATCCGGCTGAAGGTTTCCGCGCCAATCACCAGAATGCGTTTGGCTTGTCCGGCGAGGATCAGCGCATTCGCATTGGTCAGCGCATAGACGAACCCGGCGCAAACAGCCTGCACGTCGAAGCCAAAACCACGGGTCATCCCCAGATCCTGCTGAACCATGGTGGCAACCGCGGGGAATGTCAGATCGGGTGTCGAGGTGGCGATGATGATGCCGTCAATATCGTCAATCGTCAGCCCGGCGTGTTCCAAGGCCGCGCGGGCCGCGTTGCTGGCCAGTTCCGAGGTGGTTTGACCGTCGGCTGCGAAATGCCGCCGCTCAATGCCCGAGCGCGTCCGAATCCATTCATCCGACGTATCAAGGGTTTTTTCAAACTCCGAGTTCGGCACAATTCTGTCAGGCAGATAATGCCCGACGCCTTCCACGACAGCGCGCAGCGTCATTCAGAGTCACCATTGTCTGAGTTGTCAGTCTCGCCATCTTGGTCAAGCATCGTGGCGGATGCAACCCGCGCGGCAAGCTTTTCAGTAAAACCTGACTGTGCCAATTCGAATGCGAGTTTTACCGCAGCCGAAACCCCCGTGGCATCTGCCGCGCCGTGCGATTTCACGACTGTTCCGTTGAGCCCCAGAAAAACGCCGCCATTGGCGCGCCGGGGGTCAATGCGCTTTTTGAGGCGCCGTAGCGAGGGATAGGCCAAGACGGATGCGAACCGCGACAAGAAAGAATACTGGAACGCTTCGCGCAAAAGGTCTGAAAACAGCGTGGCGATCCCCTCGGCGGTTTTCAGCGCGACATTGCCGGTAAACCCGTCGGTGACGATGACATCACAGCGCGTGCCGGGTAGATCGCGGCCTTCGACAAAGCCCACAAACTCGAAATCCGAATGTTTGGCGTTGGCTGCGATCAGGTCAAACGCCTCTTTCAGCTCGGCGCGGCCTTTGTGTTCTTCGGTGCCAACATTCAAAAGTCCGACGCGGGGTCGGGTCAGACCAAAACCGTTGCGGGCGTAAGACGTGCCCATCAGGGCATACTGCATCAGGTCTTTGGCATCGGCGCGTATGTCCGCGCCACCATCCAACATGATATTGAAACCCTGCGGATTCTTTGACGGCCAGAGCACACCGATCGCGGGGCGATAGATGCCTTTGAGTTTGCGCAGCCGCACCACCGACAACAGCATGAGGGCACCGGTATTGCCGCAGGACACGCAAACGCGCGCCTCGCCGTTGCGCACCGATTCGAGCGCCGACCACATAGACGTGTCCCGTCCATGCCGCAAAACATGGGCGGGTTTGTCTTCCATCTTGACGATTTCTGCAGCGTCGCGGATTTCGCAGCGGCCCGCCAGATTGCGGCGTTTGGCCACCAAAGGCTCAAGCTCGGCGCGCGGGCCATGTAGAATAAACCCCAAATCGGGGTTTTTCTTTGCGGAATGGGAGATCCCGGCAACAACAGTTGCCGGTCCCTTGTCGCCGCCCATGGCATCTACAGAGATAATGGTGCGTCCGGCACCCGCGACAGAATTTTGCGTTCCTGCGGTCATGCGGACGCCCGCCCTTTCGATGTTCAGGCTGCGTCTTCGTCCAGATCGACTTCGTCAGCCATCGCGACAACTTCGCGATCTGCGTAGTGGCCACAAGCCGAGCAAACATGATGCGGACGCTTCAGTTCGCCACAGTTGGGGCATTCGTTCGGGTTGCCCGCAACCAGCGAGTCATGAGCGCGGCGATTGTTGCGGCGCGATTTCGAGACTTTGTTCTGTTGGACAGCCATGTCGCAACCTCAATTTCCTGTGGGCCAATCGGCCCTGTTTCACGAGTGTCCGCGGCTCTTAATCCGTACCGAGCCGCCGGTTCAACCCCAAATTCCGATGAGAGCGCGAAAATACAGTGAATCGGCACAAGGGCAAGTGGTTTTTTGGCTCACTGATCTTTGTCGAGCTTGTCCTTGAGCGCGGCAAGGCCCGCGAACGGTTTGGTTTCTTCTTCGCGGATCGGTTCGGCATCCGGTGGTGTGAATTCTGTTTGCGTCAACTGTGCCTCGCTGCTGCGCGGGTAGTCTGGCAGAGCAAGGGCCAGTGCCTCGGTCATCACGGCGGTCAGGTCGATCACATTGCCAAGGGGTTCAAGCGTATCATCCTCGGGCATCTCAACGTCGTCCGTTGTCTTGATGTCGGGCATATCAGTGACAAAGACCCTTTCAACGGGCGTGTCGATCCGTGTTGTCACCGGGGCCAATGTGACGACGCAGGGTTGCACAACCGTCGCCCCCAGCTTTGCATCAAGGCGCCAATCGCGTTTGCCTTCGGATGTGATGGTGCCGACGAACGACAATTTGCGCAGGGCCTCAAGCCGCAATTCGTAGGCGATCCGCTCCATTTGCGGTTTGCCGGGGCGTAATTCGAACGTGGTCGGGCGTCCGGCGGATAGCTCTGATATGCGATATGCCGTCTTTGTCTGGCTGCTGTCATTCGTCAAAGCGATGTGTTCCTTTCTTGAACCGGTAGCCCACCTTGTTGTAAGCGGGATAAAAGGCATCTCGAGCCAAGATCAAGAGGGTGGACATGATTGGTATCATAAAGCGAACACGCGGCGTCATGGCCGTATTAGGTTTCGTTGCCCTCACGGCCTGCTCGGCCACTTACCAGAACCACGGTTATGTCCCGCTTGAGGAAGACCTGCAACAGTTGGTTGTCGGCGTTGATACACGGGCCACCGTGGACGATGTGATTGGCACACCGTCCGTGGCGGGTATGCTGAATGACGGCGATTATTACTACGTGCGCAGTCGGGTTCGTGAATATGGGATGTATCGCCCAGAAGTGATCGAACGGCAGGTTCTTGCGATCAGTTTTGCCGAAGATGACACGATTGCCAACATCGAGCGATTCGCGCTTGAGGATGGCAATATCGTGCCGCTGTCGCGCCGTGTCACCGACTCGTCGGTGATGGATAACGGGTTCTTGCGTCAGATTTTGGGCAATTTCGGAAATATCGACCCTTCCCAGATGTTCAACTGATCCGCGACAAACCCCTGTCACATATTGCGTGTTTCAACGGCCCCACATACGATTTGTGATCGTCATGAAAGGGCGTTGGAATGTCGGCATTGTGCAAAGGGCGGTATCGCGCGCGCATCGCGCAGGACAAGGCTGATCTGACTTCGGCACAAAGGTTGCGCGCCACGGCCTTCCTTGCGGGCGCAGACAGCGACGCCAGCCTGTTGGATGAGGATCCGTTCGACGAGGTTTGCACCCATGTTCTGATCGAAGAGGTCGAAGGCGGGCGTTTGGTGTGTTGCTTTCGGATGCTTGCCCTTCGGGACGGCGGCGATATCGGGCGCAGCTATTCCGCGCAGTTTTATGAATTGTCGGCCTTGGCGCAGTTTCAGGGGCCAATGGTGGAAATGGGCCGGTTCTGCATCGCCCCTGATGTGAACGATCCTGATATTCTGCGTGTGGCTTGGGGGGCGATGACGCGCTTTGTCGACGACCATAGCGTCGAGCTTTTGTTCGGGTGTTCGTCATTTCACGGGGCGGATGCTGGCAAACATCGCGATGCGTTGACCATGCTGGCGGCACGGCATATCGCGCCGCGCCGCTGGCTGCCGCGTGTGAAATCGCCGTCTGTGGTCCGCTTTGCCCACCGCTTGCGCCGGGCCAAGCCGGATGTAAAACGCAGCATGCTTGCGATGCCGCCGCTTTTGCGCACCTATCTTATGATGGGCGGTTGGGTCAGCGATCATGCCGTGATCGACAGGCACTTGAACACCTTGCACGTGTTCACCGGACTGGAGATTGCCGCAATCCCACCAGCACGCAAAAGGTTGTTGCGCGCCGTGGCGCAATAGGGGCGGCGGACTGGTCCGTCACGCAGTTAGGGGCCACTGTGGCCACGGTGGTGCTTGACGGCGTGCGGGGCGCAAGATAGCTCGCAGCCATGGCACGTGCACCTCTTCTTCAATTATCCGATATTTCACTCACCTTCGGTGGCAACCCGATCTTTGACAAGGTCTCGCTTGTGGTGCAACCGGGCGACCGCGTCGCGCTTGTCGGGCGCAATGGCTCGGGCAAATCGACCTTGATGAAGGTCATGGCCGGGCTGGTCGAAGCGGATTCGGGCCATCGCACCGTGCCGCCCGGTGCCAGCGTAGGGTATATGGACCAGCATCCCGACATGTCGGGGTTTTCCACCTTGGGCGAGTTTGCCGCCAGTGGCCTTGATGCGGGCGAAACCTATCGCGTGGAAATGGCGGCGGAAGGGCTGAAATTCAAACCCGATACGCCGGTGGCCACCGCATCGGGCGGAGAACGCCGCCGCGCCGCCCTGGCCAAGCTGATGGCCGAGGCGCCGGAATTGATGCTGTTGGACGAGCCGACCAACCATTTGGACATCGAAGCGATTGCATGGCTTGAGGCCGAGTTGAAAAACACCCGAACCGGGTTTGTTCTGATCAGCCACGACCGCGCATTCCTGCGCGAGCTGACACGCGCAACGCTTTGGATCGACCGCGGTGTCATCCGCCGACAGGAAAAGGGCTTTGCCGATTTCGAAGCTTGGCGCGACAAGGTTTGGGAAGACGAGGACCAAGCCCGCCACAAGCTGAACCGCAAGATCAAGGCCGAGGCCCGGTGGGCCGTTGAAGGCATCAGCGCGCGCCGCAAGCGCAATCAGGGCCGGGTGCGCAACCTGCAAGATCTGCGCGCCGAACGCGCCTCGCAGATCAAACGCCAAGGGGCGGCGGCCATGGATCTGGCTGCGGCACCGAAATCCGGCAAGCGTGTGATCGAAGCGACCGAGATTTCAAAGTCTTACGAAGGCAACTGCATCCTGCGTGATTTCTCGATCCGTATTCAGCGCGGCGAACGGGTGGCCTTTGTCGGGCCGAACGGCGTGGGCAAAACGACCTTGCTCAAGCTGTTGATGAAAGAGATCGAGCCTGATCAGGGCACCGTGCAGCATGGCACCAATCTGTTGCCTGCCGTGTTCGATCAATCCCGCGCGCAGTTGGACCCGGAAATGACGCTTTGGGACAGTCTGACCGGCGACAAGGACATGCGCGTATCAGGGCAGGCCGATCAGGTGATGGTGCGCGGACAGCCCAAGCATGTGGTTGGCTACCTCAAGGAATTTCTGTTCGACGAACGGCAAGTGCGCGCGCCGGTTAAATCACTGTCGGGCGGCGAAAAGGCACGGTTGTTGCTGGCCAAGCTGATGGCGCGGGAAAGCAACCTTTTGGTGCTGGATGAGCCGACCAACGATCTGGATATCGAAACCCTTGATCTGCTTCAGGAATTGTTGGACGATTTCGACGGCACGGTCCTTTTGGTCAGCCACGACCGCGATTTTCTGGATCGCGTGGCCACCACGACCATCGCGATGGAAGGGGACGGGCGTGCGACGGTCTATGCCGGCGGCTGGAGCGATTACCGCGCGCAGCGAGGCACCGATAACCCTGACACGATATCGAAATCGACCACGTCAGCCTCACCTTCTGCCGAGGCGGTATCCGGCGAAAAGCCAAAGCAAACAAAGGCCTCCGGCCTGTCGTTCACCGAAAAACACCGGCTTGAGGCACTGCCCCAAGACATGCAGCGACTGGAGGCCGAGATTGCGAAACTGGAACAGTTGTTGGCCGACCCCGACTTGTTCACCCGAGAGCCGGTGAAATTCAAGAAAGCGACCGAGGCGCTGACCGCGCGGCAAACGGCCTTGCAAGAGGCCGAGGACGAGTGGTTGCGACTTGAAGAAAAGGCCGAAAAGGGTGCATGATCTTGCCAATTGGTGTCGTTTGGCTATCGTGCGGCTGTGCAAGTAAGGTGTAAACGTCGATGGCCAGTGACAGACCGCTGAAAGACAAGATCAGGCTTTTATACGAAGGTCGCAGCAAACGGGCCACGCGATTTCGCTACGGCCTGTTGATTTTCGATGTGCTTACAATCGCGTTTTTTCTGGCCACTGCGACTATGCAACTGACGCCGGCGCTGATTGCAGCGGATGCTGTCATTGCTTTTGTGATTGTCCTCGACTTGGCGATGCGGTTCTGGATTTCGGAAAATCGAACGCGCATGATGCGACAGATTTACGTGATTGTGGATGTCGTCGTGCTGTTTTCCCTGCTGGTGGCGCCATTTATCGGGCAGGGGCTGGCGGTGTTGCGCGTTCTGCGGGCCCTGCGGTTGATCCATTCTTATTATCTGCTCAAGGATCTGCGGCGGGACTCGTTGTTTTTCCGCCGTCATGAGGATGCCATTCTGGCGGCTGTCAACCTGCTGGTGTTCATATTCGCCATGACCGCGCTTGTGCAGGTGTTGCGTGGCGGCGACGAGCCGGGTTTGGACAGCTACATTGACTCTTTGTATTTCACGGTTGCGACGCTGACCACCACGGGATTTGGCGACATCACCATGACGACACCATTGGGCAGGCTGCTGTCCGTCGGCATCATGGTTGTCGGCGTAGGCCTGTTCCTACAACTGGCCCGCGCGATTTTTTCCCCCACCAAGGTCAAACATAAATGCCCGGAATGCGGGCTGATCAAGCATGACGTAGATGCGATTTTCTGCAAACATTGCGGTCACGACCTGAAGATCGAGACCGAGGGTGCCATCTGATCGACACCTTTATTGCATGCGCAAGGCTCCATCCAGCCGGATCACCTCGCCGTTCAGGTAATCGCATTCGACGATAAACCGCGCCAGTGCTGCGTATTCCGCCGGATCGCCCAGACGTTTGGGAAACGTCACGTCTTGGGCCAACTGGTCCTGCACCTCTTGCGGCAAACCTTGCATCATCGGGGTCAGAAAAATGCCGGGTGCGATGGCCATCACGCGGATGCCGTCGCGGGCCAAATCCCGCGCCATGGGCAATGACAGGCCCGCAATCCCGCCTTTCGACGCGGCATAGGCCGCTTGGCCCTTTTGTCCGTCGAACGCGGCGATGGAGGCGGTGTTGATAATCACGCCCCGCTCGCCATTTGGGCCGGGCGCGTTCTTGGCGATTTCGGCCGCGGCCAGCCGCGCGACGTTGAAGCTGCCCACAAGATTGATGTCGATGGTGCGGCGGAAGGCCTCCAGATCATGTGGCCCGTTTTTGCCAAGGGTCTTTTCGCCGGTGGCAATCCCGGCACAGTTCACCGCAGCGGTAATCTTGCCCATTTGCGCGTTGGCCGTTGCCACCGCATGTTGCACCGATGCCTCATCCGTCACATCGGTTTCCACGAATGTCGCGCCGATCTCGTGGGCGACCGTTTCGCCGCGGGCGCTGTCGCGGTCCAGAATGGTGACCTGCGCGCCCTGATCGCGAAAATGGCGGGCTGTGGCCTCGCCCAAGCCAGAGGCGCCCCCGGTGATGATCGCGGCAGTGTCTGTCATGCGCATGGCGGTCTCCGATCGTTTAAATGAACATGTGTTCAGATAACCTGCGACGGGGGCGCTGTCAAAGGCGATGCGGCCTTGGCCGAAGGTGTCAGACGAAAACAACGTGCTTGTTGAACGGCATCTCGCGCAGCCGTTTGCCCGTGGCCGCAAAAATTGCGTTGGCAAGGGCAGGGGCGGCGGGGGGCACGGGCGGTTCGCCAACCCCGCGCACGGCGCTGTCGTTTTCCAATCCGCGCACGGAAATCTGCGGGCATTGGTAGAGACGCAGAAACGGGAAGCTGTCGAAATTATCTTGGGTCGCGCGACCTTCGGAATAGGTGATTTCGGACATGATCGCGTGGCCAAGGCCCCAAATCACACCGCCCTGAACCTGATTTTCGAAATTCACCGGGTCGATGACCCGCCCGACCTCGGCGGCGACAAAGACCTTGTCGATGCGTATACCATCAGCTGTGTCGGTGACCTCGACCACCTCGGCGCAGGGCACGCCGAAGGACAGGCAATAGGCCACCCCGCGCCCTTGTCCCTCAGCCAACGGCTTACCCCAATCGGACATCTCGCCCACGGCCTCCAGCACCTTGCGGGACGGGGCGTGGTTGCACAGTCTCAAGCGTTCTTCCAGCGGATCGGCCCCTGCGGCGTGGATCAGTTCGTCAAGGAAGCTGTCATGAAAGAACCCGTTGGTCGATGCCCCGACCGAGCGCCACGAGCTGACCGGGGCCAGCCCTTGGGCACGGTAGCCGGTGACGCGGTAATCGGGGATGGCAAACGGCTGATCCCATGCGCCGGCCACGATCTGAAGGTCAGGGCCTGCCGCGGGTAGCCCCTGACGGCCAAGCTGTGACGCTAGAACCGAAGGCATGGCAAGCCCTAGGTCAAACGCTGTCACCTGACCGTCGGCGACCGCGCCGCGCCCTCGTGCCATGGCAATCTGGCGCGGGAAATCGTGCATCATATCCTCTTCGCGGGACAGGGTCAGTTTGACAGGCGTGCCTTTGACCGCACGCGCCAAGTGCGCCGCTTGCCGCACGACGGTATCTTCCAGACGGTGGCCAAAGCTGCCGCCGATCACCTGCCCATGTACATGCACGTCATCCGCATCATGCCCGGTGATTTGCGCCACGTTATCCTGCACAAACCGTGGTATCTGCGTGCCGGTCCAGACATCGACGCGGGCATCGGTGACCAGGACCGTGGCGTTCACCGGCTCAAGCGGGGCGTGGGCCAGATAGGGCGCGCGATACTCGGCCTGCACGGCGTCTGTTGCGGCGAGGGTGGCCTCGACATCGCCCTCGTCTTTGAAACGGCTGTCGCGAGAAGCTGCATCAAAACTATCGGCCAGAATGCGCCAATGGTCGTCCATCGCGGCGGGATAGAGGTCTGTCTCATCCCATTCGATCTTAACCGCGTTCACCGCTTGCATGGCGCGCCATGTGTTGTCGGCCAGAACACCAACACCGCCGGGAATGGCGATAACCTTGTGCACGCCGCGCATGGTTTCGGCCTCTGACGCGTCGAACCCGCGCAATGTGCCGCCTTGCCGGGGGTTTGTGCGCACCGCCGCGTGCAGCATGCCCTCCAGCTCAACATCAATTCCGTAGGCCTGTGTGCCGGTCGATTTGGCGACCATGTCCAGACGTTGCATGTTGTGCCCGACCAGCCGCCATTCAGATGGGTCGCGGAGCGTGACATCGGTGACAGGATCGGTCTGCGCGACGGTATCCACCAAATCGGTATAGGGCAGGCGGGTGCCATCGGGTAAAATCACCGCCCCGTTCTCTGTGTGCAGATCATCGGCGTTGTGACCTGTTTGCGCCGCTGCCGCCGCCTTGAGCGTTTCACGCGCCACGGCCCCGGCATGGCGCAGTTTGTCCCACGCATCCGGCACGGTGGTCGAACCGCCGGTGACTTGGATGCCAAAGAGCTTCATCGGCACGTCCGCCACCGCGCGCGCGGTCTCAGCCATCCAGCCGTCATCGGTGGCGGCAAAGGGCACGGCATCGCCCGACAGGGCGGTGTTGTAATAGGCCGGGCTTGGTGGGCCGGGATCGACCGTGACCTGATCCAGGGACACGTCCAACTCTTCGGCGATCAAGGCCGCCTGTAGGTGATAGGCCCCTTGGCCCAGATCGGCGCGCGGCGTGATTAGGGTGATGCCCTGCGGCGTGATCAGCACGTAGGGCGTCAGCGCGGCCGCGTCCTTGCCCAAAGTGTCCAGCAACGGGTTGTGGTGCGGGCGTTTGTACATCACCACGCCAAAGGCCACGCCCCCCGCCATGGCGGCAGACCCGATCAGAAAAGTCCGGCGGGCGATTTTTCCGGCGCGGCTCATTCCGGCGCCTCGCGCAGCTTGGCGGCGGCGGTTTTTACAGCGGCGCGGAGACGTGGGTAGGTGCCACATCGGCACAGGTTTCCGCTCAGCGCGTCGTTGATCTGCTCGTATGACGGATCGGGCGTTTGCGCCAAAAGCGCGGCGGCCTGCACGATCTGCCCAGATTGACAGTAGCCGCATTGCGCCACCTGATGGTCGACCCACGCCGCCTGAACCGCGTGCAAGGCGTCAGGCGTTCCCAAGCCATGGATCGTGATCACCGGTCCCCAAACATCCCCGACACGCGTCTGGCACGCGCGCACGGCAGCGCCATCGATTTGCACGGTGCAAGCCCCGCATTGCGCGATGCCGCAGCCGTATTTCACACCGGTCAGCCCCAATTCGTCGCGCAGCACCCACAAAAGCGGCATGTCGGGTTCGATATCAAGGCTTTGCGTGACGTTATCCACCGTCAATTCCATATCAGCGCCTTTCGCCTTTCGCAGTTGAAGCCGAGAGTAAACTGAATGGTTCAGATGTCCAGATGATTGGAGTGCGTGGTTGATTTCAAGACTTGGCCTTTGAAGCGACGATGGGCCGGATGTGCAGATCATCCCGCCGGTATGCGAATATCAGTGTGCGGGCGTGAGACGCGCTGGCGTCGGATTGCATGGCAAGGCCAAGGGCGGTCATGCCGTCCAGACGGGTCTGCACTGTCTTGGCGCGGGTGCGTTTGAAGGTATGGGCAAGTTGCTTGGGTGTGGCTTGGCCCAGATCGGACAGGGCGTCGCGGATACCAGCAATCGGTTCGAGCATGGGTTTGGTCAAACCGAGCGGACCATGGCCATCAACGCCGCAAATGGGCGCGCAACGCAATCCAATTCATTCAGTATTTTCAAGTACATGTAGGGGTAAGTGGCGGACCGAGGAGGATTCGAACCCCCGACCCCCTGATTCGTAGTCAGGTACTCTATCCAGCTGAGCTATCGGTCCGTGACGCCGGGAATTAGACTTTGTCGCGGGACAATGCAAGGGGGGGAGTGTCAAAAATCTGAAACTTATTCTACACCTCCGCGGGGCAGGGTGATTGTGAAGACGGTTCCTGTCTGGTCGCTGCGTTCCAGCGTCAGTTCGCCGCCATGACCACGGACCAATTCCTGCGCGATGGTCAGACCAAGACCGGTTCCGCCCTTGGTCACGCCGCCCTGAAAGGGTTTGAACAGATGCTCGCGGGCCTTTTCCGGCAGGCCGGGGCCTGTGTCGCTGATTTGGATGATCCAATCATCGTCGGTATCGGTTGCCGAAATGTTAATTTCGCCGGGCTGCCCGGCGCTCACGATGGCCTGTCTGGCGTTGCGCACAAGGTTTGCGATGACGCGATAAAGCTGCTCGGCATCGGCGCGGATGGTCAGCGAAGCGGGGATATCCTCGGAAAAGCTGACCTGCCCATCCTCCACTGACAAACGCTCGCTGGCGATCACGTCGCTGATGACATCCGCCAAGTGAACCCGGGACAGGCGCGGGCCCGGTTCTTCGGCTTTGCCATAGGCCAGCGTGGTTTCGCACAGATGCACCGCGCGGGTGATCGAATTGACCAGTTTGGGCGCCATACGCTTGACGGCTGGATCCTCGCTCAATTCGATACGGTCGGTGAACAGTTGTGCCGAGGTCAGGATGTTGCGCAAATCATGGCTGACCTTGGCGACCGCGCCGCCCAGTTGGGCCAGCCTTTCCTTTTGCTTTAGGGCGCGGGTCAATTGGGTTTGCATCAATTGCAGGGTTTCCTCGGCTTCGCGCAGCTCGGTCACGCCGGCGGATGGGGTGATCACCCGGCGCGCATCCTCGGGGGCGGCGGCGTAGGATTGCATGTGGCCCACAACCCGTTTGATCGGTTTCACAAGAAACCGCTGCACCGCCAAAAACAGCAGCAACGCCGTCACGGCCGAGATGACAGCCGATAGCAGCAGAATGCGCAATCCGTAATCAATCATCGCTGCGCGTAGATCGGATGTGTCCAACGTCACCTCGATCAACAATCCCGCCATGCGCGACGGCTCTCCCATCACGCGGATCACCTGCGGCTCGGGGGTGGCCAACCGGGCCATGGCGTCTCGGATCAACTCAAACGCCGTGGCATTGCGCATATCAAATGTAGTGGTGACCGGCTCGGGGATCGGCGAGGACAACACCAGTTGCCGCGATTCATTCCGGCGCAAGACCACGTTGAACACGCCAGCGTTCTGCAACAGCTCTTTTTGCAGGTCATCGCTGATCTCATCGCTGGCCAGCAAAGCAAGGGAGGCAATCTGCGAGCGATCCAGCCGCGCGTTCAGGAAATCTTCGCGAAAGCGTGCAATGGAAGGGACAAAAATCAGGATTTCCGCCAGCATCACGAACACGACGGTCAGGATCAAAAAACGCCCGGAAAGAGAATTCAGCACCCGCATGTTGTCTTGTGCCCTTCAGGGAAGCCAGCGCTGCACCAGCCCCACGATTGTTTTCACCTTAGGGTTATCAAACAGCCGCGGTGAGAAATAGGCCCCCGCCGCCCGCTTGTTGATTTCACCGATCGTGGGGTAGGGCGCAACCATGTTTGCAACATGTTTCATTTTCAGGCCATTGGCCAGCACGAGCGCCCAAAGGTTGATCAATTCGCCGGCCTGTGCGCCTGCAATCGACACGCCAACGGGGCGGCCGCGCACCACCATCACCTTGATCAGACCGGCAGTGTGGCGTTCGGCAATGGCCCTGTCGTTTTGTGCAAAGGGAAAGCGGACGACCTCAAGCGTGTCGCCATGCGCGTCGCGCGCCTGCGCTTCGGTCAGGCCGACCTGTGCCAGTTCCGGGGCCGTGTACGTGGCCCAAGGAATATGCGCAGTGCTGGCTTTGGCAGGCAGGCCGAACAGGGCCGAACGGATTATGATCCCCGCATGATAGCCCGCAACATGGGTGAATTGCAGACCACCGGCCACGTCGCCAATGGCGTAAACGCGGCGATTTGTGGTTTTCAGGGCCGCATCCACCTTGATCCCGCTGCGGGTGGTTTCAATACCCGCTGCCTTTAGGTTCAGGCGGTCGATATTCGGCTTGCGGCCCACGGCCATCAACAGGTGACTGCCTTTGAAGACGCGGCCATCCTTGGTTTCCACCTCGATCGCGCCGTGGCTGCCCCGAATTTCGCTGGCCGAGGCGTTTTCGACGATGTCGATGCCTTCGCCGCGCAGCGCGTCCAGAACCACTTTGGCGGTTTCCGGGTCATCTTTGCCGAGCGCTTTCATGCCTTCGATCACCGTGACCTTGCAGTCAAGCCTGCGATGCGCCTGCGCCATTTCCATGCCGACCGGGCCGCCGCCGATCACCAGCAGGTGGTCCGGCTTGTCGCGCAGGTCAAACAGCGTTTCGTTGGTGTCATAGGGCACGGTTTTCAGCCCCGGAATGGGCGGCACCAAGGGGGATGAGCCGGTGGCGATGATGATGCGCCGCGCGCGGATCACGTGATCGCCGGCCTGCACCTCGGTGTCCGAGATGAACTGCCCATAGTCGCGGATGACCCGCACGCCAAGGCCTTCAAACCGGTCTTGGCTGTCATGCGGTTCGATCTGGGCGATCACGTCGCGGACATGATCCTTGGCTTTCGCATAATCGACCTGCGGCACCACATCGGCCACGCCGTATGGGCTGGCATTGGCTTGCGCATGGGCGGCTTTGCCGCTGGCGATCAGGGCTTTTGACGGGACGCAGCCATAGTTCAGGCAATCGCCGCCCATCTTGCCGCCTTCCAGCAGGGTCACATCCGCCCCCATCTGCGCGGCCCCCGCGGCCACAGACAATCCGCCAGAGCCTGCGCCGATCACCAGCAGGTCTGTTTTGATCTTGTTGGTCATGGCTCAGAGTTCCTTTTTGCCGCGCACGGCCTTGATGAAGATCGGCATGGCGGCCAGAACGCACAGGCCAAGGATGGGGCCGATAATCTGAGGCTCCCACAAAAGCGACAGATCGGGGCGTTCGCCGCGGTCAAACACCTCGCCGACGCCGACACCGATCCAGGTAAAGACGATGGCACCGGGGATGATACCAAACAGGGTCGTCATGGCGAAATTCGTGAAGCGGACACCGACCAGCGCCGGCACCAGATTGGCCACAAAGAACGGCACGGCAGGCACAAGGCGCATCAGGAAAAGCACACTGACTTCATTTTCATGCAGGCCGGCCTTGAGTTTCTTCATGGTCCCGTCAGAGGCGTCAATCTTGGCGGCAAGGGTTTTGCCCAACCCCCACCGGGCCGCCAGAAAAATCGCGCAGGCCCCAAGGGTGGCGGCGATCACGTTGAACACCGTTCCCAGTGTCAGGCCGAATAAAAAACCCCCGGTCACCGAGGCGACGGATGCCCCCGGCAGGGAAAAGGCCACAATCACCACGTAGATCGTGATAAACAAAGCGACCATTCCCAGAAAATTCGCATCGCGAAAGGCCAGCAGCGCATCGCGGTTCGACTGAAGCGTATCGAAGGTAAAATAATCGCTCAGCGTGAACGACCCGACGATCGCCACCACAACGATCGCGGCCAGTGGCGCGTGGCGCCAAAGCGTTGGTTTCTTGGAATGTGGCATATCTGTCATCTCGCGCCGCCTTGGGCTGATTGTTACAATTGCCGCTAACATGCGCGGATAAGCGGCCCCTGACCAGAGGCCTCACGCGGGGGTGATACAGAGTGATGGTTTCGGTCCAAGAGCGACAGCTTTGCACCCGTTTGCAACATGGGGATGCGCCACGTGGGCTGGAAATTGTTGCAAAACATCCCGGCTGGGTTTGACTTGGGCAAAAGGGGCCTCTATAGAGCGGGCTTCGAACAGATACCGGGCTGGCCGCGATTCCATGCGGTGCCGCCCCGCAAAGACCGGAGACGGAGCGATGAAACGCACCTACCAACCCTCGAACCTCGTTCGCAAGCGCCGCCACGGCTTTCGCGCACGTATGGCCACCAAAGCTGGCCGCAAAATCCTGAATGCGCGCCGTGCACGTGGCCGCAAGGATCTGAGCGCGTAAGCCACGATCTCAGGACAACGGCTATGACACCGCCGGAGGCTCCCGATCACACACCGGGGATACAGCCACCGGCGGTTTCCGTATGCATTAAGACACTGACAAAGCGCCCCGACTTTTTGCGGGCGGCGCAAGCTCGTCGGCAGGGCACCGCCTCTATGATGGTGCAAGCCCGCGACCGGCGCGATGAAGATCCGACGATCCGGGTCGGGTTCACCTGTTCAAAAAAGGTCGGCAACGCCGTGGCCCGAAACCGGGCCAAGCGACGGCTGCGCGAAGCCGCGCGCGCGGTCTTGCCCGAGGCAGGGCGAAAAGGCTTTGACTACGTCCTGATCGGGCGGGCCGAGGCCACCGCATCACGGCCCTTCGAGGCTCTGAAAAATGATCTGCGTTATGCGCTGAGCCGCTTGCACCAGATCAAGACATGACACCGCTTGCCCATATCCTGTCTTGGCCGATCAAGGCGTATCGGCTGATCCTGTCACCTTGGGTGGGCTATCATTGCCGGTATCACCCAACCTGTAGCCAATACGCGTTGGAGGCCTTGCAGAAACACGGCGGGCTGAAAGGTGGCTGGCTGGCCGCCAAGCGGATTGCGCGTTGCAACCCTTGGGGGGCGTGCGGCCACGACCCCGTGCCCGAGCCGGACACGCCGTCGGACAAGATAGACCGTTAGAGTCGCGCCTTTGCGGCTGCGCAGGCTGCATTGCACCACGGGGGACAGGACGCAAGCAGAGGGCGGCAAATCGTCAGCAGGCGTTCACGCCCCCTTTCCATTTGACCGCATGCATGTAATAGGGACGTGCCAAACGATCTGTCCATGGAGAAACGTGATGGAGATTCGTGAGGCCCTGACCTTCGATGATGTTCTGCTTGTCCCCGCCCAGTCGAGCGTGCTGCCCAGCACAGCCGACACGCGGACGCGCGTCACCCAGTCTATTGACCTCAATATTCCTCTGATGAGCTCGGCCATGGATACCGTGACCGAAAGCGCCATGGCGATCTGCATGGCGCAATTGGGCGGGATCGGGGTTATTCACCGTAACTTGACCGTCGATGAGCAGGCCAAGGAAGTGCGCCGCGTCAAGCGGTTTGAATCGGGGATCGTCTATAACCCGATCACCCTGCGGGCCGATCAGACACTGGCCGATGCCAAAGCCCTGCAAGACCGCTACAACGTGACCGGCTTTCCGGTGGTTGATGAAGATGGCCGCGTGGTTGGCATCGTGACAAACCGCGACATGCGCTTTGCCGAAGACGATGCAACACCCGTGCGGGTGATGATGACCAGCGAAAATCTTGCCATCTTGCAAGAACCTGCTGATCGCGACGAAGCCAAAAGCCTGATGAAGGCGCGGCGGATTGAAAAACTGCTGGTGACCGATGGCACAGGCAAGCTGACCGGGCTGCTGACGCTGAAAGACACCGAGCAGGCCGTGCTGAACCCAACGGCCTGCAAAGATGGCCTTGGGCGTTTGCGGGTCGCTGCGGCCTCGACCGTGGGCGATGCCGGGTTTGAGCGTACCGAGGCACTGGTGAATGCCGGGGTCGACTTGGTGGTGATCGATACCGCGCATGGCCATTCCGAAGGTGTGGCCCATGCCGTGGCGCGGGCCAAGGCCCTGTCCAGCGAGGTGCAGGTGGTCGCCGGTAACGTGGCCACGGCCGAAGCGACGCGCGCACTGATTGATGCGGGCGCGGATGCGATCAAGGTTGGTATTGGCCCGGGCAGCATTTGCACCACACGCATGGTGGCCGGTGTCGGTGTGCCGCAACTGACCGCAGTGATGGATTGTGTGGCGGCAGCGGGGGATGTGCCGGTGATCGCCGATGGCGGCATCAAGTTTTCCGGTGATTTCGCCAAGGCGATTGCAGCAGGCGCGTCCTGTGCCATGGTCGGCTCGATGCTGGCTGGCACGGATGAAAGCCCCGGTGAGGTGATCTTGTATCAGGGCCGCTCGTTCAAGGCGTATCGTGGCATGGGCAGCCTTGGCGCGATGGCGCGCGGCAGTGCCGACCGCTATTTCCAGAAGGACGCCGCCAGCGACAAACTGGTGCCCGAAGGCATCGAGGGTCAGGTGGCCTACAAAGGCTCGGCGAGCAATGTCTTGCATCAGTTGGTGGGCGGGCTGCGGGCCGCCATGGGGTATACCGGCTGCGCCACGGTGGAAGAGATGCGGCACGATTGCAAATTCGTGCGGATCACCGGTGCCGGGCTGAAGGAAAGCCATGTGCACGACGTGCAAATTACCCGTGAAAGCCCGAATTACCGAATTGGATAAGTTGCGCAATTTCAGTCTATTGCAGTGCGAAGCTGAGGTTATGGCATGACCCCCGCGGCGCGGGTGCAGGCCGCAATCGAACTGCTGGACGACATCGCCACCGGCACCCCGGCTGAACGCGCCCTGACCAGTTGGGCGCGCCGTTCGCGGTTTGCCGGGTCCAAGGACCGGGCGGCGGTGCGCGATCATGTGTTTCAGGCGCTGCGCTGTTGGCGGTCGTATGCCTGCTTGGGCGGTGCGGCGACCGGCCGTGGCCTGATGCTGGGAGCGCTGCGCGACCAAGGGCTGAACCCGGCCGAGATTTTCACCGGGCAAGGCCATGCGCCAAACCCTCTGAATTTAGATGAAGTCAAGGCCGGAGCCGCGCCGGTTGCCGATGCCGACAGGCTTGACCTGCCTGATTGGCAACTGCCGTTGTTCCACGCGGCTTTGGGCCCCGAGGCTGAAGGGACTGCCTTGGCGCTGCGCACTCGCGCCCCCGTGGTTCTGCGCGTCAACGCGCGCCTGAGCACCGTGCCGCAAGCGATTGAAGAATTAGACAAAAGCGGTGTTCAAGTTGAACCGGTCGAGGGGGGGGGCCACGGGCTGATCGTCATCGAAGGTGCGCGGCGCGTCATGCAAACTCAGCCGTATCAAACAGGTCTGGTCGAAGTGCAAGACGGGTCAAGCCAAGCCGCGATGGAGGCGCTTGACCTGCCTCCCGGTGCCAAGGTTCTGGACTATTGTGCAGGTGGCGGCGGCAAGATCTTGGCCCTTGCGGCGCGTGCGGAGGGGCATTGGTTTGCCCATGATGCCGAGCCCGCGCGGATGGCGGATCTGACGCCGCGCGCACAGCGGGCCGGTGTGCAGATCGCGCAGCTATCTGGCGACCAGTTGGCGGCGCATGGTCCCTTTGATCTGGTGCTGTGCGACGCGCCGTGCTCCGGCAGTGGCACATGGCGGCGTGCGCCTGACGCCAAGTGGCGGCTGACCCCCGAACGCCTTGACGAACTATGCGCGATTCAGGCCGAAATTCTTGATCGCGCCCAAGCCCTGGTTGCCCCCGGTGGGCGGCTGGCCTATGCCACCTGCTCGCTGTTTCGGCCCGAGAACGAGGCGCAGAGCGACGGCTTTGTCGCGCGACATCACGACTGGCACGAGACAGACCGCCGCCGATGGTCCGTCAGTGCGGTGGGAGATGGGTTCTATTTATCTACCTTTTCGCGTTAATTAGATTCTGCATGCAACCTTGACGTGTTGATCTGGCTGTCATTAAGTCTCGCTTAAGGTTTTTCGGACAGTCTTGCCGAGAACCGATGGCGAGGCAGGAGACGGGCCGGATGGCAGACATGATGCAATCCATGCCGATGCGGCGCGGTGTTGTCACCCTGCGGCCGCATGCGGGCCTGATCGCGCTGGCGGCCTTGATTTTCGGCGGGTTAGGCTGGGCCGTGACGCTGCACTTGGCACAGGTCATCTTGGTGTTGGTTGCGGGCACCTTGTTGGCCACGTCCTTGTGGCTTGTAGTGGCGGCCAGATCGAACGCGGCGGCGCAAGGGCAGGGCTGGTATGCACAGATGCTACAGGCCGACGCGATCCCATCCGTTGTCGCCAAGGCTGATGGATCGATCCTCTATCAAAACCCTGCAACCCACGCCGTTTTGGCCGATTACGGCATGTCCGACACCTGTGAAACGCTGGCCGGATGTTTGCGGGCGGATCTGGCCAACCCGGGCCCGATCCTCTTTCGCCTGCAAAGCCGCGCCGAAAGCACGGGCGCGGCGCATGAAGATTTGGTGACGGGCCGGGGGCATTTGCGCCTGTCCGTTCATCATATCGGGGATGGCACCTATCTGTGGCGTATCGAAAGCGCGTCTGATCGTGTGCTTGCCGGGGCCGATACGGTGTCGCTTCCAATGCTGACGGTTGGCCGCAAGGATACCGTTCTTTCGATGAATGCGGCGGCGCGGCACCTTGTCGGTGAGCGGGTGCGGTCATTGGATCGCCTGTGCCCGCAACTGCCGCTGCGTCCGGGGCAGGCCAACCCGATTTTGACCAAGGACGGCATAGTGTCTTGCCTTGTTGTCGCGTTGGAGGGGATGGCCGCGCGACGTGAAGTGTTCCTGTTGCCCGATTTTGGCGCGGATGCATCACAAATCGACGGCTGGGCTTTTTTCGATGAATTGCCCGTGCCGTTGTTGAAGCTGGGGCGCCTTGGCGTCGTGGAACTCTCGAACCGTCCGGCGCGGGATCTGTTGGGTGTGACCGAGTGTGTGGGTCACCCCTTGGGCGACATGTTGGAAGGGTTGGGGCGGTCGATCAGTGACTGGTTGGACGACGCGGCGGCCGGGCGTGGCGACGTGCATTCCGAATTCATGCGGGTGCGGCGCGACGACAAAGAAGTGTTCGCGCAGGTCACGTTGAGCCGTGTGGTCGAGGATGGTGAACCTGTTCTGATTGCCGTTCTCAACGACGCAACAAAGCTGAAATCGCTAGAGGCCCAGTTTGTTCAAAGCCAAAAAATGCAGGCGATCGGCCAATTGGCCGGGGGAGTTGCGCATGATTTCAATAATCTGCTGACGGCGATCTCGGGGCATTGCGATCTTTTGTTGCTGCGTCACGATCAGGGCGATCCGGATTACGCCGACCTGATGCAGATCAGCCAGAATGCAAACCGCGCTGCCGCGCTTGTGAGCCAATTGCTGGCTTATTCCCGCAAACAGACCTTGCTGCCGCAGGTCATGGACATGCGGGATATGCTGGCCGATCTGACCCATCTTTTGAACCGGCTGGTCGGCGAAAAGGTGACGCTGACGCTTAGTCACGATCCGATGCTGGACACGATCCGCGCCGATAAGCGGCAGTTGGAACAGGTGCTGATGAACCTGGTGGTCAATGCCCGTGATGCCATGCCGGAGGGGGGCGAGATTCGCATTGTCACCGAGAACCTGACACTTGACGAACCGATGCGCCGCGACCGGGCTGTGGTCGCGCCGGGGCGCTACGTGTCGGTCAAGGTCATTGATGCCGGTGTCGGTATTGCGGCTGACAAGCTTCAAAAGGTATTCGAGCCGTTCTTCACGACCAAACGCACCGGCGAGGGCACCGGGCTGGGCCTGTCCACCGCCTATGGCATCATCAAGCAAACCGGGGGCTTTATCTTTGCCGAAAGCCAGCCAAACACAGGCACGACATTTCAACTTCTTTTGCCGGTGCATGAGACCCCTCGGGATACTGCCCCCGCCCCCAAGGAAAGAGAACTTGGATCAGGCCGGGCTGATGGTGTTGTTTTGCTGGTCGAGGATGAGGCGCCAGTGCGCGCCTTCGCCAGCCGGGCCTTGCAGTTGCGCGGTTTCACCGTGCTGGAGGCCGAGGCCGCAGAAGAGGCGCTAGAGTTGCTGGATGATCCTGATTTGAAGGTGGATGTCTTCGTAAGCGACGTGGTGATGCCCGGTATAGATGGCCCAAGCTGGGTGCAGGAGGCATTGAAAAATCGGCCCGACGTGCATGTGGTGTTTGTCTCAGGCTACGCGCAAGAAACCTTTGGGGATGTGCAAAAAGCAATTCCGAACTCGGTTTTCCTGCCCAAGCCGTTTTCATTGACGGAACTCACGGAAACCGTGCAGCGACAGATGTCGTGACAGGGCGCTGGCCTGTGTTCAGGGTGCGGGCAAGGGGCGATAGGCGCCATTCTCGCCGATCCCCTCCCACAAGGTGAACTCATCCGCGCATTTGCGGCGCAGTTTTGTTTCGGTCTCGGCGCTCAACGCCAGCGACATGTCGGGCGAGGCATTTTCGCGACCCGTGTCGAAGGTCACGCCCAGACGGTCCTGCAGAAACTTGCGCAAGCCGTCTTGATCGTCATAGCGAAACAGATGCGTAACGGCTGTGCCGTTTTTTTGCGGTTCCAGAAACTTGGCCTGTGATCCGACATTGGCGAAGGGCGGTTTGTCGCCGCGTGTGTAGGCGTCGATGAATTCATCAAATGTCACGTCATGGGTCGAAGTGCGTTGTCCCTTGGTAAAGGGGCGTCGGCGATAGCGATACCAACTGCCCAACCAATCCACGGGCTCACGCATCACGGCGACAATATCCAAAGGCGTACCGATGAACTTTTCCAATGCCGGCCGATAGAAGCGGTTATACCGAAACACCGGCGCATGTTTCAGCTCGGGCGGATCGCGGACGACCATCGCCGCATGGGGGCCAAGCGCTGTCTGATAGGCGGTGGTGCCGGTCTTGGGCACGCAGAGCAGCACAAGTTTTGCCTTTGAGAACAAAAGCATGTCGCACTCGATCCGATAACGTTTCGCACTTTGGCGGTCGCCGTAAACTACTTGTTAATCGCTATGGGCAAAAGTGGTGTTGTAAACAATTTTCTTGAAATGTTCTCATTTTGTCTGCATAGGTAATGAGAACATGACGTGAACAAACGCAGTGATTGCTGCCCGAAGGCGGGTGTGAAATAAGGGACCGAATTCAATGGCAACGGCAGATCTTTTGACGATGGACAGCAAAAAAAACGCGGACAAGCAAAAGGCGCTGGACAGTGCCCTTGCACAGATCGAGCGCCAATTTGGCAAGGGCTCGATCATGAAACTGGGCGGCGACAACCCGATTGCGGATATCGAATCCACGTCGACTGGCTCTTTGGGGTTGGATATCGCGCTTGGGATCGGCGGCATCCCCAAGGGGCGTATCGTCGAAGTTTATGGCCCCGAAAGCTCGGGGAAAACAACGCTGACGCTGCATTGCGTGGCCGAAGAACAGAAAAAAGGCGGCGTCTGCGCCTTTGTCGATGCCGAGCATGCGCTGGATCCGATCTATGCCCGCAAGCTGGGGGTTGATCTGGACGAATTGCTGATTTCGCAACCCGACACTGGCGAACAATCGTTGGAGATTGTCGACACTTTGGTGCGCTCAGGCGCGGTCAGCATGGTGGTGGTCGATTCGGTCGCCGCACTGACGCCGAAATCGGAACTGGAAGGCGATATGGGCGACAGCAGTGTCGGTGTGCAGGCCCGCCTGATGAGTCAAGCGATGCGCAAGCTGACCGGATCGATCAGCCGCAGCAAATGCACGGTGATTTTCATCAACCAGATTCGGATGAAGATTGGCGTCATGTTTGGCAGCCCCGAAACCACCACTGGCGGCAACGCTTTGAAATTCTACAGCTCGGTCCGACTGGACATTCGCCGCATCGGCTCGGTCAAGGACCGCGACGAGGTGGTTGGCAACCAGACCCGGGTCAAGGTGGTCAAGAACAAGGTGGCGCCGCCCTTCAAGCAGGTTGAATTTGACATCATGTATGGCGAAGGCATCTCGAAAACCGGCGAATTGCTGGATTTGGGCGTCAAGGCCGGTGTGGTCGACAAATCGGGAAGCTGGTTCAGCTACGGTGACGAGCGCATTGGCCAAGGCCGTGAAAATGCCAAGACTTTCCTGAAAGAAAACACCCGGATCGCGCTTGAGATCGAGGACAAGGTGCGCGCCTCGCACGGGTTGGAATTCGAGATGCCGCCCGGCACCGCCGAAGGTGGTGACGAGATTGTGGAAAGCTAAACTGGATCACCACCGCTGATCTTGCAAGAACAGCGAGACCCGGGTTCGGATGGACCCGGGTTTTTTCTTGCTGTGGACACCGCAGTTGGGCGCAGATAAACCGTCGTAACGCTTGGCCACATTGCCCCGAAAGAGATCCAGATGCCCACGCTGAATGAAATCCGCTCGACCTTTTTGAATTTCTTCGATGAAAACGATCACCGCATCGTCGACAGTAGCCCTTTGGTGCCGCGCAACGACCCGACGCTGATGTTCACCAATTCCGGTATGGTGCAGTTCAAGAACCTGTTCACCGGGGTTGAGCATCGCGATTACACCCGCGCGGCGACCAGCCAGAAATGCGTGCGCGCAGGCGGCAAGCACAACGATCTCGACAACGTCGGCTACACCGCACGGCATCACACCTTCTTTGAGATGCTGGGGAATTTCAGTTTCGGCGATTATTTCAAGCAACAGGCGATCCCCTATTCGTGGGATTTGCTGACCAAGGAATTTGGGCTGAACAAGGACAAGCTGCTGGTCACGGTTTACCATACCGATGATGAAGCCGCGAACATCTGGAAGAAATATGCCGGGCTAAGCGACGACCGGATCATTCGAATCGATAGCGACGATAATTTCTGGTCGATGGGCGCAACCGGCCCCTGCGGCCCCTGCACCGAGATTTTCTATGATCATGGCCCGGACATCTGGGGCGGCCCTCCGGGCAGTGCGGATGAGGATGGCGACCGTTTCATTGAGATCTGGAACCTTGTTTTCATGCAGAACGAACGGTTCGAAGATGGCAGCATGCGGGCGCTTGACATGCAGTCGATCGACACCGGCATGGGGCTGGAACGCATCGGCGCCTTGTTGCAAGGCAAGCACGACAATTACGACACCGACCTGATGCGCGCGTTGATCGAAGCCAGCGCCAACCTGACCAACAGCGACCCGGATGGCAAAGGCAATGTGCATCACCGGGTGATCGCCGATCACCTGCGCTCCACGTCGTTTCTGATCGCGGATGGTGTCATGCCTTCAAACGAGGGACGGGGCTATGTGCTGCGCCGGATCATGCGCCGCGCGATGCGGCATGCGCATTTGTTGGGCGCGCAAGATCCGGTGATGTATCGCCTTGTGCCCGCGTTGGTGACGCAGATGGGGCAGGCCTATCCCGAATTGGGCCGCGCGCAGGCGTTGATCGAAGAAACGCTCAAGCTGGAAGAAACCCGGTTCCGCCAGACGCTTGAGCGCGGCTTGCGCTTGTTGGACGACGCCTTGGGCAAGCTGCCCGATGGCGCGCCGCTGCCGGGTGAGACCGCGTTCAAGCTATACGATACCTACGGGTTCCCGCTGGACCTGACCCAAGACGCCCTGCGCGAGCAAGGGCGCGGCGTGGATGTGGCAGGGTTTGACGCCGCCATGGCCGAGCAGAAGGCCAAGGCGCGGGCCGCGTGGTCCGGATCAGGGGAAACGGCGGATGCCTCGATCTGGTTCGATATTGCCGAAGACACCGGAACTACCGATTTTCTGGGCTACGACACCGAGGTGGCCGAGGGGCAGATCACCGGGCTGGTGCAAGATGGTAAATCTGTGGATAAGGCCAACAAGGGCCAGGACGTGCAGATTGTGTTGAACCAAACCCCGTTCTACGCCGAATCAGGCGGACAGGTGGGCGATACCGGCCTTCTGAAAACCGACACCGGAACAGCGCAGATCAGCGACACGCGCAAAGTGGCCGGGGTGTTTATCCATGTGGCCCAAGTGACCGACGGTGAGATCGAAAGCGGATCTGCCGCGCAGCTTGAGGTGGAGCACAGCCGCCGCAGCGCCATCCGCGCCAACCATTCGGCCACGCACCTGCTGCACGAGGCGCTGCGCGAGGCGCTTGGCGATCACGTGGCGCAGCGCGGCAGCCTGAACGCGCCCGACCGTCTGCGGTTTGATTTCAACCATGCCAAGGCCTTGACCGCCGAAGAACTGGCCCGCGTCGAGGCGGAGGTGAACGCCTATATCCGCCAGAACGAGCCGGTCGAGACCCGGATTATGACGCCGGATGATGCGCGCGAATTGGGCGCGCAGGCGCTGTTCGGCGAGAAATACGGCGACGAAGTGCGCGTTGTGTCGATGGGCAAGCAGGACGGCTCGGGCAAGGGGCTGGATGCGCGGACCTACTCGATCGAATTGTGTGGAGGCACCCATGTGCGCCAGACCGGCGATATCGGGGCCTTTGTGGTGACGGCTGATCAGGCCTCAAGCGCGGGGGTGCGCCGGATCGAGGCGCTGACCGGCGAAGCCGCGATGGCCTATCTAAGTGCACAGGCGCAGCGCGTCGATACGCTGGCCGCCGAGTTGAAAACCCGGCCCGAGGATCTGGTGGATCGCGTAAAGTCGCTCATGGACGAGCGCCGCGCGCTGAGCAACGAAGTGGCACAGCTGCGCCGCGAGCTGGCGATGGCCGGTGGTGCCGGGCAGGGCGATGGCCCACAGGCCAAAGAGGTGGGCGGCATTCCATTCATGGCGCAGGTGCTCAGCGGTGTGTCGGGCAAGGATTTGCCTGCACTGATCGACGAGCACAAGGCGCGGCTTGGATCGGGTGCAGTGTTGCTGATCGCCGATGCCGATGGCAAGGCCGCGGTGGCCGCCGGTGTGACCAAGGATTTGACCGACAAAGTATCGGCGGTTGATCTGGTCAAGGCGGCTGTGCCCGAACTGGGCGGCAAGGGGGGCGGCGGCCGCCCCGACATGGCGCAGGGCGGCGGCAAGGATGCCGGAAACGCCGACGCCGCGATCAAAGCCGCCGAAGCCGTATTGGAAGGATAAGAGATGTCTGCACTTTGGATTGCCCATGTGACTGTCACCGACGAAGAGGCTTATGGCAAATATGCCAAGCTGGCCGGGCCCGCAATTGCCAAGCATGGCGGTAAGTTCATCGCGCGCGGTGGCCGTTATGTGCAGTTGGAGGGCAAGGACCGTCCGCGCAATGTGGTGGCCCGGTTTCCCAGTGTCGAGGCCGCTGAAACCTGCTATCACAGCGCCGACTACCAAGAGGCGTTGAGCCATGCGCGCGGCGCGTCCGAGCGCGAGTTGCTGATCGTCGAGGTCACCGAAGAATAATTGGCCGATTGGCGCAATTGCCCTAACATTCTGTTCACAGCAGGAGGGTGGACAATGCGTTTTATAGTGGCGGTTTTGATTGTGCTCTGGCCCGCGTGGGCGGCGGCGCAGGATTTTTCATCGCTCAAGCAGCCCGGCGTTGTGGCCTTGATGCGGCATGCCTTGGCCCCCGGCACGGGTGACCCGGCCAATTTCGATGTGAACGATTGCAGCACGCAGCGTAATCTGGGGGATCGCGGGCGCGCACAGGCGCGCCAGATCGGTCAGATGATGCGGGCGGCGGGGGTTCAGTTCGATGCGGTCTGGAGCAGCCAATGGTGCCGCTCGAAAGACACGGCAACCCTTCTGGACATGGGAGAGGTGGTCGAGGTGCCGTCGATCAACTCATTCTTTGCAGGGCGCGGGGACCGCGCGGCGCAGACGCAAGCCGCGCTTGAATTGATCGCATCGCAGCCCAAAGAGGCCCGGCTGCTGTTGGTGTCGCATTTCGTGAATATCAACGCGCTGAGCGGTGAAGGCCCACGATCAGGTGAGATCGTGGTGACCCGCCGCGACGAGCGCGGCGGGCTTGAGGTGATCGACCGGATCGAAATCGCGCCTTAGGCGGTTTTCGCCGCGCGTTTGCGTTCATGCGGGTCAAGGTGGCGCTTGCGCAGACGGATGGCGTTTGGCGTCACTTCGACCAATTCGTCATCGTCGATATAGGCAATCGCCTCTTCAAGGCTGAGGGTGACAGGCGTGGTCAGCCGCACGGCCTCGTCCGTGCCCGAGGCACGCACGTTGGTCAGCTTTTTGCCCTTGAGCGGGTTCACCTCAAGGTCATTTTCTCGGCTGTGTTCGCCGATGATCATGCCTTGATACACTTTTTCTTGTGCGCCGATGAACATTTTGCCGCGGTCTTCAAGGTTCCACAGGGCAAAGGCGACCGATTCACCGTTTTCCATGGAAATCAGAACGCCCGCGCGACGGCCCGGAATCGGGCCTTTATGCGGGGCCCAGCCGTGGAACACGCGGTTCAGAACGCCTGTGCCGCGGGTGTCTGTCAGAAATTCACCCTGATAGCCGATCAAGCCGCGCGACGGGATATGCGCGATGATTCGGGTTTTGCTGGCACCGGCTGGTTTCATCTCGGTCAAATCGCCTTTGCGAGCGCCGGTCAGTTTTTCGATCACCGCCCCCGAATAGTCATCATCGACGTCGATGGTCACCTCTTCGATGGGTTCCAGTCGCTTGCCGTTTTCATCTTCGCGCATCAGAACGCGGGGGCGTGAAATCGACAGCTCGAACCCTTCGCGGCGCATGTTTTCGATCAAAACGCCCATCTGCAATTCGCCACGGCCCGCCACTTCAAAGGCTTCGCCGCCGGGCGTGTCGCTGACGCGGATCGCGACATTGACTTCGGCCTCTTTCATCAGGCGGTCGCGGATGACGCGGCTTTGCACCTTCTTGCCGTCCCGGCCCGCCAGCGGGCTGTCGTTGATCCCGAAGGTGACCGAGATGGTCGGCGGGTCAATCGGTTGGGCTTCCAGCGGTTCTTCTACCGCCAAGGCGCAGATCGTGTCGGCCACGGTGGCCTTGGCCATGCCTGCGATGCTGACGATATCCCCGGCCACGGCCTCGTCGATATCCTGCTGGCCAAGGCCGCGGAAGGCGCGAATCTTGGTGACGCGGAATTGCTCGATTTTCTGGCCGATGCGGGTGAGGGCCTGAACGGTCTGGCCCACCTTGAGGCGGCCGGATTCAACCCGACCGGTCAGGATACGGCCCACAAAGGGATCGGCGCTGAGGGTGGTGGCCAGCATACGGAAGTCTTCATCGGCATGCGCCTGCTGGCGCGGGGCGGGCACGTGGTTGACGATCAGATCGAACAGCGCCGACAAGTCTTTGCGCGGTCCGTCCAGCTCGTGATCGGCCCAGCCCGAGCGGCCCGAGGCGTACATATGCGGGAAATCCAACTGATCGTCATTCGCGCCAAGGCTGGCAAACAGATCAAAGCATTCATCCAAAGCGCGGTCAGGCTCGGCGTCGGGTTTATCGACCTTGTTGAGCACCACAATCGGACGCAGCCCAAGGGCCAACGCCTTGGAGGTCACGAATTTGGTCTGCGGCATCGGGCCTTCGGCGGCATCGACCAGCAAGACAACGCCATCGACCATCGACAGGATGCGCTCGACCTCACCGCCGAAATCGGCGTGGCCGGGGGTATCGACGATGTTGATCCGGGTGGTTTTCCATTCGACGCTGGTGGCTTTGGCTAGGATGGTGATCCCGCGTTCGCGTTCCAGATCGTTGGAATCCATGGCGCGTTCATCGACGGCCTGATTGGCGCGGAAGGCACCGGATTGTTTCAGAAGTTCGTCAACCAGTGTTGTTTTGCCGTGGTCGACGTGGGCGATGATCGCAATATTGCGCATGTCCATATGCGGAAGGTCCTCGTGTTTGTCGCCTGCCGCCTATACCGGCAACGCCCAAATGACCAGAGGCAAAGCGGCACAGCCTAAAGGCGCAGGCGGATCATGGTGGGGCCAAGCGGGCGGATATGGGCCCCGGTGCCGATCTTGAACCGGGCCAGACCGCGGGTGGTGTGGGTGTCGACGGCCCCAAGGTCAAGCCGGATGATGCCGCGGGCAGAGCACGCATTGGCAGCATACCACAGCAGCAGGTGATGGGCCATAAGGCTGCGGCCTTGGGCGCTGGTCCAGCCGATGTGGTAGCTGGCCGAGGGCGGATGATCCAGCACCATCATGAACGCGACCGTCTGGCCGTCGTGCTGTGCCAGATAGATGAGCGCGGCATCCGGGGCCGTGGCCGCCCATGCGTGGGTGAAGGCCGCAGGTAAGGCGGCGTAGCGGCGTGCCCGGCGTTGCGCCTGTTCGTGCTGCAAGAGCCGGGTATCGCGGGCCGCGTCAAAGGCACGGCTGCTGATGCGCAACGCCCCGGTGTCGGCATGGTCCAGCGCGCGCCGCAGGCGGTTGCGCCATTTGCCGTGTTGCGCCGCAAGGCGTTTGTTTTCCGGCTGGGTCAGATCCAGTTCGGCCACGTGTGGCGGTGTGACCAGCGCGCGATACCCAAGCGCGCGCAGCATATCGGCGTCGCGTTGGGTGTCGGGACTGGCCAGCCATTGACCGCGACAGGCCCCGTGAAGCGCTTCAACAGCCGCACGGTGGTGCGCGCTATCGGTCCTTGCGGCCCACAAAGGCCCGCGCGGCAGCCAGTTCAGGCGCAGCGGCCCGAGGCAACGCGTGACGATCTGGGTTTGCCCGATGATCCGGTCGGCATCATAAAAAGCAAGGCGTTGCACCGTTGCGCCGATCGCCGATAGGGCGGATGCGTAGCGCGGGTGTTGTTGTAGCGCGCAAGGCGCCGGCGGCGGCAGGTCAGGCGGGCAGGGGATGCATCTCATAGCCTGTATTAACCGGATGACAACCTAATGCGGGGTTAATGGTGGTATGAGCAAGAAGCACAAACAGGTCATGGGCATCGACGCGGCCCCGCCACGGCCAACCGTCTTGGCGGCGTTTTTGTTGGCGGTGTTGGTCTCGGTGCCGGTTGGTGGTGCGTTGTGGCTGCTAGAGTGGCTGGGCGCGATATAAAAAAGGCCGCCCAATCGCCAGCCCTTTGCATTAAATGATGCACATGAGAACACGCAGTGGGCTCAGAGCGCAATGATTGTTCAAAGCCAAGACAGGCCGTTTGTTCTTAGCCCGGCACGGAATCAAGGCCGCAGGCCGCCGTGCATCGCCAGACCGTCCCGCGGGCTGGTGATTTGGCTGCCGCAAGCGCGCACCTTTGAGAGCGGAAGTGTTTGGCTGGCATAAAGCGCCCCGAAATTCCGTCAGATCACCATCCCACGGTCTGGCGATGCACGGCTTAGCAAAAGGCGGCAATGTCCCGCACAGCCGACATCAAACGCATTCAGATCCCGAAGAAATCTTCGCGAGCCGGATTCTTGTCATCATGTTGTCCTGAAGGGCGCTCAGCTCCGCGCTGGAGCATGTATTGCAAAGGCCGCCCAATCGGGGCGGCCTTCGATCTGGCATGATCCGGTCTGATCAGAACGGGATTTCGTCGTCGATATCGCGCGACGGACCGCCGGAGGGGCCGCCCTGTGGCCCGCTTTCCCCGCTGCCGCCACCGTAATCGCCACCATAGCTGCCCTGATCGCCGCCGCCGTAACCGCCGCCCGACTGGCCGCCGCCATAGCCGCCCCCGCTGCCGCCACCACCATCACGGCTGTCGAGGAAGGTCATTTCACCGGCATAGGGGCGCAAAACGACCTCGGTCGAGTACCGATCCTGCCCGGACTGATCTTGCCACTTGCGGGTTTCCAGCTTGCCTTCGATATACACCTTGGAGCCTTTGCGCAGGTATTGCTCGGCCAGACGCACAAGCGCCTCGTTGAAGATGGCGACGGTATGCCATTCGGTGCGTTCGCGGCGTTCGCCGGTGTTGCGATCTTTCCAGTTTTCCGACGTGGCGATGCGCAGATTGCAGACTTTGCCGCCGTTCTGGAATGTCCGAACCTCGGGGTCGCGGCCCAGATTTCCGATGATAATTACCTTGTTCACTGAGCCGGCCATCGCGGACCTCCTTGCAGATGTCGTGGTGTTTGTTGCTATCGGGGTTTACACCATCGCATGCGCCTGAAGGAAAGGTTAAAATGAATGGAAAATCCCGTGTAACCCGCGCGGCGCGGCGTTTTGTCGACAGTTGAACTGGAATTTCGTTAAATTTTATGTATATTGCGCGCAAAAGCATCGGGGACAGTTTGCTCATGAAAAGACTTGCAATGATCGCTGTCGTGGTGGGTTTGGTCGCGCCAGTGGCGGCCAAGGCGGATGTGTTATCCACCAAGAATCGCAACACGCTGTTCAGCTCTCAGACCAAGGTTCTGGATACCCGGGCCAAGCAACAATACAACAATTCGGTGCGGCTTCAGCCCAAACGTGTGAACACACCGACCAAGTGGGGCACAGTTTCAACCAAGTCCTACACAGGGCAATATCGTGGCCGTTACCTGCAGATGGCCAAGGATGCCGCACGCCGCCATGGCGTGCCAGAGGATTTGTTTTTGCGGCTGGTGCAGCAGGAATCGGGCTGGAATGCGCGGGCGCTGTCGCACAAGGGCGCGATCGGGCTGGCGCAGTTGATGCCGGGGACGGCGCGTGTGTTGCGGGTTGATCCCAATGACCCCTATGAAAACCTTGACGGTGGCGCGCGCTATCTGGCCGAGCAGTACCGGACCTTCCGGTCATGGCGGTTGGCCTTGGCGGCTTACAATGCCGGGCCGGGCGCGGTGCAGAAATACGGCGGCGTGCCGCCCTTCAAGGAAACCCGCAATTACGTGCGTGTGATCTGGGGCAGCTAGGCTGCAAAGCCGATTTTATACAGGTGAATCTCATCCGACGGGTGCCGTGTGGCGTTTACCAACCGGCCGTTATGGTGGTTGTAAAGCGTGCGCCAATAAGGCTGGATGATCACCCCGTCGTCGCGCAGCATCGTTTCGATCTTTGCCATGACAGCGCGGCGTTGCGCGGCATCTGACAGGGCCATCGCCTGATCCAGAAGCGCGTCGAACTCTGGATTGGCATAGCCGGTTTCGTTCCACACCGCGCCCGAACGATAGGCCAGCGACAGCGCCTGCACCGCAAGTGGGCGGTGATTCCACTGGGTCAGCGAAAACGGGAATGTCTTCCAATCGGGCCAGAAACTGGTGCCGGGCAGGATCGTGCGCCGCACGGGGATTCCGGCATCGCGCAGTTGCGCGGCGACCGCATCGCCGGTGTTGCGCTGCCACTCGTCGTCCAGCGTGATCAGCTCATGCTCGTATCCGGACAGGCCAGCCGCATCATGCGCGACACGCGCGGCGGCGGGATCATACGGGACAGGGCCGATATCGGCATAGGCGGGATGCACCGGGCTGACATGGTGGTTGGCGGCCAGAATACCGCGCCCCGCGTAGCCCAGTTCAAGGCAGATCGCATTGTCCACGGCCATGGCAAGCGCACGGCGCACCTTGGCCAAGGCATAGGGGCGGGTGCCGTCCGCGGCTTTGGCGTGCTGATGGGTGCGGATCACGGCCGTGGCCGCGCTTTTGGTTTCGGTGCGTGTCCAGCCGATTGCATCCATCGCGTCAAGGAAACTTCCGACGGTTTCATACAGCAAGTCGATTTCACCGGCCTGCGCGGCAGCGATCCAGTTCGCAGGGTCGGTGCCGAAGTCGATGAACTCAACCCGGTCCACGTATGGCCCGCCGTAAACGGCAGTGCCCCACCATGTGTGATCGGGATGGCGGTCCAGCACGCAACGCTGCCCCACAATCAGACTGACAGGGCGGAATGGGCCGGTGCCGATGCCATGCGCGAAGGGATCACCGCCATCATAGCTGGCATGGGTGATCGCGGCGGGATAATCCGACATATTTGCGATCAGCGCGATATCCGGGCGGTTCAGGGTCAACTCAACCGTCAGATCATCGGTCACGCGCAGCGCCCCAGCCTGCAATTGGCCCGTGGTCGGGTCGATCAGGCTGGCACAGCGCGAGGCCATGGAATTGCCGGGCTGGGTCGTGTCGCACCAATGGCCGATATTGCGCGCTACGTCGCGGGCGGTGAAGGCATCACCGTTGTTCCACGTGATACCGGGCCGGATATGCAGCCGGTAGGCGGTGGCATCTTCATTGACCTCCCACTGCTCGAGCAACATGCCGCGAAAACTACCATCGCCGTTGTATTCGACAAGGTATTCCAGAAAGCCGCGCGTCAGGTTGCCCATTTCGCTCCAGTCATAGGTGACGGGATTTTGGAGGGCTTTCACGTTTTGTTGAATGCGCAGGGTGCCGCCTTGCTGCATCGCGGGGGCGGCGCGCGCGGTGGTGGGCAAGCCGCCAAACGCACAGGCCGCTGCCGTCCCAAGCCCAAGCGATGTGGCGCGCGCCAGAAATTCTCGTCGGGTCACACGCCCTGCGGATAGATCGCGGGCCAGACCGGGCAGGGCCGGGTGCAGCGGGGCTGGGCGTTTGACATTGACCATGTGGTTCTTTCGCTGGCTGGCAGACAGGGTGTGTCAGATCATTACAGTCTGTGCCATGCCCAAGGTCAACCGACACCGGTTGCAAGGGGTGTGGCGCGTGTCGGGGCTGTGGCGGTTTTCTGGCCCTGACGGCGTAGGGCGGTTGGGGTCATGCCGGTATGATGCTGGATGAAACGTGAAAAATAGGCGGCGCTGCGAAAGCCCAGCAGCGCGGCGATGTGTTTGAACGGCAGTGTGCCGGTTTCCAACATGCTGCGCGCGGCATGTAATATGCGCTGCGTCAGCAAATTGGCGGCGCTCAGGCCGGCGCAGGCCCGACAACTGCGGGTCAGATGCGTGGGAGTGACGCCAAGGGCGCGGGCGTAATCGGCCATGGGCTTGCCCGATTTGTAATCGCGTTCGATCAGCGCCGCATAGGCGGTAACCAGCCGCTGCGCTGCGCTGGGCCGCGCGGCGTGGTCGTCTGTATCCGCGATCATAGTCCGGCGCAGCCAGACAGAGAGAAGCGCGGCATGTGCATCAATGGCTTCGTCCATAAAGGGGCGGTTGCCGTTCTGCTCGCGTTGCATCGCATCCAGGATCGAGGTCAGTTCGGATTGTGCCTGCACGTCGCGTAGGCGCAGGTGCTCCGGCTCGTCCGGCATCAGGGCGGCTCCACCGGGTGGGATGGCGCAGATCAGCCCAAACCCTTGCCGTCCAACATCCAGCGAAAACAAGGTGCCTGCGGGGATGACCAAGGCATTATGCACACCGACACCGCGCCGGATTCCCCCGATCAGGGCGCGGCCCTGCCCACGGGTGATCCAGACCAAAAGGTGCATCGCGCTGCTATGGGGCAATTCCGCCTGCCATACCCCTGCCGAGGACCATTGTGCCAAGGTCGAGATGCGCGCGCGGGATTTCATGTCTAACCTGTGAATAGCGGTAATTATTCTACTCTAGGCGCATAAAAATGTATTTGTCAGTTAAAAATGTTGAAATTTTTACAACATGGCCGCATCCACCTTGGCCCAGTTGCGCATGCGCGCCCGGAACCACGTGCGCTGACGCTTGGCGAATTGCCGGGTGGCGATGGTGGCCGCCGCGCGCGCTTGATTCAGCGTGATCTCGCCTTGCAGGTGCGCGATAAGCTCGGGCGCGCCGATGGCTTTGGCGGATAAGCTGTCGGGCTGCCAGCCGGGTAAGTTGGCGCGCGCCTCGTCCAGTGCGCCCTGATTTAGCATCGCGTCAAAGCGGCGTTCGATCCGGGGGGTGAGCCAGTCTTTTTCAGCCTCAACCACGAACGCGGCGCAGTCGGACAAGGGCAAAAGCGGTGGTGGCGTGCTGTCTTGCCAATCGGCCAAGCCACGCCCGGTGGTCTGCAAGACCTCCCACGCGCGTTGCACGCGCATCGGATTTTGCGTGTCGATGCGGGCGGTGGTGGCGGCGTCCAGTTCGGCCAGCATCGCGGCGGCACCGTCACGGGCCAGTCTGGCGTCGGCATCAGCGCGCACGGTCTTGGGTGTTGGGGGAATATCGGCCAATCCTTCGGTCAGGGCGGTGAAATACAGCCCCGTGCCGCCCACGATGATCGGGCGCGGCCCGCCGGGGCGCAGCAATGCGGCCACGTCCCGCAGCCAATGGCCCACCGAATATGCGCCATCGCCGGGCACATGGCCATACAGCGCATGGGGCTGTGCGGCCTCATCCTCAGGCGATGGGCGCGCTGTCAAAACGCGCCAGTTGTCGAACACCTGAATGGCATCGGCATTCACGATCACACTGCCGCCTTGTGCGGCGATCCGCATCGCAAGCGCAGATTTGCCGCTGGCGGTGGGGCCAGCAATCAGAACGGGCCGATCGGCGGGGATATCGGGCAAGCTGGTCATTGCCGTGTCAGATAAGACAAATTCGCGCCATGTGCGAGAGGCCCGCACGCGAATGTGCGCCGGAACGGGTTTCGGCGATTGCACCTTGCCGGGTTTTACGACATTTTGCGCGCGATTGAGTTGCGGCTACCAAGGATTTGCCCATGTCCAACACGGATTCCCCGAAAACCACGTTCAAACGCGTCATGCTGAAAATATCAGGCGAGGCGCTGATGGGGGATCAGGGCTATGGGTTGCACCCGCCGACCGTTGAACGGATCGCCCGCGAGGTCAAATCTGTGCACGACATGGGCGTCGAGATTTGCATGGTCATCGGCGGCGGCAACGTGTTTCGCGGGCTGGCGGGCAGTGCGCAGGGCATGGAACGCACCACCGCCGATTACATGGGCATGTTGGCCACGGTGATGAACGCGTTGGCGATGCAAAGCGCCTTGGAAAAGCTTGGGGTGTTCACCCGCGTGATCAGCGCGATCCGCATGGATGAGGTGGCCGAGCCCTACATTCGCCGCCGCGCGGTGCGCCACCTTGAGAAAAAGCGCGTCTGCATCTTTGCAGCGGGCACCGGCAACCCCTATTTCACCACCGACACCGCCGCCACGCTGCGGGCCAATGAAATGGCCTGCGAGGCGATTTTCAAAGGCACAAAGGTGGATGGGGTCTATGACAAAGATCCGATGTTGCATGACGATGCCAAGCATTTCGCTACCGTTACCTATGACGAGGTTTTGGCCCAGCATCTGAACGTCATGGATGCCAGCGCCATCGCGCTGGCGCGCGACAACAGCCTGCCGATCATCGTGTTCAGTCTGGACGAACCCGGTGGCTTCAAAGGTATTCTGGCAGGCGAGGGCACCTATACAAAGGTGCATGCCTAAGGCTAAACAGGCCCAACACGACGGGAACACCGCGAGAAGGAAGACGACAATGGCGGAAGATTTCGAACTGGACACCAATGATCTGGAACGGCGCATGGATGGCGCGATGACCTCGCTCAAGACCGAGTTCTCGTCGTTGCGCACGGGGCGGGCCAGCGCCTCGATGCTGGAACCGGTGACGGTGGACGCCTACGGCCAGCAGACCCCGATCAATCAGGTTGGCACGGTCAATGTGCCCGAACCGCGCATGGTGACGATCAATGTCTGGGACAAAGGGCTGGTGAGCAAGGTTGAAAAAGCCATCCGCGAAAGCGGTTTGGGGATCAATCCGCAGCTCAATGGCACGATCATTATGCTGCCGATCCCCGAGCTGAACGAGGAACGCCGCAAAGAATTGACCAAGGTTGCGGCGCAATACGCCGAACATGCCCGCGTCGCGGTGCGCAACATTCGCCGTGACGGGATGGACCAGATCAAGAAGGCCAAGGCCGACGGCATGTCGGAAGATGATCAGAAATTCTGGGAAACCGAAGTGCAGGATTTGACGGACAAGTTCATCGCACAGGTCGATGCGGCGCTGGAGGCCAAGCAGGCCGAAATCATGCAGGTCTAAGACAAGCGAGGCGCGTTATGGCCCGGAACATCCCCCTGACTGGCGGCCCGCGCCATGTTGCGATCATCATGGATGGCAATGGCCGTTGGGCGCAGTCACGTGGCAGGCCGCGTTTGTTCGGCCACCACGCCGGGGCCAGACGGGTCCGCGAGATCGTCAGCGCCTGTCCCGATCTTGGGGTGGATTACCTGACGATTTTTGCCTTCTCGACCGAGAACTGGAAACGCACCCAAACCGAGGTGGCCGGGCTGATGGCGCTGTTCCGGCGCTATATCCTGAAGGAAATGCAGGAATTCGTGAAGGAAAACGTGCGCGTCCGGTTTATCGGTGATCGTGCCCGGCTGGACAAATCCTTGCAATCTTTGATGGACGAAGCCGAGCAGATGACGCAGCACTGCACCCGGCTGCACCTTACCATCGCGATCAATTACGGGGGGCGCGATGAGGTTGCCCGCGCCACCAAGCGGCTGGCCGAGGATGTGGCGGGCGGACGGCTTGATCCGGCTGATGTGGATCAGGAAACCCTACCCAGATATCTGGACACCTGCCTGCTGCCCGATCCCGATCTGGTGATCCGCACCAGCGGCGAGGCGCGCATCTCGAACTTTCTTTTGTGGCAGTCGGCCTATTCGGAATACGAATTCATCGACACGCTGTGGCCGGATTTCACGCGTGATATCTTTACCGATGTGCTGCGCAGCTATGGTGCGCGGGACCGCCGGTTCGGGGCGGTGAGCGGATGAGCACACCCGCCCAATGGCATGATCTGGCCCCACGCCTTTTATCCGGTTTTGCGATGGCCCTTGGCGGCGCCGCCTTGATCTGGGCCGGCGGCTGGATATTTGCCGTCGCGGTGTGCCTGCTGGCGGGCGTTATGATCTGGGAATGCACCGGGCTGTTCGGCGTTGAAGGCCGCGCAAGCCTGCCCATTCTGGGCGCGGCGGCGCTGTTCGGGGCCTTGCATCTGCCGGGTCTGATCGTGCTGCCGCTGCTGCTGGCGGTGGCCTTTGTCGGGGCCGGGCAACCGGGGCGCGACAAGGGGCTTTACGCGTTGTGCGTGCTGTGGGTCTTGCTGGGCTGTTACATGATCGTTGTTCTGCGCGATCAGGCGGGCCTGATCTGGGTGATCTGGCTGGTGCTGGTGGTCGTTGTTTCGGATGTGGCGGGCTATTTCGCCGGTCGGATGTTGGGCGGGCCCAAGTTTTGGCCGCGTGTCAGCCCCAAGAAAACGTGGTCGGGCACGGCGGCAGGCTGGATCGGCGCGGCGATCATCGGCGCGGTGTTTGCGGTGCCCACCGGGGCAGGGCTTGCCTTAGTGCCGATCTCGGTGCTGGTGGGCTTTGCCGGGCAAATGGGCGACATTGCCGAAAGCGCCGTCAAGCGCAGGGCAGGGGCCAAGGACAGTTCGGCCCTGATCCCCGGCCATGGCGGGTTTCTGGATCGGTTCGACGCGATGCTTGGTGCGGCGCTGGTTGTGATGGGGCTTTGGGTGCTGAAACTGCTGCCGGGGCTGGCATGAAGCGCATCAGCATTCTGGGCGCGACCGGATCAATCGGCCAAAGCACGTTGGATTTGATCCGCCGTGATCGTAGCGCCTACACGGTTGTCGCGCTGACCGGCGGGCGCAATATCGCGCAGCTGGCCCGCGACGCGACAGAGTTTCAGGCCGAAATTGCCGTGACCGCGCATGACGACCTGCTGGACGATTTGCGCGCAGCGTTGCGCGGCACCGGCATCAAAGCCGCCGCAGGCGCGACCGCGCTGAACGAGGCGGGCGCGCGCCCGGCCGATTGGGTGATGTCGGCGATTGTTGGCGCTGCGGGGTTGCCGCCGGGGTTGGCGGCTTTGCAACAGGGCGCGACACTGGCCTTGGCCAATAAGGAAACGCTGGTGGCCGCAGGGCCGCTGGTGCTTGAGACAGCCGCGCGTCACGGCGCGCGCATCCTGCCCGTGGATAGCGAGCATTCGGCGATCTTTCAGGCGCTTGTGGGCGAGGATATCGACGCGGTGCGCCGGGTGATCATCACTGCAAGCGGCGGCGCGTTTCGCGATTGGCCCGACGAGGATCTGGCCCGCGCCACCCCGGCCCAAGCCGCGACCCATCCGAATTGGGCCATGGGCCAACGGATCACGATTGACAGCGCGTCGATGTTCAACAAGGCGCTTGAAGTGATCGAAGCGCGCGAATTTTTTGGGCTGGAGCCCGACCAGATCGAAGTTCTGGTGCATCCCGAATCCCTTGTGCATGCCTTGGTGGGGTTCTGCGACGGCGGGCTGATGGCGCATGTCGGCCCGCATGATATGCGCCACGCGATTGGCTATGCGCTGAACTGGCCCGCGCGCAAGGCGTTGCCGGTGGATGCGCTTGATCTGGCAGCCGTCGGGCAATTGAATTTCCGCAGCCCCGATCCCGCCCGCTATCCGGCATTGCGGCTGGCGCGCGCAGTGATGCAGCAGCGCGGCCTAAGCGGTGCGGCCTTCAACGCCGCCAAGGAACGCGCCTTGGATCATTTCATCGCTGGACGCATCGGGTTTCTGGCGATGAGCGATGTCGTCGAAGAGGTTCTGAACCGGCTTTCTGCCCAAACCGGCCTTATTGATGCCGAGATCACACTTGATAGAGTGCTGCATGTGGACCATCTGTCACGGGACTGCGCCGATACCGTGGTGCAAGAGCAGACTGAAAACAAATAGGATAACCGCGTGGATATTGCAGCCCTTTTGCCCCAGTTCGGCGGGATTTTCATGACCGTTTTGGCCTTTGTCGTCGCCTTGTCGGTGATCGTTGCGGTTCATGAATATGGCCATTACATCGTCGGGCGCTGGTCTGGCATCAAGGCCGAGGTGTTCTCGCTTGGATTCGGGCCGGTTTTGTTTTCGCGTGTCGACAAACATGGCACCCAGTGGCAACTGGCCGCGCTGCCCTTTGGCGGGTTCGTCAAGTTTCTGGGCGATGCCAATGCCGCCAGCGCCAAGGATGGCGAGGCGGTGGCCGAATTGCCCCCCGAGGTGCAGCGCCAGACCATGCATGGCGCGCCGCTATGGGCGCGCACGGCCACTGTGGCGGCGGGCCCGGTGTTCAACTTTGTGCTGTCGATCCTGATTTTCGCGGGCGTCATGATGACCCAAGGCAAGGTGGCCGAGCCGCTGAGCATCGGTGAGTTACGTCCATTGCCAGCCCAAGGGCTGACAGTGCAGCCCGGGGATCGCCTGTTGGAAATCGAAGGCCAGCCCGTGCCGGGCTTTGACGATGGCGCGATCTTTGATGACTTGATCGGGTCCTTGCCCAAGCAGCCGGTGCTGGACTACCGGGTTGAACGTGACGGTCAGACAATGACCGTGCAGGGGCCCTATCCGTTGCCGCCGCTGGTGGCGCAACTGGCCCCGCAATCGGCTGCATTTGACACCAAATTGCGGTCGGGTGACGTGATCACCGCGATTGATGGCACGCCCGTTGCGGCGTTTTCACAGCTCAAGGATGTTGTCGAATCCTCGGATGGGCGGGCGTTGGAATTGCAGGTTTGGCGCGCGGGCGAGGTGATGGATTTCGTGCTGGCCCCGCGCCGCGTGGACGAGCCGCTGCCCGAAGGCGGTTTCCAAGCCTCATGGCGGATCGGCATCGCCGGCGGCATGGCCTTTGAACCTGCGACCGAAACGCTTGGCCCGGTTGAGGCCGTGACAGGCGGCGCTGTGCAGGTCTGGCGGATCATCGAAGGGTCTGTTTCGGGATTGTACCACATGGTGACCGGCGCGATCAGCAGCTGCAACATGTCCGGCCCCATCGGAATCGCCGAAGTGTCTGGCGCGATGGCCAGCCAAGGGGCCGAAAGCTTTATCTGGTTCATCGCCGTTTTGTCGGCGGCGGTCGGGTTTCTGAACCTGCTTCCCATTCCGGTGCTGGATGGTGGGCATCTGGCCTTTTACGCCTATGAGGGCGTGACCGGCAAACCGCCCAGCGACGGCGCGTTGCGCATCTTGATGACCATCGGCCTGACGCTGGTGTTGGGGTTGATGCTGTTTGCGCTTGCCAACGATATCATGTGCTCATAGGCGGCAAGGCTAAATGCCAAGGTTTTGACACAGTCCCGAACGGGTTCTTGCCATATTGTCGGGTGATGATTGCCGGACAAACACACTCGCACCTGGCAAGCGGACCTTACTATGCAACTGATTTTCAGCGGATATCGCAGTATGAACCTGCTTTTCGATCTCAATTGGGATCGGATCCTTTATTTTGCGACAATCGTGGCGGGGCTTTTGGCTGGCGCGTTTTTGGGCTCTTTCGCAGACGCATTCTAGGCGCGTTTGAACGCCTGTGCCGGCCCCATGGCAAAGCGGCGCCAATGGGGAATTCTTGCGGATCGCGTTTTGACAACATGGATCAATCCAGCTACTGCCTTCTTATATTAAGGGACGTGGGACTGGATTGACCGATATGGAACATAAGCACATTTGGCGCGCGCGCGCTCTTGGTGATCTCAAGCACAATGTATGTGGCTTGCGACAGCTTGGGTTTGCAGCGTTGGTTGCAGCCAGTTTCGCGCTTCCCGACAGTGCTGAGGCGCAAAACTATAGCTTCAACTCGGTCGCCGTCGAAGGCAATCAGCGCGTTGATGCGGCGACGATCGTGACATACGCGGGGATCGCACGTGGTGAAACGGTGTCGGCCGGTGATCTGAACGAGGCCTATCAGCGCATTTTGGACAGTGGATTGTTCGAAAAGGTCGAGATCGTCCCGCAGGGCAACCGCCTGATCATTCAGGTGACGGAATTCCCGACCATCAACCGCATCGCCTTTGAGGGGAACCGCAAGATCAAGGACGACGATCTTGCCGACTTTATCGATAGCACATCGCGTCAGGTGTTCAGCCCGACCAAGGCCGAACGCGACGCGGCCACAATCACCGAAGCCTATGCGCAAAACGGGCGGGTGTCGGCCCGCGTGACGCCCAAAGTGATCCGCCGCAGTGACAATCGCGTTGATCTGGTGTTCGAGATTTTCGAAGGCAGAAAGATCGAGGTGAATCGGATCGGGTTTGTCGGCAACCGTGCCTATTCCGACCGTCGCTTGCGCCGCGCGATCCAGAGCAAGCAGGCGGGGCTTTTGCGGGCCTTGATCGAAGCTGACACCTTTGTCGAGGATCGTATCGAGTTTGACAAACAGGTGTTGACCGATTTTTATAACGCGCGCGGCTATGTCGATTTCCGCGTGACCGGAACCAACGCCGAACTGGCGCAGGAACGTGACGGATACTTCGTGACCTTCAATGTGCAGGAAGGTCAGCAATTCTCGTTTGGCGAGATCACAACCGTCAGCGATATTCCCGAGGCCGACGCCGAAGAGTATCAATCCGTTTCGCGGATTCGGCCCGGCCAAACCTATTCGCCGTCTCTGGTTGAAAAATCGATTGCCCGGATGGAGCGTCTTGCCATCAGGAACGGGGTTGATTTCTTGCGGGTCGAGCCGCGGATCACCCGTAACGACCGCGATCTGACATTGGATATCGAGTTTGCCCTTGTGCGCGGCGAGCGTGTGTTTGTTGAACGCATCGACATCGAAGGCAACACCACGACGCTTGACCGTGTGATCCGGCGGCAGTTTGAATTGGCCGAAGGTGATCCGTTCAACCCGCGCGAAATACGTGAGGCCGCCGAACGCATTCGGGCTCTGAATTATTTCGAAGATACCGACGTGAACGCGCGTGAAGGCTCGCGGCCGGATCAGGTTGTTGTGGATGTCAACGTGGAAGAAAAAACCACCGGCTCCCTGACCTTTGGCGCAAGCTACTCGACCAACTCGGGTGTTGGTATTTCGGTTGGCTTCAGCGAACGCAATTTCCTTGGTCGCGGTCAACAATTGACAGCCGCCATTGCCGCCTCGGAAAACAACGTGAATTACAATTTCAGTTTTGTCGAACCCGCGTTCTTGGGTCGGGATGTGGCATTCGGGCTGGATTTCGCGTTGCTTGAAACTGATGACGATTTTTCCCAATTCGATACGGTTGACGGGGTGTTTCGCCCCAGTTTGACGTTCCCGGTCAGCGAAAATGGCCGCCTGAGCTTGTATTACCAAGCCGGGTATCAGGACATCAGCAACTATGTTGGACAGTCGGGTGTTCTGACCGCGGAATCCAATCTTGGCGAACAGTGGACCAGCAGCATCGGGTATAATTACACTTTTGACACGCGGCGCGACGGGCTGGACCCGAATTCAGGCGTTCTGTTGTCGTTTGGGCAGCGGTTTGCAGGTGTTGGCGGGGATCGCGATTACATCGAAACAACAGCCCGTCTTGTGGCCCAGACGATGGTGCTTAACGAAGAGGTGACGCTGCGCGCCACGCTTGAGGCCGGGTCGCTGCATTTCATGAATGGCCAAAGCAGCCGTGCGGTTGAACGCTACTCCAACCAGATCATGCGCGGTTTTGAGCCCAATGGGATCGGCCCAATCGAAGGCAACGAGCATTTGGGCGGTGACAGTTATGCCGTTGCCAAGTTCGAGGCGGAATTCCCGTTGGGTCTGCCGGATGAATATGGCATCTCGGGCGGGGCGTTTTACGATGTTGGCGGGATTTGGGGCGTGGATGCAACCAACGCCACCAGCCCTGTCGCTTCGCGTAGCTTTAAAGCCCGCCATGTGGCTGGCGTGTCCTTGTTCTGGGAATCACCCTTTGGCCCGCTTCGCTTCAATTGGTCCACGGCCCTTCAAAAAGAACCCGGCGATATTGATCAGGCCTTTGATCTGACCGTGCGGACAGACTTCTGAGGGTAGCCATGATCGGGCACCGCATTGTCAGGCTGAAGTGGGTGCTTACAGCCGCCTTTCTGGCTTTTGCCGCGCCGCTTGGCACCTATGCCCAAGACCTTGGGGTTGTCCAAAGCGATATTCTTGTGATCGATGCGGATCAGTTGTTTGCGAACACAGACCTTGGCCGCCAAATCTCTGACGAGCTTGAGCAAGAGCGCGACGCGCTGATTGCGCGCAATCGTGAGCTGGAAGCCGAATTGGAATCCGAAGAGCAAGCCCTGACCGAGCTGCGGCCCGAGACCAACCCGCAAGAATTTCGCGAGTTGGCGGATGCCTTTGACACGAAAGTGCAGACCATTCGCGCCGAAAGCGAGCGTCGCGCGCGCGATCTTGAACGCAAAAGCAACCAAGCAAGACTGCGTTTCATGCAAGCGGTTGAGCCGGTCTTGGTTGACATCATGCAGGATGCAGGCGCGACAGTGATCATGGACGGGCGGGGTATCTTGCTGCGGGCAGGCGCGATCGACATCACCGATACCGCCATCGTTCGGATCAATGACCGTCTTGGGGCCAAGCTGCCCGATACGGCCGCTGATGACGCCCCCGACCCCGATCTGGATGCGCCTAAGTCGGATGGGTTGGACTTGGATGCAGCTCCGACGGAACCCACCACCGAGGATTAGCGGCGTGCTTGCCCAAGGGCAGGGGAGTTGCTAGGGATCGCTCAGCCGAGCATATCAAAGGACAAAAGAATGACCGAGCCGTTAAAATCCGCGGATATTCACCTGATCCAGCGGATCATCCCGCACCGCTACCCGTTTCTGTTGGTGGATAAGGTGGTGGATATCGACGGCTACAAATCGGCGCGCGGGTTGAAGAACGTGACCATCAACGAGCCGCATTTTCAGGGCCATTTTCCCGGCAAGCCGATCATGCCGGGGGTGACTATCGTCGAGGGCATGGCGCAGACTGCGGCTGTGATGGTCGGAACGGCGCTTGGCATGGAAGACCGCGATATGCTGGTCTATTTCATGTCGATCGACAAATGCAAATTCCGCCGCATGGTGGTGCCCGGCGATGTGCTGGAGATGAAACTGCACACGCTGCGCGGCAAACCCGGCGGCAAGGTGTGGAAGTTCGGTGGCGTTGCCGAAGTCGACGGCGAGATGGCCGCCGAGGCCGAGTTCACCGCGATGATGGACCTGCCCAAGGAGTGAGCCCGATGCCGCAGTCGCAAGACACGTTCATTCATGCCGGCGCCATCGTGGAACCGGGCGCGCAACTGGGGCAGGGCTGCCATATCGGCCCGTTTTGCCACATCGGCCCGGACGCACAGATCGGCGACGGAGTTGTGTTAAAGTCGCATGTGGTCGTGTCCGGTGAAACCCATATCGGTGCGGAAACGGTTGTGTTTCCCTTTGCGTGCATCGGCGAGGTGCCGCAAGATTTGAAATTCAAAGGCGAAAAAACGCGTTTGATCATTGGCGCGCGCAACCGCATCCGCGAGCATGTGACCATGAACACCGGAACGGCCGGTGGCGGTGGCGAAACCCGTGTGGGCGATGATGGGCTGTTTATGGCGGGCTGCCATGTGGCGCATGATGTGCGGATCGGGGATCGTGCCATCATCGTGAACAATGCCGCCCTTGCCGGGCATTGTGTGCTTGAAGACGACGTGATCGTCGGTGGCTTGTCGGGGGTGCATCAATGGGTGCGGATCGGACAGGGTGCGATTATCGGCGCGGTGACCATGGTGACCAATGACGTTATTCCTTATGGCCTTGTGCAGGCCCCGCGTGGCGAATTGGACGGATTGAACCTTGTCGGCCTGAAACGGCGCGGCGTGTCGCGGGCCGATATCACCGCGTTGCGGGCGGCCTTTCAGATGCTGGCACAGGGCGAAGGTGCGTTTCAGGAACGCGCCAAGCGTTTGGGTGAAGAAACCGAAAGCGCCTATGTGCGACAGATCGTTGATTTCGTGACAGGCGCCAGTGATCGGTCGTTCCTGACGCCGGGATCGGTTTAGGGCGATGGCGGGTAAACTGGCGATTCTGGCCTGTAGCGGGGCGTTGCCTGTGCGAATTTCGCAGGCCCGCCCTGATGCGGTGAAAGTAGGATTTCAAGGCGTTCCCAATGATTTGCAGGGCGATGTTCAACTGCACCGCTTTGAGAAGATGGGCGATTTGTTCGAAGGGTTGAAGGCGCAAGGCGTGGATCGTGTGGTGTTTGCCGGGGCGTTGGCCCGCCCGCCGCTGGACCCGGCGGTCTTTGATCCTACGATGATGCGCCTTGCGCCGCGCCTGATGGCGGCGATGCAGGGGGGCGATGATGCGTTGCTGACCCAAGTGATCGAGATTTTCGAGGATCAAGGCTTTGCCGTCATGGGCGCGCATGAATTGGTGCCGGACCTGACCGCCGAAGAGGGGCTGTCGTTTGGGGCCATGCCCTCCGAGGTGGATTTGCAGGATGTGTCGCGGGCTTGGGATATTCTGATGGCGTTGTCGCCGCTGGATGTCGGACAGGGCTGTGTGGTGGCCGGGGGGCAATGCCTTGGCATCGAAACCATTCAAGGCACGGATGCGCTGTTGCGCTTTGTTGCCGATACGCCGGAAAAATTGCGGCGCAACCACAAGGGCGTATACGTCAAAGCGGCCAAACGCGGTCAGGACTTGCGCATTGATATGCCTGTGATCGGCCCACAGACAATTGCCGCGGTGGCCAAGGCCGGGTTGGCCGGTGTGGTGGTCGAGGCCGACAGGGTAATGATCGTTGAGCGTCAGGAAACCATGGACGCTGTTGAAAAGGCTGGTATTTTCCTAAGCGCGCAGGTGCTGTGATGAAAATCTTCCTGATCGCCGGAGAGGCCTCGGGCGACAGGCTGGGCGCGGCGTTGATGGCCGGGTTGAAATCCCTTGAAACTGTCGAGTTTCAGGGCGTCGGCGGGCCTTTGATGCAGGCCGAGGGCTTGCAGAGCCTGTTCCCGATGGACGAATTGAGTGTCATGGGCCTGGCTGAGATTTTGCCGAAATATCTGCACCTCAGGCGGCGCTTGCACCAAACAGCCGAGGCGGTGTTGCAGGCCCAGCCAGATGTTCTGATCACCATCGACAGCCCCGATTTTTGCCTGCGCGTGGCCAAGCTGGTGAAAGCCAAAAGCTCCATTCGAACAGTGCATTACGTCGCGCCCTCGGTGTGGGCGTGGCGCGCGAAACGGGCCCAGAAAATGGCCGGTGTGATTGATCATGTGCTGGCGCTTTTGCCGTTCGAACCGCCCTATATGCAAGCCGCCGGGATGCAGTGCGATTTTGTCGGGCATCCGGTTGTCAGCGAGGCGCAGGCGACCCCGGCAGACATTCAAGGCTTCAAAGCCCGTCATAGTGTGCAGGGTCCGCTTTGGATGGTGCTTCCGGGGTCGCGACGCGGTGAGGTGTCTTGGCTTGGCGCGCGGTTTTCCGAGGTGGTCCGCCGCGTGCAGGCCGAAAAGCCAGAGCTGTCCATCGTCATTCCGACCACCCAAACCGTTGCCCCGCTGGTGCGTGACATGGTGGCCGATTGGCCGGTGAAACCGTTGATCCTCAGCCCGGAGGGCATGGATGCCGACCGCTACACAGCCGAGAAACGCGCGGCATTCGGCGCGGCGGATTGGGCCTTGGCGGCCTCGGGCACGGTATCGCTGGAACTGGCGGCGGCGCGCACGCCCATGGTGATTGCCTATGATCTCAAACCCTTGAGCCGGTTCATCATTTCCCGAATGCTCAAGGTGGACACGCTGACGCTTGTCAATCTGGTGTCAGAGACGCGGGTGATCCCGGAATTCATCGGCCAGGCGTGCCGCCCCGAGCTGATTGCACCTGCGATGCTTGAGGTGATGGACAACCCCAGCCCGCAACTGCAGGCGATGGATCTGACCATGCAAAGGTTGGGCCGTGGCGGCGAAGCGCCCGGTTTGCGCGCAGCCAAAGCCATCCTGACCCGGATGAAAGCCGCCAACAGCTGATTTTCAGACGGTGCGCGCTGAAGCTAATGACAGACGGCCATCGGCGGTCCCGATTAATCGGTGGCCATGGCATCGGGGCTTGCACCCCGATGCTGTCTTAAACAGGCCTTGATCAGGCAAACCACCAGCGGTGATACCCGCGGGCACCGTCCAGCTCCCATACGGCGGCGATGCTGTCTTCGTGCATTACGTTGTCCCGGCGCGCAGAGGTGCGGTTACGGAAAAACGGGACGATGGTGCCGCCATCATCGCGGCAAAGCATCTGCATTTCTGCATACATCTCGGCGCGCAGGTCGTCATTCGTTTCCGATTTCGCCGCAAGCAGCAATTCATTGAAACGCTCGTTTTCCCAACGGCTTTCGTTCCATTCGGCACCGGCGCGATAGGCTTGTGAGAACATCACGTCAGGTGTTGGACGCGCGGCCCATGATACAACGCAAAACGGCTTTTTCAGCCATACCTCAGACCAGTACCCATCTGTCGGTTCGCGTTTGACCTTAATATCCAGCCCGGCCGGTTTGGCCTGCTCTGCAAACAGCGAACACATATTGACCGCCCCGGCAAGCAATGTGTCGTTCACCGATATTTCCACCGACAAACGATCATAGCCCGCCTTCTTGAGGTGAAAGCGCGCGCGGTCAAGATCTTGCTCGCGTTGGGGCAGGTCTGCGTAAAATGGCATTGTCGGCGCGATCGGGTGATCATTGCCCACTGCACCACGCCCAAACAGGATCTTGTCAACGATCTCGGTGCGGTCAATCGAATGCTTGAGGGCAAGGCGGACGTTCACATCGTCGAAAGGCGCAGTATCGCAATGCATCGGCATGGTGATATGCGTGCCCGAGGCCACGTCATCTAGGATCACACCGGGGGCACGTTTCAGCAAGTCTGCGGTTTTCAGGTCCACGTCGGTAACGGCATCCACGTCGCCGGTTACGATGGCGGTTTGACGGGCGTTGGGATCGTTCAGAACGGTCATTTCGATCCGGTCGAACCACGCGCCGCTGTCGGCACGGTGCCAGCCCTCGTGGCGTTCGAACATGGCCCCGATCCCCGGTTCGAAATCGACAACGCGGTAGGGCCCGCAGCCGATCCCGCCTTGCCATTCGATCCCGCCATCAGGTTTGGCCGGTACGATGACCAAATGATAATCTGTCAATAGATACGGAAGGTCCGCGTTTGCCTGTGCCATCGTGAAGATCACGCCGTGATCCCCGTCTGCCGAGATATCAGAGATGTCGATCATAAGCGATTTCGCGGCAGATGTGCTTTCATCGCCGCGGTGGTGGTTCATCGAGGCGATAACATCTGCGGATGTCACGGGGCGCCCGTCATGGAAGGTTGCGTCGGGATGCAGCGCAAACCGCCATTTTGATGCGTCGCCGTCGATCGCCTCCCAGTCGATGGCCAGATCTGGTCCAAGCTCGTTCTCATTGGTGATCTCGGTCAGGTAAGACCGGGTCACGTGGCTGGAGTGGATCATCAAGATGCTTTCGGTCGTTGCCGGGTTCCAGCTATCGTTGGTGTTTCCATCGTGGACGCCAACGCGGAACGTGCCGCCGCGTTTGGGGGCAGCGGCGGCGCGCGTGGGGCTGACCGCGGGCACCGCGGCAACAAGGCCAGTGGCGGCGGCACCTTGAAGCAGCGTTCGGCGGCTTGGGCCCGAGCGGGGCGGTGTGCCCGGCGAAATGAAGTTTTTGGCCATCGGTGTCTTTCCCTTTATGTGTTGGCGTGAAGGTAGCGCTCGTCACAGGTGGATCAACAGAGATTGGCGCAGAGGTGAAGGGCAAACTTGTTTTTTTATCATCGCCGTGCCCGATGCGGTGGCCTTGCAGGACGTCTGGCGTCATTTTGTACAGGCTAACGCTGCGCCAAGCCTTTCAAAGCGGGCGGTGAGCAATAGGTTAGCCGCGAAAGGAGTTGCCCATATGGTGTTGGCGTTTGATGCAGTGAAGAAATCCTATGTCGACAGCGACGGCGAAGTGCCTGTGTTGCGGGGGGTCAGCTTTGAATTGCCACCCGGCGCCACGCTTGCGCTGACGGGTGAGTCGGGTAGCGGCAAAAGCACGGTGCTGCATATTGCCGGCGGGCTTGAAGCGCCCAGCTCAGGCCGCGTGCAATTGGCCGGGCAAGACGTGACAACATTGAATGACGCCGGTCGCGCGGCCCTGCGCCGCAACGAGATTTCCTTGGTGTTTCAGCAGTTCAATCTTGTCCCGTCTTTGACGGTGGACGCCAATATATCGTTTCAGGCGGCGTTGTCCGGGCGCGTCGACACAGGGTATATAGAACGGCTTGTGGCCGCCTTGGGTCTGTCCGATCAGATGCACAAATATCCCGAGGCCCTGTCGGGTGGTCAGCAGCAACGCGTGGCGATTGCGCGGGCCTTGGCCGCGAAACCCAAGCTTTTGCTGGCAGACGAGCCGACCGGCAATCTGGATGAGGCGACGGCGGAGGGCGTGCTTGACCAGATGCTGGACCTTGTGGCCGAAACCGGGGCGGCGTTGATGGTTGTCACCCATTCGCCCAAAATCGCCGCGCGCATGGATCGGGAATTGCGGCTGCAGGGCGGTGTTGTGACATGATCCGAACCTGCCTTCTGGCGCTGCTGTCTCATTGGAGGCGCAATCCGCTTCAGTTGTTTGCCTTTCTCGCCGGTTTGGCGCTGGCGACGGCCTTGTGGTCGGGCGTGCAGGCGATCAACGCCGAGGCGCGGGCCAGCTATGATGCGGCGGCCGCGACATTGGGCGATGGCCAATACGATCAACTGGTGCCAAGGCAAGGCAGCACGATCCCGCAAGATGTCTACGTCGATCTGCGCCGGGCCGGATGGCTGGTGTCGCCGGTCATCGAGGGGCGGATGGCTGATGTTCGGCTGGTCGGGATCGACGTTCTGACAGCGCCGCGCGGGGTGGGGGCTTCGGACATGGACGGTGCCGCGGCAATTGCCGGTCTTAACGACACGGCGCCGCTGTTTGCCAACGCTGAAACCGCCAGCGCGGTGGAAGGTGTGGCCGAGGTGCACATCGACGCCAGTGTCGCACCGGGCCTTGCGATTGGCGACGTGGGGGTGGTGCAGCGGCTGTTGGGGCGTGATGACCTAAGCCGCCTGCTTGTCTTGCCAGCACAGCCCATGGGCCGGCCTGACTTGGCCAGTGTGGCGCCGGGCTTGCGCGTGCAGTCGGCGCAGCAGACCGCCGATCTGGCGCAGTTGACCGACAGTTTTCACCTCAACCTGACAGCGTTTGGATTGCTCAGTTTCGCAGTTGGCCTGTTCATCGTGCATAGCACCGTCGGGCTGGCCTTCGAGCAACGGCGCGGGATGATCCGCACACTGCGATCTTTGGGGGTGCCGCTGCGCCTGCTGATCTGGCTTATCGTCGCTGAAATGCTCAGCCTTGCTGTGATCGCCGCCGGCGCGGGCATTGTGTTGGGGTATGTCATTGCAGCGTTTCTGTTGCCGGATGTGGCGGCCACGCTGCGCGGGCTTTACGGCGCGCAAATCTCGGGCACGCTGGAATTGCGCCCCGACTGGTGGCTTTCGGGGCTGTTGATCAGCTTGCTGGGGACCGGTGTGGCCTTGGCGGGCCGGATCTGGCAGATCCGGCGCATGCCGCTTTTGGCCAGTGCCCGCCCCCGCGCTTGGGTGATGGCGGGGGCTGGTCGGCTTCGGGGATTGGCCGTAGCGTCGGCGCTTTTGTTAAGCACGGCCGTGATCTTGGGTGTGGTTGGGCAGGGGCTTGTGGCGGCCTTCGCGCTTTTGGCCTGTCTGCTTGTCGGGGCGGCGTTGGCGTTACCCGTTCTGGCCACGGTGGTCCTTGGCCTTTTGCAGGCCCGCACCACCGCGCCAGTCTGGAGCTGGTTCTGGGCGGATACCCGGCAGCAGCTTCCGGGGCTAAGCCTTGCGCTGATGGCGCTGTTGCTGGCGGTCTCGGCCAATATCGGCGTGTCGACCATGGTGTCGAGTTTCCGGCTGACCTTCACGGGGTTCCTGGATCAGCGCCTTGCGCCTGAATTGTTCATCGAGGTCGACAGCGCCGATCAGAGCACCGCGTTGCAGGCTTATCTGGCCGATCAGGGGCTTGAGGTTCTGCCCTTGCTGACGACCTCGCGGCAGATCGCGGGGCAACCGGCGCGTCTGTTTGGCGTGCGCGTCGGCCCGACTTATCGCGACAACTGGGTCTTTCTGGCCACCACGCCCGATGCCTGGGACCGCGTCGACGCGGGGGCGGCGGTGGTGGTCAATGAACAATTGGCCCGCCGTGCCGGACTTTGGGTGGGCGATGCGGTGGATGTTGCACCGGGTTTGACCTTGCCGATCGCGGCGGTCGTGGGTGATTACGGAAACCCGAAAGGGCAGGTCATCACCGCGCAGAGCGTGTTCCAAGACCTGTATCCTGATATTTACCCGACGCAATTCGGGGTGCGGTCGGACAACGTGTCACGACTGCGCCAGCAGATCATTGACAAGGTGGGTCTGTCGGAAAACGCCATGATCAATCAGGCGGCCATCAAGGCGATGTCGATGGAGGTTTTCGAGCGTACATTTACCGTCACACAGGCGTTGAATGTGCTGACACTGGGGGTGGCTGGCTTCGCCATCTTGATGAGCCTTCTGACCCTTGCAGATTTGCGCGTGCCGCAGCTTGCCCCGGTCTGGGCGCTGGGCCTGACCCGGCGCAAACTTGGCCAGTTGGAGCTGTTGCGGGCGGTGGCGCTGGCCTTGTTGGTGTTCTTATGCGCTGTGCCGCTGGGGCTGGCGCTGGCTTGGGTGCTGTTGAGCATCGTCAACGTCGAGGCCTTTGGCTGGCGCTTGCCGATGTACTTTTTCCCGCGCGACTACTTGCTACTGGGCGGCTATGCGGTGGTTGCGGCCCTGCTGGCCGCGGCATGGCCGGCACTGCGCCTGATGCGCACCCCGCCGTCAACCCTGCTGAAGGTGTTTGCCAATGAACGTTAGAGCTTTCCTGTTTCTGTGCCTTTTCCCCCTTGCCGTGATGGCGCAGGGGTTTTCCGGTTTGGGCACCGACGCCGACGGTTTCGCCACGCCGCAGCCTGACCCGGTTTTCCGGTTCCCCGCCGATCACGGGCCGCATCCCGATTACCGGATTGAATGGTGGTATCTGACGGCGAATCTGACCGGGCCGGACGGCACGCCTTATGGTTTGCAATGGACGCTGTTTCGATCTGCATTGGCACCGGGTGAGGCCGAAGGCTGGTCATCACCGCAGGTCTGGTTTGCCCATGCCGCGGTGACAACGCCCAAGCAGCATCTGGCGACCGAACGCTTTGCCCGTGGTGGGATCGGACAGGCCGGCGTTGAGGTGGCCCCGTTTCACGCATGGATTGATGACTGGCGTCTGGAAGGACCGGATTTCGATAGATTGTCCCTACGCGCCAGCGGGCTGGAGTTCAGCTATGACATGGATTTGCGCGCCAAGGGGCCGCTGGTTTTTCATGGCGCGGATGGGTTCTCGGTGAAATCGGCGGACGGGCAGGCCAGCTATTACTACTCGCAACCCTTTTACCGGATCGAAGGCACATTGCGCCTGCCCGAAGGTGATATCGCGGTGACAGGTGACGCTTGGCTTGATCGCGAGTGGTCCTCGCAACCCCTGTCCGACAGGCAGTCGGGGTGGGATTGGTTTTCGCTGTCGTTCACAGGCGGGGCCAAACTGATGGGGTTTCAACTGCGCCAAACCGATGGATCAACCTATAGTGCGGCCACATGGATCGAACCGGATGGGACAACCACCGCCTACCCGGACGGGGCATTCGTGGCCGAACCGCTTGAGACGTCAGATGTCGCCGGGCGCGTGGTTCCGACCGAATGGCGCGTGACCTTGCCGGACCGGGGCGTTGACGTCACGGTTGACGCCGTGAACCCGCAGGCGTGGATGGACCTGTCGATCCCCTATTGGGAGGGTCCGGTTCAGGTCTCGGGCAGCCATCAAGGCCGGGGCTATCTGGAGATGACAGGCTATGAATGAGCGTGGCGCGCCGCGAGCCCGTCTTGATGCAGCATGGTAGGCCCGGAGAGATTCAACATCGCCGCTAAATCTATCTACCATAGCCTGTCAATGTGCATTCAAAACTGACCCGGTGTGATCATCCAAAAATGACCCACCCCGGAGGTGGCAAAGCCCACAGGC
>NZ_JAAORB010000010.1 GCF_011601345.1 Roseovarius gahaiensis
GCCTGGGGGCTTTGCACCGCATAGGCTGGGTCAAAATTAAACGCTGAACACGGGTCAGTTTTGAACGCTCATTGACATGATAGTCGTGATTGCCGATCACCAACGCGAGATCGGCGGCTGCGGCCACCCCCGGCGCCAGGATGGCAAGGCTGGCGAGCGACGCCAGTCCGAGTGGGAAAAGCCGTTTCATTTCTATCTCCTGTCTTTTGAAAACAGGTCAATCCTACCGTGCCCCATGGTGCCGCGTCCTTAACATAGATTAGCCCTGCGCAGGGCGGCGGGGCCGACACGCTGCACCAAGGCCGACGGCGTCATGGGGGATTTCAACACGGTCAAGTTGTCGAACCGCTCCGCAGCAACGGCCGATCTGAAGGGCAGTCAGATGGCGCTTGGGCCGAAGCCGCCGTGGTATGGCGATGAGGCGGTGGCGAAGGTGACGATCTGAACGTTGCTCTCGGGGTTTGGCTGTCGCACTTCATTGACGACGCGCACGACCGTTCGTCTTGCACCAACCATCGACCTTTCCCAGCCCCAAAGCGGACCCACCCTTGGCGACTACCCCGTTTTGGCTGAGGATGCATGTAGGGTTTGCTCTGTTGAACAACTCCTGCTTGATCGGAGTGTAAGCTGCGGATTCAATTCTTTTAACGGGCGGTTTTTGGAGAGCGAACTCTTGCGGTGAATACCTCCCTCGCTTCGGGTCCTCAGAAACCATTATGGCACATGCGATGCCGTTGGGTGGGGCCACCCATCGCATCAATTCAGGCCCAGAAGGCCCCGAATGCTTTGACACATTGGCCTTGGACATATGTGACGCGCGGTGGACTTGCCGTCGCCAGCGCCTTGGGCCTTTTTGTTGGCTTTGTGGGATTTTGATTGAAGCGTTTTCGCGATAATCTGTGATAGGAAAGACTGTGGCAGTCTTGGATATTCAATGACTTCAAAGGGTTATGCTGTCGAAATGAGAAATCCGTCAAAGGCCCTGATACTGTGCTGTCATTGAAACACCTGTTCTCGTCGGTGCGTATCCGGCTTTTGGTCATTGCGCTGCTGCCGATGCTTGTGTTGATGCCGCTGATGCTGGGCGGCTCGATGCTGCGCTGGGCTGGCAAGATCGACGATATCCTGATCACAAAGGTCAACGGAGATCTCACGATTGCCGACCAGTATCTGCAACGGCTGTTGGACACATCGGGTGAGCGGATGGCCGCGCTGGCCGACTCGGTGGCGTTGCGCGATGTGCTGGGCAACGATGCGGCGCGACAGGCCCTGCTGGATCAGCAGCGCGTGCAGCTTGGGCTGGATTTTTTGTATCTGACCGATGGCATCACAGGTCCTGATGGGTTTACGCCCGGCGATTGGCCGGTGGTCCGACATGCCATGTCGGGACATTGGCGCAGCGCGGTTGATATCCTTGGTGCGGAACACTTAAACGCGTTGCACCCCGGCTTGGCCGCGCGTGCGGCTATCCCGCTGGTCGATACCCGCGCCGCCGTGCCCACAGACCGCACCGTTGAAACCCGCGGGATGATCATCCATTCGGCAGCACCCGTGCGCCTGCCCGACGGCACGCGGGGAGCTTTGGTGGGGGGGCGGTTGTTGAACCGGAACCTTGATTTCATCGACACGATCAATGGCCTTGTCTACCGCGAACAAAGCCTGCCCAATGGCAGCCAAGGCACCGCGACGCTGTTTCTGGAGGATGTCCGGGTGTCCACCAACGTGCGGCTGTTTGAAAATGTGCGCGCGCTGGGCACGCGTGTTTCGGCCGAAGTGCGCGCACGGGTTCTGGACGAAGGGCAGGTGTGGCTGGACCGGGCCTTTGTGGTCAACGATTGGTATATCTCGGCCTATGAGCCAATCACCGACAGCCGCGGCGCGCGCGTCGGGATGTTGTATGTGGGGTTTCTTGAGACACCGTTTCAGGCGGCCAAGACCAACGCCATTCTGACGGCAGTGGGGTTTTTCCTGTTGATCGCGCTGGTCTCGGTGCCGATATTCCTGAGCTGGGCGGGCCGCATTTTCTTGCCGTTGGAACGTATGACCCAGACGATTGCACGGGTCGAGGCGGGCGATATGTCAGCCCGCAACGCGCCCGAGGCGGACAGCGGCGAGATCTCGCAAGTGGCCGGGCATCTGGATACCCTTCTGGATCAGGTGCAAGAGCGCGACCGCCAGTTGCGCGATTGGGCCGAACGCCTTGAACGCAAGGTGGCCGAGCGCACCCGCGATCTGCAAGAGGCCAACCGGCAGTTGGAACTGACCACCGAGCAATTGGTGATGTCTGAAAAGCTGGCCGCCGTGGGCGAGATCACCGCGAGTGTTGCGCATGAAATTAACAATCCTATAGCGGTGATTCAGGGTAATCTTGAGGTGGCTCGCGCCATGCTGGCCGAGGAAGCCGACAAGGTGCACACCGAGTTTTCCCTGATCGACGATCAGGTTTACCGGATCAGTGCCATCGTTTCCAAGCTGCTGCAATTCGCCAAGCCCGAGGAATATTCGGATGCCTCGAACATCCTTGCAGCAGGCGATGTGGTGCGCGATTGCCTTGTTTTGACCCGTCACCAGACCGAGGTGTCCGGCATCGAGATCGCGACCGATCTGCAAGGCGAGGCCAATGTGCGCATGGCGCGGACGGAATTGCAGCAGGTGCTGGTCAACCTGATCCTGAACGCCGTGCAGGCTATGCCGCAGGGCGGCGTTTTGACGGTGCGTGTGGCCGACATGCAAGACAGTGTCACGATCACTGTAGAGGACACAGGCCATGGCATCGCGCCCGAGGCGCAGAAGCGGATATTTGATCCGTTTTTTACCACGAAACAAGCCGAAGGCACCGGGCTGGGCCTGTCGATCAGTCAACGGCTTGTCACCCGCACTGGCGGCACGCTTGAGGTCCACTCGATCGAAGGGCAGGGCAGCCGCTTTGTCGTGACCTTGCCGTCCGCCCAAGAGGGGTGACATAGGCCTATGGCGTGGCGCAGGGCATGCGGCCAGCGGTTTTTTGGGCGCGCCACCAACATGTTTGCGCGAAGGGGCGGGAAAGTCCTGTTTTGCAGTCTGTCCAAGCAGAAAAGCCGGTCAGCGATCACGGCATCGTGCCGCGTGTAAAGTGGCAGACAGCGCGCGCCGACATGAAAAAGGCCCGGCAAACCGGCCGGGCCTTTTTTTGCATGGTATCGGTTGCGTGTCAGGCGTTTTGAAACGCCTACGCCATTCGGACAACCACCGCCAAACCCGCCCGGCGCGATGGCCGGGCGGATCTGCCAAGATCTGGCTTAGGCCAGATCGAAGCGGTCGGCGTTCATCACCTTGGTCCAAGCGGCAACGAAATCCTTGACGAATTTCTCTTTGCTGTCGTCTTGGGCATAAACCTCGGCGTAGGACCGCAGGATCGAGTTGGACCCGAACACCAGATCGGCGCGCGTGGCTGTCCACTTGACCTCGCCGCTATTGCGGTCACGGATTTCATAGAGGTTGTTTTCAACCGGCTTCCAAGTGTTGGCCATGTCGGTCAGGTTGACGAAGAAATCGGTGGTCAGCGCGCCTTCGTTGTCGGTGAAGACGCCGTGCTTGGTGCCGCCATAGTTGGTGCCCATGACCCGCATACCGCCAACCAGAGCGGTCATTTCCGGGGCAGTCAGGCCCATCAATTGCGTGCGGTCCAGCATCATTTCTTCGGCCGAAACCACATAGTCCTTCTTCAACCAGTTGCGATAGCCATCGGCCAGCGGTTCCAGAACGTCAAAGCTTTCGGCGTCGGTCATCTCGTCCGTGGCGTCACCACGGCCCGGCGCAAACGGCACCTCGATGTCGAACCCGGCAGCTTTGGCGGCCTGTTCGACGCCGACGTTACCCGCCAGAACGATCACGTCAGCGACGCTAACACCGGTCTCGGCGGCGATGCCTTCCAGCACGCCCAGAACACGGGCCAGACGCTCGGGCTCGTTGCCCTCCCAGTCTTTTTGCGGTGCCAGACGGATGCGCGCGCCATTGGCGCCGCCGCGCAGGTCCGAACCACGGAAGGTGCGGGCGCTGTCCCATGCGGTGGCCACCATATCCGACAGCGACAGGCCGCTTTCGGCGATCTTGGCTTTGACGGCGGCGACATCGTAGTCGGTCGCGCCGGCCGGGATCGGATCCTGCCAGATCAGGTCTTCCTGCGGGACTTCGGGGCCAAAGTAGTTGGCTTTGGGGCCCATGTCGCGGTGGGTCAGCTTGAACCATGCGCGGGCGAAGGCATCGTCGAATTCTTCGGGGTTCTTGTAGAACCGCTCGGAAATCTCACGATACTTGGGGTCCATCTTCATGGCCATGTCGGCATCGGTCATGATCGGATTATAGCGGATCGACGGGTCTTCGACGTCAACCGGCTTGTCCTCTTCCTTGATGTCCACGGGCTCCCACTGCCATGCACCTGCGGGGCTTTTCTTAAGCTCCCACTCGTAGTTCAGCAGCAGGTGGAAATAACCATTGTCCCATTTGGTGGGATGGGTCGTCCATGCGCCTTCGATGCCGCTGGTCACGGTGTCACGGCCAACGCCGCGCGTGGTGTGGTTGTTCCAGCCAAGGCCCTGCTCTTCGACGTCCGCCGCTTCGGGCTCGGGGCCCAGCAACTCGGCATCGCCATTGCCGTGGCATTTGCCAACGGTGTGGCCACCGGCCGTCAAGGCAACGGTTTCTTCGTCGTCCATCGCCATACGAGCAAAGGTTTCGCGCACCTGCTCGCCGGTTTTCAGCGGATCGGGGGTGCCGTTCACGCCTTCGGGGTTCACATAGATCAGGCCCATCTGCACAGCGGCCAGCGGGTTTTCCATGGTGGCGGGGTTTTCCACGTCGGCATAACGCTCATCCGACGGGGCCAGCCATTCTTTTTCCGCGCCCCAGTAGGTGTCCAGCTCGGGGTGCCAGATATCTTCGCGGCCGAACGAGAAGCCAAAGGTTTTGAAGCCCATCGATTCATAGGCCACGTTGCCCGCCAGCAGGATCAGGTCGGCCCAGCTAACCTTGTTGCCGTATTTCTTTTTGATCGGCCACAGCAGGCGGCGGGCCTTGTCGAGGTTGGTGTTGTCGGGCCAAGAGTTCAGCGGCGCGAAACGCTGGTTGCCAGTGCCGCCACCGCCACGGCCATCGGCCAGACGGTACGAGCCCGCGGCGTGCCATGCCATGCGGATCATCAGACCACCGTAGTGGCCCCAGTCCGCCGGCCACCAATCCTGACTGTCGGTCATCAGCGCGGTCAGGTCTTTTTTCAGGGCGTCCACGTCAAGCTTTTTCAGCTCTTCGCGATAGTCGAAATCGGGGCCCATCGGGTTGGTCTTGGTGTCGTGCTGGTGCAGGATCTCAAGGTTCAGGGCGTTGGGCCACCATTCCATGTTGGAGTTGCCCGAGGCTGTATTGCCGCCGTGCATGACCGGGCATTTGCCCTTTGGGTTCATGTCGTTGCCGTCCATGATCGTCTCCTGTTTATTGCTTCTATCTCTTGTCGCGCCGTCCATTTTCGGTGGCGTGGCAAATGTCGTGTGTCGCGCCCCAGCAACACCGGATTCGCGACTCTGACTTCCACATATCAGAGATTTTCTATAAGAGGAATTTGGAATTTTTAATTAATGTGATAGGTAGCGGTTATGAAAAGCCTGACCATAAAACACCTGCGCTATTTCGAGGCGCTGGCCCAGCAAGGCCATTTTGGCCGCGCCGCCGAGGCCTGCTCCATATCGCAACCCGCGCTTTCCGTTCAGATCAAGGAGTTGGAGGAAATCCTTGGCGCGTCGCTGGTCGAGCGCGGCACCCGCGATATTCGCCTGACCGGACTGGGCGAATCCTTTGCGGCCCGTGTGCGCGAGATTTTGCGCAGTGTCGATGAATTGGGCGATCTGGCCCGCGCCTCGCAAAGTCGCCTTGTGGGGCGGTTGCGGATCGGGGTGATTCCCACGATTGCACCGTATCTGCTTCCCCGTTTGGTGCAGCATCTGACCGGGCTTTACCCCGAGTTGGAGATTCGCCCGCGCGAAGCCGTCACCCAACGCCTGATCGAAGATCTGGCCGATGGGCAGATTGATACCGCCATTGTCGCACTGCCGGTGTCCGAGCCGAGCCTGATGGAAATGCCGCTGTTTGACGAAGATTTCGTGCTGGTCCGCCCGGCGGCAGACGCACAAAAGCCGGTGCCGAAGCCCGAGCATCTGAGCGAGATGAAACTGCTTTTGCTGGAAGAGGGGCATTGCTTTCGCGATCAGGCGCTGTCGTTTTGCAATATGTCGCCCTCGGTGCCGCGTGATTTGATGGAGGCCAGTTCGCTGTCGACGCTGGTGCAAATGGTGGGCGCGGGTATCGGTGTGACGCTGATCCCGGAAATGGCCGTGCCGATCGAAACCCGTTCAGCGCATGTGGCGGTGGCGCGGCTGCCGCGACCCCGGCCCATGCGCACGGTCGGTATGGTCTGGCGCAAGACCAATCCCCTGGCCCCGCAATTGACAGAAATTGCCAGCGCGTTTCGCGATGTGGTGCGCGGCGGCGTTTTGGACGATGCCCGTCAATCCTTGCCCGTCGCCGCGCCGCAGCCGTAAAGCGCGGCGTCGGCATGGGCGCGGTCGGCGTGTTCAAATTCCAGCGTTGAATGGCAGATGCCGAACCGGTCATGCAAGATCTGCTTGATCTCGGATTTGACCTGTTCTTGGCGGGCCCAACCCGCTGCATTCAGCATGACATGGCTATCCAGCGACGCGCTGTGTTCCTGCATCTGCCAGAAATGCACATGATGCAGATCCTGCACGCCGTCGATCTTGCGCAGTTCGGCCACAAGGTCCGAAGGATCAATGCCGGGTGGGCTGCCCAGCATCAACATCCGAATGGGGCCGCCGATTTCGCTTAACGCCAGATACAGAATATAGCCCGCAATCGCGATGGTGATCAGCGGGTCAACAATGCGCCAGTCATACAGCAAAATCAGCGTGCCGCCGACCATCACCGCGACCGAGGCCAGCGCATCCGACAGGTTATGCACAAACAGCGCCCGTATGTTCACGCTGTCGCGCTGCATCGTATAGGTCAGCATGGCGGTCAGAACATCAACCACCAGCGCGACGCCCGCCAATATCACCACGATCCAACCGGTCACCTGCGGCGGGTCGATCAGGCGCATCGCCCCCTCATAGAGCAGGAACGCCCCCACCAGAATCAACGAGGTATAGTTGATAAGCGCCGCGACCACCTCGATCCGGGCGTAGCCAAAGGTCATCACCTTGTCGGCGGGCCGCCGGGCGATTTTGCGCGCAACGAAGGCGATCAGCAGCGACACCATGTCAGACAGGTTGTGCATCGCATCGGCCACCAGCGCCAGACTGCCCGACAGCAGCCCGCCGATGATCTGCGCCACCGTCAGCAGCGCGTTCGCCCAGATCGCTAGGCTGACACGGCGGTCGCCGCTGTCGGGGTCCAGATGGACGTGGCCATGGTGGTGACCGTGTTGCCCGTTGTGATCCTGCGCCATGCTGCCCCCTTGTGCTGTGTGGCCTCAGTCCAGAACCACGATGCCGCTATGCTTGCACTTGTGCTCAGGCTCGACATGAATGGTCACCTCGGCCTCGTCGATGGCCTGTTTCAAGGCCGCTTCCAGACGGTCGCAGATTTCATGCGCGTCGAACACACTCATTTCGCCGGGCACGACAAGGTGAAATTCAATGAATGTGGCGCGGCCTGCATGACGGGTGCGCAGATCATGCGCCTCGACCGCGCCGCCACCATGTTCGGAGATCACACTGCGGATTTTCGCCAGTTCACCTTCGGGCAGGGCTTCGTCCATCAACCCGCTGAGCGATTGCGCGATCAGGTGCCCGCCTGACCACAAGATGTGCAGCGCAACCAGCGTGGCCATGATCGGATCAAGAATCCACCATCCGGTCACGATGGCCAGAACGATGCCCATGGCCACCCCTGCCGATGTCAGAACATCGGTAAACAGATGCCGCCCATCCGCGACCAAAGCGGGCGAGCGCAGCGCGCGGCCCTTGGTGACCAACAGCCACGCCCACACCCCGTTCAGGATCGTGGCCGCGCCGTTCAACAGCAAGCCTTCAAGCGGCGCGGTAATATCGCGCGGAGCGGTAAAGCCGTGATACGCCTCTTTCAAGATCAGCAAGGCGGCGATGATGATCATCACGCCTTCCAGAACGGCGCTGAAAAACTCGGCCTTGTGGTGTCCGAAGGGGTGGGTTGCATCGGCGGGCCGTGCCGCCACCTGTATCGCCACCAGCGCCGCAATCGCCGTGGCGACATTCACGGTGCTTTCCAGCGCATCCGACAGCAACGCGACCGATCCGGTCAGCCACCACGCAAGCGCCTTCAGCGCCAGCACAACGCCGCCGATGATCAGACTGCCCACGGCAAGTTTCATGGTGGCTGACATGCGGGGCCTCCGGTTGGCGCTTGGCGAACCTCTTGGATAAAGAACCGGGCGCGAGTCCTCAAGCCAAAGGGTGCGGCCAACGAAAAACCCCCGCGCCGGTTGGCGCGAGGGCATCATGCGTCACGGATTGCAGGGATCAGTTCCAGCCGACGTTGTTAAAGATCGTCTGCGCCGCCTTGGCGTTGGTGCCGAACACGGCGGTGTTGGTCGTGGTGTCTGGGATGAAGATGCCCAGACGCGCGGTGCGTTCGTGAAGTGGGACACCGCTGACCGCCGGATATTCGTTGTTCTGGCCTGCAAAATGTTGCTGCGCGAATTCTGTAGTCAGGAACTCAAGCAGCTTGTCGGCCTCGTCCGAATTGGGCGAATGCGCGGCCTTGGCGGCGGTGGACAGGTTCACATGCGCGCCCCGACCGCTTTGGTTGGGCCAGACAAAGCCGATGTTGTCCAGACCTTCGGTCAGGCCATCAACATCCTTTTCATAACCGCGCAGGTAGTAGTAGTGGTTGGACACCGCCACATCACATTCGCCCGACACGATGCCGCGCAACTGGTCGGTGTCGCCACCTTGGGGCGGACGCGCCATGTTTTCGACAACGCCGGCCGCCCATTCGGTTGCCGTGTCTTCGCCATGGGCTTCGATGATCGATGCCAGCAGCGACTGGTTGTAGATGTTCGAAGATGACCGGATACAGACCTTGCCCTTCCATTCGGGCTGCGCCAACTCTTCGTAGGATTTGGGCGGGGTATCGACGCGATCCTTGGCGTAAAAGATCATGCGCGCGCGCTGTGAGACGCCGATCCATTTTCCGTCGGGATCGCGCAGGTGCGGCGGCACACGATCATTGATCACGTCCGACGAAAACGATTGCAGGATGCCCGCCTCATCGGCGCGGCCCACGCGGCCAACATCCACGGTCAGCAGCACGTCAGCGGGGCTATTGTCGCCCTCGGCATCGATCCGGGCGATCAACTCGTCGGCCTTGGCCTCGATCCGGTTCACGGTGATTCCGGTGCGGTCGGTGAATTCGTTGAACAGTGCATCGTCAGAATCGTAGTGACGGCTGGAATAGACGTTGACCTCCTGCGCGAAGGCGGGGGCGGTCACGGCGGTCAGGGCCAATGCCGCAATCAGGGTGCGGGGGGCTTTCAGGGTCATGCCAGAATCATCCTTCTTGTTGTCTGACGAAATTAGTAAGACATTCCTATCTATTTCCGATAAAAACAGTCAAGTCAAAATCTGACAAAAAAAGTCAGACCGAGTCAAGGGTGGAAAAATGCCGTGATATCAATGAGTTTCTGGGTGATTAAGGAAGGTCAGCCGCGCGCTGTCGCGCGGCCAAGGGCCGCAGCCCCGGTTGTCAGTGTAAAGATCAGCGCCGCGATGCACACGATCGTCGGGCCTGTGGGCGTGTCGAACACGAACGACACCGGCAATCCCCCCAAGGCCGCCACCGACGCAAGGGCGGCTGCGATCAGTGCCATACGTTCGGGCGTGCCCGCCAAGGGCCGCGCGGCTGCGGCTGGCACGATCAGCATGGCGGCAATCAGCAAAACGCCGACAACCTTGATGGCCACAGCCACCACCAGCGCCAGCGCCAGTGTCAGGCCCAGTTGCTCGGCCCGTGGATCAATACCGCTGGCCTTGGCCAGATCGGGGTTCAACGTGGCGGTCAGCAGCGCTTGCCAGCGCCAGATCAGCAGCGCCACCACCAGCACCGCACCGCCCCAGATCACCGCCAGATCGGATTTGCCCACGGCCAGAATATCGCCGAACAGGTATCCCATCAGGTCGATGCGCACCCCTTGCAGGAACGACACCGCCACCAGCCCAAAGGCCAACGCCGAATGCGCCAGAACGCCCAGCAGGGTGTCCATCGCATAGCCGCGCCCTGACAGGGATGAAACCGTGGCCGCCATGATCAGCGCCACCACCAGCGCGCCGACAAACACCGACACGCCAAAGCCTAGCGCCATCGCCACACCCAGAATCGAGGCATGCGCCGTGGCATCCCCGAAATAGGCCATGCGCCGCCAAACCACGAAACAGCCCAAGGGCGCGGCGGCCAGTGCCACGCCCAAGCCAGCCAGCGCCGCGCGCATCATGAAATCGTCCAGCATCATCATTGCGCGGCCTCGTGATCTTTCGTGCGGTCGTGATCGTGATCGTGCGTGCAGCCCGATGCGTCATCATGAGCATGATCATGGGTGTGCCGATACAGCGCCAGCGCGCCCTGCGTGCCGGTCCCGAACAAGGCGCGGTATTCTTCGGCCTGCGCCACGTGTTCAGGCTGTCCTTCACAGCAGACATGCCCGTTCAGACAGATCACCCGGTCACTGGCGGCCATCACCACATGCAAATCATGGCTGACCATCAGCACCGCGCAGCCAAGGCTTGCGCGCACCTCTGCGATCCGCTGATAAAAGGCCGCCGCGCCGGGCTGATCCAGCCCTTGTGTGGCTTCGTCCAAAATCAGCAAATCGGGGGAGTTCATCAGCGCCCGCGCCAGCAGCACCCGTTGAAACTGCCCGCCCGACAGGTTGGTCATCTGCCGGCTGGCCAGATCGGGCAGGCCCGCCTGTTCCAGCGCTTTGCGAATGGTCGCGCGGCGGTGGCGGCGTGGCAGGCTAAGGAAACGGCCCACGGTCATTGGCAGGGTCGGGTCGATATGCAGCTTTTGTGGCACATATCCCACCCGCAGCCCCGGGGCGCTGATCACTTGCCCCTCGGTGGGTTTGATCGCGCCGATGATCACCCGCAACAGCGTCGATTTGCCCGATCCGTTCGGCCCGACGATGGTCACGATCTCGCCGCGGTCGATGGCGAAATCGACATGGCTCAGGATGCGGGTGCCGCCCAGTTGCACACCCACCGCTTGCGTTGAGATCAGGCTCATGCGTGGGCCTCGGCGGCGCACGAAGGGCACAGGCCCACGGCCTCGACCACGGCCTGTTCCACAACAAACCCGGTGTCACGCACCGCTTGACCCAAAAAGCCGCGCGCGGGGTCGGCATGGGCTTCGGCTACGGCATCGCAGGCGCGGCAGATCAGGAAGGCGGGGGTATGGTTTTGATCGGGGTGCATGCAGGCGACAAAGGCGTTCAACCGCTCAACCTTGTGGGCAAAGCCATGACTGACCAGAAAATCAAGCGCCCGATAGGCCACCGGCGGCTGCGAGCCCATGCCCTCATCGCGCAGAATATCCAAGATTTCATAGGCTCCCATGGCGCGATGGCCCTCAAGCAGCAACTCCAGCACCCGGCGCCTGACCGGGGTCAGTTGCAGGCCGCGGTCGGTGCAGGCGCGTTCGACCGTGTCCAGCCCTGCACGGATGCAACTGCTGTGATCGTGGCGTTCAAAGCCTATGGCATCCATTATGCTATCTCCGGGCAGTGCGGGCGGTCTTGGGGTGGGCGGCGAATTTTCCACTTGATATGTTATATGGTTACAACTATCAAGCACTGCATATGTTATATTATTACATGGAGAAGACAATGCGCCTGCCCGCCACCGCCCTTGCTGCCCTGCTGTCGTTTGGACTGCCCGCTGTTGCAGATACGCCGCGCGTTGCGGCCGACATTGCGCCGATTCAATCTTTGGTCGCGCAGGTGATGGATGGGGTGGGGGAGGTTGATGTGATCGTGCGCCCCGGCATGTCGCCACACGGCTACGCGATGCGCCCGTCCGAGGCGCGCGCTTTGGATCAGGCCGATCTGGTTATCTGGATGGGGCCTGAATTGACCTCATGGCTGGACGAGGCGATTGAGACCTTGGCCGATGATGCGGTTGTTTTGACATTAATGGACAACCCCGAAACCATCACCTTGGCAAGCCGCAAGGGTGCCCGCTTTGAAACGCATGAGCATGGTCACGACAGCCATGACGCGCAGGACGACCACGCGCACGATGATCACGACGACCACGGCCATGAGGAGCATGGCCACGACGATTACGACGACCACGGCCATGACGAGCACGACGACCACGCGCATGGGGGCCACGATCACGACGACCATGGCCATGAGGAGGCGCACGCGCATGACGGGGCCGACCCACATGCTTGGCTGGACCCGCAGAACGCCGACCGCTGGCTGGGGCTGATTGCCGCCGAACTGGCGCAGCTCGATCCCGACAACGCAGAGGCTTACAAGGCCAACGCGCAACAGGCCCGGTCCGACTTGGCCGCGCTCAGCGCTGACATCACGGCGCAGCTTGCGCCATTGGGCGACCGGCCGTTCTTGGTGTTTCACGATGCCTACCAGTATTTCGAGGCCCGCTTTGGCGTCACGGCGGCGGGGGCGATCTCGATCAGCGATGCGTCCGATCCCGGCCCGGCGCGTCTGGCGGAATTGCGCGCGCTGGTCGAGGAAGAAAACATCGTTTGCGCCTTTGCTGAGCCGCAGTTCAACACCACGATTCTTGACACCGTGTTCCCTGACACGCTGCGCATCGGCACGCTTGATCCCCAAGGCTTGGCGCATCCGGCGGGCGCTGGGCTGTATTCGGCACTTCTACGCGATATGGCCGATGCGATGGTCGAATGCCTGTCTCCCAAAGGGTGACGTCAATCGACCGCGCACTTGGCTGGAAACGCAGCGTCAAACTTGCGCCACGCGGCAAAGCTGCCCATTGTGGTTCCCGAGGGAACGATGCGGCCTGACCAAAGGTCGCCTTTCGGGGAGGACACGACAATGACATTTGCCTCGCGGCAGGATGCGCTTGATATTGAAAACGAAATATCGTGGGACGCGCGCGAGCGTCCTGCCACGCTTTACCAGATGCTGCGCGACACGGTCGAAGCGTTTCCCGACCGCCCCGCCGTCAGCTATCAATTGCAATCAGGCGCGTCTGATCCGTCGCAAACCCTGACATGGCAACAATTTCACGAACAGGTCTGCCGTGCGGCCAACCTGTTCCGCGATCTCAAGATCAAAGAAACCGATGTCGTGGCGCTTGTTTTGCCCAACACGCTGGAAACCGCCATCGCCACCATCGGTGCGGCCATTGCCGGGATCGTCAACCCGATCAACCCGCTGCTTGAGCCCGAACAGATCGGCGCGATCCTGCGCGAGACCGACGCCAAGGTGGTTGTCACGCTCAAGGCGTTTCCGAAAACCGACATTGCCCAGAAAACCGCCGAGGCGGTGCGCCATGCCTCGCATGTGCACACCGTGCTTGAGATTGACCTCAACCGGTATCTGACGCCGCCCAAAAGCTGGATCGTGCCGCTGATCCGCCCGAAAAATCCGGGCAATCACCATGCCGATGTGAAATGCTTTAATACCGAAATGGCCAAGCATCCGATCACGCTGGGCTTTGACGATGGCGGGCAGGATCGTGTCGCCGCTTATTTCCACACCGGCGGCACCACCGGCATGCCCAAAGTGGCGCAGCACCGTTACGCAGGCATGGTCTATAACGGCTGGTTGGGGCACACCCTGCTGTTCACGGAAAAAGACAGCGTGATGTGCCCGCTGCCTTTGTTCCATGTCTTTGCCTGCCACGTCATCCTGATGGCGATGATCAAATCGGGCGCGCATGTGGTGTTTCCAACACCTGCGGGCTATCGCGGCGACGGGGTGTTCGACAATTTCTGGAAGCTGCTGGAGCGCTGGCAGACCACCTTCGTGATCACCGTGCCCACCGCCGTTTCCGCCCTGATGCAGCGCAAAGTGGATGCCGATATCTCGACCGTGAAAAACGCCTTTTCCGGCTCGGCACCGATGCCGTTGGAACTGTTCAACCGCTTTGAAGCAGCCACCGGCATGACCGTGATCGAAGGCTACGGCCTGACCGAGGCCACATGCCTTGTGTCGTGCAACCCACCCGAAGGCCAGAAAAAAGTCGGCTCGGTCGGGGTGCCGTTCCCTTATACAGATGTCCGCATCTACAAAACCGATGACGCCGGCGCACCGGTGGACTGCGCCACCGATGAGGTGGGTGAAATCTGTATTTCCAATCCCGGTGTTTACGCGGGCAATACCTATACCGAGGCGGCCAAGAACGCTGATCTTTACCACCACGACACCTATCTGCGCACCGGCGATCTGGGCCGGATCGACCCGGATGGTTATCTGTGGATCACAGGCCGCGCCAAGGATTTGATCATTCGCGGTGGCCACAACATCGACCCCGCAGACATCGAAGAGGCGCTGATGGCGCATCACGACGTGGCTATGGCCGGGGCCATCGGTCAGCCTGACGCCCATGCCGGCGAAATTCCCTGTGCCTATGTTGAACTGGTCGAAGGTGGGGCCACCACCGCAGATGAGTTGCGCGAACATTGCAAGGTTCACGTGCATGAACGCGCCGCAATCCCCAAACATGTCGAAGTGTTGGATGAATTGCCCAAAACCGCCGTTGGCAAGGTCTTTAAGCCCGATTTGCGCAAACGCGCCATCACGCGCATCTACAACGCCGCGCTGGACGAGGCCGGGTTGGCCGCACGGGTGACGCAGGTGATCGATTCGAAAAAACGCGGGTTGGTCGCCCAGCTTGAGAAAACCGGCGAGCTGGACGAGGAAAAGCTGGGCCATGTTCTGGGCCAGTTCACCCGCCCGTGGGAATGGGCCGATCAGGCGCAAACCGAAGACGCCTGAGCCTTTGACAACCGCCGGGGGGCCAGCCCCCCGGACCCCCCGGGATATTTATGAACAGAAGAAGGCTGGGCCTTTTATACGCGAATAAAAAACCCCCGGTCGCTACATGGCACCGGGGGTTTCTTGTTGTGTCAAAGGGCCTTAGCTGACGTCTTTATAGTTGATCTCTTTTTGATCCTCGCCCAAACGTCCGCGCCGCACCAACAGACGGTTCAGCGCGTTGACATAGGCCTTGGCACTGGCCACCACTGTATCGGTATCGGCGGATTGCCCAGTGGCGATATTGCCCTCTTCTTCCAGCCGGACCGAGACCGTGGCCTGCGCGTCGGTGCCTTCGGTGACGGCATGCACCTGATAGAGCGACAGATGGGCATCATTGGGGTGCAAATCGCGCACCGCCTTGAAGGTGGCATCGACCGGGCCATCGCCGGTTTGGGTGGCGGTTTTTTCGACGCCGTCGATTGTCATGACCAGCTCGGCCTCGGCGGGGCCGCCGGTGCCGCAGACCACGCGCAGCGATTTCACGACCAGCCGATCACTGGCGTCATCCTCGCCCGCGCGCATCAGCGCGATCAGGTCTTCGTCGTAGACTTCCTTTTTGCGGTCGGCCAGATCCTTGAAACGCACGAACATGTCGTTCAATTGGTTTTCAGCCAGATCATAGCCCAAATCCTTGAGCTTGGCGCGCAGCGCCGCGCGGCCCGAGTGTTTGCCAAGCACGATGTTGGTCTCGGTCAGGCCCACATCCTCGGGGCGCATGATCTCGAAGGTTTCAGCGTTTTTCAGCATGCCATCCTGATGGATGCCGGATTCGTGGGCAAAGGCGTTTTTGCCGACGATCGCCTTGTTGTATTGCACGGGAAAGCCGCTGACCGTGGCCACCCGGCGCGAGATATTCATGATCTTGCGGCTGTCGATCCCGGTGTGAAACGGCATGATGTCGCCGCGCACCTTCAGGGCCATCACCACCTCTTCCAGCGCGGTGTTGCCGGCGCGTTCGCCCAAGCCGTTTATCGTGCATTCAATCTGGCGCGCGCCGCCAGCGACAGCGGCCAGCGCGTTGGCTGTGGCAAGCCCCAGATCGTTGTGGCAATGTGTGGCGAACACCACCTCGTCGCCGCCCGGCACTTCGGTGATCAGGCGGCGGATCAAATCGGCGCTTTCGACCGGGGCGGTATAGCCCACGGTATCGGGGATGTTGATGGTGTTGGCGCCTGCTTTGATGGCGATTTCCACGACGCGTTTGAGGTAATCCCACTCGGTCCGGGTGGCATCCATCGGGGACCATTGCACGTTGTCACACAGGTTGCGCGCATGGGTCACGGTTTCATGGATGCGGTCGGCCATTTCATCTTGGGTCAGGTCGGGAATGGCACGGTGCAACGGCGAGGTGCCGATGAAGGTGTGGATGCGCGGGGAACGCGCATGTTTCACCGCCTCCCAGCAGCGGTCGATATCTTTCACATTCGCGCGCGCCAGCCCGCAAATCGTGGCATCGCGCGATTGCTTGGCAATCTCGGACACGGCGCGGAAGTCACCCTCGGAGGCGATGGGAAACCCGGCCTCGATGATGTCGACGCCCATGTCGTCAAGCATCGCCGCGATTTCCAGCTTTTCCTCGTGGGTCATGGTGGCGCCGGGGCTTTGTTCACCGTCGCGCAGCGTGGTGTCGAAAATAACGACGCGGTCTTTGCCCTGATCCGGGGCGGTGGTTTTGGTCTGGTCAGTCATTTGGGAACTCGTTGGTTATCCTAAGCCTATGGCGCGAAATCAGGCACATCCTCTGAGCGGTCGCGCCGGGAACGGCACGCTCAGAGGCGGCTTAGGAGTAGCAGGCCGAAAGCGCAACCCGTAGACCGGGGCGCTTGCAGTTGTGCGATATGGCTCTGCTGTGTCATGGCTGAAACTATAGGCATCGCGCGCGCCATTGAAAACCCCTGATTTTCGGGGCTGTTGTTGGCTTGAACCGCCACTGCGGCGACCTATCATGATGGTCATGGAAAATGCATTGATTATAGGCGCTTCGGGCGGGATTGGCGCGGCACTGTCGGTGGCTCTGTCAGAGCGCGGGGTGGCGGTAACTGGTCTGTCGCGCTCGGGCGATGGGCTGGACGTGACGGATGAGGCCTCGGTCAGCGCGGCGCTTGGCCAGCTTAGCGGGCCGTTCGACATGATATTCGTGGCGACCGGGGGGCTGGAAATCAACGGACAACGGCCTGAAAAGTCCCTGAAGGATGTGACCGCGCAGAACATGCGTGACCAGTTCGCGCTGAACTGCATTGGCCCGTCTTTGGTGTTGAAACACGCGCCAAAACTACTGCCGCGCGACCGGCGATGCATATTTGTGGCGCTTTCGGCGCGGGTGGGGTCGATCGGCGACAACGGCTTTGGCGGCTGGTATGCGTATCGCACAGCCAAGGCCGCGCTGAACCAGATGATCCACACCGGCGCGATTGAACTGGCACGCAGCCACAAGCACTCAATCTGCGTGGCGCTGCACCCCGGCACTGTTGAAACGCCGCTGACCGCGAAATATGCGGGCCATCATCCCACAGTGACCCCGCAACAGGCCGCGACCAACCTTTTGGGCGTGCTTGACGGGCTGACGCCGGACGACACCGGCCTGTTCTACGATTGGGCTGGAAAGCGCGTGCCATGGTAAAACGTCTGGTTCTGGTGCTTGGCGATCAGCTCAGCAAACCCTTGTCCGCCCTGCGCGCGGCCGACAAGGACACCGACCTGATCGTCATGGCCGAGGTCGCGGATGAAGCGGGCTACGCGCCGCACCACCCCAAGAAAATCGCACTGGTCCTGTCGGCCATGCGCCATTTCGCAGCCGAGCTGGAGCAGGACGGCTGGCAAGTGGCCTATACCCGGTTGGACGACCCGGAGGCGTCCACGTCGATCGTCGGCGCGGTGATGCGCCGCGCGCAAGAGCATTGCACCACCACGGTGATCGCCACCGCGCCGGGCGAATGGCGATTGCACCGCGCGCTTGAGGCTGCGCCACTGTCTATGACCTTGCTGCCCGATGATCGTTTTGTTTGTTCGCTGGACGCGTTCAACGCATGGGCCGAGGGCCGCAAAGAATTGCGGATGGAGTATTTCTATCGCGAGATGCGCCGCAAGACCGGGCTGATGATGGAGGGCGACAAACCCGCAGGCGGCAAGTGGAATTACGACCATGACAACCGCAAACCGGCCTCGGGCGATATGCTGCGCCCCGCGCCGATGCAGTTTACCCCCGACGAGATCACCGAAGAGGTGCTCAATCTGGTTGAGACGCGGTTTGGTGACAATTTCGGCGCGCTGCGCCCGTTTCATTTTGCGGTGACACGGGCGCAGGCCCTGCGCGCATTGGATCATTTCGCCACGACCTTGCTGGCAGGCTTTGGCGATTATCAAGATGCGATGCTGCAAGACGACAAGTTTTTGCATCATTCGCTGTTATCTCCATATTTGAATATTGGATTGCTGAATCCTGTGGAAATCTGCCAGCGTGTGGTTGAAGAATGGAAAGCCGGGCGCGTGCCGATCAATGCCGCCGAAGGCTTTATCCGGCAGGTGATCGGCTGGCGTGAATATGTGCGTGGCATCTATTTCCGCGAGGGGCCGGACTATACCGCGCGCAATGCGCTTGGCCATGATCGCGATTTACCCGCCCTGTATTGGGGGGCCGAGACGGGGATGAATTGCCTGTCGCACGCCGTCGCCCAAACCCGCGACGAGGCCTACGCCCACCACATTCAGCGGCTGATGGTCACCGGAAATTTCGCGCTGCTGGCGGGTGTCGACCCGGCGCAGGTGCATGAGTGGTATCTGGCCGTCTATGCCGACGCGTTTGAATGGGTTGAAGCCCCCAACACCCTTGGCATGAGCCAGTTTGCCGATGGCGGCATCATCGCGTCGAAACCTTATGTGTCATCGGGCAATTACATCGCCAAGATGTCGGATTACTGTGGCAGTTGCGCCTATTCGGTCAAGGACAAGACCAGGCCAAAGGCCTGCCCGTTCAACCTGTTGTATTGGGACTTCCTGATCCGCCATCGTGACCGGTTCAAGGGCAATCCACGCATGGGGCAGATGTATCATACGTGGGACCGGATGGACGAGGACCGCAAACAGGCGGTTCTGGACGGGGCGGCGGAGGTGCTGTCGCGGCTGGATGCGGGTGAAGCGGTATAGCAGCATTGCGCCCCGTATCGGGCCGGGCAGGGGGGCGCTGCCCCCCGTCGCCGCAAGCGGCGCCTCCCCCCGGAGTATTTTGGGAACAATGAAGGACGCGGGTTAGTCTGACGCACCGTCAGTTTGTGGCGTTTCGGGCGTTTCGGATGGCTCAGGCGCGGCGTCGTCTTCCGCGATCCCCTCGGTCTGGTCTGCCAAGGCGCCGTTTTCCCATGTGCCGCTGGCCTCTTCGCCGGTGGCATAACGCATTGTGCCGTTGCCTTGGCGCTTGCCTTTGAGGAATGTGCCCTCGTAAACATCGCCGTTGGTATAGGTGGCCACGCCTTGGCCAGAAATCTCGCCGTTTTGCCACTCGCCCTCGTAGACGAATCCGTCAGGCATGGTGATTTTGCCTTGTCCATGGCGTTGCCCGGTCTGGAACTGGCCCTCATAGATCGTGCCGTCGGGATATGTGGCGGTGCCTGTGCCGTGGCGCTGCCCATCTTGCCACTGTCCTTCGTAGCGATAGCCATCGGCATAGGTCATCACCCCAAAGCCCTGATTGCGGGCGTTTTCGAAGGCGCCTTCATAGACCACGCCGTTGGGATAGGTGGCCTTGCCTTGACCGTCGATCACGCCGCCGGCCCATTCCCCTTCGTAAGTTGATCCGTCGGGATAGGTGATGCGGCCCTGTCCGTTGGCCAGATCATCGCGGAATTCGCCCTCATAGACCGAACCGTCAGGGTAGGTCACCGTGCCTTGCCCCGAAATCTTGCCAGCGTTCCAGTCGCCTTCGTAACGGTAGCCGTCGGTGCCGGTGAACACTCCGCTGCCGTGGCGGCGATCATCTTTGAACTGGCCTTCGTAGATGTCGCCGTTTTCATAGGTGACTTTGCCCTGACCCTCGCGGCGGCCCGCCACCAACTGACCCTCGTAGACATCGCCATTGGGTTGCGTCAGTTTGCCTTCGCCGTCGATCTGGCCTTCGGTCCACCGGCCTTCGTAGATCAGCCCATCGGGCATCGTCAGCGTGCCTTGGCCGTGCCGCGTTCCGCGCAGCACTTCGCCCTCGTAAACCGCGCCGTCGGGATAGGTGATGGTGGCCGTCCCTTCCTTGACGCCGTTCACCCAATCGCCTTCGTAGATATAGCCGCCGGGGCTTTCCATGCGGCCCTTGCCGTGATGCATCGCGTTGCGGAACCCGCCTTCGTAGCGCACCTCGTTGGCATAAACGGCAACCCCTTGGCCGGTGATCTTGCCGTCTTTCCATTCGCCTTCATAGGTGCCGCCATCGGCAAACACGATCCGGCCGACCCCTTCGGGCTTTCCCTTGGCGAACTGCCCCTCATAGACTGAGCCATTGGGAAACCGCGCCACGCCATCGCCGCGAATTTCACCCTCGATCCATTGGCCGGTATATTCATAGCCATTGGGCAGCGTGTAGGTGCCGGTGCCGTGCTGTAGCCCGTCCTTGAACGTGCCCTCGTAGACGCCGCCATCGTCATATTGCTTGCTGCGGACCTCGTCGTCCTGCGCCTGCGCGGTCCCGGCTAGCAGTGCGGCCAAAAGGATGGTTCTGCCCAGTGATACGTTCATGTCTGCCCCTGATGCCCAGCCCAGTCCGCCCGTTCCAGCGAACGCTCTTGAAATCTAAAGGAGCCGCGCGGCAGTGACAACGGCTTTTGACCAAATCGGCTTTCCCTCGCGCGGTGATCTGCTAAATCAGACATGAATTCAAACGAAAGGCACTCCATGGCCGACCGGTTTCGCCTGACATTGGCACAATGGAATCCCACGATGGGTGATCTGGCGGGCAACGCTGCGCTGGCCCGCCGCGCATGGGAACAGGGCCGTGCCGCCGGGTCCAACCTTGTGGCCTTGCCCGAGATGTTCATCACCGGCTACAACACACAGGATCTGGTGATGAAGCCGGCGTTTCATAGCGCCGCCATCGCCGAGATTGAGGCGCTGGCGCGTGATTGCACAGATGGGCCCGCGCTGGCCATAGGTGGCCCGGCGGTGGACGGCGGCGCGCTGTATAACGCCTATTATATCCTTCAAAACGGCAAGATCGCTGCGCGCGTGTTCAAGCACCACCTGCCCAATGAAACCGTGTTCGACGAAAAACGCATTTACGCTTCGGGCGATGTCACCGGGCCTTATGCCCTGGACGGGCTGCGCATTGGCAGCCCGATCTGCGAGGACAGTTGGTACGAGGACGTGGCCGAGACATTGGCCGAAACCGGGGCCGAGGTGCTCTTGGTGCCCAACGGTTCGCCGTATTACCGCGAAAAGGTCTCGCATCGGCATCAGTTGATGGTTGCGCGGGTCGTGGAAACCGGCCTGCCTTTGGTCTATCTCAACCTTGTGGGCGGGCAGGATGATCAGGTGTTTGATGGGGGCAGTTTCGTGCTGAACCCCGGCGGCGAATTGGCCCTGCAAATGCCCCTGATGCAAGAGGCGACCGCGCATCTGGATCTGATCCGCACCGATGAGGGGTGGCGCGCGGAAAAGGGCGAGCTGGCCCGCATTCCGCAGGCCACCGAGCAGGATTATCACGCGATGGTGTTGTCCCTGCGCGATTATCTGCGCAAGGCGGGGTTTTCCAAGGTGCTTTTGGGCCTGTCAGGTGGAATCGACAGCGCGCTTGTGGCCACTGTTGCTGCCGATGCGCTGGGCGCGGAAAACGTGCGTTGCGTGATGTTACCGTCTGAATATACCTCGGACGCGTCATTGCAAGACGCCAAGGCGCTGGCCGAAAATTTGGGCTGCCGGTATGATTTCGTGCCCATCGCACAGGGACGAGAGGCGATCACCGATACTCTGGCCCCGCTGTTTGACGGCACGCAGCCCGACGTGACCGAGGAAAACATTCAATCCCGTTTGCGCGGGCTGCTTCTGATGGCGATCTCGAACAAGTTCGGTGAGATGTTGTTGACCACCGGCAACAAATCCGAGGTGGCGGTGGGCTATGCCACCATCTACGGCGATATGTCAGGCGGATATAACCCGCTGAAGGATATGTATAAAACCCGCGTTTTCGAGACTTGCCGCTGGCGCAACGCCAATCACCGCGACTGGATGCAAGGCCCCGGGGGGGCAGTCATCCCGCAGCGCATCATCGACCGCCCGCCAAGCGCCGAACTGGCCCCCGATCAGCGCGACGAGGACAGCCTGCCGCCCTATGAGGTGCTGGATGGGATCCTTGATATCCTTGTCGATCAGGACGGCTCGATCGCGGATTGCGTGACCGCGGGCTATGATCGGGCCGATGCCAAGCGGGTGGAACACTTGCTTTATATCTCGGAATACAAGCGCTTTCAGTCCGCTCCCGGCACGCGCCTGTCAAAGCGGGCCTTCTGGCTGGACCGGCGCTATCCCATCGTGAACCGCTGGCGGGATGGCGACTGACGCGGCTCTGGGTGAGGCGGGCCGTCATTCCCACCAGCGGTCGATATGGGCGATGTCGGCGTCGGACCAGCCGAAGTGATGGGCGAATTCGTGGATGGTGACATGGGCCACCATTTGCGCGATCTCGACATCGCCCCGCGCCCGCCATTCGGCTAGGATCGGCTGCCGGAACAGCCAAACGGTATCAGGCGCAAGCATTTGGTCCATATAGGACTTTTCGGTAACGGGGATGCCTTCGTAAAGTCCGGTCAACTCAAGCGGGTCGCGCATATCAAAGGCGTCCAGCATATCCTGCGCGGGCCAGTCGACCACCCGTAGCGCCACATCTTGGGCGGCTTTGGCAAAGGGATGCGGCAGGCCCGCGACGGTCTCGCGGGCCATTTGATCCATGTCTTGCAAGCTGGGGTCGGGGGCATTCATCCCTCTAAAGTAAAGCAGTGTCAGACAGGGATAAATCCCGTTTCGTCAGCCTTGCATCATCAACTGATAGCTGGTCGGGACATAGCGAAACCCGTCGCCTTGTGCCTCGACATAGCCCATCCCCGGCCATGGCATGTGATACCCGATGAAGGGAATGCCATCTGCCGCCAGCATATCCAGAACGCGGCGGCGCGTCTTGGCGGCGGCGGCTTTGTCCATGTCGAACTTGACCTCCCAATCCGGGTAGCCAAGCGACCACACGTAGTGGTTGGCGAAATCTGCGGCGACCAGAAGGCGTTGCCCCTCGCTTTCGATCATGTAGGTCATATGCCCCGGCGTGTGGCCAAAGGCGGCCATGGCGGTGATGCCCGACGCCACGCTGTCCCCGTCGCCAATCATCGTCATCTGTTCGGCCAAGGGGCGCACTTTGCTTTCAAAGCCGTCGTTTTCCATCGCGGCCCAGGCATCGAACTCGACCGATCCGGTGATATAGCGCGCATTCGGGAAAGTCGGCGCATCGCCTTTCATCAGCCCGCCGATGTGATCGCCATGCATGTGGGTGATCACAACGATATCAATCTGATCCGGGGTATAGCCCGCCTGTGCCAAGGCGGCTGTGGTCGCCTCGGCGTTCAGGCCGGTGTCGAATAGAACCAGTTCCGCGCCCGTGTTGATCACCGTTGGCGTAAAAAAGAACTGCGCCTTGTCGGTGGGTATCCGCGCCTCGGCAGAGGCTTTGGCAAACGCGTCTTCGCTGACATTCAGGCCGAAAATCGTATGCGGATCAGGGCGCGGCATGGTCCCGGCCAAGATTGTCGTCACCTCGAAACCGCCCAACCCAACACGGTTGTAGCTCGACATCCCCGCCCCCATCATCGGGGCTGCGGCATGGGCCATTTGGCCACCGGCGGCTGCAATCGGTAATGCGGCGGCTGAGGCCAGCAGGCTACGGCGGGTGAATTCGCTGTTGGACATGGGAACCCTCTTTGGTTGTGTGTGTTCGATGGGCACTTTAGCGCAAAAACGGCTGTCTCTGCGGGCCTTCACGCGAATGTGACAGGCCCCGTCATTCTGGACAATTCCCGGCGGCTGTGACATGGCCCATCTCAATCAGGAGAGACCCATGACAACCACCCGTTTTGCCCCGTCGCCCACCGGCTATATCCACGTTGGCAACCTGCGCACCGCCTTGATGAATTTTCTTATCGCCCGCAAATCCGGCGGCACGTTCATTCTGCGCATCGACGATACCGACCCTGAGCGGTCGAAAGAAGAGTATGTCGACGCCATCAAGCAGGATCTGGAATGGTTGGGCCTGAAGTGGGACCGGGTTGAACGGCAATCCGAGCGGCTGGATCGCTATGCCGACGCTGCAGACAAACTGCGCGATATGGGCCGCTTTTACGAGGCGTTCGAGACGCCCACCGAACTGGACCTGAAGCGCAAAAAGCAGCTGAACATGGGCAAACCGCCAGTTTATGACCGGGCGGCGCTTGCCTTGTCCGAGGCGGAAAAAGGCGCTTTGCGCGCCGAGCGGGGCAATGGCGTTTGGCGCTTCAAGCTGGATCACGAACGGATCGAATGGAATGACGGTATTCTGGGCGATATTTCAATTGATGCGGCCAGCGTCAGCGATCCGGTGTTGATCCGTGGGGATGGTCAGGTGCTGTATACCTTGGCGTCGGTGGTGGACGACACCGAAATGGGCGTGACCCATGTGGTGCGTGGCAGTGACCACGTTACAAACACTGCAACGCAAATTCAGATCATCCAAGCGCTTGGCGGCACGGTGCCGCAGTTTGCGCACCATTCCTTGCTGACCGGGCCGCAGGGCGAATCCCTGTCGAAACGCCTTGGCACGCTCAGCTTGCGCGATTTGCGCGCGCAAGGGGTAGAGCCGATGGCGCTGCTGAGCTTGATGGCGCGGCTTGGCTCGGCTGATCCGGTCGAGGTGCACAGCGACATGGCGGATTTGATCGAAGGCTTCGACATCGGCCGCTTTGGCGCGGCGCCGACCAAGTTTGATGTGAACGACCTGTTCCCGCTGACCGCGCGTCTTTTGCACGAGCGCGATTTTGCCGAGGTCCGCGACGAGATTGCGCGCATTGGCGTCCCCGACGCCTCGGCCGAACGGTTCTGGACGGTGACGCGCGACAACATCACCACGCTGAACGACCTGCCCGATTGGTGGGCCATGTTCCGCGACGGGGCCGAGCCTGTAATCGACGACGAAGATCGCGACTTCATCGCACAAGCGATGCAGATGCTGCCCGAGGGGCCGTATGATGACAGCACATGGTCAAATTGGACCGCGCAGGTGAAAGAGGCCACAGGCCGCAAGGGCAAGGGCTTGTTCATGCCGCTGCGCAAAGCCCTGACCGGGCAGTCGCACGGGCCGGACATGGGGCAGGTCTTGCCGCTGTTGCAAAAGATCAAAGCGCGCGATTAAGCGTCATCGGCCTGTCGCGTCATCGGGGCGGCGCAGGCGGGCCTTTTCGCTGACCAGTGGCAGGGACTTATCGGCGTAGGCGCGGGCGCGCTCGGCCATGTCGTGTGCGGCTTGGGCCAGTGCCTTGTCCGGGCAGGTTGTCAGCGGTTCAAGCGCGGCAAGCAAATGCTGCACCACTTCGATCATGCCCGCCCCATCACGCGCGATGCTACCATAGGCCTTGTCGATCAGATCCTCGGGGTTTGTGTCGGGCACGAAGATGCGGTCGAATTTCGGCGGCGCATCGTTTAGCGGTGTGTGCACCCAATCCCATAACAGCCCTTGTTGGCGGGCGATCACGTCGATTGCCGTGCCCGGATCGTTGACGCCGGGCGACAAGGCGCGCGATCCGATTTCGGACAGGACAAGCAAGCCATAGGTGGCATCCTGCTCAAAGGTGCGGGTATCGGCGATGGTCAGGCAGACTTGTACTTTCTTGCGAAGCGCGTCGGACAGGCCTGCCGCATAGGCAATTGGCTGGCCTTGCAAAACATGGGTGCCGGGCGCGCTGTGGATATAGATTTTTGCTTGGCTTTTGCCCAAGGCCGCGCTGAGACGTGGCAGATCTATGAACTGCAAAAACCCCGACCGTGGCGCGCCGATGGGCTGCGCATCATCGGGGATGACCGTATCACGCGTCAGGGGTAAGGCCCGCAAGGCCGGTTCTGATCTGGTTTGCAGCAAGCTGTCGCGCGCCGCGTGTTCGGTTGCGCGCAGGCTGGTGTCCATACTGCTGAGATCGCTTAGGTGATCAATCCAGCGCAGCATGGCTAGAATGACCAGAACCACCACGGCCACGGTAACGGCCATCACCGTCACTGCCGCGCCCGGCCCATGCAGTTGCGCCTTGAACAGGATGATCGAGGTCAGCGCATAGACAAACGCGCCGATAAACGTGGCCAATACGGTCTGCGTTGTCGTGTCGGCCAGTAGGATTCGGTGCACCCGCGGGGTGGCCTGTGCGGCCGCCGCGTTATGGGCCGACACCATGACATTCAGTGAAAACGTGCTGACCGCCAGCATGCTGGAGGCCAGTATCGTCAGGATCGGCATCACCGCGTCTGGTGTAAATCGCTGGGTCAGCGCGTCCGGGATCACGTTTTCCAAAAAGATTGCCATGGCCGAGGCCACGACGGCCAAAATAGCCATCAACGCCACGCGCACCCACAAAAGCCGGCCAAGCCGCAGAAGCATCAAGATGGGTTTGGAGGCTGTCTTGGTTTTCATCGCGTGCCCTTGTTTGACGCGATCATGCCCCAGTGCCGGCGCGTGGTCCAGTGGCCGCGACAGGCTTAGTGATGCACAACCCGGATGCGGCGCGCTTGCAATTGCGCGTCGACAAACGCGCGCTCAACCGGGCTTAACTGGCGATGGCGCGGGTATAGCGGCTTGGCGCGGTCATCCAGCACCGGGGTGTCCCAGCCATCGGTGGTATCGAAAAACCGTGCTGCGCCCTCTTCGCCGAACTCTCGCAGGTAGCCTTGGACGACCACGTCGATATAGCTCAGCAAGGCGGGGTGGGTGTCGCATGGGGTGTCGTGTTGCCCCTCGGGGATGGAATATACCGCGATTTGCGGGGCGTGGGGCAGGGTATGGTGTATCTGATGGGCGGCGGGCACGCGATCATACGCAGCCTCGCGCTTGTCCAGCGCGGCCCAATCCTGCCCCGGCACGGGGGCGATCAGCCCGTCAATTTCACTATCCGCTGCGGGCACGACCGTCAGAAAGGCGACCGGGCGCAATGCAGTGTGCCGCCAGACCCGCCGCCAGCCGCGCAAACGGGCGCAATGCGTGTCTTGAAAACGATGGGTCTCGCGGTTCACAAGGCTGCCATAGCCGAAAAAATATGCATCATCGGTATATGTTATTTTTTTTGCCCCTTGATCTAAGTCATATCTCTACGGTCGTTTTGTCGTCACGGTGCGCAAAATTCAAGCAGTCGGATCAACAGACCATGCGCATTACCAAACGCACCAATATTGCCATTCGCGTCCTGATGTTTTGTGGGGCCAATGCAGGCCGTCTGGTGACCAAATCCGAAATAGCGGCGTGCTGCAATACCTCGGAAAGCCATCTGGCCCAAGTGATCAATCGTTTGGCGCAGCTGAACTTTCTGCACACCCAACGGGGGCGCTGCGGCGGCATTACCTTGGCGCGACCCATGAGTCAGATCGTGATCGGGGACGTGTTTCGACAGCTTGAGTCAAATGTGCCGATTGCCGAATGTTTTGCCGATGTCGACAATACGTGCCCCTTGGTTGAGTTCTGCCGTCTGAAACTGGCGATCGCTGACGCAGCCGAAGCGTTTTATGCCCATCTTGATGACGTCACGCTGGATGCATTGGTGTGTGACAACCAAGAATTGCTGGACGTATTCGTGCCCACGCGCTGCGCAGAACGCGCTTGAACTGATCCAAGCGGTATATTAGCGTTTAAGCATCTGATCGGGAGAACCGGATAACCCGGTGCCGAAGGAGCAACCGCCCCGGAAACTCTCAGGCAACAAGGACCGATCTGATAAAACAACTCTGGAGAGTTCCCGCAGTTGGCGGGACGCCGAAGGGATAGCGATCTCAGGCCAAAGGACAGAGGGGGCATCGTGGCGCGGCCGAAACGGGTGCGCGAAACCGATGCCGGATTGATCGTTCAATCAAGCTGGCGCCATTTGGAGAGACCGGATGAGCGACACCCTGCGTAAGACCCCGCTGCATGCGCTGCATGTCGAGTTGGGTGCCAAGATGGTGCCCTTCGCGGGCTATGACATGCCCGTGCAATACCCTCTTGGCGTGTTGAAGGAACACCAGCACACCCGCGCGTCGGCGGGGTTGTTCGACGTCAGCCACATGGGCCAAGTGATCGTGCGCGCCACAGGCGGCTATGACGCTGCCGCCCGCGCGACCGAGGTGCTTGTGCCGGTGGACCTGCTGGGCTTGGCGCAAGGGCGGCAGCGTTATGGGTTTTTCACCAACGATCAGGGCGGCATACTGGATGACCTGATGCTGGCCAATCGCGGGGATCACCTGTTTGTCGTGGTCAATGCCGCCTGCAAGGACGCTGACATTGCCCATATGCGCGCCGGTCTTGAGGGGTGCGAGGTTGAGGAAATCACCGACCGGGCCTTGTTGGCGCTGCAAGGCCCCGCCGCCGAGGGTGTTTTGCAGGCCCTCGTGCCGGGTGTGGCCGAGATGAAGTTCATGGATGTTGCCATAGTCGACAGCCGGTTTGGGGAGCTATGGATTTCGCGATCGGGCTACACGGGCGAGGATGGCTACGAGATTTCCGTGCATGCCGATCAGGCCCAAGGCTTGGCTCGTGCGCTGCTGGCGCATGACGCGGTTGAACCAATCGGGTTGGGCGCGCGCGACAGTCTGCGGCTTGAGGCTGGGCTGTGCCTGTATGGTCATGACATCGACAGCGGGACCACCCCGGTTGAGGCTGGCCTGACATGGGCCATCCAAAAAGTCCGCCGCGCCGGGGGGGCGCGCGCGGGTGGTTTTCCGGGTGCGGGTATCATCCTAGACCAGATCAGCAATGGCGCGCCCCGCAAACGCGTGGGTTTACGGCCTGACGGGCGTGCTCCGATGCGCGAGGGCACAGCCCTTTTTACCGATGCCGAAGGCGGCACGCCGATTGGTGCGGTGACATCCGGCGCGTTTGGCCCGACCTTGGGCGCGCCCATGTCGATGGGCTATGTGCCCGCTGCACTTTCTGCCCCCGGCACCCCGCTTTATGGCGAGGTGCGGGGCAAACGAATGCCCGTGACAGTGGCCGAACTGCCCTTTGTCCCGGCCAATTTCAAACGTTGACACTCAACCCTGACAACAAGGACGACAAAAATGAAATTCACCGAAGATCATGAATGGTTGCTAAGCGACGGCGATGTGGTGGTTGTTGGCATTACCGAACATGCCAGCGAACAGTTGGGCGATGTGGTGTTCGTCGAATTGCCCGAGGTTGGCACGCAAGTGGCCAAGGGAGACGAGGTTGTGGTGATCGAAAGCGTCAAGGCCGCAAGCGATATCATGGCCCCGATTGACGGTGAAATCACCGAAATCAACGACTCGCTGACCGATGACCCCGGCAAGGTGAACGAAGACCCGATGGGCGCGGCGTGGTTTTTCAAGATCAAGCCCACCGATGATGGCCAGATAGATGGCTACATGGACGAAGACGCCTACAAGGACTTCATTGATTAACCCTATTGCGGCCCTGCTTGGCTGGCCAAGGGTGCTGGTGGACAGGGCGCTTTTCTGGAAATGACGAGGATGATCATGCCTTTCACTCCGACAGACTATCTGCCTTACGATTTTGCCAACCGCCGTCACATTGGCCCGTCACCCGAAGAGATGGCCGAAATGCTGCGCGCGCTGGAGGCGGACAGCCTTGAGGCCTTGATCGACGACACGGTGCCACGGTCCATCCGGCAAGATACGCCGTTGGATTTCGGCAAGCCCAAATCCGAACGTGAATTGCTGCACCACATGCGCAATGTGGCCTGCAAGAACAAAGTTCTGACCTCGCTGATCGGGCAGGGCTATCACGGCACGGTCACGCCGCCCGCGATCCAGCGCAATATCCTTGAAAATCCGGCGTGGTATACCGCCTACACGCCCTATCAGCCGGAAATCAGCCAAGGCCGGCTTGAGGCGTTGTTGAACTTTCAGACGATGGTCAGCGACCTGACCGGGCTTGAGATCGCCAATGCATCGCTGCTGGATGAGGCCACGGCGGCGGCAGAAGCAATGACCATGGCGCAGCGCGTGGCCAAGACGAAGGCCAAGGCGTTTTTTGTCGATGAGAATTGCCATCCGCAGAACATCGCGGTGATGCAGACCCGCGCCGCGCCCCTGGATATCGAGGTGATCGTTGGCCCGCCCGAGGATATGCAGCCCGACACGGTATTTGGGGCAATCTTCCAATATCCCGGCACCTATGGGCATCTGCGTGATTTCAGCGATGAAATGGCCGCATTGCATGAGCACAAGGCGATTGGCATCGTCATCGCCGACCCGCTGGCGCTGACGCTGTTGAAAGAGCCCGGTGCCATGGGCGCGGATATCGCCGTCGGCTCAACCCAACGCTTTGGTGTGCCGATGGGCTATGGCGGCCCGCATGCCGCCTATATTGCCACCAAGGACGCCTATAAACGTGCCCTGCCGGGGCGGATTGTCGGGGTCAGCGTCGACAGTCACGGCAACCGCGCCTACCGTTTGGCCCTGCAAACCCGCGAGCAGCATATCCGCCGGGAAAAGGCCACATCGAACGTTTGCACCGCGCAGGCGCTTTTGGCGGTGATGGCGTCGATGTATGCGGTGTTCCATGGCCCCAAGGGGCTGAAGGCCATCGCGCAACGCATCCACCGTAAAACGCTACGTCTGGCCAAGGGGCTTGAGGCTGCGGGCTTTGACGTGCAACCGGATACGTTCTTTGACACGATCACGGTCGATGTGGGGCTGCTCCAGCGTGGCGTGCTACAAGCGGCCGTGCGCGAAGGCATTAACCTGCGCCGGGTGGGCGACACGAAAATCGGCATTACACTGGATGAACGCACCCGTTCCGCCACCATCGAATCCGTTTGGCGGGCCTTTGGAATCATCATGGAAGACCAAGATTTCGAGGGCGCGTATCGGATGCCCGACGCAGTGCTGCGGCAATCCGATTACCTGACGCACCCGGTTTTCCACATGAACCGCGCGGAGACGGAAATGATGCGCTACATGCGCCGTCTGGCCGACCGGGATCTGGCGCTGGACCGGGCGATGATCCCGCTGGGATCATGCACGATGAAACTCAATTCCGCCGCCGAGATGATGCCCGTCAGCTGGCGTGAGTTTTCCTTGCTGCACCCCTTCGTGCCTGCCGATCAGGCCGAGGGCTACAAGGAAATGATCGACGATCTGTCCGCCAAGCTATGCGATATCACCGGCTATGCCGCGATTTCGATGCAGCCTAATTCCGGTGCGCAGGGCGAATATGCGGGGCTTTTGACGATTGCCGCCTATCACCGCGCCAATGGCGAAGGCCATCGCAAAGTCTGTCTGATCCCGACCAGCGCGCATGGCACCAACCCGGCCAGTGCGCATATGGTTGGCTGGGATGTCGTGGTGGTCAAATCCGCCGAAAACGGCGATATCGACGTTGAAGACTTCCGTGCAAAGGCCGAAAAACACTCGGAAAATTTGGCGGGCTGCATGATCACCTATCCGTCAACCCACGGCGTGTTCGAGGAAACCGTGCGCGAGGTGTGTGATATCACGCACCGGCATGGCGGGCAGGTCTATATCGACGGGGCCAACATGAACGCCATGGTCGGGCTTGCCCGTCCCGGCGACGTGGGCGGCGATGTCAGCCACCTGAACCTGCATAAAACCTTCTGCATCCCGCACGGGGGCGGCGGCCCCGGCATGGGGCCGATTGGGGTCAAGGCGCATCTGGTGCCGCATTTGCCCGGCCATCCGTTGACAGGGGGCGAACAGGGGCCGGTGTCGGCGGCGCCTTTCGGCTCGCCTTCGCTTTTGCCGATCTCTTGGGCCTATTGCTTGATGATGGGCGGTGAGGGGCTGACGCAAGCGACGCGGGTTGCCATTCTGAACGCCAACTACATCGCCAAGCGGTTGGAGGGGGCGTATGACGTCCTTTACAAAGGGCCGTCGGGCCGTGTGGCGCATGAATGCATTCTGGATACGCGAACCTTTGAGAAAAGCGCAGGCGTGACGGTGGATGATATCGCCAAACGTCTGGTCGATTGCGGCTTTCACGCCCCAACCATGAGCTTTCCGGTGCCCGGCACCCTGATGGTTGAGCCCACGGAATCCGAGACCAAGGCCGAGCTGGACCGGTTTTGCGATGCCATGCTGGCGATCCGCGAAGAAATTCGCGATATCGAAGAGGGGCATGCGGATCGTGACAACAACCCGCTGAAAAATGCCCCCCACACGGTCGAGGATCTGGTGGGCGATTGGGATCGGCCCTACAGCCGCGAACAGGGCTGTTTCCCGCCGGGGGCGTTCCGGGTGGATAAATACTGGCCGCCGGTCAACCGCGTCGACAATGTCTATGGCGATCGGCACCTGATCTGCTCGTGTCCGCCGCTTGAGGACTACGCAGAGGCCGCCGAGTAAAGCGCATTGCTCCGCGCCGATCTTCGGTGCGGGGCATGTCATTTGGGCGGGTCAGCCCATCAAAAACGCGAACCTGTCGCGCAGGTGTGTCCAGCTGTCTTCGTTCGGGGCGGCCAGAATATACCCTTCGGTCAGGTTGGCATTGTAATCGGCCCCATCCAGCATGCGCACCACGCCACCGGCCTGCTGACAGATCATCACGCCCGCGGCGTGATCCCATGGGTTGAGCGTGCCGGAAATCATGAAATCCATCCCGCCTTGCGCCAAGGTGCGATATTCATGGCACGAACAGCGCAGCATCAGCGTTCGGGCAAACTCGGGCAGGCAGGCGGCCATCTCGGCCTGTTTGTCCTCGGGCAGCAGATAAAGATGAACATAACCCGACATGTCCGACAGAGCCCCGCCGCGCGCCACCGATAGGGGGCGATCCGCGCCGATATTGCGTGACAGATGGGCTTTATTTTCGCTATCGGCGCATATCCAGTCATCCATCACCGGATCGTACAGCAGCCCGAACACCGGATTACCAAACCGTGTGACCGACAAGATCACCCCGAACAGGGGCAGGCCATGGGCAAAATTCCATGTGCCATCCACCGGATCAAGGATGATCGCCATTTCCGCATCACCGATTTGGTCGCGCAGATCGGGATTTGTGCTGCTGGCCTCTTCGCCGACGACAAGGGCATGCGGGAACATCTGTTGCAGACCGCGCGCCAGCATGGCTTCGGCGGCGGTGTCGGCCTCGGTTACCAGATCGTAAGGCCCTGATTTCGATGAGATGTCGGAATGCGACAGGTTACGGAAACGCGGCATGATTTCGGCCCGCGCGGTGCGGCGGACCAGATTGATCAGGCTGGTTTTCTGAGCTTTGCTAAGCGGCGCAGTCAGGGCAATGGGAAGAGAATCGGTCATCGGTCGGGCCTTGAACGTAGAGGGGTTGACCCCATTGACTGCCACCGGACAAGGCGAATGACAATGCGTCTATTCGCGTGATCGCAGCACCTGTGCGGGGCGCGCCTGAATGGGCCGCCATGCAAAGGCCAGCCCGGCCAGCAGGCTGATCACCGCGCCGCCTGCGACAATGCTGAGGGCCGAAGCCCATGCAATCTCAAACCCTGTGTCCATCACGAAATGGCTGACGGCCCACCCCCCGGCAATGCCAGCGGCAAGCGCGACGATGCCCGCAACGGCCCCAAGGATCGCCGCGCGCAGCGCCAAGCTGGCCAAGATGCGCGCCCGCGATGCGCCAAGCGTCTTGAGAATTGCCGCCTCATGCGTGCGGGCCGCCTGATCTGCCGCCGCCGCGCCGATCAGCACCAAAAAGCCGGTCAGCAGCGTGGCCGCCGCCCCCCATGCCGTGGCCGAGGCTAACCCGGCCAGCAGCCCCGACACCCGGTCGATGGCATCACGCACGCTGATCGCGGTGACGTTTGGCATCGCGTCCGAGATATCGCGTAGGATGTCACGCTCGGCCTCTTGCTCGGCGTAGATGGTCGAAATGAAGGTATGCGGCGCGCCTTCCAACGCGGCGGCGTTCATCACAATGACAAACCCCATCCCGGCGGTCGAAAAATCGACCTCGCGCAGCGATGTCAACTCGGCGGTCAGGTCGCGGCCAAGGATGTTGACGGTGATCATGTCACCGATCGACAGGCCCATTTCCTGCGCTTCTTCCTCGGCAAAGCTGATCTGTGGCGGGCCGTCATAGCCTTTGCCCCACCATTCTCCGGCGACGATCTTGGTGCGGTCGGGCCGCGCATCGGCATAGCTGATGCCACGGTCACCTTCGACAACCCAATGGCCCGGGGCCACCTCGGTTGCGGGGCGGTCGTTGATCCGGCTGATCACCCCGCGCAGCATCGGGGCTGACTCGATGCGCGACACGGCGGGATCGGTATTCAGACGCTTCATGAAGGCTGGCATCTGATCTTTCTGGATATCGACAAAGAAATAGGATGGCGCGCGGTCGGGCAGGTCGCGGGCGATGGCACCGCGCAGGTTCTGGTCGATCTGGCCAACAGCGGCCAGCACCGACAGGCCCAGCCCCAGTGACAGCATCACCGGCGCTGCCGTGGTTCCCGGCCCGCCAATGGCCGCTAGCGCCCAAGCCAAGGCCGGGCGTCCGCGGGCCAGCGGTTTGGCCCGGCGGGCCAGTGTGACCACAGCAGCGGCGGCCAGCACCAACAGGATCAATGCGCCGAATATGCCGCCGGCGGTGGACAGCGTCAGGATGGTATTGCCTGAAAATATCATGGCCGCCCCAATCAGTGCCGTCAACAGCGCCAAGGTAGTTACCAGATACGGCCAGCGGGGCAGGCGGCGCGCCTGCCCAAGCGCATCGCGAAACAGGGCGGCGGCGCGCACGTCTTGCGCGCGGGCAAGCGGCCACAGGGCAAAGATCAGCACGGTCAGCGCGCTGTAAAGCGCGGCTTCGGCCATCGGTGCGGGATATGCGCCAAAGGCTGCGGGCACGGGCAGGCGCGCTTCGATGATGGGGGACAGAAGAACCGGCACGCCAACGCCCAAGGCCAGCCCGCAGACGATGCCGACAAGCGCCAGCAGCGCGACCTGAAAAAAGTAAGTCAGGAAAATCGTGCGCCGATCCGCGCCGAGGGTGCGCAGCGTTGCGATGGTTTCGGTCTTGGTGGCCAGATAGGCGCGCAGCGCAGCCGAGATGCCGACGCCGCCGACAGCCAGCCCCGAGAGCCCCACCAGCACCAGAAACGCGCCCAGACGGTCCACGAATTCGGCAACACCCGGCGTGCCGTTGCGAGCATCGGTCCAACGCAGACCGGAGTCAGGGAAGGTCTGTTCTGCCTGCGTTTGGAGCGCGGCAAGGTCGGCACCTGCGGGGAAATCCAGCCTGTAGCGGGTGGAATACAGGGTGCCCGGCCCCAGCAAGCCCGCCCCCTCAAGATCGGCTGAACGCACAATGGTGCGCGGTCCAAGGCCAAAGCCCGATGTGGCATTGTCCGGCTCGAACATGATTTCGGCACTGAGCACGAATTCAGCATTGCCAAGCCGGAACGTGTCGCCGGGTTGTAAATCCAGTTTTCCGCTCAGCAGGGGGTGCATGACCGCGCCGGGCAGGCCATCACGCCCGGCAAATGCCTGCGCAAGCGGCATCGCCGGGGCAAGCGTGACCTGCCCCAAAAGCGGATAGGCCCGGTCAACCGCCTTGACCTGCGTCAGGCCGCGTTCGCCATCCGGGGCCACGGCCATGGACCGAAAATCGACAATTTCGGACACGCGGTTTGCCGCGCCGTCCATCCAGTCGCGCTCGGCCTCATTGGCGAAGCGGTAGGTGAATTCGATCTCGGCGTCGCCGCCCAAAAGGGTGGCCCCTTTGCGCTCAAGGCCGGTGGCGATGCTTTCGCGCACCGTGCCAACGGCGGCAATCGCGGCAACGCCCAGAATGACGCAGGCCAGAAAGATGCGAAACCCGCGCAGCCCGCCACGCAGATCCCGCCGGGCCAGACGCGCGGCCGTGGGTATGCTCATGCAGGCACCTTTTGCGCTTCGGCCAGCCGACCATCGACCAGTTCAACCACGCGGTCACAGCGCGCCGCCAATTCCGGCGAATGGGTGACCATCACCAGCGTTGCGTCTTCGCGCGCGCTGAGGTCGAACAACAGGTCGATGATCGCAGCGCCGGTCTTGCTATCAAGGTTGCCGGTGGGCTCATCGGCCAGCATGATATCGGGCCGTGGCGCGGCGGCGCGGGCCAGCGCCACGCGCTGTTGCTCGCCGCCCGACAGTTGCGACGGGTAATGATCGGCCCGCTGTTCCAGCCCGACCGAAGCCAGTTCTTGGGCGGCGCGGGTGAAGGCATCGGATTGGCCAGCCAATTCCAACGGGGCGGCGACATTTTCAAGCGCGGTCATCGTGGGGATCAGGTGGAACGATTGAAATACAACGCCAAAGTGATCGCGGCGCAAGGCGGCCAGTTGATCTTCGTTCATGGCAGACAGATCATGTCCCAGTGCTCGCACCTGTCCCGCGCTGGCCCGTTCCAGCCCGCCCATCAACATAAGCAGCGAAGATTTGCCCGATCCGGACGGGCCGACAAGCCCCACCGTTTCCCCCTTCTGGACATCCAGTGTGATCCCGTGGAGTATCTGGACAAGCCCCGCGTTGCCCTGAAGCGACAGCGTGGCATCTTTGAGCGAAAGAACGGGGTCGGTCATGGGATTGTACCTGATTACTAAGGACTTTCTGACATATGGGGTAACCACCCTACGGGGCAAGGTGCTGGCCGCGCTTCTTTTGGTCGCGCCGCCTGTGTTTGCAGAACAAGTTTCGGTCTTGGCGTTCGGTGACAGCCTGACGCAAGGTTACGGTCTGTTGGATCATCAAGGGCTGGTGCCGCAGCTGGATCAATGGCTGGAGGATCAAGGCCACGCGGTGCGCGTTGTCAATGGGGGTGTGTCAGGCGAGACCACGGCAGGCGGTGCAGCCCGAATCGAATGGAGCCTGACGCCCGATATCGACACGGTGATGGTCACGCTTGGCGCCAACGACATGTTGCGCGGGATTGATCCGGCGGTGTCACGGGCCAACCTTGACCGTATTCTGACAGCGACCCAAAAGGCCGATGTGCCGGTGTTGCTGGTGGGGATGCGCGCACCGGGCAATTACGGGGCCGAATATCAGGCCGCGTATGACAGTATCTATCCGGATTTGGCGCAGAAGTTCGATACGCTGTATTTCGACCACTTTTTTGCCGGGCTGGGTTCGGACGATCCGGCACAGCTGCGCGACTATTTCCAGCCCGATGGCATCCACCCCAATGCCGAAGGCGTGCAGCTCATCGTCGAGGCGCTTGGCCCGAAGGTGGTGCAATTGGTCGAGGCCGCAAAATAAAAAACGGGCCCCTGCAGGGGGCCCGTGGGATACCCAAGATATAACTTAGGCCAAGGCGATATTCGTCGCCGACTCGCGGCCGTCGCGGCCGGGCTCGATGTCGAAGGTCACTTTTTGGTTGTCGGCCAGCCCGGTCAGGCCGGCACGTTCAACAGCCGAGATGTGCACAAACACGTCTTTGCCGCCACCTTCAGGCGCGATAAAGCCGTAGCCTTTTGTTGTATTGAACCATTTGACGGTGCCAGTAGCCATCCGTTTATCTCCTTTTGGTTGTTGTTGCCCACGGTGTTGCGGCAACCCGGCTATGTCAGAGCAAGATCGAGTGACTGAGCCGGTCGTAACGGAGCAGATGGTCGATAGAGGTAACGTCGCGGTGAAATATATGGGGCTGCAATGCGGATCGCGCAAGAAAAAATGCGCGCCCGGCTTCGGGCGCGCAAGCGGTGTTACGACTTGCAAAGCTTAGATAACGGTGACAACGGTCCCAACCGGGACGCGTTCATACAAGTCTCTTACATGTTCATTCAGCATTCGGATACACCCGTTCGAGACCGAACGCCCGATCGAGCGCGGCGCAGTGGTGCCATGAATGCGGAAATAGGTGTCGCGCCCGTTCTGGAATAGGTAAAGCGCGCGCGCGCCCAACGGATTGCCCGGGCCACCGGGTTGCACGTAGTCATTATCCTTGAACCGTGCGTATTCCTGTGGGTCACGTTCGATCATGTCGTTGGTGGGGCGCCACGTTGGCCATTCTTTTTTGACATCAATGGTGGCCGTGCCGGTAAATTGCAGCCCGGCCTTGCCGACCCCGACGCCATAGCGCAGCGCCTCACGCGGGGCGGTGACGAAATACAGAAAATGCGCGCGCGGCAGCACCAGCAATTGGCCGGGGGCATATTTCTCGGAGATGCGCACCTTGGTCGGCTTGAATTTATCTTCAAGCTCAAAGGCTTGGGCAGCAGCCGGCAGTGTGGTGGCGGCCAAGCCCGCCCCGATGAAAAAGCGGCGATCGATCATGTTTGTTTCCCTCTCAAGCACACGGCAACGTATAGTTTGCCACCAAAGCATGACAAAATCAAAACCCGGTGATGTGGCGCAATCCCGGTCCGCATATGGTTTTGGGGTCACGCGGGCCTCGGCCACCGGACTGGACCCGCAAATGCAAACGGGGAAGGCCCATGGCCCGCCCCGTTCGAATTCGTCCTGTCGTCACCGTGGTGACGTGCGGCCTTTAGGCCAGCTGCAGGTTGGTCGCGCTTTCGCGGCCGTCACGGCCTGCTTCAACGTCGTAAGTCACTTTCTGGTCGTCTGCCAGGCCGGTCAGGCCCGAACGCTCGACGGCGCTGATGTGAACGAACACGTCTTTGCCACCTGTTTCAGGTGCGATGAAGCCGAAGCCTTTGGTGGTGTTGAACCATTTCACTGTGCCATTGGCCATGTGAAGTCTCCTAATCAAGTATCCTGCCCGCGGAAGTGCGGCAGCGTGGCGTTGTCGTCTGGATCGAATGACTGAACGCCGTTTGAAGGGAGACAGTGGGTCGAAATAGAAAAACGTAGCAAGAGAGCGTATGACAGGTCAGGATCGGCTTGGCAAGGATAATCTGTAGCGAAGTTGTCGCGACCGTCCCGCGCGGGATCAAGGTGCGCAGCACCGCCGCGCGATCGCCAGTCCTGGGCTCCGCCCGTTCGTAGGCGAAACGCTCCCCCGGAGCGTTTCCGGGAAGCCTGCTCACCCACCCGCCGGGCTGGCGATTTGGTTCGCGTATGCGCCCTGTGTTGACGTCTTCCGATAGTGGCCGGGATAAATCGAGGGTTTCGGGGGGCGGGTCGCCATCCCGCGGTCTGGCGAACGTGCGGCTTGCTTTTTACGCCCTCAGCAGGGTGCGCAGTGACTGCGCACCCTACGATAATTACCGCGCGAATTTCTTATGCTTGATCCGCTTCGGCTCAAGCGCGTCGGGGCCGAGGCGACGTTTCTTGTCTTCCTCGTAATCCTCGAAGTTGCCTTCGAACCATTCCACATGGGCCTCGCCCTCGAACGCCAAGATATGCGTGCAGATACGGTCCAGAAAGAAACGGTCGTGGCTGATCACCACGGCGCAGCCGGCGAAATCAACAAGCGCGTCTTCCAAAGCGCGCAGGGTTTCAACGTCCAAGTCGTTGGTCGGTTCGTCGAGCAAAAGCACGTTACCGCCCGATTTCAACAGCCGTGCCATGTGAACGCGGTTGCGTTCGCCGCCCGACAGAAGCGAGACTTTTTTCTGCTGGTCACCGCCTTTGAAGTTGAAGGCCGAGCAATAGGCGCGCGAATTCATCTGGGCGTCGCCCAGTTGGATGATCTCGGCACCGCCGGTGATCGCCTCCCAGACATTGTCGCCGTCCTTGAGGTCATCGCGCGACTGGTCGACATAGGACAGCTCAACCGTATCGCCATATTCCACGGTGCCTTCGTCGGGCTGTTCTTGGCCCGTCAGCACCTTGAACAACGTCGATTTACCCGCGCCGTTGGGGCCGATCACGCCGACGATGCCGCCGGGCGGCAGCGAGAATGTCAGGTCTTCGATCAAAAGCTTGTCGCCCATGTGCTTTTTCAGGCCATCAACGTCGATCACCTTTTGGCCAAGGCGCGGACCGTTGGGGATGACAATTTGGGCGCGGGCCAGTTTTTCACGCTCGGACTGGTTGGCCAGATCGTTATAGGCGTTGATCCGGGCCTTGGATTTGGCCTGACGGGCCTTTTGGCCTTGCCGCATCCATTCCAACTCGCGCTCCAGCGTTTTCTGGCGCGATTTATCCTCGCGCGCCTCGTGCTGCAGCCGCTTGGCCTTTTGTTCCAGCCAGCTTGAATAATTGCCCTCGTAGGGGATGCCGCGGCCGCGGTCGAGTTCCAAAATCCAGCCGGTGATGTCATCAAGGAAATACCGGTCGTGCGTGACGATCAGGATGGTGCCCTTGTAGTCGATCAAGTGCTGTTGAAGCCACGCGATGGTTTCGGCGTCCAAGTGGTTGGTCGGTTCGTCCAGAAGCAGCATCTCGGGCGCTTCCAGAAGCAGCTTGCACAATGCGACGCGGCGTTTTTCCCCGCCCGACAGGGTGGTGACATCGGCATCATCGGGGGGGCAGCGCAGCGCCTCCATCGACACGTCGATTTGTGCGTCCAGATCCCACAGGTTCTGGCTGTCGATCTCGTCTTGCAGTTCCGCCATTTCATCGGCGGTTTCGTCCAAGTAGTTCATCGCCAGTTCGTTGAAGCGGTCCAGCTTGGCCTTCTTGGCCGCCACACCCAGCATGACGTTCTCGCGCACGGTAAGCGACGGGTCGAGGTGCGGTTCTTGCGGCAGGTAGCCCACCTTGGCGCCCTCGGCGGCCCATGCTTCGCCGGTGAAATCGGTGTCGAGGCCCGCCATGATCTTCATCAGGGTGGATTTACCGGCACCGTTGGGGCCCACGACGCCGATCTTCACACCGGGCAGAAAGCTGAGGTGGATGTTCTCAAAACATTTCTTGCCGCCGGGGTAGGTCTTGGAGACGCCCTGCATGTGATAGACGTATTGATTGGCTGCCATTGAGTGTGCTCCGAAACGGTTGGAAAAGAGTGTTGGTCCCGTATCTAGTCAATGTTGCAGGCCGCCGCAATCGCTGTGGGCGCGTTGGCGTTTTTCGGTTGGACAGGCGGTGAGGGGCTGGCACAAGGGCGCAATGACATTGCGTTTGCCATATGTGCGCCCCGGTCAGGTGGTGGGCTTGCTGGGCGGATCCTTCGATCCGCCGCATCAGGGGCATGCCCACATCAGTCGCGAGGCGCTGAAGCGCTTTGGACTGGATCAGCTTTGGTGGCTGGTCAGCCCAGGCAATCCGCTAAAGGCGCACGGCCCCGCCCCGATGGAGCGGCGCATCACGGCCTGCCGCGCAATGGTGACCCATCCGCGTATCCATGTCACCGATGCCGAGGCGCAGCTTGGCACTCGCTATACGGCCCAAAGCCTGCGGGCCTTGCAGGTGGCGCGGCCCGGTGTGCGCTTTGTCTGGTTGATGGGGGCCGACAATCTGGCGCAGTTCGATCAATGGCAGGATTGGCGCGACATCATGGAGCGTGTGCCCGTGGCGGTTTTGGCCCGGCCCGGCCAGCGGATTTCGGCGCGCATGTCCAAGGCGGCAAGGGTTTACGGCGCGGCACGGCTACCGGCGGCGTCCAGTCACTCTTTGGGTCATCGCGGGCCGCCAGCGTGGTGTTTTGTCAACGTGCCCATGCTGGCCGTGTCCTCGACCCGGTTGCGGGCCAAGGGCGAGTGGCCGCAATCTGAGCGCGGATGACGCAGAGTTGACCGACAAAAAGGATTGTGTGCGCCCCCGCGCTGCGCTTTATTCCCGGTATGGTCAAACAGCTGTCTCGAAGATTTTTCATAGGCACGGCGCTGGGTGCGCTTAGCACAGGGGCTTGGGCGGAGGCGCCTTCTGTGTCACTGCGTCCGGTGGTCCGGCCCAAGGGTCTGCAGACTGGCGCTGCGCCGAAGGCCGATGCGCTGATCAAGACGGCCAGTCTGGGCGGTCAGGTTGAGTTCGCGGTGATGGATGTGAAGACTGGCGTGCTTCTGGAAAGCCGCGGGGCGGCTGCGGGGCTTCCACCGGCCAGCGTGATCAAGACGGTGACGGCGCTTTACGCGTTGGATAGCCTTGGCGCGGACTACCGGTTTGCGACCCGCCTGATTGCCACTGGCCCGCTGGAAGATGGTGTGCTCAAGGGCGATCTCGTGCTGGCGGGTGGCGGCGACCCGACACTTGATACCAATGCGCTGGCGCAGATGGCCTCGGATCTGAAAGAGGCAGGCGTGCGCGAGGTGCGCGGCGCATTCAAGGTTTGGGGGGGTGCTGTGCCCTATGAGCGGGTGATCGACCCCACGCAGCCCGAGCATGTGAGCTATAACCCCTCAGTCTCGGGCCTGAACCTGAATTTCAACCGTGTTCATTTTGAATGGAAACGCGGCGGTGATGGCTACGATGTCAGCATGGATGCGCGGTCGGATCGCTACAGGCCAGCGGTGACGGTGGCGCGCATGGTGGTCGCAGGCCGCAAAGCGCCGGTCTACACCTATAGCGATGGCGGAGATCATGACGCCTGGACCGTCGCGCGGGGCGCTTTGGGCGCTTCGGGGTCACGCTGGTTGCCGGTGCGCAAACCCGAAGCCTATGCCGCCGAGGTGTTCGCGGGGTTTGCCCGCGCGCATGGCATCACTCTTAACTTGGGTGGCAGCCTGCGCAGCGCCCCGCAAGGCCTTGCGTTAACCACCCATCAAAGTGGCCCCTTGCGCGATATTCTGCGCAATATGCTGAAATATTCCAACAACCTGACGGCGGAACTGGTGGGGCTGACGGCCACCGCCGCGCGCGGGGGCAAGGCAGTGGCTTTGGCGACCTCTGCCAAAGAAATGAGCCGCTGGGCCCGCAGTGAGTTGGGCATGCAAGGCGCCAATCTGGTGGACCATTCGGGTCTGAGCGAACAGTCGCGCCTGAACGCCGGGGCCATGGCGCGTGCCTTGGTGCGGGTTCATGGCGACAAGCAGTTGCAGCCGATCCTGAAAGACATTCCCCTGCGCAATAGCGCGGGCGGGATCAATCGTGACCATCCGGTCAAGGTGATGGCCAAGACGGGCACCTTGTATTTCGTCAGCTCACTGGCCGGGTATATGACCGCCCCGGACGGCACCGAACTGGCCTTTGCGATCTTTTGCGCCAACACGGAAAAGCGGGCCGGGATCAATCGGCGGGCCGGCGGTCGGCCACCGGGCGCGGCCAATTGGAACAGGCGGGCCAAGAGCTTGCAACAGGCCCTGATCGAACGTTGGGGCCTTGTTTACGGGGTGTGAGCCACCGGCGCTGCAACGATCACTTCGGTGCCCCACGCGCTGCAATTTTCGGATAGGCCGGCGGGCAGCGGATGGTCGGTGAAAAACTTGTCGATATCGCGCAATGATCCGATGCGCACCGGCGCGCCGCGCCGGAACTTGGAATGGTCCGCGACCAGAAACACCTCGCGCGAGCGTTTCAGCAAGGTCTGCCCGACAACCACCTCTTGAATGTCGAAATCCAGCAGATCGCCATCTTCGTCCATCGCCGAGCAGCCAAGGATCGCGTAATCGAATTTGAAATTTTCGATGGTGCGCGCGGTCAGATTTCCCACCAATCCGTTATCGGCCCGGCGCAGGCTTCCGCCCGCGACGACGATGTCGCTGGTTTTGTTCGCCAAAAGGATATTGGCGACGTTCATGTTGTTGGTCACCACCATCAGCCCCGAGTGGTCCAGCAGCTCTTGGGCGACGGCCTCGGTCGTGGTGCCGATATCCAGAAACACCGACGCATTGTCAGGAATCGCATCAGCACAAAGGCGCGCGATTGCTTGCTTGGCATCTTCATTCAGGCGGCGGCGTTCCTCGTAGATGATATTCGTCACGCCCGAGGGCAAAATCGCGCCGCCATGCACACGCTCCAGCTTGCCGGCATTGGCCAGTTCGGTCAAATCGCGGCGTATGGTTTGCACAGTAACGTCAAAGCGTTCGGCAAGATCCTCGACCATGACCTTGCCTTCGATCCGGGCGATTTCAAGAATGTCGGGTTGTCGAAGGGTTTGGGACACGGCGCGAACCTTTGTTGTAATATTTTCGATTATGTTCGTTTGGTTGGTAATTTCAAGGTTAACGATGATTCGGCTTTCGTGGGAGTTTTCCTTTTTGACACAGTGCGGCAGGGAATAAGCGGTGAAAAACACCTGTAAATTCATTGGATTGCGCCAAAGCGAAAATAAACGAACATTCGTAATTGACTTGATTGTTGCAAATGTGTTTCGTTTGCGCTCACATTCGGCGATGAGAGAGGGAGGCTCAGGTGCCAACAGAGCATGACAACACCATTGTCGATCTGTTCGTGATCGGTGGCGGCATCAATGGCTGCGGCATTGCGCGCGATGCGGCGGGCCGTGGGCTGACTGTCGAACTGGCCGAAATGAATGATTTGGCATCCGCGACCTCCTCGGCGTCCACCAAGCTGTTTCATGGCGGTTTGCGCTATCTTGAGTATTTTGAAATCCGTCTGGTGCGCGAGGCGCTGATCGAGCGTGAAACCCTGCTGCGGGCGATGCCGCATATCAGTTGGCCGATGCGTTTTGTCCTACCGTATCACCGCGACATGCGGTTCGAGGGTGAAACGCCCACCTCGAAATTGCTGAACATTGTGATGCCATGGATGAAGGGGCGTAGGCCCGCATGGCTGATCCGGATGGGCCTCTTCTTCTATGATCACCTGGGCGGGCGCAAGATTTTGCCCGGCACGCGCACCTTGGATTTGCGCACTGATCCGGCAGGCCGGGTTTTGAAAGACAAGTTCGAGCGCGCTTTTGAGTATTCCGACTGCTGGATCGAAGACAGCCGTCTCGTGGTGCTGAACGCCCGTGATGCCGAGGCGCGTGGCGCAAAAATCCGAACCCGCACCAAAGTCACGTCAGCGCGCCGCGATGGCGATATCTGGTGCGTCACGACCAAGGATCTTTCCACCGGGGAGACCCGCGAAACCAAGGCACGGGCTTTGGTGAATGCCGGTGGGCCTTGGGTCAAGGATGTGATCCAGAACACGCTGCGCCAAAATTCCAGCGAGGGCGTGCGGCTGGTGCGCGGTAGCCACATCGTCACCCGCCGTCTGTTCGATCACGACAAATGCTATTTCTTTCAGGGCACCGATGGGCGGATCATCTTTGCCATTCCCTATGAAACCGATTTCACCCTGATCGGCACCACCGATGCCGAGCATAGCGATGTGTCCGCCAAGCCCGAATGCACCCCCGAAGAGGCCGAGTATCTGTGCAACTTCGCGTCCGAGTATTTCCGCCAGCCAGTGACACCAGACGATATTGTCTGGACCTATTCCGGTGTGCGGCCGTTATACGACGACGGGGCCAAGTCGGCCACGGCGGCGACCCGCGATTACGTGCTAAGCCTTGACGACATCGGCGGCGCGCCATTGTTGAACGTGTTTGGCGGTAAAATCACCACATATCGCAAATTGGCCGAGGCCGCGATGGCCAAGATCACGCCGTTTTTCCCGCAGGCTGGTGAGAACTGGACAGCGGGTGTTACCTTGCCCGGGGGGGATTTTCAGGTAAACGAGGTTGCGCGGCTGATTGATGATCTGCGCAAGGACTATGCGTTTCTGGATGAGTATTGGGCGGGCCGTTTGGTGCGCGCCTACGGCACCGAAGCCCGGCAGATTTTGGGGGACGCCACCTCGGCGGCCGATCTTGGCCCTGATTTTGGCGCGACCCTGACCGGGCGTGAAGTGACATGGATGATGCACCGTGAATATGCCCACCGCGCCGACGATGTGGTTTGGCGGCGCACGCGGTTGGGGCTGCGGATGAGCGCCGAGCAGATTGCCACGCTGGATGCATGGATGACATCGAATGCCGGTGCCGAGGGCAGCGCCCCGGCTGCCAAGCAGGCATGAGGGAGGAACAAGACCGATGACGCTAAAACTAGAAGGCGTGTCCAAGGTGGTTGCGGGGCAGACGCATATCTATCCCATCGACCTGACCCTCGAAAAGGGCACGATGAATGTGTTCTTGGGGCCTACGCTGTCGGGCAAGACATCTCTGATGCGGCTGATGGCGGGCCTTGATGTGCCCAATACTGGACGCATTGTGTGGAATGACGAGGATGTGACCGGCCGCCGGGTTCAGGACCGGAACGTGGCGATGGTCTATCAGCAGTTCATCAATTACCCGTCGATGACCGTTTACGACAATATCGCCTCGCCTTTGCGCCTGATGGGCCGCTCGGCCAGCGAGATCGACGCCGCGGTTCAAAAATCGGCCGATTTGATGAAACTGACACCGATGCTGCAGCGCAAGCCGCTGGAACTGTCGGGCGGTCAGCAACAGCGTTGCGCCTTGGCGCGGGCCTTGGTCAAAGATGCCGGGCTGGTCCTGCTGGATGAACCGCTGGCCAATCTGGATTACAAGCTGCGCGAGGAATTGCGCGTGGAAATCCCCAAGATATTCGAAGAATCCGGCGCGATTTTCGTCTACGCCACGACCGAGCCCGAAGAGGCGCTGTTGCTGGGCGGCAATACGGCCACCCTGTGGGAGGGGCGCATCACGCAATTTGGGCTTACGCCGGATGTCTACCGCCAGCCGGTCGATGCCACCACGGCACGCGTGTTCAGCGATCCGCCGATGAACTTTCTGTCGGTCAGCAAGACCGGAGGCAAGCTTTTGATCGGGGATGGGCAAAGCGCAACGGCGACTGGCAAGATGGCCGAGCTGCCCGATGGTCGCTACAGCGCGGGGTTCCGGCCCAACCATCTGGAAATCGGTCAGCATGCGGCGGATGCGATGAAATTCACCGCAACGCTGTCTGTAACAGAACTGACCGGCTCGGAAACCTTCGTGCATCTGGATCATCATGGTGAGCGATGGGTTGGCCTGATCCATGGTGTGCATGAGCTGACATTGGGGGCCGATCTGGATGTCTATCTGGACCCGCGCCACGTTTACATTTTTGGCGAGGATGGCGCGCTGATCGCGCCGGCCGCCTATGCCTTGGCGGCCTGAGGAGGGGAAAGATGGCAAAGATCACCTTGGATAATCTGGCGCATTCTTACCTGCCCAAGCCAACCCGTGAAGACGATTTCGCGCTGAAAGAGTTGAATCATGATTGGGACGATGGGGCGGCCTATGCACTGCTTGGCTCGTCGGGTTGCGGCAAGTCCACGCTTTTGAACATCATCTCGGGGTTGCTGCATCCCAGTCAGGGGCGCATTCTGTTTGATGGTCAAGACGTCACCAATGCCCCGACAGCGCAACGCAACATTGCGCAGGTGTTCCAGTTTCCGGTCGTTTACGACACCATGACAGTGCGTGACAATCTGGCCTTTCCGCTGCGCAACCGGGGCCGCGATGAGGCCTATGTCGCCGAGCGCGTGCAGGATGTGGCACGCATGATCGGCATGGAAGAAGAACTCTCACGTAAGGCCCGAGGTCTGACGGCGGATGCCAAGCAGAAAATCAGCCTTGGACGCGGCATGGTCCGCAAGGATGTGAATGCGCTGCTGTTTGATGAACCGCTGACCGTGATCGACCCGCATATGAAGTGGGAGTTGCGCACGCAGCTTAAAAAGCTGCACCACGATTTCGGCCATACAATGATCTACGTCACCCACGACCAGACCGAGGCGCTGACATTCGCCGACAAGGTCGTGGTGATGTATGACGGTCGCGTTGTTCAGATCGGCACGCCCGAGGAACTGTTTGAACGGCCCGAGCATACTTTCGTGGGCTATTTCATCGGCTCGCCGGGAATGAATGTGATCCCGGCCAAGGTTGAAGGCCGTCAGGCCTATGTCAACGGCTCGTCCATTGATCTGGGGCGCGGATATGCCCCGCTGGATGGCAAGGTTGAAATCGGCGTGCGTCCTGAATTTGCCCGCCTGTCTGACAGTGACGGCCTGCCTGTCAATATTCGCCGGGTCGAGGATGTGGGCCGCCACAAGATCGTGCGCGCGGATTTTTTCGGAAACGATATCAACATCATCGCAGGCGAGGACGAAGAGATCGGCGCAGACATGACGCGGGTCGTGTTCGATCCTGCGCATGTCAATGTTTACGCCAATGACTGGCGCGTCAACGGGGAGGCCGCGTGATGCAGGAAAAAACGGTTAATCATAAGGCATGGTTTCTTGTTTTGCCGGTGCTGGCGCTGGTGGCCTTTTCGGCGGTGATCCCGTTGATGACAGTGGTCAACTATTCCGTGCAGGACAGTTTCGGCAACAATCAATTCTTTTGGGCCGGGCTGGAATGGTTCCGCGAGATGTTGTCCGAGGAACGCATGTGGAATGCGCTGGGCCGTCAGATGGCGTTTTCGGCGATCATTCTGGCGATCGAGGTGCCACTGGGCATTTTCGTGGCGCTGAACATGCCCAAAAGCGGTTTTTGGGCCAGTTTCTGTCTAGTGGTGATGTCGCTGCCGCTGCTGGTGCCATGGAACGTGGTGGGCACGATCTGGCAGATTTTCGGGCGCGTCGATATCGGCCTTTTGGGCTATACGCTGGATGCGCTTGGCGTCAATTATAACTACACGCAGGATTTCATTTCCGCTTGGGCGACGCTGATTGTCATGGATGTCTGGCACTGGACTTCGCTGGTGGCGCTGCTGGCCTATGCCGGTCTGCAATCCATCCCCGACGCCTATTATCAAGCGGCCAAGATCGACCAAGCCAGCCGTTGGAAGGTGTTTCGTTACATCGAATTGCCCAAGATGATGGGCGTTCTGATGATCGCCATTCTGCTGCGCTTCATGGACAGCTTCATGATCTACACCGAGCCTTTCGTTGTCACAGGCGGTGGCCCCGGCAATGCCACAACCTTCCTGTCGATCGACCTTGTCAAAATGGCACTTGGTCAGTTCGATCTGGGCCCGGCGGCGGCGTTCTCGATCATGTATTTCCTGGTGATCCTCGCGATTTCATGGGTGTTCTACACGGTGATGACCAATCTCGACAAACGGGAGGGCAAGTAAATGGCCGATATGACCGCAAATCCAAGCGTGGCGCGCAAGGCCAGCTTGCCCCGCATCAACAGCAGGTTGGTGGTGATGACGCTGTATCTCGTGTTTCTGATGCTGCCGATCTACTGGCTGCTGAACATGAGCCTCAAGACGAACTCCGAGATCCTCAACAGCTTTACGCTGTGGCCGCAGAACCTGACATTTGCCAACTATGCGACCATCCTGACCGATGCGAGCTGGTACATGGGCTATGTCAATTCGATGATCTATGTGGTGATGAACACGGTGATCTCGGTCGCGGTGGCGCTGCCGGCGGCCTATGCCTTCAGCCGCTATCACTTCATGGGCGACAAGCACCTGTTCTTCTGGCTGCTGACCAACCGGATGGCCCCGCCTGCGGTGTTCGCGCTGCCGTTCTTCCAGCTTTATTCATCGGTCGGCTTGTTTGACACGCATATCGCGGTGGCCTTGGCGCATTGCCTGTTCAACGTGCCCTTGGCGGTGTGGATCTTGGAAGGGTTCATGCGGGGCGTGCCCAAGGAAATCGACGAAACGGCTTATATCGACGGCTACAGCTTCGGGCGCTTTTTCGTGAAAATCTTCATGCCGCTGATCGCCAGCGGGATCGGTGTGGCCGCGTTCTTTTGCTTCATGTTCTCATGGGTCGAACTGCTGCTCAGCCGCACGCTGACCAGCGTCGACGCCAAGCCGATTGCCGCCACGATGACCCGCACGGTGGGCGCATCAGGCATCGATTGGGGCGTGCTGGCTGCGGCCGGGGTGCTGACCATCGTGCCGGGCGCCTTGGTGATCTATTTCGTGCGCAACTACATCGCCAAGGGCTTTGCCCTAGGCCGCGTGTAAAGAAGGAGACGGATCATGGAATGGATGGCATGGACATGGCCCACGGCGATTTTCTTTATGGTGATCGCGGGCCTTCTGATCACCTTTTCGATCCTTGCGATCAAGTTCCCCGAAACGCCACGCAAGGGGGTGCTGCAGATCGAAACGACACGCGGTGACAGGTTGTTCATCACGCTTTTGGGCTCGGCCTTTATCAATCTGGCCTGGCTGGGGATCGTGGGGGCGCATCAGCCCTACGCGATGCTGGTTTGCTTGGCCTACGCTGCTGCAGTGTTCCGCTGGGTGTAGGGCAGGCGGCGCGCATGGGGCCAAGGACACCCGGCGCGCAACACGACCGTCCTTGACTGAAAATGACGTAATTTGGTTCGAAACACGGGAGGATAGAACCCAATGACCCTCAGTTTGAAAACATCAACAGCCGTCGGGCTTGCCCTGTCGCTGCTGTCTGCCCCGGCCTTCGCCGGGATGGACGAGGCGCGCGCATTCCTTGATAGCGAAATCGGCGATCAGTCGGCCTTGACCCGGGAGGAGCAAGAGGCCGAAATGCAATGGTTCATCGACGCGGCCCAGCCTTATGCAGGTATGGACATTCGCGTTGTGTCGGAAACCATCGCCACGCACGAATACGAATCCAAGGTTCTGGCCCCGGCCTTTACCGCGATCACCGGCATCGAGATCACCCATGACCTGATCGGCGAAGGTGACGTGGTGGAAAAGCTGCAGACACAGATGCAGTCAGGCCAGAACATCTATGACGCCTACGTCAACGACAGTGACCTGATCGGCACGCATTGGCGCTATCAGCAAGTGCGCAACCTGACCGACTGGATGGCCGGCGAAGGTGCGGACGTGACCAGCCCGGGCCTTGATCTGGATGATTTCATCGGCACCGAGTTTACCACAGCGCCCGATGGCAAACTGTATCAGTTGCCGACCCAGCAATTCGCCAACCTTTATTGGTTCCGGTATGATTGGTTCAACGACGAAAAGAACAAGGCCGATTTCAAAGAAGCCTATGGCTATGATCTGGGCGTTCCGGTCAACTGGTCGGCCTATGAGGACATTGCCGAGTTCTTCACCGGGCGTGATCTAAGCCATCTGGGCGTCGACGACGAAGTCTATGGCAACATGGACTATGGCAAGAAAGACCCCAGCCTTGGCTGGCGTTACACCGATGCGTGGATGTCCATGGCAGGCATGAGCGATGTCGGCGAACCCAACGGCCTGCCGGTCGATGAATGGGGCATTCGCGTCAACGAAAAGAGTCAGCCGGTGGGCGCCTGTGTCGACCGTGGCGGTGCAACCAACGGCCCGGCGGCGGTTTACGCCATTGAAAAGGCGATTGACTGGCTTCAGAACTACTCGCCGCCTGCGGCGCAGGGCATGACCTTCTCCGAGGCGGGCCCGATCCCGGCACAAGGCAATGTGGCCCAGCAGATGTTCTGGTATACCGCGTTCACCGCAGCGTCGGTCAAGCCGGACCTGCCGGTGATGAACGAAGACGGCACGCCCAAGTGGCGCATGGCCCCCAGCCCGCACGGGGCATACTGGGAAGAGGGCATGAAGGTTGGCTATCAGGACGTGGGCAGCTGGACGCTGATGAAATCCACGCCCGTCGACCGCGCACAGGCCGCATGGCTTTATGCGCAGTTCGTGACCTCGAAAACCGTTGACGTGAAGAAAAGCCATGTTGGCCTGACCTTCGTGCGTGACAGCTCGATCAATCACGAAAGCTTCACCGAGCGTGCGCCGAAACTGGGCGGTCTGGTGGAATTCTACCGCAGCCCGGCGCGCACCCAGTGGTCGCCCACCGGCACCAACGTGCCTGACTACCCAAAGCTGGCACAGCTGTGGTGGCAGAACATCGGTGACGCCATGTCAGGCGCCAAGACCGCGCAAGAGGCTTTGGACAGCCTGTGTTCGGATATGGAAAGCGTGATGGAGCGTCTGGAACGCGCAGGTATCCAAGGCGATATCGGCCCGGTGATGAATGAAGAGCAGGATCCCGAGTATTGGCTGAGCCAGCCCGGCGCGCCCAAGCCCAAGCTGGCAAACGAGGACGAAGAGCCGATCACCGTCAGCTATGACGAATTGATCGCAAGCTGGAAGTAACCCTCCCGTCCGGGGGCGGCTTGTGGGCTGGCCCCGGACACTCCCTGTCATGCAAGCCCTTGGGCGCAGTTGCACAAGCGGCTGGCACGGCTAAACTGCGGTCGCCGCACCCGTGGCGGCCGCTTTTTTATATCTCAACATTGACAGAACGCGCAGGACCAGACCGATGACCCATATTCTTGCTATTGATCAGGGCACCACGTCCAGCCGGGCGATCCTTTTTGACCGTGACATGCGGTTGGTCGCCACCGCGCAGGAAGAATTTCAACAGCATTACCCCGATTCCGGCTGGGTTGAACACGATCCAAACGATCTGTGGTCCACCACCGCAGGCACCTGCCGCGAAGTGATCGAGCGGGCCGGGCTGGGCGGCGCGGATATCAGCGCCATCGGCATCACCAACCAGCGTGAAACCACGGTTGTTTGGGATCGCGCCACCGGTATGCCTGTTTATAACGCCATCGTCTGGCAGGATCGCCGCACCGCCGAGTTTTGCCGCAGCCTGCGTGACGCAGGTCACGAGCCGATGATCAACGACCGCACCGGCCTGCTGCTTGACCCCTATTTTTCGGGAACCAAGCTGAAATGGATTTTGGACAATGTCGAAGGGGCCCGAGCCCGCGCCGAAGCCGGAGACTTGCTTTTTGGCACGGTCGATAGCTACCTGATCTGGAAGCTGACCGGCGGCGCGGTGCATGCCACCGATGCCACCAACGCCGCGCGCACCTTGCTGTATGACATCCGCAAGGGCCGCTGGAGTTCGACAATTTGCGACTTGCTGGATATCCCGCAATCCATGTTGCCTGATGTGCGCGACAGTGCCGACGATTTCGGCGTGACGCGCGCCGATCTGTTCGGGCGTGCAGTGCCCATTCGGGGCGTTGCCGGGGATCAGCAGGCCGCGACAGTAGGGCAGGCGTGCTTTCAGCCCGGCATGATGAAATCCACCTATGGCACAGGTTGTTTTGCACTGCTCAACACCGGCGAGACGCCCGTTGTGTCACAAAACCGGCTTTTGACGACCATTGCCTATCAGTTGGACGGCAAGCCGACCTATGCGCTTGAAGGGTCGATTTTCATCGCCGGGGCGGTGGTTCAATGGCTGCGCGACGGGCTCAAGATCATCCGCGAGGCCTCGGAAACACAAGGATTGGCCGAACGCGCCGATCCGGCGCAGAATGTGGTGCTTGTGCCGGCGTTTACCGGCTTGGGTGCCCCCTATTGGAATGCCGAGTGCCGTGGCGCGGTGTTTGGCCTGACGCGCAATTCGCGGCCCGAAGAATTTGCCCGCGCCGCGCTGGAAAGTGTCGGCTTTCAAACCCGCGATCTGCTGGATGCGATGCGCGCCGATTGGGCGGCGCAGGCCGGCACCGGCGATGTGGCCACGCTGCGCGTCGATGGCGGGATGAGCGCGTCAGACTGGGCGATGCAATTCTTGTCCGATATCATCAACGCCCCGGTCGACCGGCCCGAGGTGTTGGAAACCACCGCATTGGGCGCCGCGTGGCTGGCCGGAATGAAGATCGGGCTTTACCCCGAGCAAGAAGAATTCGCCAAAACATGGGCGCTGGAACGCCAATTCACCGCCTGCATGCAAGAGGCCGAGCGTGTCCGCAAATACAACGCTTGGAAACGCGCGGTGGAGGCGACTCTTAGCTTTTGAGGTGGCACTGCCGCTGCGCACCACCGCACTTTGGTAATAAATAATTACCAATCTTGTTGCCGATCGGAAACTTTGCGGGTAGCTATTGGAGGGCGTGCATACCAATGCATGCCCGCCAAGATCAGCAGTGGAGGAGCCCGAGATGGTGCAACGTATTGAAAAGCATGGCCTTCAAGTGGCCGAAGACCTAGCCCGCTTTGTCGACGACAGCGCCCTGCCGGGCACGGGTGTTTCGGCGGATGGATTCTGGTCAGGCTTTGCCGCGCTGATCAAAGAGATGGCCCCAAAGAACAAGGCCTTCCTTGACCGGCGCGAAGAATTGCAGCGCCAGATCGACGATTGGCATATCCGCCACCGCAACCAGCCGCATGATCACGAGGCCTATAAGGCGTTTCTTAAGGACATCGGCTATCTTGTCGAAGAAGGTCCGGATTTTGAGATCGAGACAACGAATGTCGACCCCGAGATTGCGCTTGTGCCGGGGCCGCAACTGGTGGTGCCGATCACCAATGCCCGCTACGCGCTGAATGCCGCAAATGCCCGTTGGGGCAGCCTTTATGATGGGCTTTACGGCACTGACGCCATGGGAAGCCTGCCGCCCAAAGGCGGCTATGACCGTGGCCATGGTGCGCGGGTCGTGGCGCGCGCGCGGGTGTTTCTTGATGAGGCGTTTCCGCTGGTGGGCACCAGCCACGCGGATGTGCGGCGCTACTACGTGCAGGATGGGGCGCTGTTGGTTGATGATTGCCCGCTGGCACAGCCCGAGAAATTCGTCGGCTACCGTGGCAACCCGAAGGCCCCCGATGCCGTGGTGTTGCGCAATCATGGTCTGCATGTCGAACTTGTGTTTGACCGGGCGCATTTCATTGGCTGCCGTGATCAGGCGCTTTTGGCCGATGTGCAGATCGAAAGCGCTGTGTCGGCGATCATGGATTGCGAAGACTCGGTCGCCTGCGTGGATGCCGAGGACAAGGTGCAGGCCTATGCCAACTGGCTGGGCCTGATGCAGGGCAATCTTGAGGCCAGTCTCGACAAGAACGGTAAAACCATCACTCGCCGCTTGGCCGAAGATCGCCACTATACCGCGCCCGATGGCAGTGACTTGATGCTCAAGGGCCGCGCCCTGATGTGGGTGCGCAATGTCGGCCACCTGATGACCAACCCGGCCATTCTGGACGCCGACGGCCATGAAATTCCCGAAGGCTTGATGGATGCCGCGATCACAAGCCTGATCGGTATGCACGACCTCAAGCGGGAGGGTGGCAACTCGGTGCATGGCTCGATCTATATCGTCAAGCCCAAGATGCACGGCCCCGACGAAGTGGCCTTCACCGACGAGATATTCACTCAAGTCGAAAAGTTCCTTGGCCTGCCGAAATACACCTTGAAAATCGGCGTTATGGACGAAGAACGCCGCACCTCGGTCAACCTCAAGGAATGTATCCGCGCCGCCAAGCATCGCGTGGCCTTTATCAACACCGGCTTCCTTGATCGCACAGGTGACGAAATACACACCAGCATGGAGGCAGGCCCCTTCAGCCGCAAAGATTTCATCAAGCGCAAGGCGTGGATCGCGGGCTATGAAAACCAGAACGTTGATATCGGGCTGGAATGCGGGCTGTCGGGCAAGGCACAGATCGGCAAGGGCATGTGGGCCATGCCCGATATGATGGCCGCGATGCTGGAACAGAAAATCGAACATCCGAAATCGGGGGCCAATTGCGCATGGGTGCCGTCGCCCACGGCGGCGACCCTTCACGCGTTGCATTACCACAAGGTCGATGTGTTCGCCGTGCAGGACAAGCTCAAGGCCGGAGGGCGGCGCGCGTTTGTCGACACGCTGTTGGATATCCCCATGGCCAGCTTCCAAAAATGGTCGAAAGAGCAGATCGCCAAAGAGGTCGAAAACAACGCCCAAGGCATCCTTGGCTATGTCGTGCGCTGGATTGACCAAGGCGTTGGATGTTCAAAAGTGCCCGACATCAATGATGTGGGCCTGATGGAAGACCGCGCCACCTGTCGGATCAGCTCGCAACATATTGTCAACTGGCTGCATCACGGCGTTGTCAGCGAGGCCGAGGTGATGGACGCCATGCAAAAAATGGCCGAAGTTGTGGACCGGCAAAACGCCGATGACCCGGATTACAAGCCCATGGCCCCCGGTTTTGACGGCATTGCCTTCCAAGCCGCCTGTGATCTGGTCTTCAAGGGTCGCGAACAGCCCTCGGGCTATACCGAACCTGTGCTGCATCGCCGCCGGCTGGAACTCAAAGCCGCGCAATCAGCATAAATTTATAGCAGTAGGAGGCCCAAAATGGCTGAACTCTCCCTCAATCGTGCCCACTCCATCATCCGCAAAGCCTTGGCCAAAGGCCGCGAGGCTGGCTTTAAACCATTGTCGGTCGTGGTGCTTGACACTGGCGGCCACGTCAAAGCTTTCGAGCGTGAAGACGGGGCCGCCCCGGGCCGCTTTGGCATCGCCCATGGCAAAGCCTATGGCGCGATCATGCTGGGCATGGCAGGCCGGGCGCAGATGGCCCGCGCCGAACAACAGGCCTATTTCATGGCGGCCGTAAACGGAGTCTATGGCGGGCAGGTCGTGCCAGTGCCGGGCGGCGTTTTGGTGCGCGACAAGCGCGGCAATATCGTCGGGGCCGTGGGCGTGACCGGGGACACCTCCGACAATGACGTGATCGCGGCCGTTGCCGGAATCGAATCCGTCGGGCTGACGCCGGAAGACTAATCAAGAGTCGATGCGTGTTGCCGATGATGGACCTTGGTACGGTCTCATCGGCGCGCCCATCCGGCCCATTCCACCACGGCGCACTGTCCGCGCTTTCTAGAATTAAATGTGGCTGGAAAGGATGGGGGGACAGGGGCGTCGAACGGGCGACACACAATCGCTCCGACGGTAACGGTCAGTTACCATCTGTCTAAACGCTTCGTCACGCTATCTGAGGGAGATAAATGGAGGCGAGTACCGGAATCGAACCGGTGTACACGGATTTGCAATCCGCTGCGTCACCACTCCGCCAACTCGCCGCCAAAGTGGTTTGTGTCGGTTACCCGATCGCTGCGATCTGTGCAAGAGCGGCTGTGTCGATTGTGGCCACGTATTTGCGTTGTTCCTTTTTGGTGGATGTGCCAAAATGAAAGTGATGTATTCCAAAGAATAAGAGCCTGCCCGATGACAGACTATGCCGCGCGGCGCACCGTAATGGTCGACACCCAAGTCCGCCCATCCGATGTTACAAAATTTCCGATCATCGACGCGATGCTGTCGGTCCCACGTGAGGCGTTCGTCCCGCGTGACATGCGCGAAGCGGCCTATGTGGGCGAAAATATCGATCTGGGCGGCGGGCGCGTGATTCTTGATCCGCGCACCTTGGCCAAGATGCTGGACGCTTTGGATGTGCGCGGCGATGAGCTGGTTTTGGACATCGGCTGCTCGCGGGGCTATTCGTCTGCTGTCATTGCCCGCATGGCCGAAGCTGTGGTGGCCGTTGAGGAAGACGCAGACATGGCCACCGAGGCACAGGGCCTGCTGGCCGAAAACGGCGTGGACAATGTGGTGCTTCACCAAGGCCCACTGACCCAAGGTGCGGCGGAACATGGCCCATACGATGTGATTGTGGTTCAGGGGGCGGTTGCACATCTGCCCGCAGAATTGACCGAACAGTTGAAAGAAGGCGGTCGTGTCGCCTGTCTTTTCATGGAAGAAACTTTGGGCGTGGTCCGTATCGGATACAAAATTGACGGCCATTTGACATGGCGGTTTGCGTTCAACGCCAGCGCGCCGGTCTTGCCGGGGTTTGAACGGCAGGCGGCCTTTACGCTTTAACACCGACGGGCACGTTTCGGCGGTCCTGAATTGTCAGGAGATTGATGTGAGACATTCGGCGATGAAAAAGATCAGAGGCGCGCTGCTGGCTTCGGCTCTTGCATGTGCAGTGCCGGTTGCGGCTTGGTCGGAAACGCTGGCGGATACATTGGTCAGCACCTACCACGCCAGCGGCCTGTTGGAGCAAAACCGCGCCTTGCTGCGGGCCGCTGACGAAGACGTGGCCGTGACACTGTCGCAGCTTCGCCCGATTCTGAACTGGTCGGTTGACGTGACCCGCAATTTCGGGCGCAGCAAAACAGCCGGCACCCGCCGTCCGATTGCCGATACCAACACCTCGCTTGGCATCACTGCCGAGTGGCTGCTTTATGATTTCGGGCGCACCGGGCTGCAGGTCGAGGCGGCCAAGGAAACCGTTCTTGGCACGCGTGAAACATTGCGCAGCATTGAACAGCAGGTTCTGCTGCGTGGTGCGACCGCTTATTTGAACGTGCGCCGCAATCAGGCGTTCGTGGACCTTCGGCAAAACAACCTGCGCCTGTTGGAGCAAGAGCTGCGCGCTGCGCGCGATCGTTTCGAAGTGGGGGAGGTGACCCGCACCGATGTGGCGCAGGCCGAGGCGCGGTTGGCCTCGGCGCGCAGTGGCCTTGCCGCCGCGCAGGGCGATCTGGCGCAAGCGGTCGAAGAATTTGTCGCGGCCGTTGGGCGTGAGCCAAACAATTTGCAGGCGCCGGGCGCGTTGCCAAACCTGTCGGGCGATGTTGATCAGTCGAAACTGGTGGCCGCGCGCAACCATCCTGATGTCTTGAAGGCGCGCCACGATGTGGCCGCCGCCGAATTGACGATCAAGGCGGCATCGGCGGCCATGAAGCCCTCGGTCAGCCTCACAGGTCGGGCCGGTGTTACGGAAGAGTTCAACGAGAGCGATTACACCCGCTCGGGCAGCGTGGGCGTTGCGGTGACAGGCCCCATATATCAAGGCGGTCGGCTAAGTGCGCTGAAGCGTCAGGCGATGGCCCGGCGTGATGCCAATCGCGGTGCCTTGCACGTGGTGCAGTTCCAGGTGCAGCAGGAAGTCGGTAACGCCTATGCCAGCCTGCGTGCCGCGCGCGCCAGCCGTGATGCCAGCCAAGAGCAGGTGCGCGCCGCGACCGTGGCCTTTCGCGGTGTCCGTGAAGAGGCAACATTGGGTGCGCGGACAACATTGGATGTGCTCAATGCCGAACAGGAATTGCTGGACGCCCGTGCCACGCTGATTTCGGCTGAAATTGATGTCTACACTGCGGCGTATTCCGTTCTTGCGGCCATGGGGCAACTGACGGCCAAGGATCTGAACCTGCCGGTCAAAACCTATGATCCGGCAGCCTATTACAACATGGTCAAATCGGCACCGGCCAATCTCAGCCCGCAAGGTCGCAAGCTGGACCGTGTGCTGCGCGCCTTGGGTAAAGATTAAAACCTGTCCTAATCTGTTGTGTGACCAGCGCCTCGGGGCTAAACTGAGGTGAGGCAAGAGTGGTATTGAATTATGTCGGATCCCGTCAGCAACGCTGAAATCGAAGACGTGTTGTCGTCTATTCGTCGGCTGGTTTCGGTCGAAGATCGTGCCGACACCCAAGCCGATGATGCGCGCGATACATCTGAAACCATGGCCGCTGATCCCTCTCAGGGGGGGGCGGGTGACCGGCTGATGTTGACGCCCGCCTTGCGTGTGGACGACCGCGACTCTGCACCTCAAACCGATGCCGACTCGCAGGGTGACGCAGACCTTCCCGGCGATGCCAACGCAGATCAGGACCAGTCCGACGACGGGTCTGAGGCTCAAGAGCTTCGGTTTAGCCATAGCGACTATGAGCGCGCGTGGCAGGATACCGCCGATCAGACGGCGGAGCACGACAGCACGGATGAGGCCGACAGCACGGGCGCAGACGATAGCGAACCGGCCGATAATGCCCCCTATGTGCTGGATCAGACACAGGCGGCAGATCCTTTGGACGCCCCCGGCCTTGGGGGTCGTATTGCCGAGGTTGAGGCGGCCGTCGCCGCGCGACACGATCAATGGGAACCCGATGGCGAGTCGGACGACGCCTATGCCGGTGGTTCTGTTTCGCCTATGGCTTGGGAAGATTACGGCCCCGAACCCACCTATGATGACGCAGATGGCGATGAGCTGACGGGCGATGCCAGTGACATTGCCGACGATACGGAACCCCCCGGCGCACAGACATTCGGTGAAACAGACGATCATCGGGTCGACGCGGGCGATCAAACGGCCGGCGCGTCTGCCGGAGGCACTTCGGCAACAACGTCGGATGATAGCGACGAGGAGACCTTGTGGGACGATGACCGTGTCGACACCGTCATCGACGAAGAAGCGTTGCGCGACATGGTCAGCGAAATCGTGCGTCAGGAATTGCAGGGCGCTTTGGGCGAACGGATCACCCGCAATGTCCGTAAATTGGTGCGGCGTGAAATTCACCGCGCCCTAAGCAGCCACGAATTGGACTAGTGTTCTGCACCTGACGCAAGATGCCCGTGCGACGGCAAACTTGAGGTCAGGAGGCAAGTTTTCCGAGTGGAAAGGCTCAATCACGGCTGTCATCCCCGGCGCAGACATTGGAATGCCAAGCTCCTGCGCGGAGTCGAGGGCGAAGCCCGCCGCGCATCGCCGACGCGCCCCCACGCGGCGGCGATTTGGTTAGGCTGGGCGCATCGCTTTGATGTCGTTCGGATTTGGCTGACATAAAGTGCCCAGCCCCATTTAGCTTCGCCACCGCGCGCGTCGGCAATGCGCGGCTTGATCCGGCGTCTGCTCCATCCCGCAAAAGCTCAGTGGCGGTGCCACTTTGCAAACTAGCTGCCGCTCGCACCTTCGCTGAACGGGGGTCGACACCAGAGGCGAGCGTTCAAACTTACGTCAGGTGCAGAACACTAGGTCAAAGGCGCGGCCAATCTCAGCAGCAGGTCCAGATCCATATGGGTTTCCATATGCTGACCCAAAGCGTCGAGCGTGGTTTCAAGATCATCGCCATAGGTCAGGCCCGATTGCCCGCCCAGATCGGCCAGAAACGCGGCGCGAAACGCATCGGACGCAAACAGCCCGTGCAGGTAACAGCCGCGCACACGGCCCGACGGCGATGCTGCGCCTTCCGGACGGCCCGCGATATCCAGCCATGCGCGCGCGCAATCTGGCCCGCTGGTTTCGCCAAGGTGAATTTCATAGCCTTGCACCGCATCGCCTGTGGCGCGGTATGTGGCATCGGTTAGCGCAAGACGCTTTTCCGGCTTCATCACGGTGATCACATCCAGATGGCCAAGGCCGGGCACGCTACCTGCCACGCCTTCGATACCGTCCGGATCGGCGATGTCACGGCCCAACATCTGATAGCCGCCGCAAATGCCCAACACGTGCCCGCCGCGCCGGATATGCGCGGCCAGGTCGATATCCCAGCCTTGCGCCCGGAAATGCGCCAAATCGGCAATCGTCGATTTACTGCCCGGTATCAAAACCAGATCGGCATCGCCGGGCAGGGGCTGGCCTGCCTCGACGATCTCGACGCTGATATCAGGCTCGGACGACAGCGGATCAAGGTCGTCGAAATTCGCGATCCGGCCCAGCCGGGGCACCGCCACCTTGAAGCCGCCGCCCTTGGTGGATGCGATATCCATGACATCCTCGGCGGGCAGGCGCCATGCGTCGGCAAACCATGGCACAACCCCTAACGACGGCCAGCCGGTGCGCTGCGCGATTTCAACCAATCCATCGTCAAACAGGCTGACATCGCCGCGAAACTTGTTGATGGCAAAGCCCTTGATATGCGCGGCATCCTCGGGCGGCAAAACGGCCTGAGTGCCGACGATCTGCGCAATCACGCCGCCGCGGTCTATATCGCCCACCAGCACCACGGGCACGCCTGCCGCTTGGGCAAAGCCCATATTGGCGATGTCGCCCGCGCGCAGGTTGATCTCGGCCGGGCTGCCCGCGCCCTCGACAATCACCAGATCGGCGGATGCGCTGAGCCGTTTGAAGCTGTCCAGAACCGGCGGCATCAGGCGCGGTTTGGCTTTGGAATAGTCCCGCGCGCGCAACGTGGCAAAGCGTTGGCCCTGCACGATCACCTGCGCGCCGGTATCGGTTTCGGGTTTCAGCAGCACTGGGTTCATGTCGGTGATCGGCGCACGTCGCGCCGCCAGCGCCTGCAAGGCCTGTGCCCGGCCAATCTCGCCGCCATCTTCGGTGACGGCGGCATTGTTTGACATGTTTTGCGGCTTGAACGGTGCGACCGACAGGCCACGATTGGCAAACGCCCGTGCCAGCCCGGCGACAAGCATCGACTTGCCCACGTTCGAGCCTGCGCCCTGAATCATGATCGCTTTGGCCATTCGGCGCCTCTTTGCTCTGCTCACCAGTGGTCTTAGCGGTCGCGCTTGACCTAGGAAAGCCTTGAAGCGTCAGAGGTGGGGCAAATAAGACATGGCCGCAAAGAAATGAAAAGCCCCGCCAATGTGGCGGGGCCTGTTCTATAGTCTATCCGGCACGTTGGATCAGGCGGCTTCGGCCTGTGCGGCGGCATTGCGACGTTCGCTTTCTTCGCGCGACAGCGCGACCGAGGTGCGAACCCCTTTGCCGACAAAATCCATCAGCCCCGTAACGACGCGTTCGTTCGGATCAATCCCGGCGCAGGATAGCACCTCGCGGCCATCGCGCGAGCGTGCCCACCGAGCAATCTGCTCGGGGCCATTTCCGTACTTCTTGTCATCGGCAATGGCATCGTCCAACGCTGCCAGCACCACGGCGGCAAACAGTTTCCGAGCGCGGTTGCCTTGCTCGGCGTTGAATGCCGTGCCGTCAACGAAATCAGTCATGTTTCGTCCTTGTTTTTATTGGTCTTGTGTTTTCGGCTTAGCGATGGTTATGGCTGAGTTTAATCGATTCGGATAGAGCGGATATGCATAACTTCTATGCAAATTCCGCATAGCTTTCTGCGCGTGCAGCACAGGATATCGTCGTCTTGCCACCCATTGCCTCACCAGATATAGGGATTGGCAATCCTTCATCAACCTTTTGTCACGGTTTTGTCTTATGCCAAAGATCAACGGAAATGAAATCAGACCCGGCAATGTGCTGGAACATAACGGCGGTCTTTGGACTGCGGTCAAGGTCGACCACGTCAAACCCGGCAAGGGCGGTGCATTTGCTCAGGTCGAAATGCGCAACCTGCGCAACGGGTCAAAGCTGAACGAACGGTTCCGCAGCGCCGACAAGGTCGAACGCGTCCGGCTAGAGCAAAAAGACCAGCAATTCCTGTATGAAGCCGACGGAATGCTGGTGTTCATGGACAATGAGACCTTTGAACAAATTGAACTGCCTGCCGAAATCTTGGGCGAGCGCCGCCCGTTCCTGCAGGATGGTATGACCATTCAGATCGAATATTATGAGAACGAGGCATTGAGCGCGGCCCTGCCGCAAAAGGTCACCTGCCGCGTTGTTGAAACCGAGCCGGTTGTCAAAGGGCAGACCGCCGCCAACAGCTTTAAGCCCGCCATTCTGGACAACGGGATCAAGGTGATGGTGCCGCCGTTTGTGGGCCAAGACGAGGATATCATCGTCAACACCGAAACCATGGACTACGCCGAACGCGCGTAACCCGCGCCGACGCCTGAACGAAAAACGCCGGTCCTGATTGCTCAGGGCCGGCGTTTTTCTGTGTGAGTCACAAACTAGGGCGTGTAGGTCACCGTCGCGTCTTCGGCCTGCATCGGGCCTTTGGCCCGGTCAAACCGCAGATAGGCAATTGCCTGTCCGCCCGATTGCGTGAACAACGTGCCCGCCGGTTTGCCATCGGCGGTGATCGGGGTGCCGACCGGTGCCGCGCCGTCGATGTTGACGCGGGCCAACCCTTTGCGCAATTCGGTCTTATGCTTCATGCGCGCGGCCACTTCCTGACCGACGTAACAGCCCTTGCGAAAATCCACGCCGTTCAGTCGCTCGAACCCGGCTTCGAGAATGAAAGTGTCCGGCGTCAGTTCCACGCCGGTTTCGGGGATACACTGCGCCACGCGGATCGCATCCCAATCGGTGCCGTCATCACCGCCTTCCGTGCCATACAGCCGCCAGCCCATATCGGGATGGCGCGGATCAGCAAAGGCACCTTCTGGCGCAGGGCCAGTGCCGCGCCTGACCTTCAGATCGCTTGGCGTCAGGGTCACATCGGCGCGCAGCTTGTACATACCCAACCGCTGCATCAGTCCGGGGGCCAGTGACGCATCCACATCCAGCAGCACCGCGTCGCCCCACGGCAACAGCAGGAAATCGGCCAGATACTTTCCCTGTGGCGTCAGGATGGCGGCATAAACCAGCCCCTGTTCCAGTTTTGCGATATCGTTGGTCACAAGCCCCTGAAGAAAGCTGCGGGCCTCGGACCCTGTGATTTCGATGATGTTGCGTGTCATTGCCTCTCCCGTCGCGATCTGCTTGGTAATATAGGTCATGGCGCGCGGCACAACAGGGGGCAACGATGCGAGCGAAACTGTCGGTTATCATTCCGACGCTGAATGCAGCCGAAGGGTTGGCGCGCAGCCTGCCATCGCTGGCGGCCGGGCTTGAGGCCGGGGTGATCCGCGAACTGATCCTGTCTGACGGCGGATCCCAAGATGCAACCGCACTCATCGCGCAAGAGGCCGGGGCAATCTTTGTGCAAGGCGCGGCCTCGCGCGGTGGGCAGTTGCGGCGTGGGGCACAGGCCGCCACGGGCGACTGGCTGCTTTTTCTGCATGCCGACACTATCCTGCCGCCCGACTGGCCGCAGATTGTTCAGGCGCATATGGCGCAGGGGCGGGCCGGGTATTTCCGCCTGCGCTTTGATGCCAACGGTGTTGCGCCCGTGGTGGTCGCCGCTTGGGCCAACCTGCGGGCGTGGGCGTTTCACCTGCCTTATGGCGATCAGGGGCTATTGGTGTCGCGGCACGATTACGACTCGGTCGGTGGCTTTCGCGATATCCCGTTGATGGAAGATGTGGCCATGGCTCGCGCCCTTGGCCGCCGGTTGCGCCCCATGCCAGCGGCGGTGATCACAAGCGCCGCAAAATATCAGCGCGAGGGCTGGTTGCGGCGCGGTGCGCGCAATCTGCGTCTGTTGCTCAGTTATCTGGCCGGGGCCGATCCCACGCGGTTGGCCCGCCGATATTGATCTTTCAGAACATCGGCGTGTTGTTGGCCAGATAATCGGCCTGCATCTGGCCTGCGTCATATTCGGTGGCGATCCACTGCTCAAAGCCGATGCCGGTCTCGGCCTGCCGCGCCTCGTAGCGATCAAGGATGTAATCAAGAATCCCGGTGCGCGACCATTTCAGGTGAATATACTTCACGCTCAACATTTTGCGCGCCTCGGATACCGGCTTGCCCTCGATTTCCATCATATAAATAGCGGCGGCAAACCCGGCCCGGTCGGCCCCCGATTTGCAATGCATGACAAAGGGCTTTTCGATCTCGCGAAAGGCGCGGATCAGATGCAGGATATCGTGGCGCGGCGCGGCCTGACGGGCCATCAGATTGACGCTGACCAAGGTTAGCCCCAAGCGGCGGCAGCTTTCCTCTTCCACCAGATAATGCGCCGCCCCGGCGGCTCCGCGTAGGTTCAGGATGGTCTTGATGCCCATCTGCTTCAGCCGCTCGAAGCGTTCATGGGTGGGCTGGTTGGATCGATAAACACCCGGCGCGACCGGATAGAAATTGGTCCAGACCTTACGAAGCACGGCATGATCGAACCACAGGTTGTAGATATGCGCGCGGCGGCGATTTTCGGGGGTGGACAGGTCAACATCATAGGACATGCGCAGCGCCCGTTCCCAATCGACGATCCGTTTGAACAGTTTCATGGAATGATGCGCGCTCCGTCTTGTCGGGGTGGTCCCGGCGTTGCCCCCATTTAGGGGGCGTGGCGCGGCATGGCAAGCGATTGACGGCGCGCGGGATCGGGGTAATGTCTGCGCGTGATTTTCAGGAAGGCATGCACATGACGCTTAGCAACGGTCGCCCTTATCTGGCCATTCCCGGCCCCTCGGTCATGCCCGAGGCGGTTTTGCGGGCCATGCACCGTGGCGCGCCCAATATCTACGAGGGCGAGTTGATCGACATGATGCCGGCCTTGATGGGCGACCTCAAGCGGGTGGCACGCACCGAGCATCACGCCACGATCTATATCAGCAACGGCCACGGCGCATGGGAGGCGGCGCTGGCCAACACCATCGCCCCCGGCGACACGGTGCTGGTGCCCGCAACAGGGCGGTTCGGCCATGGCTGGGCCGAGATTGCCCGCACATTGGGCGTGCAGGTGGACCTGCTGGATTTCGGCAAACGCGCGCCGGTGGATGTGGACCGGCTGGAACAGGCCCTGCGCGCCGATACCGGCCACAAGATCAAGGCGGTGCTGGCCACGCATGTGGATACCTCAAGTTCCGTCCTGAACGATATTCCGGCCATTCGGGCCGCGATGGATGCCGCGGGCCACCCGGCGCTGTTGATGGCCGATTGCATTGCCTCTTTGGCCTGTGACCGGTTCGAGATGGACGCATGGGGCGTTGATGTCATGGTGGCCGCCAGCCAGAAAGGGCTGATGGTGCCGCCCGGTTTGGGCTTTGTGTTCTTCAACGACAAGGCCGCACAAGCGCGCGCCGGGCTTGCGCGGGTCAGCCATTACTGGGATTGGACAGCGCGCGCCAACCCTGACCTGTTCTATCAGTATTTTGGCGGCACCGCGCCCACCCACCACCTTTACGGCCTGCGCGCCGCGCTTGACATGATCCATGGCGAAGGGATGCCCGCCATCTGGGCGCGCCACGATTGTTTGGCGCGGGCGATCTGGGCCGCCTGCGAGGTTTGGGGGCAGGGCGGCCCGTTGGAGTTGAACGTCGCGGATCCCGTGCATCGCAGCCGCGCGGTGACCGCGCTGCGGATCGGCGCGCCGCATGGCTCCGATCTGCGCCGTTGGGTGCAGGACAAAGCAGGGGTAACCCTTGGGATCGGCCTTGGCATGGCCGAACCGGGCGATCCGGCGTGGCACGGCTTTTTCCGGATGGGCCATATGGGACACGTGAACGCACATATGGTGCTGGGGATGCTGGCGGCGGTGCAGGCGGGGCTGACGGCGCTGGATATCCCGCATGGCACCGGCGCGTTGCAGGCGGCAACGGCGGTGATCGCCGAAGCCTGAGGCGGTTGGCTATCGCCGCCGCCCCAACAGTGTGATCAGATAATTCAGGCCATAGCCGGCGGCGAAAACGGCAGGCAATCCAAATATGGCCCATAAGGCCATGAAAACCCAAATCAAATTCACAAACCCCATGATCAGGGCGGCGTTTGTGTAATTGGGGGCTTCTGACAAGGTGCCGCGCCGCATGACAGCAGCCTAGCGCAAGGCGCGCGCGCCTGTCAGTCAAAATATATGTGACAGTGGGCTATGCGCGAGCGGCGGCCAAGGCCTCGGGCAGCACCTCGGCCAGAACATCCATATCCTGTGGGCGGCCACAACTTATGCGAATGCAGCGGTCTTGCGGGGTCACGGCAGGCTTGCGCACGAACACGCCGCGCGCGACCAATTCCTCTAGCACGCGGGTGGCAAACGCCCCATCCGCCCCGCAATCGACCGCCACGAAATTGGTCGCCGAGGGCAGGGCGCTTAGCCCGTTTTCAGCAGCAATTGCGGTGATCCTTGCGCGGGCTTCCGCCACCTGATCCTGCACATGCGTCAGCCACGCGCCATCCCGCACTGCGGCCAAAGCCCCGGCCTGCGCCACGCGGTTCATGCCGAAATGGTTGCGAATCTTGTCAAAGCTTCGGATCAGATCCACCGCGCCAATCGCATAGCCAATCCGCGCACCTGCCATGCCATAGGCCTTGGAAAAGGTGCGCATCCGGATCACGCGCGGATCATCGGCGCTGATCTGCGCCGCCGTGCCGTCGGGCGCAAACTCGACATAGGCTTCATCCAGCAAGAGCAAGCACCCGTCCGGCAGATCGTCCAGCGCCGCCACAATCGCCGCGCCGCTGTGCCATGTGCCCATCGGGTTATCGGGGTTGGCAAGGTAAACCAGCTTGGCGTCCACTTCGCGCGCGCGGGCGAACAGCGCGGCAGGGTCTTCGCGGTCGTCCACATAGGTGACCTTGTGCAGATCGCCGCCAAAGCCCGCCACATGATAATTGAATGTCGGATATGCCCCGTCCGAGGTGACAACCGCATCGCCGGGGCCGATCAGCAACCGCACCAGATTGCCCAAAATCCCGTCAATACCTTCACCGACAAGGATATTTTCGGGCCGTGCGCCCATCTGTGTGGCCAGTTCATGGCGCAACTCATGGCTGCTGGGGTCGCCGTATTTCCAGATCTCCAGCACTTCGGCCTGCATCGCCCTTACGGCGGCAGGGGACGGGCCGAACAGGCTTTCGTTGGCACCAAGACGGGCGCGAAACGGCGCGCCGCGGCTGCGTTCTTGCTCTTCGGGCCCGACAAAGGGCACGGTCGAGGGCAGGGTGTTCACAAGGTCGGTATAGCGTGGTTGGGTCATGTCAGCAGGTAAGGGAAAAGCGATGCGGAATGCAAGCCGCACGGCGCACCGCCGAAATCTTTAAAAGATTTCGGCCCGTTTTCTTTTAAAGAAAACGGGCACTTGGTTGCGTCTGTCGGCCCTTAGCCCAGTTCGGCCAGACGCTGCAACGCGATGCGCAGCTTGCCTTCTTCTTCTTCGCGCAGGGCAAGGTTTTCGCGGGCTTCGTTCACCACCTCTTCGGGCGCGCTGGCCACGAATTTGGGGTTGTTGAGCCGCCCGCGCAGGCCGCCAAGTTCTTTCTCAAGCTTGCCAAGGGTCTTTTCCAGCCGCGCCTTTTCTTCGGCCACGTCGATGATATCGGCCACCGGCAGGCCCAGATTGCCGCCCTCGACGGCCACGGTTATGCAGCCTTTGGGCAGGCTATCGACGCGGGTCAGGCTTTCGATCCGGGCGATGCGCTTGATCATCACCTCGTTGCTGTCCCACGCGCGCTGTTCGGCTGCGCCCAGATCGGTGCACAGCACCGGCACATAAAGCCCCGCCGGCACATGCACCTGCGCCCGGGCCGAGCGGACCTGTTCAATCACCGAGATCACCCAGTTCATTTCGCGGTCGGCGTCTTTGTCCAGCAGATCGGCAACCGTGTAGGTCGGCCAATCGGCATGGATCAGCATTTTCTGACGGTCGCCCAAGGTGCCCCACAGCTCTTCGGTGACATAGGGCATGATCGGGTGCAGCAGGATCAGGCATTGGTCAATCACCCACGCCATGGTGGCCTGCGTTTCGGCCTTGGTGGCGGCGTCGCCATCCAGCAGCAGGGGCTTGGACAGTTCCACATACCAGTCACAGACCTTGCCCCAGACAAAGGCATAAAGCGCGTTCGCCGCGTCGTTGAAGCGAAAGTTTTCCAGCGCGTCATCGACGGTTTCACGCACCTTGGCGGTTTCGCCGATGATCCACTTGTTGACGGTGGCGGTGGGCGTGGGCACGTGCCCGTCACTGCCAACCGCGCCGTTCATCTCGGCAAAGCGGGCGGCGTTCCAAAGCTTGGTTCCGAAATTGCGATAGCCCGCGATCCGGTCTTTCGACAGCTTCAGGTCACGGCCCATGGCGGCCATCGCCGTCAGGGTAAAGCGCACCGCATCCGCGCCGTAGTCGTCGATCAGGTCCAGCGGGTCCAGCACGTTGCCCAAGGATTTGGACATCTTCTTGCCCTTCTCATCGCGGACAAGAGCATGCACATAGACATGGCTGAACGGTTTTTGGTCGACCACGGCATATTGCATCATCATCATCCGGGCGACCCAGAAGAAAATGATGTCAAAGCCGGTGATCAACACGCTGGTGGGAAAGTATTTTTCCAATTCCGGCGTCTGCTCGGGCCAGCCAAGCGTGCCGATGGGCCAGAGCCCGGACGAGAACCATGTGTCGAGAACGTCATCGTCTCGACTGATGACAGCCGTTTTTCTTCCGGTGTCTTTATCTCGCCGCAGGCTTGCTTTGACGGATTCATCAAAATTTTCGACAACCACTTCGTCTACTAAGTCGCCGTAGTATTCTTTAGCCTTCTGAATTGCCTCTTCTTCGGTAGCGGCACAAAATTCCTTAGTCCGAAAGTTTAGTCCGTTGTCGTCCATCGCATTGAAATCGTCAGGATTTGCAATCCCATACCAAACCGGAATCTGATGTCCCCACCACAACTGACGGGAAATGCACCACGGTTCGATATTTTCCAGCCAGTGGAAATAGACCTTGCGGTCGGCCTCGGGCATGATCGTCACCTCGCCTGAGCGCACGGCGTCCAGCGCCGGGCCGACGATCTTGGCGGTGTCCACGAACCACTGATCGGTCAGCATCGGCTCGATCACCACTTTCGAGCGGTCGCCAAACGGCTGCATGATCGGCTTTGGCTCCACCAGCGGCACGAGGGACGCTTCGCGCGGGTCGCCGCCTTCTTCGGGGGCGACGGGGGTGTGTGCCGCTTTGCCCAGCCGTGGGTCATTTTCCGGGACCATGACGGCAAGGCCTTCTTGGGTGATTTCGTCAACCACTTGCTTGCGGGCCTCAAAGCGATCCAGCCCGCGCAGATGATCAGGCACAAGGTTCAGGCTGTCCACCTCGGCCACGGTAAACGCGGCACCGTTCGCGATGTCTTGGGCGCGCTGCGCGGCCTCGGCATAGGGCGCGCCATCGGCACGCAGATGCGCCTTGGTGTCCATCAGGCGATACATCGGGATGCCGCCGCGCTTGGCGACCTCGTAGTCGTTGAAATCATGCGCGCCGGTGATCTTCACCGCGCCCGAGCCGAAGTTGGGGTCGGGATAGTCATCGGTGATGATCGGGATCAGGCGGCGATGCTCTTTGGGCCCAACCGGAATTTCACAGAGTTTTCCGATGATTGGCGTATAACGTTCATCTGATGGATGAACGGCCACAGCGCCGTCGCCCAGCATGGTTTCGGGCCGCGTGGTGGCGATGGAAATATAATCGCGCTCTTCCTCCAGCACGATATTCCCGTCCTCGTCCTTTTCGACGTAGGTATAGGTTTCGCCCCCCGCCAGCGGGTATTTGAAATGCCACATATGGCCGGGGGTGTCGATGTTCTCGACCTCAAGATCGGAAATCGCGGTTTCGAAATGCGGATCCCAGTTGACCAAACGCTTGCCGCGATAGATCAGGCCCTTGTTATACATATCCACGAACACCTTGATCACGGCATCGTGGAAATTGCCCTCTTCGCCCGCGGGCGCACCGGGCGCACCAGACATGGTAAAGGCATTGCGTGACCAGTCGCAGGAGGCGCCAAGACGCTTGAGCTGATTGATGATCGTGCCGCCGGAATGGGTCTTCCACTCCCACACCTTTTCAAGGAATTTCTCGCGGCCCAATTCGCGGCGACCCGGAGCACCCTCTTCGGCCAGCTTGCGTTCCACGACCATCTGCGTGGCGATGCCCGCATGGTCCTGCCCCGGCTGCCACAGCGTGTCATGCCCGCGCATCCGGTGCCAGCGGATCAGGATATCCTGCAACGTGTTATTAAAGGCATGGCCCATATGCAGGCTGCCCGTCACGTTGGGCGGCGGGATCATGATCGAAAACGGCTCGGCCCCCGGCTTGGCATTCGCGCCGGCCTTGAAGGCCCCAGCTTGTTCCCATGCCTCGTAAATCCGGCCCTCGGCCTTGGCTGCGTCAAAGGTCTTGTCCATCGCCATTCTGTGTGCCCCGTGGTCATTCCGCTTGGTCCTGCCCCCCTTAGCGAAACTGCGCCGCAAGGGGAAGCGGTTATGCCCTTATCCTCGCCGGTCCAGCTTGGTGGACAGTTGGATCAGGCTTTCCGAGCCCTTCACCCCGCGGGTTTCGCCAATGCGGTCCAGCGTGTCGTCCAGCGCCTCGGTCGTTTCGGCTTCGATCCCGACGATCAGGTCGAACCGACCCGAGGTGGTGTGCACGGTTTTCACATCCGGCAATGATCGCAGCCGTGCCAGCACGGTGGGGGCGCTGCGCGGCTCGATGCTGACAAGGGCGGTGGCCCGTAGCGGCGCGCGCTGCGTGTCGTTCAGGCGCAAGGTGTAGCCCTTAATGACACCCGAAGTTTCCAGCCGCTCTAGCCGGGCCTGCACCGTGGTGCGCGCAAGGTTCAGCTTGCGCGCCAGCGTGGCCACGGGCGTGCGGGCATTTTCCGAAAGCAGCGCCAGCAAGGCGCGGTCTGTGTCGTCTGTTTGCATGATCGACCCGGCATAATGACGTTAATAGAAGTCACTTTATGCGAAGTGACGCATGGAATCGACGGCTTTTGCCCGCATTCTGGGAAAAACGAGCAGCCCAACAGGATTTTCAGATGCGCGAAACCCCGAACTGGCCCGACCCGGCGGCACATATCGCCCGGCATTCCCCCGACACGGCGACCCTGTATTTCAGCCCGGCAGCCTTGCACGCCACCGCGCGGCGGTTTCAAAACGGCTTTGACGGGCTGGTGACCTATGCGGTCAAGGCCAATGCGGGCGAAGAGGTGCTGACCAATCTGGTGGCGGCGGGCCTTCGTGCCTTTGATGTGGCCAGCCCGCGCGAAATGTATGCCGTGCGCACGATCTGCCCCGACGCGGTTTTGCATTACAACAACCCCGTGCGTTCGGCCGAAGAGGTGGGCGTTGCGCGCGCCTTGGGCGTCGCCTCGGCCTCGGTCGATTGCTGGCGCGAGTTTGACAAGCTGGCTGAACTGCCCAAAAGCACCGAAATCGCCGTGCGGCTGGCCTTGCCGGTTGCGGGCGCGGCCTATGATTTTGGCGAAAAGTTCGGCCTTGGCCCGGATCGTGCGGCGGATTTGCTAAGCGAGGTGGCCGCGCGTGGCTATCGCCCCGCCATCACCTTTCATCCCGGCACCCAATGCGCCGATCCTGCCGCATGGGGGGCGTATATCGCCGTGGTTGCGGATGTGGCGCGCCGGGCTGGCGTGCGGCTTGCGCGGCTCAACGTCGGTGGCGGCTTTGCCTCGCATCGCGCGGGGCATGCCCCGGACCTTGAGGCGATATTCACCCATATCCGGGCCGAGGTGTCGCGCCATTTCGGGGATCACGCCCCCGATTTGGTATGCGAGCCGGGCCGCGCCATGGTGGCCGATGCCTTTACGTTGGCCACCCGCGTCAAGGCGCTGCGCGACACGGGGGCGGTATTCCTGAATGATGGCATATACGGCGGCCTGACCGAAGCGCGCGATATTGGCGCGCCCGGTCGCATTCGCGTCTTGTCGGCCGATGGCACGCCGCGCCATGCGCCGCCGGTGCCGCGCGTGGTTTATGGGCCTACCTGCGACAGCCTTGATCGGCTGCCCGATCCGCTGCCGCTGCCCGGTGATTTGACCGAGGGCGATTATGTGCTGTTCGATGGTATGGGCGCCTATTCGCGCAGCCTGACCACCCGGTTCAATGGCTATGGTCTGGGTGATCCGGTGACGGTGGCAGAATTGCGGTAGGACGCTCTGGACATGTGCGCAGGGGCCGTTACGTTCGGCCCAAGGCATGTGCGAAAGGGCAGATCATGGAAAAATTCGGCAAAAGCCAACCCGTTACCCGGTTTGAGGATCAGCGATTCCTGACAGGCCATGGCCGCTATGTGGACGATATCGCGCCTGAGGGCGCGCTGTTTGCCCATGTTTTGCGCAGTCCGGTCGCGCATGGCACGATCACCGCGCTGGATGTGGAGGACGCCCGCAGCGCCCCCGGCGTGCATCTGGTGCTGACCGCTGATGATCTGGCCAAATCCGGCGTGACCGAGGGTATGGCCTTCAACATGATCAAGAACCGCGATGGCAGCCCCGCCGCCGCGCCGCGCCGGCCCATTCTGGCCGAGGGTCGCCTGCGGTTTGTCGGCGAACCTGTGGCGATGATCGTGGCCGACACGCTGGATCAGGCCCGCGACGCCGCCGAGATGATCGCACTGGAGTATGATGATCTGCCGGTGCATATGGACATTGCCGCAGGCGGCACGCCCCTGCATGACGAGGCCCCGGACAACCGCGCCTTTGACTGGGCGCTGGGCGATGAACAGGCGGTCGAATCGGCGATTGCCGGTGCGGCTCATGTCGTGCGGATGCCGTTGCATGATAACCGGATCATCTCAAACCCGATGGAGCCGCGCGGCTGCTACGCCGAAACCTTGGGCAACCGCCTGCATCTGGCGGTGAACGGTCAGGGGGTCTGGGGCACCAAGCGCAATCTGGTGCGCGTTCTGGGGATGGCCGCGGATGACATTCGCGTCACCACCCCCGATGTCGGCGGCGGGTTCGGCACCAAGGCGATGGATTATCCCGAAACCTATCTTGTGGCCCATGCCGCGCGTGTTTTGGGCCAACCCGTGCGCTGGATGGCGGATCGCGGCGAAACCATGCTGGCCGACAATGCGGGCCGTGGGCTTGATCATGACCTGACGCTGGCCTTCGACGCGGATCTGAAAATCACCGCCTACCGCGTGGATAGCCGGGTTGATCTGGGTGCCTATTGCAGCACCATGGGGCAGGGGATCCAGACCGATCTGTTCTCGAAGGTTCTGATGGGTGTCTATGACGTGCAGGATACGTTTTTGCATGTCGAAGGGTTCTTTACCAATACCGTGCAGGTCGATGCCTATCGCGGCGCGGGCCGCCCCGAGGCGATCTATGCGCTGGAACGCGTCATGGACCGCGCGGCGCGCGAACTGGGTGTCGATCCATGGGAGTTGCACCGCCGCAATTTCATTCCGGCTAAGGCCTTTCCCTATGTGTCGTCCACCGGCGAAACCTATGATGTGGGCGATTTCAACCGCGTGCTGGAGCGGGCTGAGGCCGAATGCGACCGCGCCGGGTTTGCCGCGCGCAAGGCCGAAAGCGCGGCGCGCGGGCGGCTGCGCGGCATGGGGCTGTGTTACTATATCGAAAGTATTTTGGGCAATCCTTCGGAAACGGCGAAAGTCGCGTTCAATGCGGAGGGCACCGTGTCGATCTATGTGGGCACACAATCCAACGGTCAGGGGCATGAAACTGTCTATGCGCAGTTCCTGTCGGATCAAACCGGCATTCCGGTGGACCAGATCACCGTGGTGCAGGGCGACAGCGATCTGATTGCCAATGGCGGCGGCACCGGCGGCTCGCGTTCGGTGACCACGCAAAGCAACGCCACGCTGGCCACCGTGTCCAAGATGATCTCCGCTTTCATCCCTTATTTGGCCGACAAGATGGGCGTCGGCGAAGATGCGCTTGGCTTTGATGATGATACCTTCCGTGCGCCGGGGTCCAACATGACACCTACGCTACTGGAAGCCGCGCAAATGGCGCGCGCCGATGGCCGCAGTGACCTTTTGGTGCACGAAGAGACCGCCACGCTGCCTGCGCGGTCATTCCCCAACGGTGCCCATGTCGCCGAGGTCGAGGTTGATCCCGATACCGGCAAAGTCACGCTGGACCGCTACACAGTGGTTGATGATTTCGGAAACCTGATCAACCCCTTGCTGGTGGCAGGGCAAGTGCATGGCGGCACCGTGCAGGGCGTCGGGCAGGCGCTATTGGAACACGTTGTGCATGACGCTGATGGTCAGCTCCTCACGGCGAGTTTCATGGACTATGCGATGCCAAGGGCCGATGATGTGCCCATGATCGGGTTTACCACCGAAGCTGTGCCCTCAACGGCGAATGCCATGGGTATGAAAGGCTGTGGCGAGGCTGGAACCGTCGGCGCGATGGCTGCCACCGCCAATGCGGTGGCCGACGCGCTTTGGGATCGTGGCGTGCGGCAGGCGGATATGCCTTTTACGCCGCACCGTGTGTGGAAGATGCTGAATGAAGCGATGGCGCCACTGGATTGAATGGTTTGCAACCGCCCTGCGCCCCGGACAGCGCCGGGGGCAGACAAGCCTTGCCCAAAGGCGGGGGCGGATCAATCATGTCCTGATCCTGGATGGGACCATGTCCACGCTGAACGATGGCCGCGAAAGCAACGCGGGCCTGACCTATAAATTGCTGTCTGAGATCAGCGGTCCGGACCTGTCTGTATATTACGAAGCGGGGGTGCAGTGGCAGGACTGGTCCAGCACGTTGGACGTGATGATGGGGCGCGGGATCAATCGGCAGATCCGCCGCGCCTATGGCTACCTTGCCAGCCGTTACCGTGCCGGAGACCGGATTTTCCTGATTGGCTACTCGCGGGGTGGGTATGCCGTGCGCTCTTTGGCCGGAATGATCGACAAGGTGGGCCTGTTGCGTGCTCAAGACGCCACCGAGCGTAATATTCTGACCGCCTATCGCCATTACCAATCACCGCCCGGAAGCGCGGCGGCGCAGGCGTTTACCCGCCTGTATTGTCAGGATGCGGCGCCGGTCGAAATGGTGGGCTGCTGGGATACGGTTAAGGCGCTGGGCTTGCGCCTGCCGCTGCTATGGCGTTGGAGCGAAGGCCGCCACGCGTTTCACAATCACCACCTTGGCCCGACCATCAAGCACGGTTTTCACGCGTTGGGCCTTGATGAAACCCGCGCGGTGTTCACGCCGGTGTTGTGGGACTGTCCACCCGAATGGAATGGCCGGGTGGAACAAGTCTGGTTTCGTGGCACCCATGGCGACATCGGTGGGCACCTGATGGGATATGCCCCCGCCCGGCCGCTGGCCAATATCCCGCTGGTCTGGATGCTTGAGAACCTTGAGGGCTGCGGGCTGGCCTTGCCGCACGGCTGGCGGGCGCGTTTTCCGATGGATGCCAATGCGCCGTCGGTCGGCACATGGCGCGGTTGGGGCAAGATATTCCTGTTGCGCGGTCGCCGCGTGGTGGGCCGCGACCCGTCTGAACGCCTGCATGAAACCGTCACCGAGGCCGTTGTCGAAAAGACCGACCCGGCAGGCCATGTCGCCCAAGGCTGACACCAAGGCCAACGCCCACAGGTTTTGGTCAGATGGAGATAGCGAGCAGAGCAGGCCCGGAGCCCAAAGCCCTTAACGCAGTTTCATGATCAGGCAGGTGGTTGATCCGGTGGCATAGAGTTTGCCGTCGTCAATCCCGCGTATTTCGCCGCTGGCGACGCCCGTTGACCGGCCTGCGTGATCCACCACGCCGGTGGCGCGCACAGGCATCCCCAAGGGGATCGCGCGGGTGATGTTCACCTTGTATTCCAGCGTCGTGTAGACCGAGCCGCGCGGCACCTTGGTCATCACGGCGCAGCCCATGCAACTATCAAGAATCGCGCCATACCAGCCGCCATGCACGCCACGCATCGGATTGGTCGCGCCGAACTCAGGCGTGCCTTCAAACACAACGCGGCCGTCTTCGGCCAGAACCGGCGCAAAGCCCAGCGTTGGCCCGATGGGCGGGCCGGGCAGGCGGCCTGTGATCATGTCCTCCACGAACTCCAGCCCGGACCGCGCCAGCAGCTCATCCATGCCCGGCATGTCATCTAATGTTTCTGCTACACGCGGCATCGTTGCCCCCAAATCTTGTGATGTCGAAGGCGACGTTAGGCGCGCAGGCCAACAAAGAAAAGCACCAGTTACAAGACGCGTCAGGCGACGTCGCGCAGGGCGACCTTGGGTGCCACGCCAAGGGCATGGCACACGTCGCGCGTCAGCTCGGGGCGGTTCAGCGTGTAGAAGTGCAAATCTTCCACCCCGCCTTCGATCAACTCGCTGCACAGCTCGGTCGCCAGTGCCGTGGCCAGCAGATCTTGCCGGTTGTCGCGAATGGCCTTGTCGAATGTCTCGTCCAGCCATGCCGGGATGGATGTGCCGCAGGAGGTGGCAAACTTGCGCACGCCGGCCCAGTTTTCAATCGGCAGAACGCCGGGGATGATCGGCGCGTCGATCCCGGCCTTGACGCAGGCATCGCGGAACCGGAAAAACGTGTCGGCTTCGAAAAAGAACTGGGTGATCGCCTCGGTCGCACCCGAATCGATCTTGCGCTTCAGCCAATCAATATCGGCGTTTTGGTCCGCCGCCTCGGGGTGCTTTTCGGGATAGGCGCCGACGCGGATCGTGAACTTGCCAGTGTCGGCCAGCGCCTCGATCAACTCGCAGGAATTGGTGAAGCCGTCGGCATGCGGTGTAAAGCCCGCCGCACCCTTGGGCGGGTCGCCGCGCAGGGCGACAATCTCTCTTACACCAGCCTGATGGAAGCTGTCGGCGATCGCCAGCGTTTCCTCGCGCGTGGCCTCGACGCAGGTCAGATGCGCGGCCACGTTCAGGCCCGTGGCATTGTGCAAGGTGCCCACGGCCTCGCGGGTCAGTTCGCGCGTGGTGCCGCCCGCCCCATAGGTTACGGACACGAAACGCGGCGACAGCGGCGCCAGCGTATGGATCGTGTCCCACAGGCGAAACGAGGCTTCCAACGATTTGGGCGGAAAGAATTCGAACGATATATTTGGTGTTGTCATGGCGGCCATCCTGCGAAAAATCTGAGTTGTCTTCTTGTTGCAGGTGCAGCATTGTGAGACAACTTCATAAAATTCATGGTTTATGTGAGGCGCGCTAATATATGCATATCGAATTGCGGCACCTGCGAACGATCCGGGCGATCCAACAGGCCGGGGGTATCGCCCGTGCGGCCGATCTTCTGCACATCACGCAGTCGGCATTGAGCCATCAAATCAAAGGGTTAGAGGATCAGGCCGGGGTCGAACTTTTCGCGCGCCGGTCAAAGCCGTTGAAATTGTCGGCCGCGGGGCAACGCCTGTTGCGGGTGGCTGAAAAAGTCCTGCCCGAGGTCGAGGCGCTGGAAGGTGAGTTTGGCGGTCTGCGACAGGGCAGCGCAGGGCGGATGCATATCGCCATTGAATGCCACGCCTGTTTTGACTGGTTGTTTCCCGTGCTGGAACAGTTTCGCAAGGCATGGCCCGAGGTTGATGTGGATATCCGCCCCGGTCTGGCCTTTGATGCGCTGCCCGCCCTGCGCAAGGAAGAGGTGGATCTGGTGGTGTCGTCGGACCCCGAGGATCTGCCGGGCATCCAGTTCAAACCGCTTTTCGATTACGAGCCGGTGTTCGTTGCCTCATCGCAGCATCCGTTGGCGCAAAAACCCTTTGTCGAGGCCGAGGATTTCCGGGGGGAAACCCTGATCAGCTATCCCGTGGACCGGTCGCGTCTGGATGTGTTTACCGAGCTTTTGACCCCGGCCAAGGTGGAACCGCGCAGCATCCGTCAGGTGGAATTAACGGCGGTTATTCTGTTGCTGGTGGCGTCGAATCGTGGCGTTGCGGTGCTGCCCGACTGGGTGGTGCGCGAGGTCAGAACCAGCAGTGATTACGTGACCCGCCCGATCACCGACAAGGGATTGACCAAACGCCTTTACGCCGCGATCCGCGATGATGATGCCGACAAGCCGTTCGTTGCCCATCTGGTCCGGCTGGCCCGCGAAATTCCGGTGCGCCTGCAACGTGGCGAACTGGCCGGGCAAGGCCCCTTGTAAGGCGCGCGCGGGGCGCGTATACGCGCGGCTTGAACGCAAAGGAGCCGATGCGATGCCGGGCAGTGCCAACCTCAACATCATGATCAAAGCCGCGCGCAAAGCGGGCCGGTCGCTGGTCAAGGATTTCCGCGAGGTCGAACAGCTTCAGGTGTCGATGAAAGGCGCGGGCGATTTCGTCAGCCGCGCTGATCTGGCCGCCGAGCAGATCCTTAAGGATGAACTGCGCGGCGCGCGCCCGACCTATGGCTGGCTGGCCGAAGAGGGCGGCGCTGAAGACGGCGAAGACCCAACCCGCCGCTGGATTGTCGATCCGCTGGACGGCACCACCAATTTCCTGCACGGCCTGCCGCATTGGGCGATTTCCATCGCCTTGGAGCATAAGGGCAAAATCGTTGCCGGCGTGATTTACGACGCGGCCAAGGACGAGATGTTTTTTGCCGAAAAAGGCGAAGGCGCATGGTTGAACGAAAGCCGCCTGCGCGTATCGGGCCGGGGCCGGATGATCGAAGCGATCTTTGCCACCGGCGTGCCATTTGGCGGCCGCTCGGACCTGCCCGCGACCCTGCAGGATCTGGCGCGGCTGATGCCCGCCTGCGCCGGTGTGCGGCGGTGGGGCTCGGCGGCGCTGGACATGGCCTATGTCGCCGCTGGCCGCTATGACGGGTTTTGGGAACGTCGGCTGAAAGAATGGGATCTGGCCGCGGGAATCATCATCGTGCAAGAAGCCGGTGGTTTCGTCGAACCGCTAAGCGAGGGCGGTGACATTCTGGACAGCGGCGAAGTGATCTGCGCCAACGAGGTGATTTTCGACAAGTTCACCAAGGTGATCCGCGGCGCGTGATCCTGATGGGCGCCTTTGGCGCGCCGGTTGGAGTGCGTTCAGGCCACGCAGGCCTTGGGGGACGCTGTCCCCCAAACCCTCTGGGATATTTTTGAACAGAAGAAGGCGCGGCGCTATTTGCGGCGGCGCACGCGTGGGATGTCGCTGCGTCGGAACTGGTATTGTGCCGGGGCGTGCGGCGGCTCACCTGCGGTGCGTTGCCAAAAGGCCGGGCCGCCGCGTTTGAGAAAGACCGGCACGGTCAGGATCAGGCCGATGACAAAGCCCCCGGCATGCGCCCAATAGGCCACGCCGCCCCCCGTGGGGTCCGATCCGATGCCGCTGAACAATTGCAGGCCGAACCAGATCGCCAGCATCAGCCAAGCAGGGACCGGCATCAGTTTGACGAAAACGATGAAAATCAGCAGGACATCCACCCGCGCCTTGGGAAACAGCAGCAAATAGCCGCCCATCACCCCCGCGATCGCGCCTGACGCGCCCACTGTGGGCACTTGGCTGTAGGGCGCTGCCGCCAGATGGGCCAGCCCGGCCCCAAGGCCCGAAGCAATGTAGAACAGCGTATAGCCAAGATGGCCCATCTCGTCTTCGAGGTTGTCGCCGAAGATGTATAAAAACAACATGTTACCGGCAAGATGCATCAGCCCGCCATGCAGGAACATCGAGGTAAAAAGGGTGGAATAGGTGCCCTGCTGGCCGACCAGCGCCGGGGTCATGGCCCAGTCGTAGAAAAACAGTTGCAAGGAGCGCTGATCGGCAAACAGCGACCAGTAGCTGATGAACACCACCACGTTGATCGCGATCAGCGCATAGGTGACATAGGGCGTTTGCCGCGACGGGTTGTGATCTCGGATCGGGAACATGGGGGATAGTTGGCGCGCCGCCCCGGCAAGGTCAAGCGCCCGCCGTATGTGGCGGGCGCTTTAAGGGGGGCGTCAGGCCATGCCGCCCAACAAGGCCGCGTTGCCGCCCGCGGCGGTGGTATCGACGCAGACATGGCGTTCGTGCAGGGCATGGCCGGTATCGGGCAGGCCGGTGATCAGGGGGATGATCGGGCCGGCGCGCCCGCTGAGTGCTTGTGTGTAGGCGCGCCCGGTGGCGGCATCGCCCCACCACAGCGCGCCGGACAGGCCGGCCAGTTTTTGCAACACCTCGGGCGCGACATGACCGGTGGCCTGCACGGCCAACCCGCCCAAGGCTTCGACGGCGCGGGCCTGTTCGGCGGCGGCTTGCGCGCCCGGCCCGAGACACAACAGCGCTTCGCGGGTGTGGCTGGTCAGGCGGTTCGATTCTCCCGTAGGCCCCGGCAGGACAAGATCCTGTCGACGCTCGGCCTTGTGGGTATTGGCCCGATCCAAGGCACCCTGCACATCGGTGGCCGACATGTCGCGCGGCCAATCCGTGCCGTCCTGCGGGGCCGCGTGACGTGTGAAGCGGGCCAGGTAATGCGGGCCACCCGCCTTGGGGCCAGTGCCCGACAGGCCTTCGCCGCCAAAGGGCTGGCTGCCGACGATGGCACCGATTTGGTTGCGGTTGACATACATGTTGCCCGCATGAATGCGGTCGGTCACATACTGCACGCGGTCGTCGATCCGGGTTTGCAGGCCAAAGGTCAGCCCATAGCCGGTGGCGTTGATCGCGTCGATCACCTTGTCCAGCTCATTGGCGCGGTAGGTCGCCAGATGCAGCACCGGGCCGAAAATCTCGCGCTCCAGATCGCCGATGCCGGTGACGCGGATCAGGGTGGGGGCCACATAGGTGCCCGCGTTGGGGGTGTTCAGCTCGTGGATCAGGCGGCCGTCGGCGCGGGCCTGTTGGATGTGGTCGTCGATGCCTTTGTGAGCCTGTTGGTCGATCACCGGGCCGACATCGGTGGACAGGTTCCATGGCAGGCCGATGTTCAGGGCATCCATTGCGCCGGTCAGCATTTCGATGAACGGTGTGGCGATGTCTTCTTGCACGTAAAGGCAGCGCAGCGCCGAGCACCGTTGACCCGCTGATTGGAACGCGGATTCGACAATCGCTTGCACCGCCTGTTCAGGCAATGCGGTGGAATCGACGATCATGGCGTTCAGCCCGCCGGTTTCGGCAATAAGCGGCGCGCCGGGCGCCAGATTTTCTGCCATTGCCGCGCGAATTTTCAACGCGGTTTCGGTCGAGCCGGTGAAGGCCACGCCATCGACACGCGCATCCGAGGTCAGCTGTGCGCCGACCTCCCCTGCACCGGGAAGCAGTTGCAGCGCGGATTGCGGCACGCCTGCTTTATGCATCAACTGGATCGCAAGATGCGAGATGATCGGCGTTTGCTCGGCGGGTTTGGACAGAACCGCATTGCCCGCGGCCAGTGCGGCGCTGATCTGCCCGGTGAAAATCGCCAGCGGAAAGTTCCATGGGCTGATGCAGGTGAAGGTGCCAACCGGCTGGCCCTCGGGGGCGTTGGCCGCGTAATACCGCAGGAAATCAACCGCTTCGCGCAGTTCGGCGACAGCATCCAGAACCGATTTCCCGGCCTCGCGATGGATGATCGCGAACAGCTCGCCGTAGTTTTCCTCATAGAGGTCGGCCACCCTGTTCAGCACCTTTGCACGGTCCGAGGCCGGGGCATCCCATGGCTTGGCGGCATCCAGCGCTGTGTTCACATCCGCCGGGCTGGCATAGGCCACGGTGCCGGGGCTGTCGGCGGGATCGGCGGGGTTGGTCACCGGGGCAGGGTCTTGCGGGCTGGCGGTGCCGGCCAGAATGGGCCCCGCTTGCCATGTGTGGCGGGCAAACGGGCCGCGCGCCGTGTCGATCGCATCCAGCGTTGGCTGATGGGCCAGATCAAAGCCCATCGAATTACGCCGCTCGGGTTGGAACAGATCGGGGCCGGTGGTTAGCTTCGGCGTCTTGTCCTGGATGGCCTCGAACGGGTCGCGGGCGACGGTTTCGGGGGGGACATCCTCGTCGACGATCTGGTTGACGAAGCTTGAATTGGCGCCGTTTTCCAGAAGGCGGCGCACCAGATAGGCCAGCAGATCACGATGCGCGCCGACCGGGGCGTAGATCCGGCAGCGGGTGCCTTCGGATTTCAGGATGATGCCATGCAGCGCCTCGCCCATACCGTGCAGGCGCTGGAATTCAAACCTGTCCTTCTGATCCTTGCCCATTTCCAGAATCGCCGCTGCGGTGTGGGCGTTATGGGTGGCGAACTGCGGATAGATGCGATCGGTCATGCCCAGCAATTTGCGGGCGTTGGCGATATAGCTGATGTCGGTCGCCGCCTTCGAGGTGAAAACCGGAAAGCCCTCAACCCCCTCGACCTGTGCCAGCTTGATCTCGGTGTCCCAATAGGCCCCTTTGACCAGCCGCACCATGATCTTGCGGTCCAGACGGGTGGCCAGATCGTGCAGGTAGTCCAGCACATGAGAGGCGCGCTGCCCATAGGCTTGCACCACCACGCCGAACCCATCCCAACCTGCCAGCGCGGGTTCACTTAGAACGGTTTCGATCACGTCCAGCGACAGCGACAGACGGTCAGCTTCTTCGGCGTCGATATTCAGGCCCATGCGGGCCGATTTCGCCAACAGCGCAAGGCTGCGCAGGCGCGGCACCAGAACGTCCATGACTTGTTCACGTTGGGCCACCTCATAACGCGGATGCAGCGCCGATAGCTTGACGGAAATGCCGGGGTTGTCGCGGATGTCGGCATTGGTGCAGGCCGCGGCGATGGCGGTGATGGCGCGCGAATAGCTCAGGTGATAGCGGGTGGCGTCGGCATCGGTGCGGGCAGCCTCGCCCAGCATGTCGTAGGAGTAGGAATAGCCCTTTTTCTCCATCTCGGCGGCGCGTTTCATCGCCGACTGGATGGTTTCGCCCAACACGAATTGACGGCCCATTTCCTTCATCGCGCGGCCCACGGCGGTGCGAATGACCGGCTCGCCCAAGCGGCGGATGGCGCCGCGCAGGTGGCCCACGATCCCGGCCTCTTGATCCTCTTTCAGAACCTTGCCGGTCAGCATCAGACCCCAAGTTGACGCATTGACCAGTGACGAGGTGGAATGCCCCATATGCTTGCCCCAATCCGACGGGGCGATCTTGTCTTCAATCAGCGCGTCGATGGTTTCGGCATCCGGCACGCGCAACAACGCCTCGGCCAGACACATCAGCGCAATGCCTTCATCGGTGGACAGGCCATATTCGGCCAGAAACACTTCCATCAGGCCGGGGTCGGAATGGCCGCGAATGTCGCGCACCAACTGTGCCGCCCGTTCGACGATCTGCGCGCGATCCGTTTCGCTGAGGTCGGCCAGCTGCGTCAGACGCTCGATCATGTCGGTCTCATCGGCGTAGGTGGCCAAGTCTATGGCGCGCCGGATATCGCTGTCGTAAGGCATGACGTCTCCCTCTCAGGTCATTGACCTATACTACCAACCTAGGCTAAGTCATATTTCCCGAAAAATCAAAAACGACCTATCGAAATGAATTTAAAACCGGAGTTTTGAGATGACAAATGACTATCCTGAGCTAGACCGGTTCGACCGGGCGATTCTGCAGGTTCTGGCCACCGACGGGCGCATTAGCATCACCGATCTGGCGCGTGAAATCGGCCTGTCCAAATCGCCCACACAGGCCCGGCTGCGGCGTCTGGAAAAGGATAGGATCATTACCGGATACCGCGCCCTTGTCGATCCGATCCGTCTTGGCATGGATCATGTCAGTTTTGTTGAAGTGCGCCTGAACGACACCCGCGAAACCGCCTTGGCCGAGTTTAACGCGGCGGTGCGCAAAATTCCCGAGATCGAACAGGTGCACCTGATCGCGGGAAATTTCGACTATCTGATGAAAGTGCGCACGCAAAACATGACCGACTATCGCATTGTTTTGGCGGAAAAAATCTCGACTTTGCCGCATGTGTCCAACACCTCGACCTATGTGGCGATGCAGGCGGTCAAGGAAAACGCTCTCTCGGATGTGATTTGACCAGCGGTTAAAACGCCATCCTTCAAGTCCGGTCTGCATGAATGCGCCTGTTGCCAACACCCCAAGCAGCCGAAGAAGAGGTGTAAGCCGTCTTTACACGCCGCGCAAAGTGGATATTGTCGCGCCTCGCTGGCCCGCGTGGTGGAATGGTAGACACAGGAGACTTAAAATCTCCAGGCCGAAAGGCCGTGCCGGTTCGAATCCGGCCGCGGGTACCAGCGTGGTGTCTTTACACAGGGACCGGGCCTGACCTGAAGGAGTGGCTGCGCCACGCTTTATGATGTGAATGAGGGGCTCTGCCCCTCAAACTCCCCGGGATATTTTTGAACAGAAGAAGGGCAGGGCCGGTTTAGTCGCGGGTGCCGGAAAACCGGGTGGCCCAGTCTTCGCGCTGGTCATCTGTGATCTTGGTGAACAGCACGTCGGGCACGGTAAAGGCGTGGCCCGGTTCCAGATGGGCCAGTGCCTGCGACACGTCGTCGGGCCAGCTGTCATCGCGGGTTTGCATTGCGTCCAGCATGCGCGCGGCGGCATCGGGGATGAAAGGGGCCGACAACACGGCGTAAAGCCGGATCAGGTTCAGCGCCAGCCGGATTTGCGCGGCGGCCTGTTCGGGGTCTTCCTTGTAGGTGGCCCAAGGCGCGGCCTCTTGCAGGTATTCGTTGCCTTCCACCCAGATGGCGCGCAGGGCGGCGGCGGCTTTGCGCACCTCCATGGCTTCCATATGGCCTTCATAGGCGCGCACCCGGTCGCCGATATCGTCGATCAGCGCGCGTTCGCGGGCGCGCATCTCGCCACCCTCGGGCACCGCCTCGCCGAATTTTGCGCGGCAGAACTTGGTCACGCGGCTGACGAAATTGCCCAGAACATCGGCCAGATCCTTGTTTACCGATTGCTGGAAATTCTCCCATGTAAATTCCGCGTCCGAGCTTTCGGGCGCATGGCTGAGCAGCCACCAACGCCAGTAATCGGCAGGCAGGATGTCAAGCGCCTGATCCATGAACACGCCGCGCCCTTGGCTGGTGGAAAACTGCCCGCCATCATAGTTCAGGTAATTGAATGATTTGATGTAATCGACCAGCTTCCAATCTTCGCCCGAGCCCATCAGCGTGGCCGGAAAGCTGAGCGTGTGGAATGGCACGTTGTCCTTGCCCATGAACTGGGTATAGCGCACATCATCGGCGCCTTTTTCGGTGCGCCACCAGCGTTCCCATGCGGCACCGTCCAGGCTGTGGGCCTCGGCCCATTCGGCGGCGCAGGCGATATATTCGATCGGCGCGTCGAACCACACATAGAAAACCTTGCCTTCCATGCCGGGCCAGTCTTTATCGCCACGTTTGACGGGGATGCCCCAATCCAGATCGCGGGTGATGCCGCGATCTTGCAGGCCGTCCCCATCGTTGAGCCACTTCTTGGCGATTGAGGTGGTCAGGATCGGCCAGTCGGTTTTTTCGTCGATCCATTTGTTCAGCGTGTCGCGCATTTGGCTTTGACGCAGGAACAGGTGCTTGGTTTCGCGCACTTCCAGATCGGTCGAGCCCGAGATCGCGCTGCGCGGGTCGATCAGGTCGGTCGGGTCCAATTGCTTGGTGCAGTTTTCGCACTGGTCGCCACGGGCCTTGTCGTAGCCGCAATTGGGGCAGGTGCCTTCGATGTAGCGGTCGGGCAGGAAGCGGCCATCGGCGTTGGAATAGACCTGTTTTTCGGTGACTTCCTCGATCAGCCCGGCGTCGTACAGTTTGCTGGCCAGATGTTGGGTCAACTTGTGATTTTGCGGGCTGGAGGAGCGCCCGAAATGATCGAAACTCAGGCGAAAGCCTTGGGCCAGATCGGCTTGCACCTTGTGCATCCTTGCGCAGTACTCGGCCACCGGCTCGCCGGTCTTGGCGGCGGCCAGTTCGGCGGGTGTGCCATGTTCATCGGTGGAACACAAAAACAGTACCTCGTTGCCGCGCCCGCGCTGATAACGGGCGAACAGATCGGCGGGCAGTTGGCTGCCCACAAGGTTGCCCAGATGCTTGATCCCGTTGATATAGGGAATGGCCGAGGTGATCAGGTGCCGTGCCATGAATTTTGGTTCCGCCTTATCTACTGTTATATGGCCCCGTGTAATGCCCTGCGTGCCAAAGGGCCAGAGGCCGCGCGACCCCGTGCCCGAATTTTGGGCCGTTATCGGGCGGGCGCAGAATTTTCGCCTGCCTGTCGCAGTTATGTTTGACGCGGTCGCAAGCGGGTTGCTAGGGCAAAGCATAGTCATCGGCGCCGGGCTGCGCCAAGCGCAAAAGGGTAGGTGCGATGATACAGGTTCTGGCGGCGGTCTGGGCGCTTTTGTTGGGCATGACCCTGATCATGATCGGCAATGGCATGCAGGCCACCCTGATGGGGGTGCGCGGCGCAATCGAAGGCTTTGGCACCCTGCAATTGTCGGTCATCACCTCGGCTTATTTTCTGGGGTTCCTGATCGGCAGCCGGGTCACGCCGGAAATGATCCGCCGTGTGGGGCATGTGCGGGTGTTTGCGGCGCTTGGCTCGTTCATCTCGGCGGGGTTGGTGGCCTTTCCGGTGTTCACCGATCCCTATAGCTGGACGGTGATCCGGGTGATCCTTGGCTTTTGCCTGTCGGGCGTTTATGTGACCGCTGAAAGCTGGCTCAACAATGCGGCCACCAACCAGACGCGCGGCACGATGTTGTCGGCCTATATGATCGCGCAGACCTCTGGGATCATCATCGCCCAAGGGTTGATGAACTTGGGTGAAGCGGCGGGCTTTTTGCTGTTCGTTATTCCCTCGATCCTTGTGTCGCTCAGCTTTGCGCCAATCCTTTTGTCGATCACCCCGACACCGGCATTTGAGACCAACAAACCCATGAGCATCCGACAGCTTTATCACAGCTCGCCTTTGGCCAGTGTCGGCATCCTGTTGATGGGTGGCGTGTTTGCGGCACAGTTCGGCATGGCGTCGGTCTATGGCGCTGCGGCGGGGTTGAACGCGGCGCAAATCAGCGGCTTTGTTGCGGCGATTTTCATGGGGGCGGTGGCGCTGCAACTGCCGATCGGCTGGCTGTCTGACCGTATGGATCGGCGCTTTTTGATCCTTGGTGTCTCGGCCATGGGCGCGCTGAGCACCGGGGTGGGGATATTCCTTGGCGTCGACTTCAAGACGCTGCTGGTGTTGGGCTTTGTGATGGGCGGTGCGGCCTCGCCGCTGTATTCGTTGCTGATCGCTTACACCAATGACTTTCTGGAGGTCGAGGATATGGCAGCCGCCTCGGGCGCGCTGGTCTTTGTCTACGGGATGGGGGCGATTGTGGGCCCAATGGCCACCGGCCAGTTGATGGACATGATCGGGCCGCACGGGTTTTGGGTGTTCCTGTCAGCGTTGTTCACCATGACATCGCTCTACGCGGCATGGCGGATGACACGGCGTGCGGGTGTGCCTGTGGATGAAACCGGGGCATACCTCAACGTGCCGCCCACCGTGTCGCCGGTGGCGATCGAAGCCGCGCAGGAATGGTATGTTGAACAAGCCGAAGAGGCCGCCGCCGAGGCTGAGGCCGAGGCGTCTGAGACTGCGACCGGCCCCTAACCCCCGTCCGGCGCGGTCATCCGCCACTGGCCGTTGATGTCGGTCACATGCCACGCCGCAGGCGGTGCGGTGCGGGCGCGGCGGCGTTCCAACCGCCAGCCATTGTGATCTGCCTTATGTGTCGAGGCCATGTGCCAGCGGGTCTCAACCCCCGGCGCGCCCCCGTCGCCGGGGGTCAGGACAATTCCCAGAGGGGCGGTCTTGCCACCTGTCGCCCCGGCCTCGGCGGCCAGATGCAAGCGGCGCACCGGGGTCAGCGGTGGCGGTTCGGGCAGGTCGGCCACCGCCAGCGGCACCTCGCCACTGCGCAGCACCTCCTCCAGCGACCATAACAGATCCTCGGGCCGCTGTGGGCTGACAAAGATGAAGCGCCCCAGATCGACAAGCGGTTGCATCCCATCGGGATTGGGCCTGTCGCTTAACCATGTGGGGGCGATCCAGACCACCGGGCCGCGCGTGGCCGCCGCCACCCGCATCGCCAGACTGCGCCGCGCGGGGCCGCAGACCTCGTGCAGGCGGGCCAGTGGCAGGGCCATGTCCCCCAGCACCGGCAGGGCCGGGCGGGCGGTGTGGCTGTGGCGGGTCAAGACATGGGCGGTCATGGCGTTTAGATTAAAGTGTTCTTATTTTGTTCTCAACGGGAAATGACGCTTGGGATCGTAAAAACCGCCAATCAGCCCAAATAGGTAAACCAAACGAACCTGCATCTTGCAGGTATCAGTGGTTGCATTCGGCCCCGTTTTTCGAGTGTCAGCTTCGTCAACCCAGCAGAGATTCATGCAAGGTGCGACCAGTGGCGGCAGGGAGTCCTATTGGACCTTAAAGGCTCTAGCCGCGCATTGACGGGCCGCGGCCCGGCGATGCGCGGCGGGCCTGCGGCCCTTGATTCCGCGCAGGGGCAATGTCCGCTTTGTCCGCATGCACTAAATCGCTTCGCGATAGGGGCTCTGGGTGGCGGGCGTTGCGCTGAAGCGGGTTTTGCTTCGCGATTTTT
>NZ_JAAORB010000011.1 GCF_011601345.1 Roseovarius gahaiensis
CGCCAGCGCTCTATGCGCCCTTCACGCCCAACCCCAAAGTGGCCTAATTTTGCGCCGCCCTTTGGTCGGGTTTTACTCCGCCGTTGACAGCAGGATTGCGCAACAAGTACAATCATTGCATCTATTCGTTCGATCCAAATGGCGGCCCGCCCAATACAATCATGATGCGCATAGCGGATCGCAAAACCGAGATACTGGTTGGCAAGCAAGAGGTCGCCGATGACGCGGAACTGGCCAAGTTCGACGCGGCGGTCGAACGTTTGCAGGCCTTGAATCTGGATATATGGGACGCGATCCGGCGGTTTGACTATCCTATGTGATCCAGACAGGGGGACGCTACAGTTTAGGCGCGCCCGGCGTCGGCCGATAAGGCCAATGCGCTGACGCCAAGCTGCTTCAACGCACCTTCCCATTTGTCGGGATCGGGGGTTTCAAAGACCAGTTGTTGGTTCGCGTCGCAGGTCAGCCATCCGTTTTGCGCGATTTCCGCTTCCAGCTGTCCCGGACCCCATCCGGCATAGCCCAAAGCCATGATCACCCGCTCGGGCCCGCGCCCTTGGGCCAGATCTTCAAGAATGTCCAAGGTTGCGGTCATCGCGAAGTGATCGTTCACATCAAGGGTCGAAATGGCAGAATGATAGCCGTAGTCATGCAAAACAAACCCGCGCCCGTGTTCGACCGGCCCACCGAAATGCACGGACATATCCCGCAGATCGGGCCCCGGAGTGATGGAAAGCTGGGTCAGAAGCTCTTTCAATTTCAGGTCTTCTGTGGGTTTGTTGATCACCAGCCCCATGGCCCCTTCGTCCGAGTGGGCGCAGACGAACACGACCGAGTGTTCAAACCTCGGATCAGCCATGCCGGGCATTGCAATCAATAATTTCCCTGTAAGATCAATGTGATTGGTCAAGAACATCCTCCAGAATACCCTTATAAGAATGGTGTGATAAGCACAGCAGTTCAAGCGTTGCCATCAAGGCCTGCGTTATTTATCCCGGAAAGATCGCTGGAACGTGAATTGGCATTTCGGGCTGGATCGCCCATGTAGACACTATGATGGCAAGAGTATTAATCCTTATCGTGGCGGTTTTCGCCTTGCTGCCTGCGCCGCGTGCGGCGCTTGCGAATGCCGACATGGTGGACGCGCGCATTCTGACCGGGTGGCGAGAGCAGGATGGCCGCCACGTGGCAGCCCTGCACCTGACCTTAAAGAATGGCTGGAAGACATATTGGCGCGCACCGGGGGATGCCGGGATTCCACCGCAATTCGATTGGCGCACGTCCGACAATCTGGCCGGCGTTCAAGTGACGTGGCCCGCGCCGCGCGCGATAGATCAGGGTGGGCTGCGCACGATTGGCTATGCCGACAGCATGACCTTGCCGCTGACGCTGAGCCCGAAAAATCCGGGCCAGCCGATTGTCTTGGCCGGCGAGGTGGAAATTGGCGTGTGCAAGGATGTGTGCGTGCCAGTGACTTTGCAGGTGTCGCAGCGGTTGCAGGCGCACGCCTCACAGCGCGATCCACGCATCGTGGCGGCCATGGCATCGCGGCCCTATTCGGCGTCTGAGGCGGGCGTCACACGCGTCGCCTGCGCGCTTAGCCCGATCGAGGGTGGTTTGCGCCTGCGCGCCGAGGTGGATTTGCCCAACACCGGTGGTCACGAGATTGCGGTGATCGAAACCAGCAACCCTGCCATTTGGGTGTCACAGGCCGATACGAAACGCCAAAGCGGGCGCTTGGTTGCGGTGTCCGACATGTATCATGTCGACGGCGCGGCCTTTGCTTTGGATCGCTCAAAGCTTCGGATCACCGTCGTTGGTGAAAACCATTCGGTTGATATTCGCGGTTGTCCCGGACGATAAGCACCGGCCTTATTTTCGGCGTTGATGTTCGTCCAGCCGGGGCATGATCTCGACAAAGTTGCAGGGGCGGTGGCGGTAATCCAGTTGCAGGCTTAAAATCTCGTCCCATGCATCCTTGCAGGCGCCGGGGCTGCCGGGCAGGGCGAACAGATATGTGCCCCCGGCAACACCGCCGGTGGCGCGTGACTGGACCGCGCTTGTGCCGATCTTTTGCATGCTGATCATCGTGAAAACAGTGCCGAAGGCGTCGATCTCTTTTTCATAGACATCGCAATGCGCCTCGACGGTCACATCCCGCCCGGTCAGGCCGGTGCCGCCGGTTGAAATGACCACATCCACCCGATCCGAGGCGATCCATTCGCGCAGCTGGTCGGCGATCTGGTCGCGCTCGTCGCGCACGATCATCCGGTCTGCCAATATGTGCCCTGCCGCTTCAATCCGGTTGACCAGCACCTCGCCGGAGCGGTCCTCGGAAATATCGCGGCTGTCGCTGACGGTCAGAACGGCGATGCGGACTGGAATGAACTCTTTGCTGTCGTCGATACGGCTCATGTGGGTCAACTCCTTTGGATAAGGGCAAGGCGGAGCGCCAGCCCTGCGAATATTGCAGCACTGGCATAGCCAAGGCCGCGTGTGAACCGGGTTGATGTGGCCATCCGGCGGCCCACGCCGCCGGCAAACAGCCCAACCGTCCCGTTGATGATAAACCCGCCAAGCCCAAGGATCAGGCCGTAGACCAAGAACTGCCCAAGGATCGCGCCGCGTGCCGGATCGACGAATTGCGGGACAAAGGCCAGCACGAACAAAATCACCTTGGGGTTCAGCAGGTTGACGACCAGCCCTTGGCGAAAGGCACGCACGGCGGGAATGTCCAGCGGGACCGCTGCAGATGGGGCCGGACGGCGCAGGGCGGCCCATGCCAGCCACAGCAGATAGCCCACCCCGCACCAGCGGATGACGTCGAACAGCCAAGGCATCGCGGCCATGGCCGCCCCAAGCCCAAGCCCGGCCAGCGTCACATGCACCATGCCGCCGGCAGCAATGCCCGCGCTGGCCGCGATGGCCGGGCGCGGCCCAGACCGCAGCCCAAGCCCAAGGCAAAACATCATGTCCGCGCCGGGTGTCAGGTTCAGCGCCAGACCAGCCGGGATAAAGGCCAGCAAGACAAGCGGGTCAATGATCACGGGCTGACCTCAAACCAATTGGGGGTCGGGCCAAGGTTGACCACACGGGTCGCCCCGATCACGCCCTCCGCGCCCCAACTGTCATGAATGTGGCCGCAGAGCGCCAGTTTTGGCTGCAGCCGCTCAATCGCCGCGCGGATGGCGGCTGACCCAACGGAAACCCCTTGCGAGGTGACATCGGCCACGCCTTTTGGCGGGGAATGCGTGATCAGAATATCGGCGCGCTCACATGCGTTCAAAAGCGTCTCGGCCTCGGGTTCGGTCAGGTCGCAGGACCAATCGCCAAAGGGCGTGACCGGCACGCCGTAGCCAAGGCCGAAAATATGCAGCCCGTTCGCCTGCGTTTCACGCCCGTGCAGAACGGTCATGTCTTTACCAGCCGCGCGGCGCAGCTCGGCATCGCTTTCGGCATTTCCGGGCACCACGATCATTGGTGCGGTGATGCCCTTTAGCATGGCCATGGCCTGTGCCAGCCCTTCGCGGTGGTTGCAGAAATCGCCAGCGCCGATGACCAGATCCGCGCTGTCACTGGCCGCCACCAGATCGGCGGCATGGCGCGCGGACAAGTGCAGATCGGAAAAGGCCAGAATGTTCATTGCAAACCCTTAAGCCGCGCCTGCAGCGCCAACAGATCGGCCCAGGTTTCGCGTTTGAACTTGGGACTGCGCAACAGGTAGGCGGGGTGAAACATCGGCAGGGTTGGCTTGCCATAGCTTTCGGCCCAGTGCCCGCGCAAGCGGCTGATGCCGCGTTTGCCAAGCCCCGCCTGACAACTGATGTTACCCATCAGTATGATCACTTCGGGGGCGACCAATTCGACATGGCGCTGCACGAACGGGACCAGCATGGCGATTTCATCTGGTTTCGGGTCGCGGTTTTGCGGTGGGCGCCACGGCAGAACGTTTGTGATGTAAACCGATGCTTGGGTGTCGGTGGCGTCGCGCGCCATGCCGATTGCCGCTAGCATCTTGTCCAGCAATTGCCCGGCACGGCCGACAAAAGGTTTGCCCTGCATATCTTCGTCCCGGCCCGGAGCCTCGCCGATGATCATCACGCGCGCCGCCGGGTTGCCATCGCAAAACACCAAATTGCGCGCGCCGCGTTTCAGCTCGCAATGCTCGAACGCGGCAAGCGCGGCTTGCAGTGCCTCCAGCGTATCGGCGCTTTGGGCGGCCGCCTTGGCGTCGGCCACCGGATCGAATGCGGCCAGTGGCGCAGGCTGTGTGGGCGCAGGTGTGGAGGCCACCGGGGCGGCCACTTTTTCAGGCACCTCGTAACGGTTCACGGGCGCATCGCAAATCGCCTCGGTCGCGCCAAGTTCAACCTGCCAATCCAGCAGCGCCTTCGCCGTATGATAATCCAATGCCGATTCCATGATGGCGGCAGGCTACTCCCCTGCCGCGCCAGTGAAAAGCACTCAACGCGATGCCTTGCCCCGGACCGCTGCCCTTTCTATAAGCGGGCAGGATCACGGAACGGAGCGGCGGATGACCTTTTCACACTCCCACCTTCTGGGAATCGAACCCCTGCCACCGTCAGCAATCTCTGAGATTCTGGATTTGGCCGATCAATATGTCGCGCTGAACCGGGGTGACATGAAACATGCCGAGGCCTTGGCGGGCCTGACCCAGATCAACATGTTCTTTGAAAACTCCACCCGAACGCAGGCCAGTTTCGAACTGGCGGGCAAACGTCTGGGGGCGGATGTGATGAACATGGCCATGCAGGCCAGTTCGATCAAAAAGGGCGAAACGCTGATTGACACCGCCATGACGCTCAATGCCATGCACCCCGATCTGTTGGTTGTGCGCCACCCGCATTCTGGGGCAGTGGACTTGCTGTCGCAAAAGGTGAACTGCGCGGTTCTCAACGCCGGTGACGGGCGACATGAACACCCCACGCAGGCCTTGTTGGATGCGCTGACAATCCGCCGCGCCAAAGGCCGCCTGCACCGTCTGAATGTCGCGATTTGCGGTGATATCGCCCATAGCCGTGTGGCGCGGTCGAATATCCTTTTGTTGGGCAAGATGGAAAACCGCGTGCGGCTGATTGGCCCGCCGACGCTGATGCCGTCGGGCATCGCCGATTTCGGGGTCGAGGTCTATGACGACATGGCCGAAGGCCTGCGCAATGTGGATGTGGTGATGATGCTGCGCCTTCAGCGCGAGCGTATGGATGGTGGCTTTATCCCGTCCGAGCGTGAATATTACTTCCGCTACGGGCTGGACGCCGAGAAACTGGCCCACGCCAAAGACGATGCCATTGTCATGCATCCCGGCCCGATGAATCGCGGGGTCGAGATTGACGGTGAAATCGCCGATGACATTAATCGCAGTGTCATTCAGGAACAGGTCGAAATGGGCGTCGCCGTGCGCATGGCCGCAATGGACCTTTTGGCGCGCAATCTGCGGGCCCGCCCGCGCGAGGTGATGGCATGACCGACAAGATCACGATCCGACCGACAGAGCATGGCGTTGTGCGCATTTTTGCTGTCGATTTGCCCGAAGATCAGATCGCGGGGTTCAACCGTCAAAACGGCGCGTGGCCCTTGCAAGACGCGCTTGGTGCTGATGTGCTCAATGCCGATCACGTAGAGCTTTTCCCGCTCTCCGATCTGGATGAGCTGGGGCTGACCGGCTATCTGGAACAGGGGCACGGGATTGACCCTGCGGATCTTGCGGATATGCGCGGCCAGCTTCATGCGCTGGCGGGCCATGTGCTGATCGTGACGTCGCGTGCCTTTGGCGGGCAGGCCCAGACATTGACGCCCCGCGCGCCGCTGCGCCTGATTGCCAGCTTTCATGAAGACGCCACGCCGGTTGCCTTCGACCCCCTGCCATCCAAGGCCGCCCGCGGCACGACGGGTGGCAAGGCGGCCCCCAGTGATGCGGCCATGTCCGGGCGCATTGCGTCCTTGGCATTGCTGGTTTTGTTCGCGCTTGTCGCTGTTGTCGTATGGGTCGCATCATGAGCGAAAACCTGATCCACTCGATGACACCCACCAGCCCGCTGGCCGACGGCGAACATGTGGTTTACAGTTTCCACCCTGACCGTGCAGCCTATTGGCGCGATCATGCTTGGCTGGCGGCGGGGGCGATGGCCATCGGCATGGTGATCTTGTGGGCGATGGGCAATCCACATGTCTGGACCGGGGCAGTTGGCGGGCTTGCGGCGGTGGCCGTGCGTGCGTTCTACGTTGCCTCGGACGAGATGCAGGCCCGGTGGGATTTGACAGACCGGCGCTTGTTGGGGCCGCAAACCCGCGCGGTGTTCCTGAAAGATATCCAGACGATCCGAACCCTTGGCAGTGCCGTGCAGATCGTCACGCGCTCGGGCGACAAGCATCTTTTGAAATATCAAGCCGACCGCGACGCCACGCGTCAGCGGATCGAGGCCGCAAAAGCCGGAGCCCTGTCATGACAACCACCACGCTGTTTGCCAACGCCCGCCTGATCGACCCGGAACAGGGCAGCGATACGCCCGGCTGGCTGCTGATCGAAGACGGGGTGATCAAGGCCATCGGGGCCGAGGCCGCCATGCCAAAGGCGGAGGAGGTTGTTGATTGTGATGGCAAATGTCTTGCGCCGGGGATTGTCGATATCGGCGTGAAAGTCTGTGAGCCGGGCGAGCGCCACAAGGAATCCTATCGCTCGGCGGGTCTGGCCGCGGCGGCGGGCGGGGTCACCACCATGGTGACGCGTCCCGATACCAGCCCGGCCATCGACAGCCCCGAGGCCTTGGAATTTGTCGCGCGCCGCGCCAATGCGGCTGGTCCTGTTCGTGTCTTGCCGATGGCGGCCTTGACCAAGGGCCGCGAGGGGCGCGAGATGACCGAGATCGGGTTCTTGCTGGATGCCGGCGCGGTGGCCTTTACCGATTGTGATCACGTGGTCACCAATACCAAGGTGCTCAGCCGCGCGTTGACCTATGCCCGCGCGCTTGGGGCCTTGGTGATTGCCCACCCGCAAGAGCCGGGGCTGAGCGCCGGGGCGGCGGCCACCAGTGGCAAGTTCGCGTCGCTGCGCGGGTTGCCCGCCGTGTCGCCGATGGCCGAACGCATGGGGCTGGACCGTGATATTGCCCTGCTGGAAATGACCGGCGCGGCCTATCATGCCGATCAGATCACCACGGCCCGCGCCTTGCCGGCACTGGAGCGCGCCAAGCGCAACGGGTTGAACATCACCGCGGGCACATCCATCCACCACCTTACCCTGAACGAATTGGACGTGGCTGACTACCGCACCTTCTTTAAGGTCAAACCGCCACTCAGGTCCGAGGATGACCGGCAAGCGGTGATCGAGGCGGTGCGCTCGGGCCTGATTGACGTGATCAGCTCTATGCACACCCCGCAAGACGAGGAATCCAAGCGTCTGCCTTTTGAAGAGGCGGCCAGCGGTGCCGTGGCTTTGGAAACCCTTTTGCCTGCTGCGTTGCGTTTGTATCATTCCGGCGATCTGGATTTGCCAACATTGTTTCGGGCCATGGCCCTTAATCCGGCGCGGCGGCTTGGCCTTGCGTCGGGGCGGTTGGCCGTTGGGGCCCCTGCGGATGTGCTGGTGTTCGACCCTGACAAGCCGTTTGTGATGGATCGCACGACGCTGCATTCCAAATCCAAGAATACGCCATTTGACGGCCAGCGTATGCAAGGTAGGGTGCTGGCAACCTATGTTGCCGGAACCCCAGTATTTGAGGCCCGCTAATGCCTGATTTTGACACTGGCCTTGCCCTGTTGGCCCTTTGGGCCGTTCTTGGTTACCTGCTGGGGTCGATCCCGTTTGGCATGGTGCTGGCCAAGGCCATGAACCTTGGAAACCTGCGCGAGATCGGCTCGGGCAATATCGGCGCGACCAATGTGTTGCGCACCGGGTCCAAGGGCGCGGCGGCGGCAACGCTGCTGCTGGACGGTGGCAAAGGGGCTGTTGCTGTTTTGCTGGCACGAGCGGTCACGGGCGAAGATGCCGCCCAACTTGCCGGGCTGCTGGCCTTTTTGGGGCACTGCTATCCGGTTTGGCTAGGCTTCAAGGGTGGCAAGGGGGTTGCGACCTTCCTTGGTCTGATGCTGGCCTTGGCATGGCCTGTCGGCGTGGCCTGTTGCCTGACATGGCTGGCGGCGGCGGCTCTGAAACGGATTTCATCCTTCGCCGCGATTGCGGCGGCGGCCTCATCCACCTTGTGGATGAACCTTCTGGGGCATGGGCAGGCGGTTGTGCTGGGTGCGATTTTGACCTTGCTGATCTTCTGGCGACACCGCGAAAATATCGCCCGACTGAAAGCAGGCACCGAACCGAAAATCGGCCAGAAATAACCCGGCACCGCGGCTGGCCCGGTATCGGGCGCAGGTGCAGTGCCGGGCCAGCCGCATGTTCAATCACTCAGTAGGAATACTCGGCATAAATCCGGCTAAGATCGCCATTCCAATCGCCGTGATAGTGCTCTAGCAAATCATCGGCGGGGACCGTGCCCGTTTCGACGCTTTCTTGTAGTGCGTTCAGGAAATGGGTCTCATCGGGGATCATGCCGTTGGCCCCTGCGCATGCCCGCGCCTTCAGACCGGCTTGGGATATGGCCACAACCTCGCGTGCCAGCTCGTGCATATCTACGCCGGGCACCTTGGCTTGCAGGGCGTCTTTGCCGGCCGCGATGCGCAGGGCCTCGCGGGTTTCGGCATCCCAGTCTTTGACTAGATCCCAAGCCGCATCCAGTGCTGTCTGATCATACATCAACCCGACCCAGAACGCGGGCAGGGCACATAGCCGCCGCCACGGGCCACCATCGGCCCCGCGCATTTCAAGGAATTGCTTGATCCGGGCCTCGGGGAAGATCGTGGTCAGGTGATCGGCCCAGTCCGACAGGGTGGGTTTTTCGCCTGGCAGGGCGGGCAGTTCGCCTTTCAGAAAGTCCCGGAAGGATTGGCCAAGCGCATTGATGTAGACCCCGTCGCGGTAGACAAAATACATTGGCACATCAAGCGCATAGTCAGCCCATGCTTCGAAGCCGAAGCCGTCCTCAAAGACAAAGGGCAACATGCCGGTGCGATCTGCGTCCAGATCGCGCCACACCCGCGCCCGCCATGATTTGAACCCGGTGGGCTGACCTTCGAAAAACGGGGAATTTGCAAAAAGCGCCGTTGCGACCGGTTGCAGGGCAAGGGCCACGCGCAGTTTCTTGACCATGTCGGCCTCGGATCCGAAATCCAGGTTCACCTGCACGGTGCAGGTGCGGTACATCATGGATTTGCCCATGGTGCCGACCCGGTCCATGTAATCGGTCATCAGTTTGTAGCGGCCTTTGGGCAGAACCGGCATGTCCTCGTGCCGCCAGATCGGCGCGGCACCTAGCCCGATGAACCCGACGCCAACCTTGTCGGCGATGTCTTTGACGTCACGCAGGTGGGCGTTCACCTCGTCGCAGGTTTCGTGGATGGTTTCCAGCGGGGCGCCTGACAGTTCAAGCTGCCCGCCCGGTTCAAGGCTGACATTCGCGCCGTCTTTTTCAAGGCCGATCAGCTTGCCGCCTTCCTCCAGCGGGGCCCAACCGTGACCATCACGCAGGCCTTCCAGAACGGCCAGCACACTGCGCTCGCCCTCATAGGGGATGGGCCGGAGCGTGTCTTTGCAATAGCCAAATTTCTCGTGTTCGGTGCCGATCCGCCATGCATCGCGCGGCTTGCAGCCACGTTCCAGATACTCGGCCAGTTGTTCGTGCCGCTCAATTGGCCCGCCTCCGGACTGGGGTATGGACATGAGCCTCTCTCCTGCCTTGTCGCGCAATAATGACTGTCACAAGTGGCCGCATTCACGCGGGGTGTCAATGCAGGGCGTTTGTGCGTTTTTGCCAGATGACGATGGTGTCATGGTCCCCACGCTGCATCTGCGACAACATCCATTCGGTGCGCAAGCCGGGAAGCTGTGCGAAGGCATCAAACAAACGATCCGCGCCTCGGGCGGTCAGTGGGATCACCAGATCAGGTTGCCCCGGTTGGCTGAGCCGCCAGTGCGATGGGTGGCCGGTGCGGTCAACGGTCAGCCGGGTGATATCGGCCAAGGCCACGACACCGCCGTTCAGCGGGCCGAAATAGGCAATTTGCCCTTCGTCTACCTGCACAACGCCCGGCCCGTTTTGGCCGATGCGAAACCGAGCGCGTTGGAACCCGATCCAGACCAAGGCAAACCCGAGCAGCACGACCGGGTAGCCCAGCCAGTGCAACAGGCCCACAAAGCCGAAAACCCACCAAAGCCCAAGCGCCACAATGACGCCACCGGTCAGCGCCTCGCGCCATTTGCGCAAAGCGGCTTGCGCTTCGGGCCGCATAAAGCTCAATGCCAATCTCCGAGGGTTGTTTGCCAGACCGTCATCGCGGCCACCGCGGCTGTGTCAGCCCGCAGAATGCGTGGCCCGAGGCTGACCGCATGGGCAAAAGGCAGGGCGGACAGGCGGGCGCGTTCGCTGTCAGAAAATCCGCCCTCGGGGCCGATCAGAATGGCCCATTTATCACCGCGGGGCTGACCTAAACTGTCGCGCGCCCCGACAAGGGATTCGTCGCAGAACATCAACTGGCGGTCTTCGGGCCAATCGGCCAAGACCTGCTCTAGCTTTTGCAAATCGCAAACCTCGGGCACAAAGGTGCCGCCGCATTGTTCGGCGGCCTCGACCGCATGAGCCTGAAGCCGGTCTTGCCGGATACGTTCGGAATTGGTGAAATCAGTTTGCACCGGCAGGATACGCGCCGCGCCCATCTCGGCGGCCTTTTCGACGATAAAATCGGTGCGCGCTTTTTTGATCGGCGCGAACAAAAGCCACAGATCGGGCGGGTTTTGCTGCGTGCGGGTCTGCGCGTCGGTCATTAGCAGACCGTCCCGCTTGCCAGCCTTTTCCACCGTCGCGCGCCATTCGCCCCCGTGGCCGTTGAACAACAGCACGGTATCGCCCACGTTGCGCCGCATCACGCCGAACAGGTAATGTGCCTGCTCGCGCGTCAGAGGAACCGTTTGCCCTTGCCCCAAGGGGTGATCTACATAAAGCCTGATTTTGGTATCTGCCATGGGGGCACCATATGACCAGCAAGAACCAGACGCCAGAGCCTGCAAGCGGTCAAGTGGCCGACGCGGTCAAAGGCAACTGGGTGGACCGTCTGGCCCCGGTGGCCACGCGGCCCTATCTGCGCCTGTCGCGTGCGGATCGCCCGATTGGCACGTGGCTTTTGCTCCTGCCGTGCTGGTGGGGGCTGCTGTTGGCGATGCTGCATGACGGTCAGGCCACATGGCACGATCTTTGGATTTTCGCCGGGTGCGGCATCGGTGCGTTCCTGATGCGCGGGGCCGGCTGCACGTGGAACGACATCACCGACCGTCATATCGACGGCAGCGTCGCGCGCACGGCGTCACGGCCCATCCCTTCGGGGCAGGTCACTGTCACGGGGGCGCTTGTGTGGCTGGCGGCACAGGCGCTGATTGCCCTTTGCGTTTTGCTGACCTTTAATATAGTCGCGATTGCGCTTGGCGTTCTGGCCTTGCTGCCGGTTGCGATCTATCCCTTTGCCAAGCGGTTCACGTGGTGGCCGCAGGTATTTTTGGGGTTGGCGTTCAACTGGGGTGCGTTGCTGGCATGGACTGCGCATACCGGGCAGCTAGAGTGGCCCGCAGTCATGTTATACTTGGCCGGGATCGCATGGACGCTTTTCTATGACACGATCTATGCCCACCAAGACAAGGAAGACGACGCGCTGATCGGCGTAAAGTCGACCGCCCGCCTGTTCGGCAATAGCAGCCCACGTTGGTTGCTGGGGTTCTTGGTGCTGACGGTGACGCTCCAGATGATCGCGGTTTTGCTGGCGACCATTGATGGCAGCGCAGGCGGATTGCTGGTTGCGCTTTTGGGGCCATGGGCCATGGGGCTGCACATGCATTGGCAGCTGCGCCGCCTTGATCTAAGCGACAATGACCGGCTGCTAGGGTTGTTTCGATCAAACCGGGACGCAGGTATGCTGCCTGTGCTGATTTTCGCCGTCGCGCTGTTGGTGTGATTGAACTTGGATCAGACTGGGCCTAAAGACTTCTTGAACAACAACTTGCGGGCCCTCGCATCATGCGCCTGTCTTCTATTCTGGTTATCGCAACCACATTCCTGATCGCGGCGGCCATCTGCCTTATGGCCGCGCGCTTTGCCGTGACGGTGATCGAGGACACATCGCGCACGACCGTTCGCGATACGCTGGACAGCAACGATATGGTCTGGGCCGAGGTCGATGCCAGCGGCTTGCAGGTGTTTCTGGCCGGAACCGCACCATCCGAGGCCCTGCGTTTCAAAGCCCTGTCGGTGGCCGGAACCGTGGTGGACGCGGCGCGGGTCATTGACCAGATGTTGGTGACCGACAGCGAAAACCTTGCGCCGCCGCGGTTCTCGATCGAAATCCTGCGCAACGACAGTGGAATTTCACTGATCGGACTTGTCCCTTCGGCGACAGATCGCGACGCGCTTTTGGAAGAGATATCCGACACGGCCAAAGGGGTTGAGACAGCCGATTTTCTGGAATCGGCCGATTACCCGCAGCCCGCCAATTGGGAGGCTGCGTTGGACTTTGCTCTGGACGCATTGCAAATGTTGCCGCGCACCAAGATTTCGGTGGATGCCGAACGGATCAAGATTACTGCGATGGTCGATAGCGAGGCTGCAAAACGTGAGCTTGAGACCGAACTGTCGCGCAAGGCCCCGTCGGAAATAAGTCTGACCATGGATATTTCGGCACCGCGTCCGGTGATCACACCCTTTGCACTGCGGTTCCTGATCGAGGACGGGCAAGCCCGCTTTGATGCCTGTGCCGCCGATACCGAGCAAGCCCGCGACCGCATTTTGAGTGCAGCGGGCAAAGCCGGGATGACCGACAAGGTCAACTGCACAATCGGGCTGGGCGTGCCCTCGCGCAGGTGGGGCGACGCCGTGGAGATGTCGATTGAGGCGTTGGCCGAGCTTGAAGGCGGCAGCCTGACATTTTCAGATGCCGATATTTCCCTGATCGCGGCACAGGGAACGCCGGAAACCCGGTTTGATACAGTGGTCGGACGGTTGGAGACCTCGCTACCAGATGTCTTTGCGTTGCATGCCGTGTTGCCGCAGCCCGAGAAGACAGATCGCGCGGCCAAGCCTGAATTCGTGGCCACGCTCTCACCGGAGGGGTTGGTGCAAATCCGGGGCCGCGTGTCCAGCGAACTGGCCCGCAACACCGTTGATAGTTTCGCCAAGGCGCGGTTTGCCTCCGATATCGTGCATACAACCGCCCGCGTGGCCGAAGGCCTGCCGCGCGATTGGTCTTTACGGGTTCTGACCGGGCTTGAGGCGCTGAGTTATCTTTCAAACGGCTCGGTGGTCGTGACCTCGGATCTGGTGCAGGTGACCGGCAACACCGGCCAAAACGAGGCCGGTGCCATGATCGCGGGGTTCTTGTCGGACAAACTGGGCGAGGGTCAGGAATTCTCGATTGATGTGACCTACCGCGAAGAATTGGACCCGATCGCAAGCCAGCTGTCCCCCGAGGAATGCGAAGCGCGCATTGCGGAAATTCTGATTGAGCGCAAAATTAACTTCGAACCGGGCTCGTCCAACATTGATTCGAACGGTGCGGCCATTCTGGATGACATCGCTGACGTGCTTGAAAATTGCGGCGATCTGCGGATGGAAATTGGTGGGCATACCGATAGCCAGGGGCGCGAAACCATGAACCAGAGCCTGAGCCAGGACAGGGCGCAGGCGGTCTTGAACGAATTGCGCAAGCGCCGGGTTTTGACAGCGTCCTTTTCCGCCAAAGGCTATGGTGAAAGCCAACCCATTGCCGACAATGACACCGAAGATGGCCGGGAGGCCAACCGCCGGATCGAATTTCGCCTGATCCGGCCCAAGCCGGTCGAAGAGAAACAGACAACGCTTGAAAGCCTTGAAGAACCGGGCGATGACGACCAAACGTCAGATCAGCAAGATCAGGAAGACACGTCAGATGAACAGAACTGAGTTTATATTTGCCACGGCTGTCATCTTGTTCGTGGCGTTTTGCGTCGGGTGGTTCGCCAATTGGTTGGTGCATCGGTTTATCCGTGTCTCGCAATCCGATGTGGGCGAGCTGGAAAAAATGGCGCAAGAGCTGCACGAGGCCGAGGAAACCCGCGATCAGGCCATCACATACCTGCAACAGCGCGAAGCGGAACTGACCAACCAATTGTCCCAGACCGAAGCTGAATTGGCGGCCACGATGGACGGCTTGCGCGAAGCGCGCCAAGAGGCGGAACAACTGCGCACGCATCTGGAGCGTGTCGGCTCGGGGTAAGCGGCCCGCACATCATTCCGCGGTCCACTCCTCCGCTGACCCTCGCGCGTCGGGGCCATTGTCCAAGGTGGCGTTACGTCAATTTCTGCTTTGCCTATCCGGTTTGACAGGCTAAACATTGGCCATGATCACGCGCGCACCCTCTCTTTCCGCCCGACGCCGACGCACCCGCGTCTAGGGCGCCTGCCTGCTTGATCCCGGCGCGTCCCGCGCCACCACCCACCCAAAACATTGACTTGCCCCCGCGCCTGAGGCACTCAAGGGGCTTTCCTAGAAAAGGATATGCACATGATCCCGTCCGTTCTGCCGACATATAATCGGGCACCGTTGAGCTTTGTCAAAGGCGAAGGCAGCTGGCTGATCGAGGCGGATGGACGCCGATTTCTGGACATGGGGGCAGGGATCGCGGTGAACGCGCTTGGCCACGCGCACCCCGATCTGATCGCGGCGCTGACGGCGCAGGCGGGTAAGTTATGGCACACGTCCAACCTCTACCAGATCCCGCAGCAACAAGCCTTGGCCGATAAATTGGTCGATGCCACATTCGCCGACACCGTGTTTTTTACCAATTCCGGCACCGAATCCTGCGAACTGGCCGTGAAAATGGCGCGCAAGTATTTCTACGATCAGGGCCAGCCTGACCGTATCGGCATCATCGCCTTCGACGGCGCGTTTCACGGACGGTCTCATGCGGCGATTGCCGCTGCCGGGTCCGAAAAGATGGTCAAGGGGTTTGGCCCGGTCCTGCCGGGGTTCACCCAGGTCGCGTGGGGCGATCACGATGGCCTGCATGCCGCCATTGATGACACCACAGCCGCCATCCTGATCGAACCGGTGCAAGGCGAAGGCGGCATTCGCCCCTTGCCCGATCAGTGCCTCAAAGGGCTCCGAGATCTGTGTGACGAAAAGGGCATTCTGCTGATCGCGGACGAGGTGCAATGCGGTATGGGGCGCACCGGCAAGCTGTTCGCCCATGAATGGGCCGGGGTGGATCCGGATATCATGATGGTGGCCAAGGGCATTGGCGGCGGGTTTCCCCTCGGCGCTGTGCTGGCAATCGAGGATGCGGCCCGCGGTATGACGGCAGGCACCCATGGCTCCACTTACGGCGGCAACCCGTTGGCTTGCGCTGTCGGGTCCAAAGTGATGGATATCATATCCGACCCGGCTTTCCTGCGCTCGGTCAATGAAATCGCCGGCGATCTGCGGCAGGGCCTTGAAGGGCTTGTCGCGGCGCATCCTGATGTCTTTGATCATGTCAGGGGAACCGGGCTGATGCTGGGCCTCAAATGCAAGGCTACGAATACCGATGTGGTCGCCGCCGCCTATGATGCGCAACTGATCACCGTTCCGGCGGCTGACAATGTTGTGCGCCTGCTGCCGCCGCTCAATCTCACGCAAGCTGACATGGCCGAGGCCCTGTCCCGCCTCGACGCCGCCGCCACGCAGGTTGCCACCAACAGGAATACCTGACTTCATTGTTCCAAAAATACTCCGGGGGAGTCGCGCCATGCGCGACGGGGGCAGCGCCCCCGCAACCCCGGCTCAACCAAGGTCACAGACATGAACCATTTTCTTGATATCCACAAAACTGCCCCGGCCGATCTGCGGTCGATGATTGATACGGCCAATGCCATGAAGCAGGCGCGCAATGGCCGTCCGCGCGGCGCGGCTGACGATGACACCCCGCTTGCAGGGCAGATGGTTGCGCTGATCTTTGAAAAACCGTCGACCCGCACACGCGTCAGTTTCGATGTGGGCGTGCGGCAAATGGGCGGCGAAACAATGGTGCTGTCCGGCACCGACATGCAGTTGGGCCATGGTGAAACGATTGCCGACACCGCCCGTGTTCTCAGCCGCTACGTGGATCTGATCATGATCCGCACCTTTGATGAATCCGTGTTACTGGAAATGGCAGACTATGCCGACGTGCCGGTCATCAACGGGCTGACCGATCGCACCCATCCCTGCCAGATCATGGCCGATATTCTGACCTACGAGGAACATCGTGGGCCAATCGCGGGCAAAAAAGTGGTCTGGTCGGGCGATGGCAACAACGTGTGTGCCTCGTTCCTGCACGCGGCGGGGCAGTTCGGGTTCGATCTGACCTTTACCGGCCCCGCGCAACTGGACCCCGAGGCCGAGTTTGTCGGGCTGGCCCGCAAGTCGGGCAGCACGATCGAGATCGAGCGTGATCCCGTCAAGGCGGTCGAGGGGGCCGATCTGGTCGTGACCGACACATGGGTCAGCATGCATGACAGCCAATCCACCAAGGAACGCCGCCACAACATGCTGCGCCCCTATCAGGTGAACGAGGCGTTGATGGCCCATGCCAAGCCCGACGCGTTGTTTATGCATTGCCTGCCCGCTCATCGCGAGGACGAGGCGACAAGCGCGGTAATGGACGGCCCCAACTCGGTGATCTGGGACGAGGCCGAAAATCGCCTGCATGCGCAAAAGGCGGTCATGCGCTGGTGTCTGGGCGTCTGACGTTTTAGCCTTGGCCATGATCGGGCAACAGGGCGAGGCGCAGGCATGACAGTGGCACGCATTGGCATTTACGGGCTTGGCACGATGGGCAGCGCGTTGGCGTTGAACATGGCCGAGCACGGCATTGACGTTGCCATCAGCAATCGCGAGGTGCCGCGTATCAACGCCTTTATGGACGCAAGCGGTGATCTGTCAAAACGCTTGCACCCGCATGAAACGCTGGCCGGTTTCGTCGCCGGGCTTGAGGTGCCGCGGCTGGTCTTGTTCATGATCCCGTCGGGCGATGCGATGGATGAAATGATCACCCGCATCGCGCCGCTGCTGGACCACGGCGATATGATCATCGACGCTGGCAACGCCGATTTCCACGCCACCCGCCGCCGTGCGGCTGATCTGGCCCGCCAGAAATTGCATTTCGTCGGTATGGGCGTGTCGGGCGGCGAACAGGGCGCGCGTCACGGGCCGTCGATGATGGTGGGCGGCAGTGATCACAGCTGGCAGCAACTGGCCCCGGTTTTGTCGTCCATCGCCGCCCGGTTTCGCGGCGATCCCTGCGTTGCGCTTCTGGGGCCGGATGGGGCGGGGCATTTCGTCAAGACCGTGCATAACGGTATCGAATACGCCGATATGCAACTGATTGCGGAACTGCACAGCTTGTTGCGCTACGGCATGGCCTGGACCCCGCCCGAGGTGGCGGATCTGTTCACGGTCTGGAACGATGGACCTTTGCAGTCATATCTGGTGGGGATTACGGCCAACATCCTGCGCGCGTCAGATCCGGACACCGGCCACCCGATGATTGATGTCATCAAGGATAGCGCCGGGCAAAAAGGCACGGGCCGCTGGACGGTGATCGAAGCGCTGTGTCTGGGTCAATCGGCCACCATGATTGAAGCGGCGGTCGCGGCCCGAAGCTGGTCGTCCGAAAAGGACACCCGACAAACCGCCGAAACGGTCTTGGGGGGCGCGCGTCTTGGGGTGTCGCTGTCGGCCGAAACCCTTGCCGACGCGTTTCTGGCGGCGCGGATATTGGCGCACGCTCAGGGCTTTCGCCTTCTGTCCGAGGCGTCCGACCACTATGACTGGCAGCTTGATCTGGCCCGCATCGCTGAAATCTGGCGCGCCGGGTGCATCATTCGCTCTGCGCTTTTGGATGACATCGCCGCAGCATTTCACGACACTCCGAAGCACGGTGAATTGATCCTCGCCCCTGTGATCGCTGAACGATTGGGCCATGCCATTCCCGCCCTGCGCGAAACCGTCGCGGCGGCAGTGCACGCCGGGCACGCGGTGCCTGCGTTATCGGCCGCGCTTGCATGGTATGACAGCATGCGGCAGGGGTTTGGCACGGCCAATATCATTCAGGCTCAACGCGATGTGTTTGGCCGCCATGGCTTTCAACGGTTGGGCCAAAGCGGTGTGCATCATGGCCCGTGGTGGGATTGATCCCAAGGGATGCGTTTAGCTGATCAGGGTATTGAGCAGCAAAAAGATCGCCGCTGACATCACCGCAGCAGCGGGCACGGTGATGATCCAGGCGGCAACGATGGTCATGAAGTGGCTACGGCGCACGAGCTTGCGGCGGCGACGTTCTTCGGCTGGGATTTTCTTAGGCATGCCGGTGTGTCCCACGTGGTTGCGCAAGCGGCGCTCCATGTGCCATTCCCGGAAAAAGCCCACGCCGAACACGCCCCCGACCGCGATATGCGTGGAGCTGACGGGCAGGCCCAGCCAACTGGCCACAATCACGGTGATTGCCGCCGACAGCGCAACGCAATAGGCGCGCATCGGGTTCAGCTTGGTGATTTGGCTGCCAACCATTCGGATCAGCTTGGGGCCAAACAGGAACAGCCCGAACGAAATACCGAATGCGCCGATGATCATAACCCACATCGGGATCGCAACCTCGCCTGCGACCGCGCCGAACTGATTGGCGTGCACGATAGCGGCCAAGGGGCCAACCGCGTTGGCGACGTCATTTGCTCCATGGGCAAACGACAGCAAGGCCGCCGATAACACGAGGGGCAGGCCAAACAGTGCCTTCAATGATCTGTTGCGATTTTCCAAGCCTTCGGATTGGCGGCGGATCATCGGGCGGGTGACCGCATAGCTGACCACGCCCAGAACAAGGCCGATCAATAGCGAGGTGCCGATGTTGACATCAATGACCCGCTTCAACCCCTTAAGCGCCAGATACGCGGCAAAGGTGCCCGCCATGATGCCGACCAGAACCGGCACCCACCTGCGCGCGGCGGCAATTTTGTCGTCTTGATAAATGATGCGGCTTTTGATCAGCGCCAGAAAAGCGGCGGCGATGACGCCGCCCAACACCGGTGAGATCACCCAACTGGCCGCAATCGCGCCCATTGTCGGCCAATTCACCGCGGCAAAGCCCGCAGCGGCAATGCCTGCGCCCATGACACCACCAACAACCGAATGTGTGGTCGACACAGGCGCCCCGACCTTGGTGGCCAGATTGACCCAAAGCGCGGCTGAAATCAGCGCCGCCATCATCGCCCAAGTGAAAACGCGCAATTCCGAGACCCCGGCCGGGTCGATGATGCCTTTGGAAATGGTCGACACGACATCGCCACCGGCCAAAAGCGCACCCGCGCTTTCACAGATGGCGGCGATGACAATTGCCCCGCCCATGGTCAGGGCATTGGCCCCAACGGCGGGGCCCATGTTGTTGGCCACGTCGTTTGCACCGATGTTCAGCGCCATGTAGGCCCCGAACACGGCGGCGGCGACAACGATCATGTTGTTGGGTTGGGTGCCAAACAGCAGTGCAGCGGCCAGCCCGGCGATGACCATGAAGGCCAATGCAATGCCCGGTCCCACCAATGGGCGCGCGACATAGGTTGTCGCATATTCAATTTGGGAAATTCGGCCTAAATCTTTGTCCAGTGTTTTCCACTGATTGCCGCCAGAGGGCTTGGTCAAAACGCACTCTCCCGTTGTTCGCTTCGCGCACAGCGCTAGAGTGGCCTGCCCCCTGTTTCAATGGCCTAAGTCGCAATTTCGTTACAAATCTGTTACAAATTACGCAAAAGCGTCTTCAGCCCCGGCTCGTCTACTTTTTCTGCGGCCTCTTCGGGGCTGACCCAAACTCGGCGGCGCTCACGCGCTTCGGGGTAGATATCTGCCATTTGTGATACATTCAGGCGGAACACCTGCACCTCGACCGGGTTTTCGTAGCCATCGTCAAGGCGTTTGTCATAGCTGTATGTCCCGATCGGCTGCGGCAGCATATCGGCATCTTGAACGCCCGCTTCTTCCCATGCTTCGATCTGCGCGGCCTCAGCCGCCGACTTGTCGTCCATCAGCCAGCCTTTTGGTATGATCCAGCGGCCTGTGTCACGGCTGGTGATCAGCAAAACCTCAAGTCCATCTTCGCCGTCACGACAGCATAACGCCGCCACCTGGCATTCCGGGGGGCGTCGCAACAGGGGCTGGACAACCTCTGCCCAGGCTTTTTTCAATCCATCAGTCATAAGCTTTGATCTAAACCGCTCGTTTTAATTATTTATTATTAAAGTAATATATACACGCATTTCGCGAAAAGATCAAATCAACGCCCAGTTCGGCGCTTGGCGCGCAAGGTCGGGTCTGCTTGTGTCGGGTCTTCGGGCCACGGATGTTTGGGATAGCGCCCGCGCATATCCTTGCGCACATCGGCATAGCTGGTGGACCAGAACCCCGGGATATCCATGGTGGTTTGCACGGGCCGTCCTGCCGGTGACAGCAGCGTGACCCGCAGCGGGGTTGCCCCGACCATCGGGTGTTGTGTCTGGCCGAACATTTCCTGCAAACGCAGGCTGATGTCCGGCATGTCGCCGCCATAGTCGATCGGAATGCGGCGGCCAAGCGGGGTTTCAAAATGCGCGGGCGCCTTGGCGTCAAGGCGCTGCATCTGCGCAAAATCCAGCCGGGCGCGTAGCGCGTCCAACATATCAAAGCGTTTCCAATCTTGGGCCGTTTTGACACCTGACAGGTAAGGCAGCAGCCATTCCTTCAGATCGGCCAGAAGGGCATCATCGGTCATGGCGGGCAGGTCATCCCCGGCGGCGCGCAGCAATTCGACCCGCGCGGCGAACCGCCGGGCCGCATCGCTCCAGTTCAGCCCCAGATCGCGGACACCCTCCAGCATGGCGGTGGCAATCGCCTCGGGCGGGGCGTCTTTCCAAATGCGGTCATCCAGCACCAATGCGCCAAACTGTTCTTGCCGTCGCGCCAAGACGCGGCGCTCGCGTTTGTCCCATTGGCAGACATCATGCCACGCAATCTGATCGCTGAACTGCGCCCGCAATTCGGCTTCGCTGATGGCGATGGCCTGCCTGATCCGCGCCTCACGCGGGTCACCATCCAGATCGGTGGCCACGATCAAGCGGGCTCCCGCCATGTCATCGCTATCGGGCATCACCGCGCCCTTGCCCCCTGACAAGACATAATGCGGGGCGTCACCTTTGCGGCGTAGGCCGACGCGATCCGGATAGGCCAGCGCGGTCATCTCGGCGTCTGTTACTCTATTTTCCGGTGTAACGCGCACTTGGCGCGACAATCGCTTGGCTTCGGATTTGATCCGTTCCAGCGCGCCGCGGTTAACGGCATGGGAATGGCGCCGTTCATAGCGGCGCAGGTCGCGCAGCGCGGTCAGGCGCAGGCCAAGATCCACCGGCGCGCCGCGCGCCAAAGGGTCACGATCCGACAGCAAAGCGGCCAACAGCGCCGCATCCGGCCCGGCCTTGGCGGTCATATGCGCCAGACGCGGATGCAGGGGCAGGGCGGCAATCGCTTTGCCATGTGGGGTGATCCGGTTTTGCGCATCCAATGCGCCCAACATCCGCAACAGCGCCTGCGCCTCGGCAAACACACCCGGATTGGGCGGGGTGAGAAAGGCCAGATTGTCGGGCGTGGCCCCCCACGCGGCCAGTTCAAGCGCCAGCCCTGCCAGATCAGCGGCCTCAATCTCAGCCGGGGGGTAGGCCAGCAATGCGCCCTCTTCGCCCTTGCTCCATAATCTGTAGCAGGTGCCGGGGGCGACGCGGCCCGCACGCCCGGCGCGCTGTGTGGCTTCGGCGCGGGTGACCGGTTCGGTCACCAGCCGTGACATACCACTTCCCGGATCGAACCGCGCCCGCCGCGCGCGCCCGCCATCCACAACCACGCGGATGTCTTGGATGGTCAACGAGGTTTCGGCGATCGACGTGGCCAACACGATTTTGCGCCCCTCGGTGGCGGGGGCAATGGCCGCGCGTTGGCGGGCAAACTCCATCGCGCCAAACAGCGGGTGCAGGTGGCACGACGCGGGCAAGCGATCTTTCAGCAGGGCTTCGACACGGCGGATTTCGCCCTCGCCGGGCAGAAAAACCAGAACGCCGCCATCGGTTTCGGTCACGGCGCGGGCGACCAGATCGGCCAGTGCGGGTTCAAATCGGGTTTGTTTGGGCACAGGCCGATCCAGCCAGCGGGTTTCAACCGGATAGCTGCGCCCCTCAGATGTGATGACTGGCGCATTGCCCATCAGATCAGCCACGGGGGCCGCATCCAGCGTGGCCGACATGGCCAGCAGGATCAGGTCATCCCTGAGCGCCCCGGCTACCTCAAGGCACAGCGCCAGCCCCAGATCGGCATTGAGCGAGCGTTCGTGAAATTCATCAAAAATCACCGCGCCGATGCCGGTCAATTCCGGGTCGGATTGGATCATCCGGGTCAGGATACCCTCGGTGACCACTTCGATACGGGTGCTTTTCGAGACTTTCGATTCACCGCGTACGCGATACCCGACGGTTTCACCGGGATGTTCCCCCAAGGTCTGGGCCATGCGTTCGGCTGCGGCGCGCGCGGCCAGGCGACGCGGCTCCAGCATCAGGATACGCCCGTCGGTCAGCCGCGCGGTCAGCATTTCCAAGGGCACGACGGTTGTTTTGCCGGCGCCGGGGGGCGCTTGTAGCACCGCGCGCCTGTGGTCGCGCAGCGCGGCGATCAAGGGGGCAATCGCATCATGGATGGGCAAGCTGTGGGTCATCTGCGCCTTATCCGCGATATGGGGGCGATTTTCCATAGGCGGGGCTGGTTTGCCGCTCTGGACATTCGGGGCTATGCCACGTCATGTAGGCGCCCGAGATCAATGCGAAACAGATAGGCTGCCGGACATCATGGATATCGAAACTCTCAGCGAGAAAATTCTGACGGGTGACCGGCGGGCCCTGTCGCGTGCGATTACCCTAATCGAAAGCTCTCGGGCCGATCATCGCGATCAGGCTGTGCAATTGATTGAACGGCTAAAAGATGCGCAACGGCAGGCCATCCGCGTTGGCCTGTCGGGCACGCCGGGGGTTGGCAAATCGACCTTTATCGAAAGTTTCGGTAAGATGTTGACGGGCCAAGGCCTGCGCGTGGCCGTGTTGGCGGTTGATCCGTCCAGCGCGCGGTCGGGTGGGTCCATTCTGGGGGACAAGACCCGGATGGAAGAGCTGTCTCGTGATCCGAATGCCTTTATCCGGCCCTCGCCGGCGCAATCGCATCTGGGCGGGGTGGCGCGCCGCACCCGCGAAGCCGTGACCGTCTGCGAGGCGGCTGGGTTCGACGTGGTGCTGATCGAAACCGTGGGGGTCGGGCAGTCGGAAACTGTGGTGGCCGAAATGTCGGATCTGTTCATTCTGTTGATCGCGCCTGCGGGCGGGGATGAATTGCAGGGCGTCAAACGCGGGATCATGGAAATTGCTGACATCATCCTGATCAACAAGGCCGATGGCGATCTGAAACCGGCGGCGACCAGAACCTGTTCTGACTATGCCGGTGCCTTGCGCCTGTTGCGCAAACGCCCCCAAGACCCGGCGGATTTCCCCAAGGCCATGATGGTATCCGCGTTAGAGCGGGACGGCCTGCAAAAAGCATGGGACGAGATGACGGCCCTCACCAATTGGCGGCGGGAAAACGGGCATTTTGATGCCCGCCGCGAGGCGCAGGCGCGCTATTGGTTCCAGCAAGAAGTGCGTCAGGGGCTGATGGCGCAGTTGGACACCCCGGAGGCCCGTGCGCGCATGCAGGATTTCGCCGAAAGGGTGGCCGCCGGGGACATCACACCGACCGTTGCCGCGCAGGAGCTTTTGCAAGGTTTGCGCGGTTGAGCGTCAGGCGCGGGCAAACCGGATGATTCCATCGACCAGACAGTCCAGACTGTCGGTCCAAGGCGCATCTGCGGGCAGGGCATCGGTGATCAACGATAGCTCGGTGCAGGCCACCAACAGGTGATCAGCCCCCTGATCCAGCAGAATGTGTGCTTGCTGTGCCAGATTGGCTTTCAGCGCCGCCTGAGATGCGCCTGCCTTGACCGCCCGGATGATATCCAAAATTGCGCCATCATCTGGGACGTTCACTGGGGTCAGCCCGCGTGCGGCAAAGGGCGTGTCGAACACGCCGGTCAATCGTGTTGCCGGTGAGGCCAACATGCCCACACGGTGCGCGCCCGCATCCGACAACGTTTCGGCGGTCAACTCCAGCATGTTCAGAAACGGCAGATCGGTCGCATCTTTGATCGCGTCGGCATAGTGATGCGCGGTGTTGCACGGCATGGCCAGTGCGGTTGCCCCCGCGATGTGCAAGCCGTAGGCCATGCTGGCCAGAACCGGGCCGGGATCGTCGCCGGTGCCGTCAATCAATGCCTTGATCCGGCTGGGCACCTGCGGGTTTTGATGCACGATCAGCGGGATGTGATCGGCGTCATCGTGGGCGGGCACGGCATCCAGACACTTTTGCATCAAAAGGATCGTCGCCTCGGGGCCCATGCCGCCCAAAATGCCAACAGGTTTCATATCGCCCGCCTCAGCCCTGCGCCTCGCGCTGTATCCTTGTGGATAGGGCGGGTGGGTCCAGACGGATATCAGCCGACCGCGCGTGGCCTTCCATGCGCTCGGCGCGGCTGATCCCGGCGCTAACGCGGGCCAGATCGGGCCGGGCGCGGTCATCGACCTTTTGCCATGTTACCGTCTTGAGGAACTTGTGCACCGAAAGCCCGCCGGTGTAGCGCGCGGCCCCCGATGTGGGCAGCACATGGTTTGGACCGGCGGCTTTGTCGCCGAAGGCCACGCTTGTGTCCTCGCCCAGAAACAGCGACCCGTAGGCGCGCAGCCGGTCACGCCACCATGGCAAATCCTGCGCTTGAACGTGCAGATGTTCGGCCGCGCGATCATCGGCGAATTGCGCCATATCTTCGCGGGTGTCGCACAGGGCAACCTCACCCAGATCACGCCATGCGATTTCGGCGGCTTCGCGATTCGGGCCCGGCAAATCGGCAATCAGATGCGGAATGCGCGCCAGCACTGCGTCGGCCAAGGGTTTGTGCGTGGTGGCCAGCCAAACAGGGCTGGTGGCCCCGTGCTCGGCCTGACCGACCAGATCAACCGCCACCACTTCGGGATCGGCAGTTTCGTCGGCCAGAACAAGGATATCCGTGGGGCCTGCAAACATGTCGATGCCGACGGGGCCGAACAATTGGCGTTTCGCCTCGGCCACATAGGCATTGCCGGGGCCGACAAGGATATCGGCAGGCGGTGCGCCGAACAGCCCGAACGCCATGGCCGCGATCCCTTGCACCCCGCCGATGCACAAGATGCGCGTGGCACCCGCAAGATGCATCGCGTAGAGCATCGCATCGGGAATGCCTTGCGCCCCGTTGGGCGGAGAACAGGCAGTGATGTCGGGCACACCGGCCTCGCGCGCGGTGGCGATTGACATCAGCGCACTGGCAATATGGGTGTAGCGTCCGCCCGGCACGTAGCATCCCGCCGCCGATAGGGGGATCTGCCGTTGACCGGCAATCAGGCCGGGGCGCAGCTCAACCTGCATGTCTTGCGCCGTGGCGCGCTGTGCGGCGGCGAAACGGCTGATGTTCTCATGTGCCCACTGAATATCGTCTTTCAGATCCTGCGGCACGCGGGCCACGGCCTGCGCGATCTGATCCGAGGTGACCGAGATATCGCCCTGCCATCCATCCAGACGCTGTGCATAATCCAAGGCGACTTGCGCGCCGCCCGTGCGCAGCCGGGCCAGCATGACCTGAACCGTATCACTGATATCGGCTGATGTTTGTGCTGGCTGTTCGGTGGCTGATTTCAAGAATTGGATGGTCATCGCGCAGTCTCCTTCGCCCTCCAAGTGAGGCCGAATCCCGACGCGCAGCAAGTGTTTTGAGCACCTCGTTCGCGCCTTTTTCCGCGCGCTGAAACTGTGCTTCGGCTAACCCAAAACTGTTTTCGTTTCTGTGTGTCCAGGCACTTCGTGCAACGGCGGCGTCTACAGGGTGGCGCGCAGACCTTTTGCCGCTTGTTCGATCAGGTCCAAAGCTTCGTTGAAATCACGGGTAAAATAAGGATCGGGCACGTGATCGGCGGTGCTGTCATCGGTGTAATCGGTGAACAGGCGAACCGGGGTTTCGTTGCCCGTGGGCCGCAGCCCTTCGATATCGCGCAGGTTTGCATCGTCCATGGCAAGGATCAGATCGAAGGCGTCGAAATCGCCTGCATGGAACTGCCGTGCGCGCAGCGTCGACAGATCGTAGCCGCGCGCCAATGCGGCCTGTTGCATCGGGCCATAAGGCGGCTTGCCGATATGCCAGTCGCCGGTGCCTGCGCTATCGCACTGCACATCTGGGGCAAGCCTGCGAAATATGCCCTCGGCGGCCGGGGACCGGCAGATGTTTCCAAGACAAACGAACAGGATACGGGTGGTCATGCGGGGCTCCTTTGGGCATCAATGCATAGGGCAAGGAGGCGTTATGGAAAAGATTGTAATTCTGACAGGGGCGGGCATTTCCGCCGAAAGCGGGCTGGGCACCTTTCGTGATGAAGGCGGGTTATGGGCGCAACACCGGATCGAGGATGTCGCCACGCCCGAAGGGTTTGCGCGTGACCCGGCGCTGGTGCATCGGTTCTACAACACGCGCCGTGCGCAGGCTGTTGATGCCGTGCCGAACGCCGCGCATGAGGCCTTGGCCCGGCTGGAAGCGCAGCATCGCGGTGAGGTCTGGATCGTGACGCAAAACGTGGATGGCCTGCATGAAAAGGCGGGCAATGCCAATGTGATGCATATGCATGGTGCCTTGGAGGGTGCCCTCTGCGCGGCTTGTGATCATCGGTGGCCCGCGCCGTTGGTGATGGACCCCAAGGATGTGTGCCCGTCATGCGGTGCCCCATGCACCCGGCCCGATATCGTTTGGTTCGGTGAAGTGCCCTATCAGATGGAGCGGATCTGGCAGTTGCTGGAACAGGCTGATGTTTTTGCCGCGATTGGAACTTCGGGGCAGGTCTATCCGGCGGCGGCCTTTGGCCAACATGCGGGCCGCGCCGGGGCGCATACTGTGGAGCTGAACATGGAGGCGTCGGTGAATGTCCGCGATTTTGCCGAAACACGCCATGGCCCCGCGTCGGTGGTGGTGCCGGCGTGGGTGGACGAGGTGTTGGCGGGGTGACCGCCCAGCCCGCTAGGGTGCGCCCTTTGTGGACGCTCCTAGTAAGCGCCTTGCGCGAATAGCGCCGAAGGCGCCGCGCGATCGCCAGACCGCGCGTCCTGCGGGTCTTGATGCAGGTTGCAACGAAGGGTCGGCCGTAGGCACCTTTGCTCGTTGTCAGCACAAGCCGCGTATTGACGGGCCGCGGTGCGGCGATCTACGGCTTGAGCCAAAAAAATTTATCCAAGTCACTGGCGCGAAACCTTAAATTGAAGCGCTATGACCAACCCAATCGCCGTGCCGGGGGGCGGCCCGGCGATGCGCGGCGGCGCTTTGCGCCTTGAAACCGCGCAAGGCAATGCCCGCTCCGTCTTGTATTACCGAAATTCGGTAGGTTTCTGTCCCGAAGTCGAGCCGCGCATGCAATGCGTTCGGAACCCTGCTCGCACCACAACACGAAAAAGGCCGGGCGGTTCGGCCCGGCCTTTCGACAGTGTTTCGCCAGCTTATTCGCTTTTGCCGTGCTGGTGGCTCATGCCGTGGTTTGGCTTGCGCTCCAGATCGACGGGTACGTCGACGGTGATGTCGCCGGCCTGTTCAAAGGTCAGTGTCAGGGGGATCGTGTCGCCCTGCTCGAACGGGTCGGTGATGCCCATGAACATGACGTGATTGCCGCCACGGACCAGCATCAGCGTTTCGCCCGCGGCCACGGGGAAGCCTTCTTCGACATGGATCATGCGCATCACGCCGTTTTCGTCTTCCTCGTGGGTGTGCAGCTCAACCAGTTCGGCCACGGGCGAGGCCGCGCCGATCAGCCGGTCATCGCTGCTGCTGTGGTTCATGACCTGCATGAAGGCCGCACCCGAGGTGGACATCATTGCCGAGGACCGCGCGTAGGGGTCTTGGACCATGATATCGGCGGCAAACGCGGGCAGGGTGAAGGATGCGGCGGCAAGGGCCGCCAAAGCGGTGGATTTAAAGGACATGGATGTATCTCCGGTCAAGAGTGTTGGGGGTCAGGTTGATCGTTCAGGCCCGTGCGGGCGGGCCGCGTGCCACGGCTGGCCCTGCCTCGGGGGTGTGAAAAACCAACTTGAAACCAACAGCTTCGGCTTTGATCCATGCGGTTGGGGCGGCCATGTTCGGCCCCGCATCCACCACGGCCTGAAACAGCGAGATCGCGCAGTCGGGGCAGATATGCGCCGGGCCTGTGGGCTGTCCGTCGACATCAACCAGCACTGCCAGCGGCCCGGTGCTGGTGCACAAAACAATGTGACCTTGCGGACCGGGGGCCATGCGGGCCTGCGCCATGCTGTGGCCCGTCAGGACCAGCAGGGCGGATAGGGCTACGGCAATAAAGGGCTGTGCTTTTCTCATCTTGGGCAAAATATAGGCAGTGGCCGGATGAAAGGTAAAGCGACAAAACGAAACAGCCCCGCCATATAGGCAGGGCTGTAAACGCATTTTAGATATCGCAAGGCTTAGGCGGCTGCGGTCTGCGCCTTGGCGATTTCTTTTTTGATCTTCAGGATACCAGCCGACAGGTCATCGTCCTTGGCTTTGGCAAGGAAGGCATCCAAACCACCACGGTGATCGACGCTGCGCAGCGCTGCGGCCGAGATGCGCATCTTGATGGCGCGGCCCAGTGTTTCGGATTGCAACGATACATCCTGCAAATTGGGCAGGTAGCGGCGCTTGGTTTTGTTGTTGGCGTGGCTGGAGTTGTTGCCAACCATCGGGCCTTTTCCGGTCAGTTCGCAGCGGCGCGACATGGGCTTTTCCTCGTGTTTGCTGGGGCTTGATGTGGCCCTGCTCAATACAAACGGGCACCGCCAGTGGCAGCGCCCCGAATTCATTGACCGGTCTTTAGGACCAAAGCGCTGGGGCGTCAAGGGATTCGGGCCGGGAATTCAAAGCCTCGGGCCTGCGCTGTGGAATTTCTACAAAGTTCACGATGCTGACGACCTTTGCCACAAATTGGCCCTTCGCGGCAGGGGTGTGCCTATGATGGGCATATATCAAGGACGCCGACAGGTTTCTTGTTGGGAATTCCGGTGGCCTGCTGATACCGTTCCCAAAGTAGGTGGGTCGCAAAATTATTGCCAGTCCGGGCAAGTTTTCTGTCGTCCCACGGTTAAAATGACAGGAGGCACCGCGATGGAGATATTCAAAGCAGAAGACCGGGCAAGCACTTTGGCCAGTGCTGATTATTTCACGGGCCGAGTGTGGCAAGACCCGGTTGTCAGCGCGCCTGCACCGGCACGGCTGCGAACCTTGCGGGTCACGTTCGAGCCGGGGGCGCGCACCGCGTGGCACACGCATCCGTTGGGGCAAACGCTGTATGTTCTGTCGGGTGTCGGGCTGATCGGGTTGCGCGGTGAGGCGCCAAAGCTCATCCGGCCCGGCGATACGGTTTGGATTCCGCCCGGCGAAGAGCATTGGCATGGTGCAGGGCCGGACATGATGATGTGTCATCTGGCCATGCAAGAAGCCGATGAGCAGGGGCAGGCCGCCGATTGGCTAGAGCATGTCAGCGATACTGAGTATGGGCACGCGCCGGTCTGACAAGGGCCGACGCGTATTACCTGACAGGCTGCAACTGCGGAAATGACGCTTTTGTCGCTGAACATTGTTTTTGGTCAAAGCACTGGCACGATGCGTGCCGTATCATGACGTAAAAGAGGAGTTTGCTATGCAGTTTCAATTCAATACCGACGCCCATATTCAAGGCGATGAGGCCCTGTCGGATCAGGCCGAGCAGATCGTGACCGGGGGCTTGGGCCATTTGACCGAAAGGCTATCGCGTCTTGAGGTGCATCTGGCCGATGTGAATGCCGACAAGGGCGGTGCCGATGACATCCACTGCACGATTGAGGCGCGGCCCGAGGGTATGCAGCCACAGGCTGTGACGCATAGCGATGCCACGGTCGAGGCGGCGCTGCGCGGTGGTGCCAAGAAGCTGAAATCATTGCTGGACAGCGAGTTTGGCAAGCTGGACCGGCGCTGATGTTGCGGATTGGTTCGCAACATCCGGTCGGGTCGGGCGCGCACAAGGTCTTGTGCGATGCCTGATGTCCGGGGTTTGCGGGGCGTCGTGCCCTATCTGCCTACGCCTTTGACCTCTGCGGGCGTGGTGGATGAAGCCGCCTTGCAGCGTCTGGTCGATCATCTGATCGACAGCGGTGTGCACGGGCTGACCGCTCTAGGCTCGACCGGGGAATTCGCCTATCTGGATTTCGCCGCCAAGGAACGGGTGGTCGCCGCCACGGTTGAGGCGGCCAAGGGCCGTGTGCCTGTGATTGCAGGCGTTGCCGCCACGACCACGGTTGACGCCGTCAAACAGGCCAAGCGCTGGGCCGAATTGGGCGCGGATGGTATTCTGGCGGTGCTCGAGGCGTATTTTCCGGTGCCCGATGACGGCGTTATTGACTATTTCACCGCCGTCGCGGATGCCACTGATCTGCCCGTAACCCTGTATACCAACCCGAATTTCCAGCGTGCCGATCTGTCTTTGCCGGTGATTGATCGGCTGTCGCACCATCCCAATATTGCGTTTCTCAAGGATGCGTCCACCAATACCGGGCGGCTGTTGTCGGTGATGAACATGACCGAGGGCCGGATCGGGGTGTTCGCGGCCTCGTCGCATATTACGGTTGCCGTTATGCTGATTGGCGAGCGCGGCTGGCTGGCGGGGCCGTCCTGCCTGACCCCACGGCAAAGCGTGCGCCTGTTCGAGCTGTGCGAGGCTGGCGATTGGACGGGCGCGATGGCGTTGCAGCGCGAGTTATGGGCGGTCAATCAGGTCTTTGCCCGGTTCAACTTGGCCGGGGCGGTCAAGGCAGGGCTGACATTGCAGGGGTTCGATTGCGGTCAGCCCGCCCCACCGCAAGCCGCGCTGTCGCCCGATGCGGTTGAGGAAGTGCGCCGCGTTCTGGCGCAGGTCGGCGCGCTATGATGGATAAGCAGGGGCCATTGCGGCCCCTGCCGTGGTTCAGTTGCGCCCGTGCGGGGCGCTCAGGTCCAACACCGGGCCGGTGGGCACAATCCGGTGCGGATTGATCATGTCATGGCTGTAGTAATAATGCCGGGTGATATGATCGAAATTCACCGTCTCGGCCACACCGGGCCATTGGTATAGCTCGCGGACGTAGCCCCACAGGTTGGGATAATCCACGATCCGCGCGCGGTTGCATTTGAAATGCGTGTGATAGACCGCATCAAACCGGATCAGCGTGGTGAACAGCCGCCAGTCGGACTCGGTCAGCTTGTCGCCCATCAGATAGCGATTGTCGGACAGGCGCTCTTCCAGCCAGTCAAGCGTCTCGAACAGCGGGCCGACCGCCTCGTCATAGGCTTGTTGACTGGTGGCGAAGCCGGATTTGTACACCCCGTTGTTGACGGTGTCGTAGATGCGGGCATTCACAAGCTCGATCGCATCGCGCAGGTCTGTGGGCCAGTAATCATCGGTGTTGCCGGTGATCGCGTCAAAGGCCGAATTGAACATCCGAATGATCTCGGCGGATTCGTTGGATACGATGGTATCGCGCTTGGTGTCCCACAAGATCGGCACGGTCACGCGGCCTGACACATCGGGATCGGCGCGCGTGTACAAGTCGCGCGCAAAGGCCAGATCGTGCAGGGTGTCGCCGGTGGTGCCGGGGTAATCGGTGCGAAATTCCCACCCCTCGCCCAGCATGTCGGGATGCACGACCGACACGCCGATATGATCGGTCAGCCCTTTGAGTGCGCGGAAGATCAAAGTGCGGTGCGCCCACGGGCAGGCCAGCGACACATACAAATGGTAACGGCCCGATTCGGCCTTGAACCCGTCGCGGCCTGAAGGCCCCGCGCTGCCATCAGCCGTGACCCAGTTGCGGAATTTCGACGTATCGCGCACGAAAGCGCCGCCGGTCGTGTCGGTGTCGTACCATTGGTCATGCCATTGGCCGTTGCGGAGATATCCCATGACTGCGCCTTTCCTTTATGAACGTTGCATCCGAGGTAGCGGTCTGCTTGCCGCGCTGCCAGCCCCATGGCTGCGCAGCGCCCGTGCGCGCCTGCACATGTCGCGACCCTCGCGCACAGTGGCGTTTCTTTGTTTGCGAAGGCTGGTCTAGCAGCTTATAGAACTAGCGACGATGCCCGCATGCGGGCCGGAAAGAGGTGCAGACGGGGCCGACCCACACCGGGGGCTGGATGTTTGCGGTCGTCGGTCACGGCGCGCCGTGACGTGCCTTTCTTTTTCCGGGTGCTGTGTGTGGGCAACTTACGGATCAGAAAGGGGACAACCCATGAGATACGCAACATTCATCGCGGCGCTGCTAGCCGCTGGCGGCGCGCAGGCCCATCCCGGACATCTGGCCGAGGTGGCGGGCCATGGCCATTGGCTGGGCGCGGCGGCGCTGGGCGCGGCCATTGCCATCGGGCTTTGGGCTGGCCTGAAGGGCCGCAAGGACGCCGAAGAGGCCGAGGCCGAAGAAACCGACGAAGACGAGCCGCAGGAGGCCTGAGCATGACAAAGACCGGCGTGATGATTTGTGGGCATGGCTCGCGCAGCCAATCGGCTGTGGATGAGTTCTCGACCCTTGCCGAAAAACTGCCGCCCTACCTGCCCGATGGCTGGGAGATGGAGTATGGCTATCTTGAGTTTGCCAATCCGGTGATCCGCGACGGTCTGGATAAATTGCGCGCCAAGGGGTGTGACCGCATCTTGGCTGTGCCCGGCATGTTGTTTGCCGCGATGCACTCCAAGAACGACATTCCCACGGTGCTGAACACCTATGCCGCCAAGCATGGTGTCGATGTCCGCTATGGCCGCGAACTGGCGGTTGATCCCAAGATGATCGCCGCCGCCGGGGCGCGGGTGCAAGACGCGGTGGATCGCGCCAACGCCGATCTGGGCGCGGTCAGTTTGCACGACACCTGCCTTGTGGTCATCGGGCGTGGTGCGTCGGACCCGGACGCCAACGGCAACGTCGCCAAGATCGCTAGGATGCTGCAAGAGGGCTTGGGCTTTGGCTGGTCCGAGGTGGGGTATTCCGGCGTTACCTTCCCGCTGGTTGAGCCATGCCTGCAGCATGTGGCCAAACTGGGCTACAAGCGGGTAATCGTGTTCCCGTATTTCCTGTTTTCGGGCATCTTGATTGATCGGATCTATGGCTTCACCGATCAGGTGGCCGCCGAACATCCCGGCATCGAATTCGTCAAGGCAGGCTATCTTGGCGATCACCCTAAAGTTCTGGAAACCTTCGCCGAACGGGTGACCGAACAGGCCGGGGCCAACCCGCCGCCCAATTGTGGCACCTGCCAGTATCGCACGCAGGTTCTGGCCATCGAGGGCAGCGATACGCAAGAAATCACCGCCGAACAGCGCCGCGCACTGGCCGCAGCCGCAGCCGCAGGCGACGGGCACCCGGCCTTTAGCGATGTGCCGCCGCCGACCTGCGTGCTGTGCAAATATCGCACCACTATTCTGGGATTCGAGGCCGAGGTGGGCGCGATACAGGAAAGCCACCACCACCATGTTGAAGGGCAAGGTGCCAGTGCGCCGGGCTCGAACGTGGCCGATTGCAGCTTGTGCGACACGTTCTGCACCGGGATGTGCCGCCTTGAGATGCAGGACCACGGCCACCACCACCATCATCACCACGATCATGATCACCACCACGACCATGACCACCATCATCATCACGCCGCCTATCCGCATGCAGACCATCCTTTGGGCCCGGAAAGCGCGCGGAAAACCAAGGCCTGAGCAGGTTTTTCTGCTTGCGATAATTACCCGCGTCGGAGGTTTCTGACGCGGGCCACCCAGTGAAAGATTTGCCTTTGCGCCCCTACGAGAAAAACCCCTCGGCGATCTATGCTGAAAGCTTTGCAACCGTGCGCCGCGAGGCGCGACTTGAGCGGTTTGGCCCCGGCATGGAGGCACTTGCGATCCGCGTGATCCATGCCTGCGGCATGGTCGAGGTGGCTGACCGGTTGGCGTACACTGCAAACGCCTATGCTGCAGGGCATGCGGCATTGCAGGCGGGTGCGCCGGTGTTGTGCGATTGTGAAATGGTCGGCGCCGGGATCATCCGTCGCTACCTGCCCGCCGAGAACGATGTGATCGTGACGTTGAACGATCCGCGCGTGCCCGCGATTGCGGCGGGCATCGGCAACACCCGGTCGGCGGCGGCGGTCGAGTTGTGGGCCGAACATCTGGAGGGGGCGGTCGTTGCCATCGGCAACGCGCCCACGGCCTTGTTTCATCTGCTGGAACTTCTTGACGAGGGCGCGCCGAAACCGGCGGTGATCCTTGGCTTTCCGGTGGGCTTTGTCGGCGCGGCGGAAAGCAAGGCGGAACTGGCGGATGCCCCGCGCGGTTGTGACTTCGTGGCGCTGCGCGGGCGGCGCGGTGGATCGGCGATTGCCAGTGCCGCCGTCAACGCGCTGGCGGCGGGTATTCCCGAGGGCACGGCGTGACCGGGGCGCTTGTCGCGCTCTGGCGTGCGCGCCGCGCAAGACCCTCGTGCAAAAAAGGGGCGCGCGATGTCGGTTGATCCGTGGCTGCATATTGTTGGCATTGGCGAGGATGGTCTGGACGGCTTGTTGCCCGCCACGCGTGCTGTTGTCGAAGCCGCCGAGGTGATCGTGGGCGCCGAGCGGCATCACGTTCTGGCGCAGGGCGTCGGTGCCACGCGTATCGCATGGCCGTCGCCGTTTGATGCCTTGATCGACACCTTGAATGGGTTGCGCGGGCAACGGGTTGTCGTGCTGGCCACCGGCGATCCCCTGTGGTTTTCAGTGGGGGCGCGGATCGGACGCGAACTCAACGCCGCCGAGATCACCTATCACCCGCAATTATCCGCCTTTCAGTTGGCGGCGGCGCGCATGGGCTGGAGCCTTGCAGACGTTGAAACCCTGACCGTGCATGGCCGCCCGGTGGAGCAGATGATTGCCTTTATCCAACCCGATGCGCGGCTGTTGATCCTGACCACGGGGGCGGACACGCCGGGCCAGATTGCCGCTTTTCTGGCCGAGCGTGGCTTTGGCCGCTCGAAGATGACGGTGCTGGCCCATATGGGCGGCGAGACCGAAGCACGGTTTGACGGGATTGCCGAAGGCTGGGATCATGAGGTGCCCGCCTTCAACACGCTGGCGGTCGAGTGTATCGCCGCGCCGGATGCCGCTTTGCTGCCCCGCGTGCCGGGGCTATCGGATGATCTGTTTCGCCATGATGGCACGATGACCAAACAAGAGGTGCGCGCCGCCACGCTAGCCAAGTTAATGCCGATGCGCGGGGCGCTTTTGTGGGATATCGGCACCGGCTGTGGCTCGGTTGCGGTCGAATGGATGCGCGCGGCGCGCTATGCCCGTGCCATCGGGATTGAGCCGCGCGCCGATCGACGCGCTTTGGCGGCGGCCAATGCGCTGGCCCTTGGCGCGCCCAAGCTGGACCTGATCGACGGGCGCGTGCCCGAGGCCTTGGACGGCCTGGCGGCCCCCGACGCCGTGTTTATCGGTGGCGGCCTGAGCCGTGAGACATTTGACGCAGCCTGGGCTGCGCTGCGGCCCTTGGGGCGTATGGTGTGCAATGCCGTCACGCTGGAAAGCGAGGCGCTGCTTTTGGCGTTGCACAAGGAATTTGGCGGGCAGCTGGTGAAGCTGTCGGTCAACCGGGCCGAACCGGTGGGTGGGCTGACCGGCTGGCGGCCCTTGATGCCGGTGACCCAGTGGAGCCTTGTGAAGCGATGAGCGATGGACAGTGCCGGGTGGCGGCTGTCGGAGCCTCCGGCGGGAGTATTTTGGGAACAATGAAGATGGGGCACGGGCGATGAGCGGCGTTTTGTATGGTGTCGGGCTTGGGCCGGGCGATCCGGACTTGATGACGCTGCGGGCGCATCGGTTGATTGCCGGTGCGCAGGTGGTGGCCTATCCCAGCCTTGCGGGCGGGGCCAGTTTCGCGCGGTCTATCGCCGCCGGTGTGATCGCCAAGGGCGCGCGGGAGATCGTGATGGATGTGCCGATGACGGTTGCGCGCGGCCCGGCGCAGGCGGCCTATGACACCGGTGCGGCCCAGATTTCTGCGGCGCTGGATCAGGGCGATGATGTGGTTTGCCTGTGCGAGGGCGATCCGTTTTTCTATGGCTCGTTCATGTATCTGTTTGCCCGTTTGGCGGACAAGTACCGGGTGGAGGTTGTGCCGGGCGTCACCTCGATCACCACTTGCGCGGCGCGGGCGGGGATGCCGCTGGCGGCGCGCAATGAGCGGTTGACCGTGCTACCGGGGCCGTTGCCTGAGGCTGAGTTGCGGGCGCGCATTGACGGTGCGGAAAGCGTGGCCATCATGAAGGTCGGTCGACATCTGGAGAAAATCCGCGCGGTGATCGGGGATTTGGGCCTGATGGAGCGCGCCATGTATATCGAGCGCGCCAGCCTGCCAGACGAAGTGGTATGTCCGCTGTCCGAGGCGCCGGAAAAGGCACCTTATTTTTCGATGATCTTGCTGACGAAAGGGGCCGATCCATGGCTTTGAAACCGGTTGTTCTGGCTCTGAGCCGGTCAGGTGAAGAGGTGGCGCATCGCGTGGCGGCCCGGTTGGGCGCGCAGGTGCATGGCCGCGCGGGGCGTGTGGAAAAAGCGGATGCCTATTTTCCCAATGCGCTTGATCATGCGCGCGATTTGTTTGCCGCCGGGGTGCCCATCGTGGGCGTTTGTGCCAGCGGTATTTTGATCCGTGCGGTGGCGCCTCTTTTGGCGGACAAGCGGGCGGAGCCGCCGGTTGTATCCGTTAGTGACGATGGATCGGTCGTGGTGCCGCTACTGGGCGGGCATCGGGGCGCGAACCGTCTGGCCGCCGAGATTGCCGAAGGTCTGGAGGCCGTGGCGGCAGTGACAACGGCGGGTGACGTGGCGATGGGCGTGGCACTGGATGCCCCGCCCGCAGGCTACCGGCTGGCCAATCCCGAAGATGCCAAGGCGGCGATGGCGGCGCTGCTTGATGGGCAGGGCGTAAAGATTGCGGGTGAGAATATTTTCGGCCTTGAGGATCAGGGCGGAGTGGTGGAATTGTGCGTGAGCGACGCGCCCGCCGAGGGTGGTGCTGCGCGGCTGGTCTATCATCCGCAGCGCTTTGCGCTTGGCGTTGGCTGCGCGCGCAACTGTGATCCCGATGAATTATGGCGGCTGGTGCAAGAAACATTGGCCGAGGCCGGGATCGCGCCCGGCGCAGTGGCCTGTGTGGCGTCGATTGACCTGAAAGCCGATGAACCCGCGATGAATGAGGTAGCGGCCCGGTTGGGTGTGCCGCTGCGGCTGTTCACGGCGGAAGAGCTTGAGGCCCATGCCGACCGGCTGGCCCACCCGTCGGATGTGGTTCTTGCCGAGGTGGGGTGCCACGGCGTCAGCGAAGGCGCCGCGCTGGCATGTGGCGGTGATCTGGTGGTCGAAAAGCGCAAGACCGCCAATGCCACCTGCGCTGTGACGCGCAGCGACGCCCCGATTACCGAGATGCCGGGGCGCGCGCGCGGGCGATTGAGCGTGGTTGGCATCGGCCCCGGACAGGCCGCGTGGCGCACGCCCGAAGTGTCGCGCCTTGTTGCTGAGGCCGAGGAACTTGTGGGCTATGGCCTGTATATCGACCTGCTGGGGCCGTTGGCGGCGGGCAAGGCGCGCAGCGATTTCCCGCTGGGCGGGGAAGAGGCGCGCTGTCGCTATGCGCTGGAGCAGGCGGCTAAGGGGAAGAACGTGGCCTTGGTGTGTTCCGGTGATGCCGGTATCTACGCCATGGGCGCGCTGGTGTTCGAACTGCTGGATCGCGGGGCCGACGCGCAGGGCGTCAGCGATGCCGCGCATCGCGTCGACGTGGTGTGCAGCCCCGGTGTTTCGGCGCTGCAAGGGGCAGCGGCCCGCGCAGGCGCGCCGCTTGGGCATGATTTCTGCACAATTTCGCTGTCTGATCTGTTGACCCCGCGGGATGATATTCTGCGCCGTTTACACGCTGCCGCCGAGGGGGATTTCGTGATCGCGTTCTACAATCCGGTGTCGAAAACCCGGCGCACATTGCTGGCCGAGGCGCGCGACATTCTGCTGCAGCACCGCCCGGCGGATACGCCGGTGATGTTGGCCAGTTCCCTTGGGCGTCCGGAAGAGCATGTGCGCTATCGCCGTCTGGAGGATTTGCAGGTTGATGAGGTGGACATGCTGACAGTGGTTCTGGTCGGCTCAAGCAACTCGCGATTGGCGCAGTTGGGCGAGGGGCCGCGCATGTTTACGCCGCGCGGCTATGCGCGCAAGATCGACGGTGATCTGGCTGCACAGGCCGGGAAATGAGTATTTTTGGAACAATGAAAACAGGGGCAGTGGCATGACGGTTTATTTCATTGGCGCGGGTCCGGGCGATCCTGAATTGCTGACCAAGAAGGCCGAGCGGGTGATCGGGGAATGCCCGGTATGTCTGTATGCCGGGTCGCTGGTGCCTGCCGAGGTGGTGGGCTGTGCGCCCGAGGGGGCGTTGGTCATGGACACCGCACCGATGACGCTGGAGGACACGCATGCGGTGATCCGCGCGGCCCACGATAAGGGGCAGGATGTGGCGCGGGTGCATTCGGGCGACCCGTCGCTTTATGGCGCGATTGCCGAGCAGATCCGGCGGTTGCGCGCCGATGGAATCGACTATCAGATCATTCCCGGCGTTCCCGCCTATGCGGCCGCTGCCGCCGCCTTGGGGCAAGAACTGACCGTGCCCGAGGTGGCGCAATCTATCGTGCTGACGCGGGTGTCGATGAAATCAACCTCGATGCCGGATGGCGAGACGCTGGAGAATTTTGCCCGCACGGGGACCACGCTGGCCATTCATCTGGGCGTGCGTGCCCTGCGCGAGATCGAGCGGGTGCTGATCCCGCACTATGGCGCGGATTGCCCTGTGGTGGTCGCCTATCGCGTTGGCTGGCCCGATCAGATGTTCATTCGCGGCACGCTGGCCGATATCCGGCTGAAGGTCCGCGACGAAAAGATCACGCGCACCGCCTTGATCATGGTGGGGCCGGTTTTGGGCGAAATCAGTGACTTTAAGGACAGCGCGTTGTATGATCCCGCACAGCCGCACGTCTTGCGCCCGAAAGCGACAGCGGGCGTATAAGCTGCGTCGGTCGAGAAAGTTTTACGTGATCGTCATGCCTTCCTGTCACAGACTGAAGAAGTGATTCTTCAGGAGGCCGCGCCATGACCACCTATTTGCCGCCCGATGTGCAAGCCGGACTTGACGCAGCACGCAAGCGGGCCGTTCAAAGCAGCAATCGCTTTCGGGTGCAGGCGGGAGATGAGACGTATCCAGTCCTGCGCGCGTGGCAGGGTGGTTTTGCGGTCGAGGCGGATGGCGCGCCGCATTTGCGGGGGTTGGTTGACCTGTATGACGGGCCGAAACACCTGTCGCGCTGCCTGATCGTTGCTTCGGAGGAAGAAAACGGTGAGATGCGCTTTGAATTGAAGCGCGCCACCGATGCCCGTGAGACGCAACCGGTGGATTTTGAACGCGACCCGCAAGCCCCGGTGGCGTTGATCGAAAAGGCTTAGGCCTGTGGCGCCGATCAGCGCTGTTTTTCGAACATGATGATGACCGAGCCGATGGTCACGCCGGCCTTGCGCATATAGGCGCGGTTCAGCACGCGGTCTTTGGACAGTTGCCACATCCAGTCGTCGAAACTGACGCGCAGGGTGCCGTCAGGCACGGGCAGGTCTATGGTATAGGCCCAGTTGAAGGTGTCCCCCTGCTCGCGGCCCGTGGCGGTGCCGATTACCCCCGGCGCGGTGCCTTCCCATGTTTCCGTCCCGGTCTGATGCAGTGTCCAGACGCGGCGTTCGGTGGTCCCGTCGGCATAGGTGAAATCTTCGTCGAGGGTGAGGGTGTCGCCATCCCACGTGCCGTCGATCACAACCTCGAAGCGGCGGCGCACAGTGCCAAACCGATCTTGGAACTGGCCGTGGGCCACGGTGCGGCCATCGAAAAACTCTTGCAGTTCGAAGTCTTGGTCGCTGAGGGGCGGATCGGTCAGGGAGGGGCGGCCAGAGCAGGCAGCCAGTAGCGCAAGGGCAGCAAGGGCAAGTGCTTTGCGGATCATTGAGGCCTCCGAGTTTTATACCACCGAGGTATCTTGATCGCGCGGCGCGGCAAGGCTTTATTGCAGATCGGCAAAGGCCTGTTGCAGGCGTTCGGCGGCCTCTTTCACCCGAGCGCGGGGGGTGGCGAGGTTGAAGCGCAAGAAATCTTCGCCACCGGTGCCGAAGGTGGGGCCGTGATTGGCGGCGATGCGCGCGTCTTGTTCAACCCGGCGGGTAAACTCGGCCCGGTCCATCCCGGTGCCGGAAAAATCGACCCATGCCAGATAGGTCGCCTCAAGCGGCATCGAGCGCAGGCCGGGAATAGCGTTGATGGCCTTGTCAAAAACCTGCCGATTGCCGTCCAGATAGAGGGTCAGTTCATCGACCCATGCGGCACCTTCGGGGGAATACGCGGCCTCGGCCATCACCAGCCCAAAGGAATTGGGCGATAGACCAAGGGCAGCCATGCGGGTGGCAAAGCGGGCGCGCAGCGCGTCATCAGGGATGATCACATTGCCCAGATGCGCCCCGGCGATGTTAAAGGTCTTGGTCGTGGCCGTCATCATTACCAGACGGTCAAGGATACTGTCATCGGCTAGCGGCATCGGGGTGTGCGTTTGGCCGGGCATCACCAGATCGTGGTGGATTTCATCGGACACAAGGAGCAGGTCATGCCGCTTGGCGAAATCGGCGACGCCTTGCAGCTCCTCGCGCGTCCAGACGCGCCCGCCGGGGTTGTGCGGCGAGCACAGGATCAGCAGTTTTTCCGAGCCGTCGAGGATATCGTCATAGGCGGCGAAATCCATTTCATAGCGGCCGTTTGCGTTGGACAGCGGGCATTCCACGACGTGTCGCCCGGCGGCTTTGATGATGCGGGCAAAGGCGTGGTAGACCGGCGTGAACAAGACAACGCCGTCGCCCGGATCGGTGAAGGCGTCAACACACATGGCGGTGCCATTGACCAGGCCGTGTGTGGTGAAAACCCAGTCGGGGTCGATTTTCCAGCCGTGGCGTTCGGCCATCCACCACCCAATTGCGGCAAGATAGCTGCGCTCATCCCCGTAATAGCCGTAGATGCCATGATCGACCATGCGCTGAAGCGCAGCCGACACGCAGTGCGGCGGCTGGAAATCCATATCGGCCACCCACATCGCGATGCCACCATCCGAGGGCACACCATAGATCTTTTCCATCATGTCCCATTTCTGGGAGTGGGTGTTGTGGCGGTCGATCGGGCGGTCGAAATTCATGGGCATCTCCTTGCGATGCGGGCAGGCTAGTGATTTGCGCGTCGGGCGCAAGAGGCGTTGCGGATTGCGGGGCGATGACCTAAATGATGCCGCATGAAACGCCCGATCCTGATCCACCCCGACCCGCGCCTGAAAAAACTGTGCGCCGCCGTGCCCGACCTGTCGGATGAGTTGCGCAGCTTGGCGGATGACATGCTGGAAACGATGTATGACGCGCCGGGTATCGGGCTGGCCGCGCCGCAGGTGGGCGTGATGGACCGGCTGATCGTCATGGACTGCGTCAAGGACGAGGCCGAAGCCCCCCGCCCACTGATCATGTTCAACCCCGAGATCGTGGCGTCCTCGGATGAGATGAGTGTCTATGAGGAAGGCTGCCTGTCGATCCCCGATCAATATGCTGAGGTCAAGCGGCCCGAGGCCGTGGACGTGCGGTGGATCGATCGCGACGGGAACGAGCAAACCGAGACATTCGATGGTTTGTGGGCCACCTGTGTGCAGCACGAGATCGACCATCTGAACGGCAAGCTGTTCATTGATTACCTTGGCCCGATGAAGCGGCAGTTGATCACCCGCAAGATGCAAAAGCTGAAGCGCGAACAGGCCAAGGCGAGGGCCTGAGCGGATGGCTGTGCGGCGCTGCCTGCCTTGGCCGAACAAGCGGCTGAAAACGGTCGCTGCGCCTGTTGAGAAGATCACTGATGAGATACGTGCCGTCTGGGCCGATATGATCGACACGATGGAGGCGATGCCCGGTGTCGGCCTTGCTGCGCCGCAGATCGGGGTGATGCAACGTCTGGCTGTGGTGGATGCCAGCGCCGAGCGTGGGCAGGCGGTGCGCATGGCCAACCCCGAAATCCTGCATGCCAGCATCGAATTGCGGTCGCACGAAGAGGCCAGCCCCAACCTGCCCGGCGTTTCGGCCATCGTCAAACGCCCGCGTGCGGTGACGGTGCGGTTTCTGAACGAAGACGGATCGATGGAAGAGCGTGATTTTGTCGGGCTGTGGGCCACCTCGGTGCAGCATCAGATCGATCATCTGAACGGGCGATTATATGTTGACCGTCTGTCGAAGGTGAAGCGTGACATTCTATTGCGCAAGGCGCGAAAGGTAGGCTGAGATGCGGGTGGTTTTCATGGGAACGCCCGAGTTTTCGGTGCCGGTGCTGGAAGCGCTGGTAGAGGCCGGGCACGAGGTGGCCGCCGTCTATTGCCAGCCGCCGCGACCAGCCGGACGCGGCAAGAAAGCTCGCCCGACACCTGTGCAGGCGCGCGCCGAGGCGTTGGGGCTGGAGGTGCGCCATCCGGTCAGCCTGAAGGGCGAGGCCGAACAGGCCGATTTTGCCGCGCTGAATGCCGATGTGGCGGTGGTGGTTGCCTATGGGCTGATCCTGCCGCAGGCCATCCTAGATGCGCCAAAGCATGGTTGCCTGAACATCCATGCCAGCCTGTTGCCACGTTGGCGCGGGGCGGCGCCCATTCACCGCGCGATCATGGCCGGGGATCGCGAAACCGGCGTGTGTATCATGCAGATGGAGGCGGGGCTGGATACCGGGCCGGTCTTGCTGCGCGAAGCCACGACGATTGGCCCGCGCGAGACCACCGGCGCGCTGCATGATCGGCTGTCGCAGATGGGGGCGCGGGCGATTGTCGCGGCGCTGGATCGGCTGGGCGATCTGGAGCCTGACCCGCAGCCCGAGTCCGGCGTGACCTATGCCGAAAAGATCGACAAGGCCGAGTCTCGGGTGGATTGGACCCGGCCTGCGGCCGAGGTGGATGCGCATATTCGCGGGCTGTCGCCCTTTCCTGGCGCATGGTGCGAGGTCGACGGCACGCGCATCAAGCTTTTGGCCAGTGAACTGGCCGACGAGGGGGCCGGCGCGCCCGGCGAGGTGCTGGACGCGGCGCTGACGGTGGCCTGTGGCACTGGCGCTGTGCGGCTTTTGCGGTTGCAACGGGCTGGCAAGGGCGCGCAGGATGCGCAAAGCTTTCTGCTGGGTCTGCCTTTGCCGGTTGGAACGCGCCTGTAGTATAGGAGAGTGCTTATGTTTCCCACGCTGATCGGAACGGTGGTTGTGGCTGGGATCGTCGGGTATCTGTCCGAGAAAACCGGGTTCACGCGCAACGGCATCTTGCAGTCGATCATCATTTGTATCGGCGGCGCGTTTGTCTTTTATTTCGTCCGGATCATGTTTGGCCTGAGTATCGGCGCGCCGGGCGTGGATGCGATCTTGTCGTCGATTGGCGCGTTGATCATCGTGCCCACCCATTGGCGGCGCAGACGGTAAGCCGGGCCTGCTTGTCGCGCCTTGCGGCGCGCCGCGCATGAGTGGCGATGGCGCGGGCCGGAAAAGCACAGGAGACCAATGAATGAGTGTGATTTACCTGATCATCGTCGGCGCGGCGGCCGGGTTTCTGGCCACGCGGTTGATGAAGCTTGAAACGGATATCATCACCACCATCGCCATCGGTATCGCCGGGGCTTTGATCGGTGGGTTTGTGTTGCAGGTCTTGGCGACCGTCGCCGGACTGTTGGGCGGATTGATCGGCGCAGTTCTGGGGGCGCTTTTGCTGATCTGGCTGTATCAGACCTATGTCGCCGGGCGTGGCGGTCGGAAACGGTGAATCGCCCTTGCGGGCGATGCCTGCGGCGCGAGTATTTGGGGAACAATGAAGGCGGGGTCAGTTTTTCGGGGCGCGCGATTTGTAGTTTGGCAGGCGCCAGCCAAAGGCAATGGAGCCCGCGCGCAACACCCATGTCAGCGCGGCGCAGAGCCCTAGGATCAGCGTCATGTCGTCGGTTAGGCGGGTGAGCGACACGGCAGCGACTGAGCCTGCAAGGGCGGCCGTGACGTAAAGTTCGCCTTGTTTGAGGACCAGCGGCACTTCGTTGCAGACCACGTCGCGCATCAGCCCGCCGAAGCAGCCGGTGACCACCCCCATGATCACCACGATCGGCCCCGGTTGCAGCATTTGTAATGCGGCTGCAACCCCGGCGGCGACCGCCACAGCGAGCGCAAAACTGTCCAGCCATGTCAGCCAGCGGTAGCGGCTTTCGGCCAGATGCGCGGTGAAGAAGATCAGCAGGGCAGCGGTGCAGGCGATCAGTATGTAGTTGGGATTGGCGATCCAGAAGACCGGGTTGCGATCCAAAAACACGTCGCGCAGGGTGCCGCCGCCAACCGCCGTCAAGCTGGCGACGAAGGCAAAGCCCACGATATCGAGTTGTTTTCGCGACGCCACCAATGCGCCGGTCAGGGCGAACACCAGAACCGAGGCGTAATCGAGAAGCGCCAGCGCGGTCATGTGGCGGATTTGCCGGGCTTGAACGGCGCCATGCCTGCGCGGGCCAGTTCATCGGCGCGTTCGTTTTCGGGGTGGCCAGCATGGCCTTTCACCCATTCCCACGTCACTTGATGGCGGTGTTGGGCCGTATCCAAGCGTTGCCACAGGTCGACATTCTTGACGGGTTTTTTGGCGGAGGTTTTCCAGCCATTGCGCTTCCAGCCGTGAATCCAGCCGGTGACACCGTTTTTCACATAGGCGCTGTCGGTGATGATGGTCAGCGCCGACGGCTTGGCAAGGGTTTCCAGCGCGGTGATCGCGGCCAGAAGCTCCATCCGGTTGTTGGTGGTCTCGGCCTCGCCACCGCTGAGTTCGCGCTCTTTGATCACGGTGCCGTTTTCTACCGCCTGCAAAAGCACGCCCCAGCCGCCGGGGCCGGGATTTCCAGAACACGCTCCGTCGGTATAGGCGATGAGTTTAGCCATGGGGCAACCTATCTGCGGGAAGGGATGTTGGATGGTCATGGATGTCGTGTTGCGGTGTGCTGGTCGCGGTGTCAAGTCGGGCGGGATCAGAAGAACACCCCGATGACCAAACAGGCCACGACAACGGCGGTCAGCAACAGGCGCAGCGGCATCCACCACTCGGGGGCAAGGCCCCAGCGGCTGAACTGCCAGTCTAGGACCAGCAGTCCAGCAAATCCGAAGATCAGGTTCAGACCGGATGAGGTTGGCCCGCCGCCTGTCATGAAAAAGGCCCATAGTGCGGGGATGACCGACAACGCATAGCCGGTGGCGGCCTGTGGTCCGGTTGTCTTGCTGGCAAAGCCCCATAATATGCCGGACATGAACGACAGGATCACTGCGCCGTAAAACAACATCACATAGGGCCCGGCAAAGCGGGGGCCGATCGTACCTACCGTCCACATCGCCAGATCGGGCAGAAGCACGGTGATCGCGCCCCAGACAAAGGGGATCAGGCCAGCAAGCCCCAAGATCAGCGGGGCGCGGGGGATCTGCGTCATGCGGGTTCCCTCATCACGCGGGGCACTTTGAACTCGACATTTTCTTTTGCGGTTTCAATGGTCTCGGTGGTCACGTCATAGCGCGCGTGCAGCGCGTCGATGACCTCGTTCACCAGCACTTCGGGGGCCGAGGCGCCGGCGGTGATCCCAATCGAGCGGACGCCATCCAGCGCGCGCCAGTCGATATCGGCGGCGCGTTGCACCAGTTGCGAGTATCCACATCCGGCGCGGCGGCCCACCTCGACCAGACGTTTGGAGTTTGAGGAATTGGGCGCGCCGACAACCAGCATCGCGTCGGCCTTGGGGGCCATGGCCTTGACCGCCTCTTGCCGGTTTGTGGTGGCGTAACAGATGTCTTCCTTGTGCGGCCCTTTGATGGCGGGAAAGCGTGCCTCAAGCGCTGCGACGATCTCGGCGGTGTCATCGACAGACAGGGTGGTTTGCGTGACAAAGGCCAGCTTGGTCGGGTCGCGCACATCAAGCGCGGCCACGTCGGCAGGCGTTTCGACGAGCAGCACGTTTCCGTCGGGCAATTGGCCCATGGTGCCGATGGTTTCTGGGTGGCCGGCATGGCCGATCATAATGATCTGCAGGCCTGCCTCGGCGTGGCGTTCGGCCTCGATATGCACTTTTGAGACCAGCGGGCAGGTGGCATCGACATAAAGCATTTCGCGCTTGGCGGCCTCGGCGGGCACCGATTTGGGCACGCCATGGGCGGAAAAGATCACCGGGCGGTCATTGGGGCAGTCGTCCAGTTCCTCGACAAAGACGGCACCCTTGGCGCGCAGATCGTCCACCACGTATTTGTTATGCACAATTTCGTGCCGCACATAGACCGGTGCGCCCCATTTTTGCAGGGCCAGTTCCACGATCTTGATGGCGCGGTCCACGCCCGCGCAAAACCCGCGCGGGGCGGCTAGGTACAGTGTCAGGGGCGGTTTGGTCATGCGATCCCTCCGGTTGACAGAGAGGTAAGACGTGAGAGGCGCGGCGTCCAGTGGTGATCTTGGTCAGCCTGTGGTCTGGGCGGTCAGCCATGCAAGCACGATATAACGTCCGGTTTTGGCGATGGTGACAAGAAGCAAGAACAGCCAAGGCGGCGCACGAAGGAGTCCGGCAATGACCGTAAAGGCATCGCCCAACGGAGCCCAGCTCAGCAGCAAAGTCCAGACACCCCACCGCGCATACCATTCTTGGGCACGCGCCAGTTGCGCCGGGGTGAAGGGGAACCAGCGCCGGTAGCGAAAATGTTCGATCCACAGACCCATGATATAGTTGACCACGGCCCCCAGAACATTGCCCAGACTGGCAACGACGATCAGCAGGGTCACAGATATCGTGCCGCCCAGTTGCAGCCCGACGAAGACGATTTCGGATTGGAACGGCAAGATTGTAGCCGCCCCGAAGGCGGCTGCAAAAATCAGCGCCAGTTCGCCGATGACGCCCAGATCGGCAGCGGTCATCGGCTGCCTGTCCGGGCTTCTGGGGTGCGAGGGCTGATGGCCGGATCAAGCCTGATCGGCATAGCTTTCGTCGCGGGCTGGTGAAAACTCGCGCGGGGGGCGGCCGATTACGTCTTTGAGGTCTTCCAATTCGATGAAATTGTCAGCCTGACGGCGCAGATCATCGGCGATCATCGGCGGCTGGCTGCGGATTGTGGACACCACCGAAACGCGCACGCCTTGGCGTTGCAGGCTTTCGACCAGTGGGCGGAAATCGCCATCGCCCGAGAATAGGACGATGTGATCAACCCTCGGGGCAAGTTCCATCGCGTCGACCGCCAGTTCGATATCCATGTTGCCTTTGACCTTACGGCGGCCCTGACTGTCTGTATATTCCTTGGCCGGTTTGGTGACCATGGTGAAGCCGTTGTAATTCAACCAGTCAACCAATGGGCGGATCGGCGAGTATTCATCGTTTTCCAAAAGCGCGGTATAGTAGAACGCACGCAGGAGTTTCCCGCGGCGCATGAATTCTGTCCGCAGTAGCTTGTAGTCGATGTCGAAACCGAGCGATTTCGCCGCAGCGTAGAGATTGGACCCGTCAATAAACAGCGCAAGCCGTTCGTCCTTGTAAAACATATTAGAATGTCCTTCTAAATTGGCTTGTCCCGCCCGTAATTGAATGTTCAGTGAGTGGGTTTCGGACGGAGATGGACGCGCAACGTAAGCCTTTCGGCTTCAAGCGCAACTAAAATAACATTGTGCATAAGGATAGGGTAATAATGAGCGCAGGCCAGCAAATGTTGATCGCTTTGGGCGCGAACATACCGTCCGAGCACGGGGAACCAGCCCAGACACTACATGCTGCATTGCAGCGATTAAAGCAGGTGGGCGCTTCGATAGAGGCGGTGAGCCGGTTTTATAAAACCCCTTGTTTTCCGGCGGGTGCAGGGCCCGATTATGTGAATGCGGCAGCGCGGCTAACCTGCGATGCTGCTGCGCAAGATATCCTCTCCATGCTACACGAGGTCGAGGCGTATTTCGGGCGTGAACGCGTGCGCCGATGGGGGCAGCGAACGCTGGATATTGACCTGATCGCTATCGGTGATGTGGTTTTGCCCGATCTGCGAACCTACCGCGCTTGGCGTGATCTGCCGCTTGATCGTCAGACACAAGAGGCACCCGAAACGCTGATTTTACCACATCCAAGGATACAGGATCGGGCATTTGTCCTTGTGCCTTTGGCCGATGTCGCCCCCGATTGGCGGCATCCAGTGTCGGGCCAAACCGTGTGCCAAATGCGGGATGCTTTGCCGCAAGAGGTGCGGGCCGAGGTGGTGCCTCTTTGATCTCATGTTTGCGGCAGACGAGTATTTTTGGGTTTGCGTTTCAGCAACCGCTGAATGTCATGCGATACCATACCAGGAACGCCAAAATAGTATCGCCGAATGCCGCAACCGGATCCGCGCCTGCCTGTCACTTTTTTGTCGGGACTTAGGGCCATGGGCAAGACAGCGCTGCCGAATAATGCCCTGAACAATCGCGATGGATTTCCGATCCATTCTCGGTGCGTCTGGACCAAGCCGAAGCGGCCCGGCTGGGCCTTGAATCCGGTGTTGTGCGGTCACCTTTGCAGCAAGGCCAAAGCGCGTGATTCTTTGCTTGTAAATCCTGTCATAAAGTCTTAGACAACCGACTTCTGCAGACGACTTACCGGAGGTCCTATGGCCCGCGTTACCACAGAAGATTGCGTCGATAAGGTTCCCAACCGCTTTGAGCTTGTGATGCTTGCAGCGCACCGAGCACGCGAAATCTCGGCCGGGGGGCCTTTGACCGTGGACCGCGACAACGATAAAAACCCGGTGGTCGCCCTGCGTGAAATCGCCGAAGAGACCCAATCGGCGGACGATCTGCGCGAGCGTCTGATCGAATCGAATCAGACCCAGATCGAAGTCGACGAACCCGAAGAGGATTCGATGGCATTGCTGATGGGGGGCGGAGAGCCGGACAAGCCCGCAGCCGACGATGATATGTCGGAAGAAAAGCTGCTGCGCGCCCTGATGGAAGCCCAAAGTCAGGGCTGAGCCTGACCTATCATCCGGGGATGCGCGCCGCATGATTTCGGCAGATGACCTTGTCGCGCTGATCCGCACTTATAATCCTAGATGCGACGAATCCTTGATCCGCGCGGCCTATGATTATGGCCGTGCGATGCATGAGGGGCAGGTTCGCCATTCTGGTGAGCCGTATTTTACCCATCCTGTCGCCGTAGCTGCCATTCTGGCCGAGCAACGGCTTGATGATGCATCAATCATCACGGCACTTTTGCATGATACGATTGAAGACACGCGCGCCTCTTACGCCGAGGTCGCCGACAAGTTCGGTGGCGAAGTCGCCGATCTGGTGGACGGCGTCACCAAGCTGACCAATCTGCAACTCAGCAGTTCCGAGACCAAGCAGGCGGAAAACTTTCGCAAGCTGTTCATGGCGATGTCCAAGGATTTACGGGTGATCCTTGTCAAGCTGGCCGACCGTCTGCACAACATGCGCACGATCAAGGCCATGCGGCCCGAAAAGCAGGCCCAAAAAGCCCGCGAAACGATGGATATCTTTGCGCCGCTGGCGGGCCGCATGGGCATGCAGTGGATGCGCGAAGAGCTGGAAGATCTGGCCTTTCGTGTGCTTAATCCCGATGCCCGCGCTTCGATCATTCGTCGCTTCATCACCTTGCAGAAAGAAACCGGCGACGTGGTTGAGCGGATCACCGGCGACATGGTGCTGGAATTGGACAAGGCGGACATTCCGGCCACAGTATTTGGCCGGGCCAAGAAGCCCCATTCGATCTGGCGCAAGATGCAAGAAAAAGAGATGGGGTTTTCCCGTCTCAGCGATATCTACGGGTTCCGGGTGATTACCCAAAGCGAGGCGGATTGTTATGCCGCGCTTGGGGTGATTCACCAACGGTGGCGCGCGGTGCCGGGGCGCTTCAAGGATTACATCAGCCAACCCAAATCGAACGGATACCGGTCCATTCACACCACCGTGTCGGGGCGTGACGGCAAGCGCGTCGAAGTTCAGATTCGGACGCAGGCGATGCATGACGTGGCCGAATCCGGGGTGGCGGCGCATTGGTCCTATCGGGATGGCGTGCGCGTGGAAAACCCGTTTGCGGTGGACCCGGCGAAATGGATTTCCGCCCTGACCGAACAGTTTGACGCCGAAGAGGATCACGAGGATTTCCTTGAGGCGGTCAAACTGGAAATGTATGCTGACAAGGTGTTTTGCTTTACGCCCAAGGGCGACGTGGTCAAGTTGCCGCGCGGTGCGACGCCGATTGATTTCGCTTATGCGATCCACACGCGTATCGGAAGTGCCACGGTGGGCGCCAAGGTGGATGGCATGCGTGTGCCCCTTTGGACCCGAATCAAGAACGGCCAGTCGGTCGAGGTGATCACCGCTGACGGCCAGACGCCGCAAGGCACATGGCTGGATATCGCGACCACCGGCAAGGCGCGTTCGGCCATTCGGCGCGCCCTGCGTGATGTGGATCGTGGGCGCTATATCAAGCTGGGCCGTGAGCTGGCGCGCTCGGCGTTCGAGCATGTGGGCAAAAAGGCCACCGACAAGGCGCTTGAAACCGCGGCCAAAACCCTGCGTGTCCAAGACCGAGATGAGGTTTTGGCCCGGCTGGGCAGCGCCGAGTTGACGGCGCGACAGGTGGTGAATGCGGTTTATCCCGATCTGGCCCCCACCGATGCCAATGAAATTGGCCGCGACCGGGCCGTGATTGGTCTGTCGCCCGATCAAAGGTTTGAGCGGGCCCGCTGTTGTCAGCCCCTGCCGGGCGAGCGGATCGTTGGCATCACCTATCGCGGGCGCGGCGTGGTGGTGCATGCGATTGATTGCGAAACGCTGTCGGCCTATGATGATCAGCCGGAACGCTGGCTGGATCTGCATTGGCATTCGGGCACACACCCGGCGGCGTACGATGTGACGCTGGATGTGACCATCGGCAACGATGCGGGGGTGCTTGGGCGTATTTGCACATTGATCGGTGAGCAGAAGGCCAATATCTCGGACTTGATATTCGTGGCCCGAAAGCCAGATTTTTACCGCCTGCTGATTGATACCGAGTTGCGCGACGCGGAACACCTGCACAGCGTGATTTCGGTTTTGAACGCGGATAGCGATGTCGCCGAGGTGGAGCGCTGTCGCGATCCAAAACGGGCGGGGGCCTCGACCGCTACAGAACGCTAGGAGAACCCCTGTGGTCTTCAAACGCCGAGACAGACGCCCGATCTGGAAGATCGTAGCGGACTTCTTTTGGCCGCGCAGCGGCTGGAAGCGGGCGTTTCAGTATGTCCGGCATCGGCTCCACCGCTTGCCGGACCCGCCACATCGGATCGCACGCGGTATCTTTGCCGGGATTTTCGTGACCTTCTCGCCGCTGTTCGGGTTTCATTTCCTGTATGCTGCGGTGCTTGCGTGGATCTTGCGCGGCAATATCGTGGCGGCGCTGCTGGCCACCTTTGTGGGCAACCCGCTGACGTTTTTGCCGATTGCGGCGATGTCTTTGCAGACGGGCTATTTCTTGTTGGGCTTGGGGCAATCGCCACCGGACGAGGTGCAGCGCTCGCTTGGGGGTAAGTTCGTAGATGCGGGCCGCGACTTGACAGACAATCTGTGGGCGATGTTTACCGACAGCCCGGCAGATTGGAGCCATCTGCGGCTGTTCACTGACGAGGTGTTCTTTCCCTACCTGATTGGCGGCATGATCCCCGGGCTGATCTTTGGTTTGGCGGGGTATTACCTAAGTCTTCCGGTGATCCAAGCCTATCAGAACCGCCGCAAGGGCGCACTCAAGGCGAAATGGGCGGCCATCAAGGAAAAAGCTTCGCAAAAGGCTGACGCCAAGAACAATCAAGACTAGATTGGCGTCGATAGCAGGCTGCAACAAAGGGGATTGAGCATGACCAGCACAGGCAAATTGCGGCTTGGAGTGAATATTGACCATGTGGCCACGTTGCGCAACGCGCGTGGCGGCGCCTGTCCCGACCCGGTGCGCGCAGCCACGCTGGCCGAGAAGGCGGGTGCCGATGGCATCACCGCGCATCTGCGCGAAGATCGCCGGCATATCATTGATGCCGATATCGAAGGTCTGATGGCGGCGCTTGAGCGGCCTTTGAACTTTGAAATGGCCGCGACCGACGAGATGCAGGCGATCGCGTTGCGCCATAAACCCCATGCCGTGTGCATTGTGCCCGAAAAGCGCGAGGAGCGCACAACCGAAGGCGGGTTGAATGTGGCGGATGACGATAACCGGCTGGCCGATTTCATAACACCGCTGCGCGAGGCGGGCTGCCGCGTGTCGCTGTTCATCGGCCACGAGGCGCATCAAATCCGCGCGGCGGCGCGCATTGGCGCTGCGGTGGTTGAATTGCACACCGGCGCCTATTGCGATTTTCACGCCGATGGTGATTTTGCCCGCCGCGACGCCGAGTTGACCGCATTGCAAGACGGCGCAGCGCTGGCGCACTCTTTGGGGCTTGAGGTGCATGCGGGCCACGGTCTGACCTATGACACCGTGCAGCCGATTGCCGCGATTCCGGACGTGGTGGAACTGAATATCGGCCATTTCTTGATGGGGGAATCGATCTTTCGTGGGCTTGGTCCGACGATTGCCGAGATGCGCCGCCTGATGGACGAGGCGCGGGCGCAATGAACTATCTGCGCTACGGCATCGTGTTTCTGGTCACGGCGGTTGGCGTGGCCTTGGCCGTTGCAGGGCTGAACGCACAGGTCGACACACAGCTTGGATCATCGGCGCAATTGATGGTTCCGGCGATGATTGCCGCCGTGATCGAAGGCCAGCAATTCGTGCGCAAGGCAGGTCACAAGCCTGCCGGACGGTTGGCGTGGCGATTCACATGGACGGCCAGCGTGATTGCCGTGGCGCTGAACGTGGCGCTGGCCTATGGCGCGGCGGGCCTTGCGCCGGAGTTCGGCAAGCTGGCAATCGCACCTGCGCTGTCGAAACAGTTTTTGATCCTTCTGGGGCTTTATGCGGGCGGCTATGTTATTTGCAACCGGCTGTTTCTGGGCATTGGCGCGGGAAATCAACTGACCCTCATGCGGGGGCGGGACGGGTCGGAATGATCCTTGGGATTGGCACCGATTTGGCAAATATCGACCGGATTGCAGGCACGCTTGAGCGGTTTGGCGACCGGTTTCGCAATCGGGTTTTCACCGAGGTCGAGCAGCGCAAGGCCGAACGGCGCGCCGATGTGGTGGGCACCTATGCCAAACGCTGGGCCGCGAAAGAGGCCTGTTCCAAGGCGCTCGGCACCGGGCTACGTATGGGCATCGCGTGGAAGGACATGGCCGTCAGCAATCTGAATACCGGCCAGCCGCGTATGCATGTCACCGGCTGGGCGGCGGACAGGCTGGCGGCGATGACGCCCAAGGGACACGAGGCGATCATTCATGTCACCCTGACCGACGATCACCCATGGGCGCAGGCCTTCGTGGTGATCGAGGCGCGACCGCTGGCGGGCTAACCCTGCAGGGGGTGACGTTCGATCAGGTGAAAGTGCCCGTCGCGTGCCTCGCCCATCAGACACAGATCCTTGATCACATAGGGGCTTGCCAATAGCGGCTTGATAAATGGGGCAAGGATAGCCGCAGTTTGCCGGGCCTCGGCCTTGGGCAGTTTGCCGGTCAGCGTGATGTGAAAGCGAAACGCCTCCATCACGTAGGGATAACCCCATTGCAGCAACAGTGCGTCCTGCTGCGGGCTGAGGGCGGTGGCGCGGCGGCGGGTCAGCTCGTCCTCGCTCAAGGGTGCTCGGTAGGCTTCCAGCCCGCGCACCGTGGCGGCGGCCAGTGCAGTCAGCGCGGTTTCATCCCCGATGGGACGCAGGGCCAGAAAGCGGCCAAGCTGCGCCAGCTCCAGCCCGTCCAGCGTCACCGGCGCTTGGCGCGCGCAAAACGCCGCTAGGGCGCTGTTCAGATCGGCCTCGGTGGTGTCGGCGCATAGTCGAAAGGGCGGCTTGATGGTGGCGTGTAGCCCATATTTGCGCGGGGTTTCGGTGATCTGGTCCACCGACCGGGGCAAACCTGTGATCACCGGGTGCGATGCGGGCTGTCCGGTGGTGGCATCCCATCCCAGCAACGCTGCCCCGAAGGTCGCCAATAGGCCGGGGCTGGGCATGTGGTAAATGGCGTAGCGGGTGAATGTCATGCGCGGTGTTTTCTTGGTAAAAGGTAACAGCGTCATGACACACGCGACGCCACGCGCCAATCCCGTAACCGGCGCTTTGACAGGACGCCAGCCAAAGCGCATAAAGCAGCCATGACCAACGTATTTCTGTTTGACCCGCCCAAAACACCATCCGTTCCCATTGTCGGAGAGCAGCGCAGCTTTCCCGTGCGCCGCATCTTTTGTGTGGGGCGCAACTATGCCGCGCATGCCGCCGAGATGGGCAACGAGGTAGACCGCGAGGCACCGTTTTATTTCACCAAATCCGCTCATGCGCTGTGCCATACAGGCGGGCATATCGCATACCCGCCGGGCACGGATGACTGCCACTACGAAATGGAGTTTGTGGTGGCAATCGGTGCGCCGGCCTTTCGGGTTGCGACGACCGACGCGATGCAGGCGGTTATGGGCTATGCCTGCGGCATCGACCTGACCCGGCGTGATCTACAGGCGGCAGCCAAGGACAAACGCCGCCCGTGGGATCTGGGCAAGGATTTCGAAAACGCAGCCCTGATTGCCGCGATCACCCCCGCCCAGACGTTTGGAGAGATTGCCGCGCAGCGTATCACGCTACAGCATAATGGCGAGATCGCCCAAGATGCGCGATTGTCAGACATGGTGTGGTCCGTGCCCGAGTTGATTGCACATCTGTCTCGGTTTTATCATCTGGCCCCGGGCGATCTGATCTATACCGGCACGCCTGCCGGGGTAGGGCCGGTGACACCCGGCAGCCATTTGACAGGCACGGTTGAGGGGCTGGCCCCGGTCGAGGTGACATTTGATGCGCCCCAATAGCGTCATCTGACCATTTTTACGTCGCAGGCGACAAGTTTTTTCACCCCCTTTGATCTGGATCAACGAGGCGGCGGTTAGATATATGCTGAATATGGAATATATCTTTACGGAGCCGCCCAATGAGCGAGCAATCGCATTCCGCGCTGGAACATTTTCCGATCACCTTTTTCACGACCGTGATGGGGGTGGCGGGCCTGACTCTGGCCTTGCATGCGGCTGAGCAAGCGCTTGGCCTGAGCGATGCCATATCGACTGTTGCATTGGCCGCAACGGTGGCGTTGTTTCTGGTCGTGTTGCTGACCTATGCCGCCAAGGTCGTGCGGTATCCGGCTGCGGTTGCGGCAGAGTGGCACCATCCCGTCAAGCTGGCGTTTTTTCCGGCGGTCTCGATTTCACTGTTGCTGATGGCCACCGCGATGCTGGGCCGGTTTCCGGGTATTGCGCAGGGCATGTGGCTGTTGGGCATCGGCCTTCAGGCTGTGCTGACACTGGCCGTCGTGTCCGGCTGGATCAGTTCACGGGCCTTTGTCCATGGCCATTTATCGCCTGCATGGTTCATTCCGGCCGTGGGCAATGTGATTGTGCCGATTGCCGGGGCGCAGATGGGCTATGTTGAGATCAGTTGGTTTTTCATGTCCGTCGGCCTGATTTTCTGGGTCGTGCTGCTGACGCTTGTGATGAATCGTTTGATTTTCCACGATCCGCTGCCGGGCCGTTTGCAGCCGACGCTGGTGATCCTGATCGCGCCGCCCGCTGTTGGCTTTCTGGCGTGGTTGCAGCTGAATGGGGGGGTGATCGACCCGATGGCGCGGATCCTGCTGAACGGGGCGTATCTGTTCACCCTGATTGTCGCGGTGCAATTGCCGCGTATCCTTAGGCTGCCTTTTGCGATGTCGTTCTGGGCGCTCAGCTTTCCGATAGCGGCGGTCACGATCGCCAGCCTTGTCTACGCGGGCGCGACCGGATCGCGCTTTCATCAAATGCTTGGCCTTGCGCTGGTGGCGGTTTTGGCCGTGATCATCGCGGGCCTTGTGATCCGCACCTCGCGCGCTGTCGCGGCGGGGGCGGTGTTTCAACCCGAATAACCTTTAAACCCACCTGACCCATGAAAGAGGTTTCCTATGAAAAAGACACTGACAGCCCTTAGCCTGATCGCCGCAACTGCTTTTGCCGGTGCCGCGCAGGCCGAAGACGACAAGAAACTGGTGACGGTTGTCACCTCGCCGGATGCGCAGACACAGTTGATGTCGATGGTGCTGACCATGCAATCGGTTCAGCAAGGCGCCAAGGGACACATCCTGCTGTGCGGACCTGCTGGTGATCTGGCGTTGAAAGAGGCCCCGGCAAGTGCCACCGCCCCGCAAAAGCCCAAGGACATGAGCCCACAGGGCCTGATGAAAATGATCATGGACAAGACCGGAACCAAGGTTGAGGTCTGCGCGATTTACCTGCCCAACAAAGGCGTCGGGGCCGATGCGTTGTTGGACGGGATCACAGCCGCCAAACCCGACGCGATGGCCGGTGCATTGATCGCTGACAACACCACGGTTCTCAGCTTCTAAGCTGAGTGGTTGCGTAACGAGTGCAAATGTAGAAGGGGCGCCCGGTTGATCCGGACGCCCCTTTTTTGTCGTGAACTGTAACAGTTTATCCCAGCAAACGCCGCGCGATGACTTGCGCCTGAATTTCGGCGGCACCTTCGAAAATGTTCAGGATACGGGCATCGCACAGGATGCGGCTGATCGCGTATTCTAGGGCAAAGCCGTTGCCGCCGTGGATTTGCAAGCCGTTATCGGCCGCCGACCATGCCACGCGTGCGCCAAGCAGCTTGGCCATTCCGGCCTCAAGATCGCACCGGCGGCCGTTGTCCTTTTCCCATGCGCTGAAATAGGTCAACTGACGCGCCACCATGATTTCAACGGCCATCATGGCCAGTTTGCTGGACACCCGCGGGAATTGGATCAGCGATTTGCCGAATTGTTTGCGGTCAATGGCGTATTTCATGCCGACGTCCAGCGCGGATTGGGCCACGCCAACGGCGCGGGCGGCGGTTTGGATGCGGGCCGATTCAAAGGTCTCCATCAATTGCTTGAAGCCTTTGCCCTCTTCCCCGCCCAACAGGTTTTCCCCTTTGACGTGGAAATTGTCGAACGCCAGTTCGTATTCCTTCATGCCGCGATAGCCCAGAACCTCAATCTCGCCGCCGGTCATGCCGTCGGTCGGGAACGGGTGTTCGTCAGTGCCCGGTGTCTTTTCAGCCAAAAACATCGACAGGCCACGGTGGTCTGTCGTGTCCGGCTTGGTGCGGGCCAATAGCGTCATCACTTGGGTGCGCGACGCGTGCGTGATCCATGTCTTGTTGCCTGTGACCTTCCAATCGCCGTTCTCGTCCTGCACAGCGCGGGTGCGCAGGCTGCCAAGGTCCGAGCCGGTGTTCGGCTCGGTGAAGACGGCGGTGGGCAGGGTTTCGGCGCTGGCCAGTTGCGGCAGCCATTTCTGTTTTTGCTCTTCGGTGCCGCCGGCGATGATCAGCTCGGCCGCGATTTCCGACCGAGTGCCAAGCGACCCGACACCGATGTAGCCACGGCTAAGTTCCTCGGACACAACGCACATCGACGCTTTGGACAGGCCAAGCCCGCCGTATTCCTCGGGGATGGTCAGGCCAAACACGCCCATTTCGGCCAGGTCTTGAATGATCTCCATCGGGATCAGTTCATCCTTGAGGTGCCATTCATGCGCGTAGGGCTCGACCTTATCGACCGAGAAGCGGCGAAACTGTTCGCGGATCATCTCAAGCTCGTCGTCCAGCCCGGAATGACCCACGGTGATCTCGGCGCTGCGTTCCTGCATCAGTTCGACCAGACGGGTGCGGGCCGCTTGGCTGTTGCCGGACTGAACAAGTGTCATAACCTGCGGCGTGTCCAGCGTGGCGACCTCGGTTGCTGTCAGGCCCAGATCGGGCAGGCGGATCATTTCGCCTTGGTTCATCTGGATGCCACCGCGCATCTGGTTGAGGTATTCCCCAAACGCGATCTGGTGAATCAGCTGCTCAACCTCGCCGAATTTACCGCTTTCGGTGAGCCCCTTGGCCCAGTTTTGCATTTGGCGCAGGGCTTCGACGTAGGTGGCAAGCCACGCCACACCATGTGCCGCGTCCTGGTTGGCCTCAACAGCAGCACCGCTGACGCGGCCATCAACGACCACTTTCTGACGCATATGCGCAAGGGCCGTGTCTAAAACGCCTTGCGCCGGGGCGACTGCCGCGTCGGTCAGTGCAAGAAGGTCTTCCAGAACGACCGCGTTTGCCATTGCGATGTCTTGTCCATCATGGGCCATGAATCAATCCTCTTTTTTGTTGGGCTTTGTTTAGCTATTTTGCAGGTGCAGCGCAACTATTATGCCTGAAAGGCTATAGTTTTGGTCGAAAGTTGCGCATTGATTTTTGCACATGCAGCACTAGCCACTTTTGGCTAAGACACCCTCATGGATACGCTTTTACAAATCGGCCCGGGGGCGTGGGCCGTTGTCGCAATGGTGGCGCTGTTGGCCGGGGTGGTCAAGGGCGTCGTTGGATTTGCCATGCCCATGATTCTGATTTCTGGTTTAGGATCAGTGGTTTCCCCAGAATTGGCGCTGGCTGGCCTGATCTTGCCAACGGTGGTCGCAAACCTTTGGCAGGCCCTGCGCCAAGGGTGGCGGGCCGCGTGGGCCTCGGTGCGGGTCTATTGGGTGTTCCTTGGCGTCGGCTTTGTGGTGCTGATGGCGGTCGCGCAATTGGTGCCAATGATGCCCAAGCCATTGATATTTCTTCTAATTGGTATACCGGTCACACTATATGCAAGCTTGGGCGTGCTTGGCATACCGCCACGCTTGCCCGGTGGCGAAGGCCGCAAGGGCGAGGCGACCATGGCCGTGATTGCAGGGTTCTTCGGGGGCATATCCGGCGTATGGGGACCACCGACCGTGGCCATGCTGACCGCGCGAGGGACCGCCAAGGCAGATCAAATGCGGATACAGGGCGTGATCTACGGGCTGGGCTCTGTTGCGCTATTGTGGGCGCATATTGTGTCTGGTGTGCTGGATACGAAAACCGCCCCGCTGTCGCTGCTGTTGATCGCTCCGGCCGTTTTGGGGTTATGGGTGGGTTTTCAAATTTCTGATCGGATCGACCATAAAGCATTCCGCAAACTGACGCTTTTGGTGCTGTTGATCGCCGGTTTGAACCTGATCCGGCGCGGAATCATGGCGTTCTAAAAATGCTTGGCACAAATGCTGGTTCAAATGACGGCCTGCGATACAAAAACGCCCCGACCATCCAGTCGGAGCGTTTTCACAACTTTGCCAATGACGCGTCGCGTCAGCCGATGGCTGCCGCTTTCACGTCGTCGTCGATGTAGGGAACATACTGCTCGAAATTGTCGGCGAACATCTGCACCAGTTTGGTGGCCTGACGATCATAGGCTTCGGGGTTATCCCAAGTGCGGCGCGGGTCCAGAAGAACCTCGGCCACGCCGGGGACAGCCACGGGAACGTCAAAGCCAAAGTTGTCGTCCTTGCGGAACTCGACCTCGTTCAGCGATCCGTTCAACGCTGCCGTCAGTAAGGCGCGGGTGGCTTTGATCGGCATGCGCGAGCCGGTGCCGTAGGCTCCACCCGTCCAGCCGGTGTTGACCAGCCAGCAAGTTGCGCCGTGCTTGGCGATTTTTTCGCGCAGCAGATTGCCGTAGGCTTCGGGGCGGCGCGGCATGAACGGCGCGCCAAAGCAGGTTGAGAACGTGGGCTCGGGTTCGGTCACGCCGCGTTCAGTGCCCGCAACCTTGGAGGTGAAGCCTGACAGGAAGTGATACATGGCCTGCGCCGGGGTCAGCCGCGCGATCGGGGGCAGAACACCAAAGGCATCACAGGTGAGCATGATCACATTCTTGGGGTGTCCGCCAAGTGCGGTTTCCGACGCGTTCGAGATATAGTCGAGCGGGTAGGCGCAGCGCATGTTCGCGGTCAGCGAATCGTCGTCGAAATCCAGTTCCAGCGTTTCTTCGTCGAACACCATGTTTTCGATCACGGTGCCGAATTTGGAGGTGGTGGCGTAGATTTCCGGCTCGGCCTCGGGGTTGAGGTTGATGGTCTTGGCATAGCAGCCGCCTTCAAAGTTGAAGGTGCCACGATCGGACCAGCCATGTTCATCGTCACCGATCAACGTGCGCTCGGGGTCAGCGGACAGGGTGGTCTTGCCGGTGCCCGACAGACCAAAGAACACGGCGGTGTCGACCGGGTTACCATCGGCATGATTGGCCGAACAGTGCATCGGCATGATGCCTTTTTCCGGCAAAAGATAGTTGAGCAGCGTGAAGACTGATTTCTTGTTTTCGCCGGCATATTCGGTGCCGCCGATCAGAATGATCTTGCGGTCGAAATTCAGGGCAATCACCGTTTCAGACCGGCAGTCATGCTTGGTCGGATCGGCCTGAAAGCTGGGACAGTTGATGACGGTGAAGTCAGCCACGAAGCTGTCCAGCGCGTCCCGATCGGGGCGGCGCAGCAAGTGGCGGATGAACAGGCCGTGCCATGCCAATTCCGTGACCATGCGCACGTTGATTGCATGGGCCGGGTCGGCGCCGCCAGTCAGGTCTTGCACGTAATATTTGCCGCCTTGCATATGCGCGAGCATGTCGTTGTAAAGCGTATTAAAGCCTTCGGGGGACATGGCGGCGTTGTTTTCCCACCAGATGGTGTCGGCGACGCTGTCGGTTTTGACGACATGCTTGTCCTTGGGGGAACGGCCTGTGAATTTGCCGGTGGCCACAAGGAACGCGCCACCGCGCCCCAAATCACCTTCGCCATTCTTTAGCGCTTCTTGGATCAGCGCCGGTTCGATGAGGTTGTAATAGACATTTTCCAACCCCGTGATGCCTTGGTCTTCAAGCCGGAATTGCGGGTTGACCCGTCCAGATGTCATGTCTTTCACGCTCCTGTTCAGCGATGGCCGGTCGGTGGGCGGCCTTGGTCCGTGGCGCCGGCGTGGCGCCGGTATGGCGGTGCTTGCCATGCCTTGGCGGCGTCTTAACATGACGTTTCCGTAAAAGAACAGGACGCTTTCACGCAGTTAGCGCAACCAAGTTGAAGTTAGCGCAACCAGAGTTCTGTTAGCGAAAACATTAGTGCACCGCACATCATGGAGTGAGTCAATTTAGCCATCATAAAGGTTTTTTTGGCCCAATGCGCATGTGTTACCGGGCCGATTCGCACTTTGGGATTGATTGTAAAGGGTGAAAGGACGCATATTACGGGAAAAAATCAGGCAAGCAGAGCAGTACAAGGATCAGTAACATGTCTAAGATCGCCCTAGTGGACGATGACAGGAATATCCTGACGTCGGTCTCGATGACCCTAGAGGCTGAAGGGTTCGAGGTTGAGACCTATAACGATGGTCAGCAGGCTTTTGACGCTTTCAGTAAGAAACTGCCCGACATGGCGGTGCTTGATATCAAGATGCCGCGTATGGATGGCATGGACCTGCTGCAAAGGCTGCGGCAGAAAACTCAGATTCCAGTGATTTTCCTGACCTCGAAAGACGACGAGATCGACGAGGTTCTGGGCCTGCGCATGGGGGCCGACGATTATGTGAAGAAACCGTTCAGCCAGCGTTTGCTGGTCGAGCGTATTCGTGCATTGTTGCGCCGACAGGATGCGGTGGCCGGTGACATCGTGGGCGATACCGAAGATACCAAGGTGATCGAACGCGGAGAGCTGCTGATGGACCCGCTGCGCCACGCGGTCAGCTGGAAGGGCAAGGACGTGTCATTGACGGTGACCGAATTTTTGCTGTTGCAGGCCCTTGCGCAACGCCCCGGTTTCGTCAAAAGCCGTGATCAATTGATGGACGTGGCCTATGACGATCAGGTTTACGTCGATGACCGGACGATCGATAGCCACATCAAGCGTCTGCGCAAAAAGTTGCGGATGGTCGATTCCGAGTTTTCGGCAATCGAAACGCTGTATGGCATCGGCTATCGGTATAACGAAGAATAATGGCACTGGCCGAGGGCATAAACATGCGCGAAGACGCGCATCGGCCGGAGGATGATGTTGTTTTGGGCGAAGATTTTGTATCGCCTGACAACCTGACTGACTCCGAAATGCGCTCGCGCCGCGAGCGTAGGGGCCTGCGCTCGGCCAAGGATTCATCGCTCACACGGAAAATCATCACGTTCAATCTTGTGGCGCTCAGCGTTCTGCTGACGGGCATTCTGTATCTCAACTCCTCACGTGATAGCCTGGCGTTGCAACGCGCCAGCAATCTGGTGAGCGAGGTCGAGTTGGTGGCCGATGTGTTCGAGGCGCAGTTGCCGACCGGCGCGCCGGTCAACCTTATGACCGGCGATGGAATTGATGTGCGCGCAACCTTGTCCGGCCTCGACCTGCGCAGCGGGGTTGAGGTATTTGTTTTCGACACGGCGGGTGGCCTGACCGGCCAGACGGTGGGCACGCGCCCCGGCGTTCAGGAGGGTGAGGGTGGACAGCGGACAATCATCACCGATGCGCTTGGCCGGGTGTGGGAGTGGGTCTCAGCGCCGTTCGCGATGTTTGAGCCGGACGCACCGACAACGGTAGAGGCGCTGGCACAAAGCTTGGTTCCGACAACCTTGGCGACCGGAACGCAGACCGCCGCAAGCGAGGTGGAGGGGCGCACGGTGTTTTCGGCCGCGACGCCCATTTTACAAAACGGCAAGCCAGTGGCCGTGGTCGCAATGGCGAACGCCTCGGGCGAGATTGACCAGTTGGTGCGCGCCGAACACGAGTGGGTCTTGCGCGTCTTTTTAATCGCGACGGCGGTCTCGGTGGGGCTGAGCCTGATACTGGCCTCGACCATCGCCAACCCGCTGGCCGATCTGGCTGCGGCTCCCGAAATCGGTGGTGATCGTAACCGGCGCACTGGTGGCGGGGGTATTCGTATCCCCGACCTGACGGCGCGGCCTGACGAAATCGGGCGTCTGTCGGGGGCGCTGCGTGGCATGGTTTCGGCGCTGTATCACCGCATCGACAGCAACGAACAGTTCGCGGCTGACGTGGCGCATGAAATCAAAAACCCGCTGGCCAGTTTGCGCAGCGCCGTTGGCACCATGCGTGTCGCCAAGCGCGAGGATCAGCGCGAAAAGCTGCTGGAGGTGATCGAACATGATGTGCGCCGCCTTGACCGGTTGGTCAGCGATATCTCGAACGCGTCGCGGTTGGACAGCGAGTTGGTCAAAGAAGAACAAGAGCCGTTCGACCTGATCGGTATGCTGCGCAATCTGGGCCACTATCTGGGGGAAGAGGCCGAGAAAAAGGGCATTGATTTCATCACTGATTTCCCCGGCGACGCAATTGTTGTGACCGGGCTTGAGGCCCGGCTTGCGCAAGTTTTTGTCAACCTGATCACCAACGCGACCAGTTTCTGCGAAGAGGGCGATGCCATCCGCCTTTGGGTGCGTAAACGGGACAATCGCGTGCTTGTCGTGGTGGAAGATACCGGTCCGGGCATCCCCGATCAGGCGCTGACCAAGATTTTCAAGCGCTTCTATTCTGAGCGTTCCGCGAATGATTTTGGCAATAATTCGGGCCTTGGGCTGTCAATCTCCAAGCAGATCGTCGAGGCCCATGACGGTGTGATCTGGGCTGAAAACATTCGCCCGACCGATGCCGATATCACCTCGGATCCGCTGGGCGCGCGTTTCGTGGTGGGCTTGCCGGTCTGATCCGATGTCGCGGTGCGGCGATGGCCAATTTCGCGAACACCCCGACCCAGCGCCAATGGTCGTTCATGCCAGCACGGTCGCGGTTGACGGGCGCGGGGTTTTGATCCGTGGCGCCTCGGGGTCGGGGAAATCGGCGTTGGCGCTGCAACTAATCGCGCTTGGTGCGGCGCTGGTCGCTGATGATCGCACGGTTTTGACACGGGATGGCGACCGTGTGGTCGCGGATGCCCCCAATACAATTCATGGCCTGATCGAGGCGCGCGGCGTGGGGTTGCTGCACTGCGCGGCTGTAGGTCCGGCACCGCTGGCCTTGATCGTAGATATGGACCAGCCGGAACCAAAGCGACTGCCCGACAAGCGGCAAGACCAATTGCTGGGTGTGACCCTGCCGGTTTTGCGAAATCCGGGCGCTGCCCATTTTCCTGCGGCAATCCTGCTATATCTGAAATAGATATACAGTGAATGATCAACTGGGGGTAAGGATGACAGGCGCTGAACAGGCAAATTCGCCAACCCGATCCGGCCCTGCGCGGCTGGTTCTGGTCACCGGGCCATCCGGCGCGGGACGCAGCACCGCGATCCGGGTTCTGGAAGACATGGGATACGAAGCGATCGACAACTTGCCGCTGTCGTTATTGCCCGGTTTGCTGAAGGGGAACGCGCCGGATAAGCCGCTGGCCCTTGGGTTTGACACGCGCAACCGTGATTTCTCAACCAACGCGCTGATCGATGCGATCGACCGCATGGATGGGCTGACCGGCGCGCCGATGCAGGTTCTGTATCTGGATTGTACCTTTGACGTGCTGGTGCGCCGCTTTTCGGAGACCCGTCGTCGCCACCCGCTGGCCCCGGCGGAAAGCCCCGGCGAAGGGATCGAACGCGAATTTGATCTTCTGGGGCCGATCCGCGCGCGGGCCGACTTGCTGATCGACACCTCCGAGATGTCACCGCATGATCTGCGCGCTGAGTTGGAGCGCTGGTTCACCCCGGACGGCGAAGGCGAACTGGCGGTGTCGTTGCATTCCTTTTCCTACAAACGCGGGTTGCCGCGCGGGTTGGACATGCTGTTTGACTGCCGGTTCCTGCGCAATCCTTATTGGGACGAAGCATTGCGCAGTTTGGACGGACGTGATGCACGGGTTGCGCAGTATGTAGCCGGTGACGCGCGCTTTGCCGCATTCCGGGACAAACTGATTGATCTGGCCAATCTGCTGTTGCCCGCCTACGAGGCCGAGGGAAAAGCATATCTGGCAATCGGTTTTGGCTGCACCGGGGGGCAGCACCGTAGTGTCACAATGGCAGAAACTTTGGCCCAAGCCCTTGCAGAGGATGGCTGGGCGGTGTCAATAAGGCACCGCGAGTTGGAGCGGCGCCGCGCAATGGTCCGTCCCGATGCGCAGACAGGGCAGCCCGGCCCGGACCGAACAGGAGAGAGGCGGCGGTGATCGGCATCGTGATTGTTGCGCATGGCGAATTGGCCCGAGAGTATCTGCGGGCCATCGAACATGTGATGGGCCGCCAAACCGGCATCCATGCCGTATCCATGCAGGATACCGATGATCGTGCTGACAAGCAGGCCGAAATTTGTGCCGCTGCTGATCAAGTGGATGTGGGCGACGGGGTGATGATCGTCACCGATCTGTTTGGTGGGTCGCCATCAAACCTGTCTCTGAAGGCCTGTCAGCCGTCGAACCGACGCATTCTTTACGGTGCGAACCTGCCGCTTCTGATCAAGCTGGCCAAAAGCCGCGACTTACCAGTGCATGAGGCCGCACGCGCGGCTTTGGATGCAGGCCGCAAGTATATCGACAGTCACAATGTCTCGTCCGGCGAGACCAGCAGGTAGCAATTTGATGTCCGACATGAACACCCGCCAAATGAAAATCGTCAACGTCAAGGGATTGCATGCGCGTGCCGCTGCCAAGCTGGTCGAAGTGGTCGAGGGATTTGATGCGTCCGCCGAAGTCAGCCATGATGGCATGTCAGCCGGTGGCGACAGCATCATGGGGCTTTTGATGTTGGCAGCGTCGCAAGGAAGCACTATTGACGTGCAAACCTCGGGGCCGGATGCCGGGGCTTTGGCAGATGCGGTCGAGGCTTTGGTGGCCAACCGGTTTGGCGAAGACATGTAAGACAAAGGCGCGGCGATGCGCGACGGAACGGGAATAGATCAGGTGGTTGACGGCGCACAGGATGAGGGTAGCGGGCAACCGGGTGAAACGGTGAATTTCACCAAATATGACCGGCGAAGCCTGACCTACGCCAATTCGTTCGATGCGCCGATGACGGCATTCACCATTCGGGCGATCGAATGGTTTACCGGAAAGCTGTCCATTATTCGCATGATCAAGGCGTTCGAACGGCGTGGCGCACCGACGGGTCAACCGTTTTGGCGCGCGGCGCTGGATACGATGGGCGTTGACCTTCTGACACCGGAAAACCAGCTGGCCAATATCCCGCGCGAAGGCCCGGTGGTTGCGGTGGCCAACCATCCGCATGGTCTGGTGGACGGAATGATACTGGCCGATCTGATCGGACGGCGGCGCACCGATTACAAGATACTGACGCGCGCCTTGCTGACCGGAATAGATGAGGTTGCAGCCTCTTACATGATCCCTGTGCCCTTTCCGCATGAACCGGATGCGCAACGCAAATCGGTTGAAATGCGGGCCAAGGCGATGGCTCACCTCAAAGAGGGCGGCCTGATCAGCGTATTCCCGTCAGGGGTTGTGGCCTCGTCAGACACGCTGTTTGGCCCGGCGGTTGAACGTGAATGGAACGTGTTTACAGCCCAGATGATCCGGCGGTCGGGCGCGACGGTTGTGCCGATCTATTTTCCGGGCTCGAACTCTCGGTGGTATCAGATGGCCAACCGGATTTCTCCCACGCTGCGGCAATCGCTGTTGCTGCACGAGGTTGTGCATAGCTGCAACAAACCGCAAAAGCCGGTGGTGGGCGCGCCGGTGTCGGCGGAAAAGATGGACATGCTGCACAGCGATCCGCGCGGTTTCATGACATGGCTACGCGCGCATACCTTGTCACTGGGTGAAACTGTCGACTAAACGGCGGCGCGGCTAGCGGGTCGGCTCAGGTACATCCCCGCGGTAATCGTAGAAACCCCGGCCAGTTTTGCGGCCCAGCCATCCAGCTTCGACATACTTGGTCAGTAGCGGGCAAGGCCGGTATTTGGTATCCGCCAGCCCGTCGTGCAGCACGTTCATGATGGCAAGGCAGGTGTCTAACCCGATGAAATCGGCCAATTCCAGCGGCCCCATTGGGTGGTTTGCGCCCAGTTTCATGGATTCGTCGATCGACTTCACGTTGCCGACGCCTTCGTAAAGGGTATAGACGGCCTCGTTTATCATCGGCATCAGGATGCGGTTGACGATGAAGGCCGGGAAATCTTCGGCCGAGGCGGCGGTTTTGCCCAGTTTTTCCACCACAGCAAAGCAGGCGTCATAGGTGTCGCGATCGGTGGCGATGCCGCGGATCAGTTCGACCAGCTGCATCACCGGCACCGGGTTCATGAAGTGAAAGCCCATGAATTTCTCGGGGCGGTCGGTGCGGCTGGCCAGCCGGGTGATGGATATTGACGAGGTGTTCGAGGTCAGGATCGTATGCGGTAGCAAATGCGGCAGCAATTCATCGAAAATCGCCTGTTTTACGGTCTCGCGCTCGGTTGCGGCCTCGATCACCAGATCCGTTGCGCCCAGATCGGTGAGCGTCAGGGTGGTGGTGATACGGGCCAGCGCCGCCTCCATCTGATCGGCGGTGATCTTGTCGCGGCTGACCTGACGTTCCATGTTTTTGCGAATGACGGCCAAGCCCTGATCCAGCGCGTCTTTGCTGATATCGTTCAGCAACACCTCATACCCTGCCAGTGACATGACATGAGTAATGCCATTGCCCATCTGGCCCGCGCCGACAACGCCGATTTTCCCGATCTCCATATCGCCCGCCCTTCGCTGTGATACGCGTCAGCATAGGCATGGGTCGGGCCGGGCTGCAAGGGCCGATACTGGCAAAAATTCAAAGCGAATTGCACCTTTAGCGTTTTCTAAACTCGGTGGTGCGACTCTGCCTTCGGGTGAATAAAACGTGGTGGGGAATATGAGTTACCAACCTTTCAGAGGGGGGCGGGCGCCCCTTGATTACTGCCCGTGTCACTATTTCGGGTCAAAACTGACCTTCCGGGGGCCAAAGCGACAGTTGCACGGTGACTACGTGGTGTTTCTGGGGGGCACTGAAACCTACGGAAAATTCATACGCGCGCCATTTGCGGCGATGGTTGAAAAACGTCTTGGCGTGGCCTGTGTCAATCTGGGATGGCCCAATGCAGGGCTGGATGTGCTGTTGAACGATCCGGCCATGTCCAAGGCGCGCGCCGACGCGGCGGCGGTGGTCTTGCAGCTGCCGGGGGCGCAGAATATGTCCAATCGGTTTTACACGGTGCATCAACGCCGAAATGATCGGTTCTTGACGGCAACCGATGCCTTGCGCCGCTTGTTTCCCGATGTGGATTTCACCGAGTTCCATTTCACGCGGCATATGCTGCGGCGTTTGCAAGGTGTGTCGCCCGAACGGTTCGATCTTGTCCGCGAAGAGTTGCGGGCGGTCTGGGTTGAACGGATTGGCAAGCTGTTGGCAGGGGATGGCCCGCCGGTTGTTGCACTGTGGTTTGCGGCGCGGCGACCGGGCCATGGCTGTGACGGGGCGGATCTGGCGCAAGACCCGGCCTTTGTGACCCGTCGCATGCTTGAGGCTGTGCGTGGCAGGGCGGTGCAGGTGGTCGAAGTAACGGCCAGTGCGACCGCGCTGAAAACCGGCACCAGCGGCATGGTGTTTTCAAGCGCCGAGGCCCCGGCCGCCAATGAGTTGCTGGGCCCTGCGGCCCATGCCGAAGCGGCGATGGCGCTTGTGCCTGCGCTGCGCGGCGTGATGGTGACAAAATGAAAAAGGCCCGCCGATCTGGCGGGCCTTTGGCGGCAACTCTGGCAGGGCCAGTGCTTACAGCTTTTCGTTGAGTTCGGGGACAGCCTCGAACAGGTCAGCCACAAGGCCGTAATCGGCCACCTGAAAGATCGGCGCTTCTTCGTCTTTGTTGATGGCGACGATGATTTTCGAGTCCTTCATACCAGCCAAGTGCTGAATCGCACCCGAGATGCCGACGGCGATATACAGTTCAGGGGCGACAACCTTGCCGGTCTGACCGACCTGCCAGTCATTCGGCGCAAAGCCCGAGTCGACCGCGGCACGCGAGGCCCCAACAGCGGCCCCCAGCTTGTCTGCCAGTTTCTCGATCAGGGCAAAGTCGTCTTCCGAGCCAACGCCACGGCCACCCGATACAACAACCCCGGCCGAGGTCAGCTCGGGGCGGTCGCTTTCGGCGACCTTGTCAGCCACCCATTCGGACAGGGCTGGATCATCCGCCGCGCCAATGGTTTCAACGGCTGCGGAATTGCCGGTGCCCGCGGCGTCAAAGGTGGATGTGCGGAAGCTGATGACCTTCTTGTCGTCTTTCGACTTGACGGTCTGCACAGCGTTGCCGGCGTAAATCGGACGCTCGAACGTGTCGGCATCGACCACGGCGGTGACATCGGTGATCACCATCGCATCCAGCAGGGCGGCGACGCGCGGCAGGATGTTCTTGGCGTCGGTCGTGGCGGGCGCCACGATATGGCTGTAATCATCCGCAACGCTGACGATCAGGGCAGCCACTGCTTCGGCCAGACGGTGACCATACAGCGCATCTTCGGCGCACAGCACCTTGGCGACACCGTCGATCGTGGCCGCTTCGGCGGCGGCATCGGCACAGGTTTCGCCGGCGCAAAGCACTGTCACGTCCCCCAGTTTCGCGGCGGCGGTCACGGCTTTGGCGGTGGCGTCCATTGCCAACGTGCCATCGTTGATTTCAGCAATCAGAAGAACAGACATCACACGGCCCCCGCTTCCTTGAGTTTCGACACAAGCTCGTCAACCGAGCCGACGATTTCGCCCGCCTTGCGCGCCTCGGGTTCCGAGGTGGACAGGATTTCCAGACGCGGGCTGACATCGACGCCGTAATCGGCAGCGGTTTTTTGATCCAGCGGCTTTTTCTTGGCCTTCATGATGTTGGGCAGCGACGCATAGCGCGGCTCGTTCAGGCGCAGGTCGGTCGAGATGATGGTGGGCATCTTGACCTTGATGGTTTGCAGGCCGCCATCGACTTCGCGGGTTACAACGGCATGGTCGCCATCAATGTCCACGTTGTTGGCGTACATCGCCTGAGACCAACCCAGCAACGCCGACAGCATCTGGCCGGTGGCGTTCATGTCATTGTCGATCGCTTGCTTGCCGCAGAGCACCAGACCGGGCTGTTCCTCTTCGATCACCTTGGCCAGAATCTTGGCCACGGCCAGCGGTTCGATATCGGTATGCACATCGTCGGTGGCTTCGACCAGAATGGCGCGATCCGCGCCCATGGCCAATGCAGTGCGCAGGGTTTCCTGCGCCTGCTTGACGCCGATCGACACCGCGATGACCTCGTCGGCCTTCCCGGCCTCTTTCAGGCGAATCGCCTCTTCGACAGCAATCTCGTCGAACGGGTTCATCGACATCTTCACGTTGGCAAGATCAACACCCGATCCATCCGCTTTCACGCGGACCTTCACGTTGTAGTCAATCACGCGTTTGACAGGCACTAGCACCTTCATTGGCATGGTCTCCCTCAGAATGGTAAAGAGCCGCGACACGACTCTCGGTAAAGCTCTCCCCGATGTTGATACAGGTTTGGCCCATGGGGAAACAGGGCAAAATCGTCACGTTTGCATCTGGCGACGTCGCGTTTTTGGTTTGCTTGTCGGAATTTGCGGTTTTCAGGGGCGGATGCCGTGTTTTTCCCCCAGCTCCGCCAGTAGCGATCCCTGAGGCGGGACGCCGTCATAGCTGTTGTCGAGATGCGCACGCAGGCGGCGACCGTAAAAATGCAGCGAGATCGTATCGTTCTTGACGCGGTTCCATGTCTTCCGGGCCGGGCGGCAGAACAGACGGCGGTCCTTGTAGGGTACGGGGTAAAGCACGTGCTCGTCCTGCCGGTGGCGGAATTCGTCATTGTTGTGCAGGTAATGTGTCAGCGCCTTTGGACCCCATGCGCCCCACGGCATTTCCGAAACATGCATCGGGTTGCCCGCCTCGGCGCGGTCGCGCATTTCCTGACGGTGGCGGGGCATCATCCACACTGGGATCGCGTATTCATCTTCGCAGAAGGCCACCAGATCGGCCAGCGTTTGGGAGCTTGCAGGCAGGGCCATGACCGCGTTGCAGATCACCTTGTCGTTTTCCAGCCCAAAAAGATAGCCATTCTCGGGCTGGAACGGTTTGAGACAATAAATATCCGTATCGGCCCAGATGATGCCGGGCCGCTTGGTCAGCAGGTGGTAACGGAACTTGTCGGCATGGATTGCCGCGCTGCCGGTACGTTCGTGGCGAATGATGCTGTCGGGACTGGCCAGGATCTCTTCGGCGGAGACCGCCTTGGCACCGTCGGGCAGGTTGTCGAGCCCGGTATAGGAAAATACCTCGACGGGATGACCCATCTCCAGGAAAGAGGTGATGCAAAGGCGTTCGATAAAGCCCAAAGGCGGGCCATCCCAAAACATTGCAATAGTTGGTAACGACATGAACCTAACCTCATACTGTCAAAACGAACACCTGCGCCTTTACAACATCAGCGGTGTGTTTCGTCGTAGAGTGCCACAGTTGACTGATGGCCTCCAGTCGGATCGTTCGGCAAAAGCTCCGTCATAGCGGTGGGCTATGACGGGGCTTTCATTACATTTTAACCGTGGCTAGCGGTTTGCGCCCGGCTGCCACAGGACGTCTTTGGCGCCGCCATCGTTCGACACCCGTGCCGCCACGAAAAACCAATCGCTGAGCCGGTTGAGATATTTGACCGCCGCAGGGTTCACATGTTCCATGGTCGCCAGTTCAACGCTGAGGCGTTCGGCCCGGCGTGACACGGTGCGACACAGGTGCAGGTAAGCGGCCAAATCAGACCCGCCGGGTAGGATGAAGCTACGCAGCGGCTCAAGCGCCTTGTTCATGGTGTCGATTTCGGTTTCCAGACGCGACACCTGATTGTCGGATATGCGTAGGGGGGTGTATTCGGCCTGCGCATCCTTTTCCATGTCGGGGCGGCACAAATCAGCCCCCAGATCGAACAGATCGTTCTGGATGCGCGACAGCGCTACGTCGGTTTCACCTGTCGCATGCAGGCGTGCCAGCCCGACGGTGGCGTTGACCTCGTCGACGGTGCCATAGGCGGTGACGCGCATCGCATGTTTGGCCACGCGCGCGCCATTGCCAAGCGCGGTTTCCCCGTGATCGCCGGTTTTCGTATAAATCTTGTTCAGCACGACCATGATTATTGTCCCCCTTGTCTGCGGATGTAGACAAACAGAAGGATCAACAGCACCGCCACGAATTGCGCGATGATACGCCAGCGCATCAGTTTGTTGGCGCGCTTGGCGTTGTCCCGCCCTTCCTTGCCGAATGTGCCGATGCCTATGGCAAGGATCACGGCGACGCCCAAACAGGCAAGCGCCACGATGATGAAAAGCGGATCGCTGAGCATGTGTTTTTCCTTCGAATCGTCTCTGGCACCATCTAGGGTGTCGCTGGTAAAAAGCGAAAGGGAATTCTTGCCGCGCCTCAGCCTTTGGACAGCACCCAATCCAGCGCGCGGGTGGGCAGGATGCGCCGTAGCAGCCCCATCATATATGTCGGGGTCGTGACGTAATAGCGCGCACGCGGACGGCGCGCTGTCAGCGCGTGGATCAGTTTACCCGTCACCGCGGATGCGGGCCATTGCGGGCCTTTGCTGCTGCCTGTGTAAAGCTGATCAAGCAAGCTGTCGCGATATTCGACCGCGCGGGCGGACCTTTCCCAGTCGATCCATTTTTCGAATTCCTTGATCGCGTTCTGCCGAAAGGCGGTTTCGATTGGGCCGGGATCGATGATCGACACCTCGATGCCCGTTCCGGCCATTTCAAGGCGCAAGGCATCTGTCAGGCCTTCAAGCGCGAATTTCGTGGACACATAAGCGCCGCGCCATTTCATCGCCACAAGACCCAGAACCGAAGAGCATTGCACGATGCGCCCATGCCCTTGGGCGCGCATGATGGGAATGACACGGCGTGTCAGGTCGTGCCAGCCGATCAGGTTGGATTGAAAGATCGTGCGCAGCGCGTCGGTTGGGATGTCTTCGACAGGGCCGGGTATCGCATAGGCACCATTGTTGAACAGCGCATCCAGCCGCCCCCCCGTGGCCGCAAGCACCTCGGCCAAGCCATGTTCGATCGTGGCCTCGTCTTCATAGTCGATGCGGGGGCTGTCAAAACCCTCGGCGCGCAGGCGGTCGCAATCCGTGGGTTTGCGGCAAGCGGCAAAGACCCGCCAGCCCCGCGCGCGCAGCGCATGCGCGGCGTCATATCCGATGCCCGAAGAGCAGCCGGTGATCAGGATGGATTTCTGGCTCATGCCGCGTGCTATGCCGTGGGGAACGTGGCGATGCAATCAGTTTGCAGATGCGGTTACCAGCCAATCGGCCATCCAGCCCACGCGCCCGGTTTCGACGACGCGGATTTTCAACCAACCATCGCCGGGATCGCGCAAGACCGCGACGCGCGTGCCGCCCTTCAGGCGGGCAAGGCGGCCAAACTTGGTGCCGGGGCCGCTGCGCATGTTGACGCTGGCGCCTGTGACCTTGCGAACATCGGCAATCGGAGAGGCAACGACAACCTCGCGGGCGATGGCACTGGCGATGTCATCGGATGTATCGGTGCCGGCTTCGGCTGCGGCCTTTGTTGGCTGGGGCGTCGAAAACTGGCGGCTGTCCCCCGAGGCCAATTGCAGGCGAACGGCACCGGGCTGTGCCTTGGCGGCAAGGCTAAGATCGTTCAAAGACGCCACTGCGCGGCTGACTGTGCTATTGCCAGTTGCATCCGCTGTGTCCGGCGATGCCTCCGCAAATTGCGCTTGTGCGACCTTCGGTGCAGGGTCGGGCCAAGCAAACAGGGTCGAGCCGTCGGTCTGGGCGCGCGCCTGAATGGAGTTTGGCGCCGGCGCGTAATCGGCGCCGCCGCTTAGAAAATAAAATGCACTTCCAAGAAATGCGAATGTCACAAAAATAAAGCGCCACATCGCGCGTCCCCCCACACAACAACAAAAAACATGATCGGACCGTTCCCCCGAACGGCCAGCAGCACAAAAACTATATCCGATTCGCGGACGAGTTTGCGGGGAAAATCCGTAACCTCGCGTAGTTTTAATAAGGTGTTGCATCCGATTGGGGGCTGCAAGGTTTGCCCGCTCTTGACCTTTGCCCCCATGGCGCGGTTTATCAGGGCTAAATTACAAATAACCGTCAGGGTCTGGTCACAGGCCGGACCGCAAGGGTAGTCAGGGCAGTATGAGCGATCTGATCGACGATGGCGCGAGCGCGCCAAACCAAACTTCGGAACCGCTGCGCCGCGCGATCGGTGACCGGTATCTGACCTATGCGCTAAGCACGATCATGCACCGCGCGCTGCCCGACGCGCGCGATGGTCTGAAGCCAGTGCATCGGCGGATTCTATACGCGATGCGCGAATTGAAACTGTCCAGCACGGGCGGGTTTCGAAAATCGGCCAAGATCAGCGGTGACGTGATGGGCAACTATCACCCGCATGGGGATGCCGCGATTTATGATGCGATGGCACGTCTGGCGCAGGATTTCGCGGTGCGGTATCCGCTGGTCGACGGGCAGGGCAATTTCGGCAATATCGACGGCGACAACCCTGCCGCCCCACGCTACACCGAGGCGCGGATGACCGCCGTCGCCGAGGCGCTGTTGGAGGGGTTGAACGAAAACGCCGTTGATTTCCGCGACAATTACGATGGCACGCTGCAGGAACCGATCGTCTTGCCGGCCTCGTTTCCAAACCTGCTGGCCAACGGTTCCAGCGGCATCGCGGTGGGCATGGCCACCAACATTCCGCCGCATAACATCGCCGAGTTGGTGGATGCCTGCCTGCATCTGATCAAGGTGCCGGATGCGCGCGATGATACGTTGCTGAACTATGTGCCCGGCCCGGATTTTCCGACTGGCGGCGTGATTGTCGAGCCGCCCGAGAATATCGCGCAGGCCTATCGCACCGGGCGCGGCGCGTTTCGTCTGCGCTGTAAGTGGGAGGTCGAAGATCTGGGCCGCGGTCAGTGGCAGGTTGTGGTCACGGAAATTCCCTATCAGGTGCAGAAATCCAAGCTGGTCGAAAAACTGGCCGAACTGATCCAGACCAAGAAAGTGCCTATTCTGGCCGATATCCGCGATGAATCGGCTGACGATGTGCGCATGGTGCTGGAGCCTCGGTCGAAAAATGTCGACCCGCAGGTGTTGATGAACATGTTGTTCCGCAACTCGGACCTTGAGGTGCGGTTTTCGCTGAACATGAACTTGCTGATCGACGGGGTGACCCCCAAGGTCTGTTCGATGAAAGAAGTGCTGCGGGCCTTCTTGGATTTCCGCCGCGAGGTGCTGATCCGCCGCAGCCGTCACCGGATGAGCAAGATCGACCACCGGCTTGAGGTGTTGCAGGGGCTGATCACCGCCTTCCTGAACCTTGACCGGGTGATCGAGATCATTCGCTACGACGACGACCCGAAAGCGGCGCTGATGTACGAGGATTGGAGCACGCCGCATCAATCCACCTTGCGCCGCGCCATGAACGAGGCCGAGTATCTGTCGCCCTTGGCGGGTGTGGATATGAAAACGCTGGTGCTGGTGGCCGACCCGGGGCTTGCGGCCACCGGCATTCTGGCCGAAACCGCGCCCGAGCGCACCGTGCCACACAGCTACGCGGGCCGCGAAAACGGCCTGTCGGACGTGCAGGCCGAAGCCATCCTGAACATGCGCCTGCGCAGTTTGCGGCGTCTGGAAGAGGACGCGCTGGTCAAAGAGCGTGACACGCTGATGGAAGAACGCGCCGGTCTTGAGGATCTGCTGGATGACGACAACCTGCAATGGGATGCGATCGCCAATCAGTTGAAAGAGGCCAAGGCGACCTTTGGCAAAAACTACGTTCTGGACGGTCAGAACGTCGGCGTGCGCCGGACCCAGTTCGCCGAAGCGGGCAATGTCGAAGAGGTGCCGCTGGAAGCGATGATCGACCGCGAGCCGATCACTGTGGTCTGCTCGAAAATGGGGTGGATCCGGGCCATGTCGGGTCATATCGACCTTGGCCGGGAATTGAAGTTCAAAGACGGTGACGAGGGGCGGTTCGTGTTTCATGCCGAAACCACCGACAGGCTGCTGGTGTTCGGCAGCAACGGGCGGTTCTACACGTTGTCTGCGGCCAACCTGCCCGGCGGGCGCGGCATGGGCGAGCCGGTGCGCCTGATGGTCGATCTGCCCAACGCGGCCGAGATTGTCGATCTGTTTATTCATAAGCCGGGGCGCAAGTTGCTGGTGGCCTCCAGCGCAGGTGACGGGTTTGTCGTGAACGAAGATGAGGTGGTGGCGCAAACCCGCAGCGGCAAGCAGGTTTTGAACGTGCGTGGCGACGTGCGCGCGCGGGTCTGCAAACCTGTGACTGGCGATCACGTGGCCTGTGTCGGCGAAAACCGCAAGGTTTTGGTCTTCCCGCTTGAGGAACTGCCCGAAATGGGCCGTGGCAAGGGCGTGCGGCTCCAGAAATACAAGGATGGCGGCCTGAGCGATGCCAGCACCTTTACCCTTGCCGATGGTCTAAGCTGGCTGGACCCGGCAGGCCGCACCCGCACCGAAACCGATTTGGCGGAATGGATGGGCAAACGCGCGGGCACGGGCCGCATGGCCCCCCGCGGATTTCCACGGAACAATCGATTCACCTGACGCCGTTTTTGCGCCACAAAGCCAACGTAAAAGGCGACTATCTTAACCAATGATGCCAGCGCTTGGGCCCAAGCGCTGTGCGGTGAGGTAGGTTTTTAAAAGGACTGTGCGCATGTCTATTGGGGCTTCTGACAGCAACATGCTGGACGCTCATTACGCCGGGGACCGCGGCCCGCTGTTCAAGCTGGCGGTGGTGACGGCGATGCTGACGATTGTCACCTTGGGGATTTACCGTTTCTGGGCCAAAACCCGCATTCGCAAATATATCTGGTCGTCGGTTAACGGTGGGCAGGACGCGTTTGAATATACCGGCACCGGGATTGAAAAGTTCCTTGGCTTTTTGATGGCGATCGTGATTTTGGCGATTTATCTGGGCATCGTGCAGATGATCCTGTTCTATTTTGGGCTGACCCTGTTTACCGCACCGGAAACCCCGCAGCAGGCGTTGACCCAGATGTTCGCCTTTTACATCACCGTGCTGGCCGTTCTTCCGCTGATCTTTTTCGCGCAATACCGGGCGCGGCGCTACAAGATGGCGCGCACCCGCTGGCGGGGTGTGCGGTTCGGCATGGAGAAAGGGGCATGGGGCTATGCCCTGCGCGCCTTGGGCCATTGGATTGCCACCCTTGCGACGTTTGGCATCTTGCTGCCATGGCAGACCTTCAGGTTGGAAAAATACATGACTGACCGCACTTGGTACGGCGATGCGCAATTCCGTCAAGACGGCAAGTGGACGGCCCTGTTTGGGGCGGCACGGCATATCTATCTGGCGATGGCTACACTCTTGGCTGGCGGCTTGGCCGGGATTGTGGCGCAATCTGACGTGGTTGCGGCTTTGGCCGGTGTGGTGGGTGTCATCTGGTTCATGGTTGGTATCGTGTCCTACCGGGTGAACGCGTTTCGGTATCTGACGGCTTACAAGATTTTGGATGGGCGGATCGGGTTCGCGGCGCAACCTGAAACCGTCAATGTCGTCTCAACGCTCATTCTGGGCGGATTGATGGTGATGCTGATCTCGGCTTTGGTCTTTGCCGGGTTGAGCGCGGCGTGGTTTGTTGTCATGACGCCGGCGGCCCTGATGGGCGAGGGCGCTGTTTTCGTGGCCGGTCTTGTGGCGGCGGTATTGTATGTGCTGGCCTTGGCGATGTCGGGGTCTTTGGCCTTGGTCTGGGTCATCCAGCCTGTGATCGGCCATGTGGTCGGAACCGTCACGGTGCATAATTCCGATGCGCTGGGCGAAATCAGGCAACGCGCCCATGACAGCGGTGCCGATGCCGAAGGCTTTGCCGATGCGTTGGATGTGGGTGGCGCGATCTGATGCCGGGCATTGCGGGGCGCTATTTTGATGGTGTGACGGCAGGTGATCATCGCGTGGACGTGGTGCTGGACGAAGCCGGTGGCCGGCTGGTCTTTGATGGGCCCACGTTCGACGATGGGCCGGTGTTTTGGCAACTGGGCCGTTTGCGCGCGCTGCGCGATCAGGCGCGGGACGCTTCCCTGACGCTGACCCTGCATGCCGACAGCGATGACGAAGCGCCGCGCGATGCGGCGCGCCTGACGATAAGCGAGCCGGGCACCATCGCGCGGTTGCAAACCATCTGCCCCGATCTGCACAAACGCGACGTTCACAAGGGCCTTTACCGCAAGCTGGCCGCGCGCGGCGCGATGGCCGTTGCAGCGGTTGTGCTGATGCTGTTCGTGATTTTGCCGCGTATGGCTGACACATTGGCAACGCTGATCCCGGTAGAGCGGGAAATTGCCCTTGGCAAAACCGTCGTCGCGCAGATGGAGCAGGCACTGGGCGCGGCGGATATGGGCGCGCTTAACTGTCAAAACCCGCAGGGGCGCGCTGCGCTGACGGTGATGTTGGATCGACTGACCGATCGGCAAAATCTGCAATACGAGCTTGAGGTGCAGGTGTTCGATCATGAGATGGTCAATGCCTTTGCTGCCCCCGGCGGGCAGGTGGTGGTGTTGCGTGGCCTGCTGGACAATGCCAGCGGGCCGGATGCGGTGGCGGCGGTGCTGGCGCATGAGATCGGCCATGTCGAGGAACGCGATGCCACACGTCACGCCTTGCGCGCGGCGGGGTCGGCGGGGCTTTTGTCGATGGTTCTGGGCGACGTGACGGGCGGCGCCATTGCGGTGTTTCTGGGCGAGCGGCTGCTTCAGGCAGGTTACACCCGCGAGGCCGAGACGCGCGCCGATCGTTTTGCACTGAACATGTTGAATGCGGCGGAGGTCGACAGCGCGGGCATGGCGCGGTTTTTCGACCATTTGCAGGCGTTGGAAGGCGACATGCCGCAATTGCCCGAATATTTCGCAACCCACCCCGCCAGCGAAGCGCGTGCCGACCGGGCGCGCGCTAATGCAAACCGCCAAGGGGCCACCGCGCCGGTGCTGACCGACGCCCAATGGCAGGCGTTGCAAGGGATTTGTGGCTAGTTAGATGGCGAGGCCGCTGTGGCGGCGAGCGGCCATCACCATGTGCCAGCGGTTGCCGATTTGGCCTGATACCATTGGTCGTCGCGTCGCGATGCGCGGGATCTGGTTTACGCGGTTTTGCCGAGACGTCTACAAGCAGCCCCAGACCCTCATTGGATCGCTCAGCAGCCGGGGGCAGTGCTGTCGAGGGACAAAGATTGCGTGGCAAGGCGTGCTGCTGTATTCCGGCGCAACGGATATCCTGAAGGGGCCCCCATGTTGCGCATTATCACCCTGCTGGCCGTGGCTGTGACCATGACTGCCTGCACCAATCCCAATGATCTGGACGAAAAGCCCGCCTATCTGGGGGATTTTCATCTGGGCCACAACGTGGTGGTTGCGCCGAATCTGACCAAGGGTCCGGCCTCGCGCGAAGCGACCGAGGAGGAATGGGCGACCGCGCTGAAAAAGGCGGTTGATGACCGTTTCAGTCGCTATGAGGGGGACCGGCTTTATCATCTGGGCATCAGTGTCGAGGGATATGTTCTGGCGGTGCCCGGTGTGCCGGTGGTGGCCTCGCCGAAATCCGCGCTGATCCTCAACGTGACGGTCTGGGACGACGCCAAGCAGGTCAAGCTGAATGAAAAACCCGAACAGGTGACTGTGGTCGAAACATTTTCAGGTAACACATGGCTGGGGTCCGGGTTGACGCAATCGAAGGACCAGCAACTGGAAAACCTCAGCCGCAACGCGGCCAAGTTGATCCAGAACTGGCTGGTGCGCGAAAACACCGCAAATGGCTTGTTCGAGACGGGTGGTTCGTCTGACGGGGCCCTTGAAACGACCGCTGACAGCTTGGACATGGCCACATCCGACATCGCCGATCCCGGCCCTGATGCCGAGGTCTTGCCCGAGGGTGCAGACGACGAACAGGGTGGCGCACCGGAAACACCCGACAGCGAGTAGCCAGATTGCCTGCATGAATGGCTTGATTTTCCGCGCACAAGCCAATAAACGCCGCGCGGAGTGTTAATCGGGCCAGTGGCCCCCCAACTGAACAAGGCGCCTCGAGACATGGCAAAGGAAAAGTTTGACCGTTCGAAACCGCACGTGAACATTGGCACGATTGGTCACGTTGACCACGGCAAGA
>NZ_JAAORB010000012.1 GCF_011601345.1 Roseovarius gahaiensis
CTGTGGGCTTTGCCACCTCCGGGGTGGGTCATTTTTGGATGATCACACCGGGTCAGTTTTGAATGCACATTGACAGGTCAGCGTATCGTTTTCCACAAATATCCGCTCAACCCGGGCATTGAACGCCCCGGCGTCGGGCAGATTCATGAACAACAGCACTGCCGCCAGCACCAGAATGGCGAGGATGGTGATGATCCCGATGACAACCACTCGGTTGCCTGATCTCAGAGCGTTGGCAGCGCTGCCTGATTGGTCTTTCACTGGGTCACCCTCTTACTGATCGCGCACTGATACAACCTTCAGGAGTATAAGGCCATTCTGGGCCAATTGCGCCTTCAATTGGGCGCGTGCATTGGATTTGGTGCAGGGGCCGCTGATGGGGGCCACGTCGTAATATAGTTCGAACGGATTGTCGCGCTTGGCCTTGTATTCGGCCACACAGGCGGCCTGCGCCATGCTGGCCGACCCGAGGCCCAGTATAAGGACAGCAGCGCTCAGGGCGGCGGTGAGGGGCGTGTAAGTCCATGTCATGTGCCAACCATGCGCTGCCCTGCGCGGCTATTCAATAACGCCTGTCGCTGTCTGGCGCATTTTCAGTGCGTTATTCGATAACAGATCGGCGTTATTGCCTGTCTTTTCTGGGACCATGCATTTTTGCGGTATCGCGTCTGGCTTGCGTGCGCCGGGCCTGAGCTTTGAACCCCAAGGAAAGGATACAACCATGTTACATCGCCAATTCATCGCCACAGTGCTGGCAGCCGCAGTCGCCGTGACGGGCCTGACCGCCGCGCCGGCGCGCGCCGAGAATGATGCCGCCAAAGTGATCGCGGGCGTCGCGGCGCTTGCCATCATCGGCGCAGCCGTGGCCGACGCCAATAAAACCAAACGCCCCAAGGGGGTCTATTCGGCACCGCACGCCTATGGCCAGCACAAGCAACAGGCGCGCCATAAGGGCTATAAAGCGCAAAAGCGCTACAAGGCGCAAAAACGGCATGACCGCTACAACAGACATGTTGGGACGCATCGCGGCTACCGACCAGGCGGAGTGATCCCGCGTCGCGCACAAAACCGCGTGTCGCTGCCCACTGCCTGCCTGATCAGCAATACCGGCGGACGGGCGGTGTATAGCGCGCGCTGCCTTGAACGTCGCGGCCTGCGATAAGCTGCCGTTCAAGACCCGAGCCGCTGACGGGAAGGGCGCGGGCCCTTCCCTTTTGCATTTCCCCAAGGACCATGCCAAAGCACGGTATGACCAACACGCCGGATTACGCGCTTGAATTGGCCGCACAGGCCCAAGGATACACCCGCATCGCGGGCGTGGATGAGGTGGGGCGCGGCCCGTTGGCGGGGCCGGTCACTGCCGCTGCTGTTGTGCTGGACGCTGCCCGCATCCCCGACGGCCTGAACGATTCAAAGCGCCTGACGGCCAAACGCCGAGAGGTGCTGTTCGACGTGATCATGGACATGGCCGAGGTGTCCATCGCTCATGCAAGTGTCGACGAGATTGATACATTGAACATCCTGCGCGCCAGCCATCTGGCCATGGAACGCGCGGTGGCGGGCCTGCGAACACCCCCCGACATGGCGCTGATCGACGGTAACCTGATCCCGCGCAACCTGTCCTTGCCCGCGCGGGCCGTGATCAAGGGCGATGCCCTGTCACTGTCGATTTCAGCCGCCTCGATCATGGCGAAAATCACCCGCGACCGCATCATGTGGGATTTGGCGCAACAGTTCCCGGGCTATGGCTGGGACACTAATGCAGGTTACCCGTCAAAAACCCACAAAGCGGCGCTTCAAAATCTGGGTGTTACCGCACACCATAGACGATCTTTCAAGCCGGTACACAATATCTTGTATCAAGGTAAATCTGTAAGTAACTGATTCAAAAAAGAAATTGACGGCGAATCGGGTTTGACTCATCTTAGTGCCAAAGGAACCAGAGCGCAAAAAGCGCCGGGATCAGAGGCAGAGAATGAAAACAATGACCAAATCCAAGGGCGCGACCGCGCTCCCGCTGAACACGATTCTTGACGGTGACTGCATCGAAGCGATGAACAGCCTTCCCGAGGCGTCCATTGATCTGATCTTTGCTGATCCCCCCTATAATCTGCAGTTGAAAGGCGATTTGCATCGCCCCGACAACAGCGCGGTGGATGCGGTGGATGACGCATGGGACCAGTTCGCCAGCTTCGAGGCTTACGACAAGTTCACCCGCGACTGGCTGCGTGCCGCGCGCCGCCTGTTGAAACCCAACGGTGCGATCTGGGTGATCGGCAGCTATCACAATATTTTCCGTGTCGGCGCAGCCCTGCAAAACGAAGGCTTCTGGATTCTCAATGACGTGGTGTGGCGCAAATCCAACCCGATGCCGAATTTCCGGGGCAAGCGCCTGACCAATGCCCATGAAACCATGATCTGGGCCAGCAAACAGGAAGGTGGCAAATACACCTTCAATTACGAAGCGCTGAAATCACTCAATGATGGCGTGCAGATGCGCAGCGATTGGGTTTTGCCAATCTGCACCGGGCACGAGCGTCTGAAAGACGATCAGGGCGACAAGGCGCATCCCACGCAAAAGCCCGAAAGCCTGCTGCACCGCGTTCTGGTCGGCAGTACCAATCCGGGTGACGTGGTGCTGGACCCGTTCTTTGGGACAGGCACAACCGGCGCCGTGGCCAAGATGTTGGGCCGCGATTACATCGGCATCGAACGGGAAGCCGCCTATCGCACAGTGGCCGAGAAACGCCTGAAAGCCGTGCGTAAATACGACCGTGACGCATTGCAGGTGTCGGCCAGCAAACGCGCCGAGCCGCGAGTGCCCTTTGGCCAGCTGGTCGAGCGTGGCATGCTGCGCCCCGGCGAAGAATTGCTGAGCATGAATGGCCGCCACAAGGCCAAGGTGCGCGCCGATGGCACTTTGATTGGCGATGATGTCAAAGGATCGATCCATCAGGTGGGCGCTGCGTTGGAAGGTGCGCCAAGCTGTAATGGTTGGACCTATTGGTGCTTTAAGCGTGACGGCAAGACCGTGCCCATCGATCTGCTGCGCCAACAGATCCGCGCCGAAATGGCCGAGCGTCCGAACTGAGGCTTTCGAATATCAGAACACCGCCGGTGCCTGCGGCCTGACATCGCAGGCACCACACCTGTGCCCCGCCCTTTTGGCGGGGCTTTTTTGTGGGGTGTTTCCAAAAGGAGTGGCTGCGCCACACAGTTTTTTGGGCGAGGGGCCAGCCCCTCGCGCTCCCCGGGATATTTTTGAACAAGAGAAGGGCGCGGATCGCTCTAGCGTGGCAGTGGGTTGCGCGCCTTGTTGTAAGGTCTCCAGTCAGTGATTTCGGGGTAATACATCTCGCGCCAGTGTTTGACACGCGGGTTCATCACCTTGCGCCAGATCGGCGGGATCATCGCTGCCATGGTCATGATCGGGTAGCCATACGGCAATTGCGGGGCTTCATCCGCGTCATAGTTTTGCAGCAGTGGAAAGCGGCGATCGGGTTTGTAGTGGTGGTCGGAATGGCGTTGCAGGTTGATCAGCAGCCAATTCGAAGCTTTGTGCGCCGCGTTCCAGCTATGGTGTGGTTTGACATGTTCGTATTTACCATCGCCCAGATGTTTGCGGGTCAGGGCATAATGTTCAACGTAATTGACCAGTTCCAACTGCCAGATGGCGACACCGGCCTGCCACAGGAACAGCAAAAGCCCGGCCCAACCGCCGATGATCACCGCCAGCAGCAGCATGAAGGCCTGTAGCGCCCAATACCGCCAAAACGGGTTTTTCGCATCGGTCCACGGTTTGCCCTTACGCGCCAGCATGGCCTTTTCCGCCTTGAACGCCGACAGGAGTGACCCCTTCAGCACGCGGGGGAAAAAGCGGTGGAAGCCTTCGTTGTAGCGTGCGGTGACCGGATCGCGTGGGGTGCCGACATACAGGTGGTGCACCCGCAGATGTTCGGACCGGAAATGCGAATAGAGCACCATCGACAACAGCGCGTCGCCCAAGAACCGCTCACCGCGGTCTTTTTGGTGCATGAGTTCGTGGCTATAGTTTATGCCGACCGTGCCGGTGATCACACCCACGCCGAAAAACAAAACGATGGTTTCAAGCGCCGAAAGATGCGCATCGCCCGGCCCGGTCACATACCAGATCATCCAAAACAGCAGGGCAAACTGAATGGGCGCCCAGATCAGCGTGATCGCCTTGTACCAGCTGAGCTGATCTTCGTCGGTGTCCAGATCGGCGTTTTCGGTGTTCAGGCCAAGGAATGCATCAAGGATGGAAAAGAAGTACCATGTGACGACCGGCAGCAAAATAACCGTCCAGCCGCCATAAAGCGCGCCAATCACGGCGACGGGGACAAGCAGCAAAGACATCCAGAATGGTACGGCGTTGCGAAACATCGCAACCTTATGGGCGGGGATCATCACTTGGCTCCCTTACAAAAGCAACATGGTGGGGCGCGTTTCAGGGGCCATTGTTCAGGGTGTCGCGGGCAAGGTCAAATACCTTGCGCATCACCGTCGGTAAATCCGACGGGCGAAACGCCCCAGCCGGATGGAACGTGCCACGTTCGGGCTGTGTATTCATGCCAACCTGTGCGACCTGAATGGTCAGCCGCAGGTGGAAATGGGTGAAGGTGTGGCGGGCCTCTGTGCCCAAGTCTTGCCAATCAGCCTCAAGCGGTGGTGCGGGGCTTGGGGTGTCGCGCCAGTCGCTGCCGGGCCAGCCCAGCATGCCGCCCAGCAAGCCTTTGTCGGGGCGACGCTCGAGCAGCCATGCACCATCGGCGCGCTGTGCGACATAGGCGATGCCATGCCGGGTCGGTTTTGGTTTTTTGGGGGTCTTGTGGGGCAAATCGGATTGTGTGCCGGCCTTGCGCGCTGTGCAGCGCGCCATCCAAGGGCAGATCCCACACGCCGGGGATTTGGACGTGCAGACAGTCGCGCCCAGATCCATTACCGCCTGCGCGTAATCGCCGGGCCGCCGGTTGGGTGTGAGTGCCGCGGCGGCCCTTGTCAATTCTGGTTTAGCGGCGGGCAGGGGGGTGTGAATGTCATGCAGCCGCGCCATCACTCGCTCCACGTTGCCATCCACCACCACTTCGGGGGCGTCAAAGGCAATCGCGGCAATCGCGGCGCTGGTATAGGGGCCGATGCCGGGAAGTTTGACCAAATCCTCGCGCGTGTCGGGAAATTGTCCGTTCAGATCATTGGCCACAACCCGTGCGCATTTCAGCAGGTTGCGCGCCCGGGCGTAATATCCCAAACCGGCCCATTCGCCCATCACTTGCGCATCCGGGGCCGCGGCCAGCGCCTGCACATCCGGCCACAATGTCGTGAAACGCTCGAAATAGGCTTTCACGGCGGCAACGGTTGTTTGTTGCAGCATAACCTCGGACAGCCAGACACGATATGGATCAGGGTGCACGCGCGCCGCGCGCGCCGCCGGGGCCACGCGCCACGGCAGATCGCGTGCATGCCGGTCGTACCACGCCAGCAGGTCTTGTGCCGCGTCACGCATTCTTTATCCCTTTCGCGCCGTTTCGCTTTGGCATGGTGTGCCACATGCCCTAAGATAGATGCCAAGTCGAGGATGCCACCCATGCCGCAACGCAACAGCACCACACGCGGGTTCAAACGCACGGGCCAACTTGTTCAGGGCCGCATTCGCCACGCCTCGGAATCGCGTGGCTTTGCGCAAACCCGCCTGCTGACCCACTGGCCGGAAATCGTCGGGGCCGATATCGCTGCCATCGCGCGTCCGGTCAACGTGTCCTATGGGCGGCAGGGCTTTGGTGCCACGCTGACGGTGCTGACCACCGGGGCGCAGGCCCCGATGCTGGAAATGCAAAAAGAACAGCTGCGCGATAAGGTGAACGCGGTTTATGGCTATAATGCCATCTCGCGCATCCGTGTTACACAAACCGCGCCCACAGGCTTTGCCGAAGGGCAGGCCAGTTTCGATCATCGCCCGCAAAAGCCCGCGCCTGTCGCCCCTGACCCCACGTTGCAGGCCCGTGCCGCAGATATGACCGCGCCGATCGGCGATACCTCGCTCAGATCCGCGCTTGAAGCCCTTGGGCAGAACGTTCTATCCAAGACGAAACGCTAGATCCCGAAAGGTGACCTGAATGACCCGAACGACCGCCATCGCGGCCTTGTGCCTGACCCTCGTTGCCGGAGCGGCCTATTGGCTGACCTCGGCCCCTGCAACATCCAACGATCTGCCTTATGGCGCGGTCAACGCGCAGGAAGCCGGTGATGTCGATACCTCGTCGATCGTTGAAATGAGGCTTGGCAACGCGGATGCACCGGTGACCGTGATTGAATATGCCTCGTTCACTTGCCCGCATTGCGCCACGTTCCACGCCGACCAGTTCAAGCAGCTGAAGGCCGACTATATTGACACGGACAAGATCAATTTCATCTACCGGGATGTGTATTTTGATCGTCTGGGCCTGTGGGCGTCGATGGTGGCGCGTTGTGGGGGCGAACAGAAGTTCTTTGGCCTCAGCTCGCTGATTTATGAACAGCAGAAAGAGTGGATCGGGTCCGGTGATCCGGTTGAATCCGCTAATGCCCTGCGCAAAATCGGCAAGGTCGCGGGCCTTGGCGAAGATCAGATCGAGGCTTGCCTGACAGATCAGGATAAGGCCAAGGCACTGGTCGCTTGGTATCAGCAAAACGCCGAGGAACATGATATCACCTCAACCCCGACGATCGTGATCAATGGCGAAAAGCATTCCAATATGGCCTATGACGAGCTTAAGGTGATCATCGACGAGGCGTTGGGCGAAGGATGACATCGCCGCTATCCGGCCTCAAGGTCGTTGAACTTGCCCGCATTCTGGCCGGCCCTTGGGCCGGTCAGACACTCGCCGATCTGGGGGCCGAGGTGATCAAGGTCGAAAGCCCCGCCGGTGATGACACGCGCCAATGGGGCCCGCCCTTTATCGAGTGCGACGGCGACCGCTCGGCCGCTTACTTCCATTCCTGCAACCGGGGCAAATCTTCGGTCACAGTGGATTTCCGCACCGCTGAGGGGCAGGAACAAGTCCGCGACATGATCCGCGACGCCGATATCGTGATCGAGAATTTTAAAGTGGGAGGGCTGGCCAAGTACGGCTTGGATTACGACAGTCTGCGCGCGATCAATCCCGGCCTGATCTATTGCTCGATCACAGGGTTCGGGCAGGATGGGCCCTATGCGCATCGCGCCGGGTATGACTACATCATTCAGGGGATGTCAGGGCTGATGTCGATCACCGGACACCCTGACGGACAGCCGACCAAGGTGGGCGTCGCCGTGACGGATGTGTTCACCGGTGTCTACGCCACCACCGCCATTCTGGCGGCTGTGCATCGCCGCCACGCCACCGGGCAGGGGCAGCATATCGACATGGCGCTTTTGGATGTTGCCGTGTCTGTCACCGCAAATCAGGCGATGAACTATCTATCCACCGGCACACCGCCGGGGCGGCTTGGCAATTTTCATCCCAACTTGTCCCCCTATCAGGTCTTCGATTGCTCGGATGGCTACATCATCATCGCCGTAGGAAATGACGGGCAGTTCCGCCGCTTGTGCGACTTGCTGGGCTGTCCCGATCTGGCAGACGATCCGGAGTACGCGACAAATCCTGCGCGGGTGGCCCACCGCGAAAACCTTGATGAATTGCTAACGGCCCGCACGCGGACCTTTTCCAAGGCCGATCTGTTGGCCACCTGCGAAATGCATGGCGTGCCCGCTGGCCCGATCAACAATTTGGCCGAGGTGTTTGATGACCCGCAGGTGCAGGCCCGTGGCATGCGCGTTGACCCCCAAGGCGTGCCCGGTGTCCGCTCACCCTTTCGGTTTTCCGAATCCGAGCTGTCGCTTGACCGCCCGTCGCCCAAGCTGGGGCAGGACGGCTAGCGCACCATCAGGCCCACATCAGCCAACGCCTGATCCAGCGGTGTCCAGTCGTTGATTTCCAGCCGCACAGGCAGGGTCAGAACCTTCTGCCGAAACTCGGGTGGCAGGCGGACCGCATCCTTTTCCGTGGTAACAAGTTGCGCGCGCAACAGTTTGGCCTCGTTCTCTAGCCGGGCCATCAGCGCCGGGGTCAGCGGTTGGTGATCCTCCAACGCTTCGGCCCGCACCAGATCAGCGCCCAGCCCTTGCAAAGTCGCAAAAAACTTGGCCGGATGCCCAATGCCCGCAAACGCCAAAAACCGGGTGTCGGTCCAATCCATTCCGGTTTGCAGCGGGGCCAGATGGCCCATCAGACGCGGTCGGCCAATGTGGTCGCCCCATGTCTTGCCGAAACTGTCTTGTGCTGCGCCCGGACCAATCGACAAAACCAGATCGGCCCGTTGCAAGCCTGTGGTCACCGGTTCGCGCAGCGGACCGGCGGGAATGCAGCGGCCATTGCCAAACCCCTGCGCGGCATCCACCACGATCAGGGAAAGATCTTTTTTTATCGACGGATTTTGATGGCCGTCATCCATCACGATGATATCTGGCCCGGCCTTTTCTGCCGCCTTCGCCGCCGCCGCCCGATCCTTGGCGACCCACACGCGGGTAAAGGCCGAGATCAGCAATGGCTCATCTCCAACGTCCTGGGCTGTATGGATTCTTTCATTGACCTCGACAGGGCCATCCAATGATCCGCCATGCCCGCGCGAGATGACATGCACGGTTTTCCCCATGTTTTGCAAATGCTGAACCAATGCGATGGTAGTTGGCGTCTTGCCGGTGCCGCCCGCATTGATGTTTCCCACACAAATAACGGGAATATCAGGGGCATATGCGGGGGGCTGTGCCACCCGCCGGGCGGTGGCCACGGCATACAGCGCGCCCAACGGCGCCAGCACCCGCGCCATGACGGTTGGCTGATCGGGTGGGGTGAACCAGAAAAGCGGTGCGCGCATTACTTTGCCCCCATCACGTCAAGCGTGTCCTGCACAAGATCCAAAATTTTGTCCGTGACCCCAGCACTTTGCGAGGCCACGTCCCACGCTGCATGCGCCATGGTTGCCGATTGGTCGGGCGGGATCAGCCGCTGCACGGCTGTGGCCAATGTCTCGCGATCCCGGACGATGCGCGCGGCCCCGGCTTCGGCGAACCTAGAATAGCTGGACATATAGCGCCGCACGTTCGGGCCGTACAAGATAGCCGAACCATGTGCGGCAGGCTCGTTCGGATCGCGCCCCCAATGCCCGGCCAACAAAGAGCTGCCCATGAAGGTGATCGGGGCAATGCGATACCACAGCCCCATCTCGCCGCGTGTATCGGCCAATATGACCTGAGTTGTCTCTTCGGGCAGTTCGCCCTCTGACCATGTGATGCTGCGCCATCCTTCAGCATCCAGCCGGGCCTTGAAATCCGGGCCGGTTGCTGGATCGTCGGGGACCAGAACCAATAGCGCCCTGTGCGCAAGACGGTTGGTATCGCGGTGCGCCTGCAGAACTGTGTCCAACTCTTGCGGTTGCGCCATGGCGGCAAGCCACACCGGACGGCCGCGCAAAAGATTGCTCAATTCCGCGTGGTCGCTTTCGTTGTAAGGCAGGGTCAAAGCCCCTTCTTGGAACGGGCCGGTAATTTCAATCTCCGCATCATTGACCCGCAGCCGCCTAAGAAACCGCGCCGTGTTTGCGTTGCGCGCGAAGATCATTGCAAACCGGTCCAATAAAGCGCGAGGAAGGTCCGGAAGCCATCGCCAGATCGTTTTGTCCAACAGGCGTTCTTCGGCGTCAATCAGATAAAGCGGCACATCGTGTTCGCTTGCGCATGTGATGAAGGCGGGTTGCAAGTCTCCGCCCGCCCAAAGGCAAATGTCTGGGGTCCAGTGACGCAAGAACGCCTCGGCATTCGGGACTGAATCTTCCGGCAAATGTGCCCTGAGAATACATTTTCCCTTGGTCTGTTCTGAGACTTCATCGCGATGCGTTGTTATGAGCATATGCAGCCCGGGGCGCTGTGCGGCAAGGCGTTCGGCCATTTGACACAGGGCGTCGGCATGGGCGGGTTCGACGGCATGTGCCCAAATCAATTCACCTGTCGGGCGCGCCCTTTCCGGGGCTGCCGCCGGGGTGGTCTTAGCGCCATGGCGTGACATGGCCAGATAGGCCGCAAGGCTGACCGAACGGCGCATAGTATCCTAGGCCAATACCGTGGCGATAGTGGGACCAAGACCAAAACACCGCCAGTGTGTCATCTGATTTCCCCAAGCGCGATTGCAATCTGGACGCAGCCTAGTGGATCGGGGCGTCGGGTCAAGCGGACGCTGGCATTTGGCGTGGTCTTGACGGATTGCACGAAACAGGCCACCAGACGTTTGACCAAATCCGGACACCGATGATGACCAAACCCTTTCTGATCCTGCAACTGCGCCCCGAGACTGAGGCCGCAGATGATGAATATGCTGCGATTTTGCGGAAGGGCGGATTGGCCCCGGCCCAAACACTCCGTATCCGTCTGGATCAACAGAACCAGCCCGATGATCTGTCGCTGGATGATCTGTCGGGGGTGATCGTCGGGGGTGGGCCCGGATGTGTCAGCGATGCCCCGGCTGACAAATCCGAGGTCGAGGCGCGGATCGAAGCACAGGTGTTGTCGCTGATGCCCGCGATCACTCAGCGCGATTTCCCGTTTCTTGGGTGTTGCTATGGCATCGGTATATTGGGGAAACACTTGAACGGCGATGTCAGCAAAGATCGCTATTCCGAACCGGTTGGAACTGCCGATTGCGCCCTTACGGAGGCAGGCCACGCTGACCCGCTGCTAGACGGTGTGCCGAACAGTTTCGCGGCGTTCGTTGGCCACAAAGAGGCGTTGCAAGACCTTCCCGTTGGCTGCACACATTTGGTCAGCGCGCCAAGCTGCCCGTTCCAGATGGTGCGCTTTGGGCAGAATGTGTATGCCACCCAGTTCCACCCCGAGGCCGACGCCACAGGGTTTGAAACCCGGATCAAGATTTACCGGCATCGTGGATATTTTCCACCTGAAACGGCGGATGATCTGATTGCAATGTGTCGCGCGGCGGATGTGAATGCGCCCGAAAAGGTTTTGGCGAATTTCGTAACGCGTTACCGCGTCGAGATTTGAAACCGATTTGCGTCATATGGTGCCAGATCAAGGTTGAGACGCTGACCATCTACCAACCCGGCGACAATACGCCCGGTTTTCGGCCCGGCGGTTAGCCCGATGTGCTGATGCCCGAAGGCCGCGAACACGCCGGTTTTGCCAAGCTCTCCGACCAAGGGCAGGCTGTCGGGCGTTGACGGGCGGAACCCCATCCATTCCTCTACGCTGTCATAGGTCAGAGATGGGAAAACCAGCTTGGTGTGGCGTTTGATCAACTCCAAAGGCCGTTGTGACGGGCCTTTGGTGATCCCGCCAAGTTCCACGGTGCCAGCACAGCGCAAGCCGCTGGCCATCGGGTTAACGGCAAATTTTCCCTTGGACACCATCATTGGATTGCGTGGGGTTTGCGACGGGTTTTTGAAGTGCAGGTGATAGCCGCGCTCGGCCTCAAGATGGACCTTGACCCCCAGCTTGCGCATCAGCGCTTTTGACCAAATCCCGGCGGCCAGAACCGCGTGATCACAGGGCAGGCTGCCTTGCAGTGTTTGAACCTGCGATATGCGCCCGTCGCTTAGGGTGATATCCACGGCTTCGGTTTGCAGGTAGGTGCCGCCTTCATCCTGCAAAACTTGCGCAAGATCTTGCATATATCGCCCCGGATCGGTGATGTGCCCATGGCCTTTCAGGCGGGCAAGGCATTGGGTGGCCGGGCCAAGGATCGGCTCGGCGTCTTGCACGGCAGGGCCTTCCAGAATCTCGGGGGTCATCCCGGCCTCTTGCTTGATTGCCCATGAATAGGCGTCGGCTTCGAACGCAGCACGGGTTTCGTAGGCATAGCCCAAATCGCTGGTCGTAATCCATTTTTCCGCCAAGGTGCCGCGCGTCAAAGCGCGGTGCTGATCAACGCTATCGGTGATTAACGGAATCAGGGCCTCGACCGTGCGGCGGCAGGTGTCTTCGTTTGCGTTGCTGACAAACCGGGCCAGCCATGGCGCAAGGCGGGGCAGATAAGACCACTGTAAAAACAAGGGTGACTTGGGGCTCAGCATGTATTTCAGGGCGGTGGACAGCAGATCGGGTGTGTTGACAGGCACCATTGCCCATTGCGCCAACAGTCCCGCATTGCCAAAGGATGCGCCCGCGCCGGGGCCTTCGCGATCAATCAGCGTCACATCATGCCCGGCCCGGCGCAGCCAAATGGCGCTGCTGAGGCCGCAAATCCCTGCGCCGATAACGATGATCTTTTTCGATGTGCTCATGAAATTGCGCCCCGGCCAGTGCTGTGTCGCGCAGCTAAGCCGAGGATTATTGCAAGGGCAAGGGGCAGCGGGCCCGTTTTTCATGGCAAACCGCAAAGAAAAACCCCGCCGGATGGCGGGGTTTGTTCGCGTCGTGCAGGGGGCTGAGTTTCAGCCCTGACGTGCCTTGAAGCGGCGTTGTGTTTTATTGATCACGTAAACGCGGCCTTTGCGGCGCACGACGCGGCAATCACGGTGCCGGTTCTTCAGCGAGCGGAGCGAGTTGCGAACCTTCATGGTCGATCTCCTGTCTGTCGCGGCGCGGGCCAGCGCCTAGGGTTGCGGGCGTTCCACGACCAGCGCGAAACAGTGAATTCATGGTGGGCGATACAAGGTTCGAACTTGTGACCCCTTCGATGTCAACGAAGTGCTCTACCGCTGAGCTAATCGCCCATGAATACCAACACGTCCTTTGCCCCAAATAATAGGGGCGCGGAAAGCCGCGCCGGTGAGAGCGGTCTATAAAAGGAGTCGGGCAGGGGATCAAGGGCTTTTAGAACGACAAATTCAGTCTATTATGTTTCTAGAACGGAGAGACCATGCCGAAAGCCGCTTATCATCTCACGCATCCGCAGCGCCGGACAACATCTGTTGTGTTTTCCTCGCCTCACAGCGGCTGCGATTACCCGTGGTCTTTTTTGCGTCGAACAACCTTGAACACCCATACCGTGCGCAGTTCCGAGGATGCGTTCGTTGACAGATTGTTTCAGGATGCCCCGCGTCATGGAGCGCCTTTTATCAAGGCCGGGGCGCCGCGCGCGTTTGTCGATTTGAATCGTGCCGAAGACGAGTTGGACCCGGCGTTGATCGACGGGCTGCGCAAATCGGGGCATAACCCGCGTGTTGCCTCGGGGCTTGGGGTGATCCCGCGTGTGGTGGCCAATGGCCAAGCGATCTATTCGGGCAAGATCACAATGGCCGAGGCGACACGCCGGATTGAAACCTATTGGCGCCCCTACCACGAGGCGCTGAGTGCGCAGTTTGATCAGGCGCACCTGATGTTCGGTCAGGCGATATTGGTGGATTGCCATTCGATGCCGCATGAAGCGGTGGATTCGGTTGTGCGTATGGGCGTGCGGCGGCCTGACATTGTGCTGGGTGATCGCTTTGGCGCGGCAGCGGCCGCCGATGTGGTTGACCGGATTGAAGAGGCCTTTGTCAACGCGGGCCTTGTTGTCACCCGCAATACGCCCTTTGCCGGTGCTTATGTCACACAACGCTACGGTCGGCCGTCGCGCAACCGTCATGCCGTGCAAATCGAAATCGACCGGGCGCTTTACATGAACGAGCAGTTGATCCGCCCCAATGGCCATTTCGAAGCGTTTCGGACGTTGCTGAATGGTGTGATCGCCGACATCGCCGCGATTGGCTGCCCAACCGGACAGGCCCTCGCGGCCGAATAGACCTATCGCAGCGAGCGCCCCTTTAGGATGGCGTTTGGTCCAAATCGCGCGCGAATGCTATCGGTTGCGCGCTCGGCCTCGCCACGGCGGGCGGCGTTTTGGTCTAACAGGTCGCCCGACCGATCAGCCCCGTCTTGCGGCACCAGATCGGACAGCCCGACGCCGATCAGACGATATGACATTTGCCCCTCGACCTGATCCAAAAGCGCCCTTGCCGTGCGATAGATCGTATCGGCCATCTGCGTGGCATCGCGCAGGGCAACGCGGCGGGTCAGCTGGCTATGATCGCGGCGCTTCAGTTTCAACGTCACAACGCGGCCTGCGATCCCCTTGGCTTTGGCGCGGTCAGACACTTTTTCGGCCAAGCGCCACAGATGCCCATCCAGAATGTCGGTATCGGCAATATCTTCTGGAAAAGTGGTTTCATTTGATACGGATTTGACGGGGGCGTTTGCGGACACGCGGCGCGCATCCTGCCCGCGCGCCAGATGCCACAACCTGTTCCCCATAGACCCAAAGCGCGCGATCAGGTCTTGCTGCTCCCATCTTAGTAGATCGGAAATGGTGCGGATGCCCGCCGCGTCCAAGGCGCTACGTGTGGCCCCGCCGACACCCCAGATCAGGCTGACGGGCTTGTTGTGCAGGAACGCGGCGGTTTCGCTTTGCCCGATCACAGAAAACCCGTGCGGTTTGTCGAGGTCAGACGCGATCTTGGCCAGAAATTTGTTATGTGACAGCCCGACCGAGCCAGTTAGCCCTAATTGATCGCGCATCCGTTTGATCAGCTGTGCCAGCATGACTGCAGGCGGTGCACCATGCAGGCGGGTGGTGCCGGTCAGGTCCATGAACGCCTCGTCCAGCGACAGCGGTTCGACCGATGGCGTCAGGTCATGCATCATGGCGCGGATCTGACGCGACACGTCTGCATAGACCTCCATTCTGGGCTTCAAGACCACCGCGTCGGGGCATAGCGCAAGTGCCTTGAACATCGGCATCGCCGACCGCACGCCGCGAATGCGCGCGATATAGCACGCGGTCGAAACCACACCGCGCCGCCCGCCGCCAATGATCAGCGGTTTGTCGGCCAATTCAGGATTGTCGCGTTTTTCAACGCTGGCATAAAACGCATCGCAATCCATATGTGCGATAGACAGCTGAAACAGCTCGTCATGCGCCAAGACACGCGGACTGCGGCACGCGGGGCAGCGCGGGCCGTTATCAAACTGTGTCAGGCAATCGCGGCAAAGGGCGGGCATTGCAGATCTGCTTGTTGCGCAAGGTGCGGGCGTTTGTAACGTGGTTGGTGCCAGACTACACTAGCCCAAGTGGGGAGTCTTTATGCAAAGCAATGATGCGGGCGTCATGGGCAGCTCCGACCGGTTTGACGGCACCAAGCTTTTCCTCTTTCTGGGCGAGGAGCTTCTGACGATCCGGCGTGATCAGCGCCCGGATATACCATGGCCAGGGCGGTTGGATGTGCCGGGTGGCGGCCGCGAACATGGCGAAACCCCAATGCAGTGCGTCTTGCGCGAAACCCAAGAAGAAACCGGGCTTGCACTAAGTCCGGGTGATTTGGTCTGGAAGCGATTCTATGACGAGCCGATCCGGGCATGGTTTTTTGCGGCTCATTTGCCAAAACAGCGTGCGCAACAGGTTGTGCTTGGCAATGAGGGCACGGAATGGCTTTTGATGGCGCCGGCGGTTTACATGCATCACCCCGAGGCCGTGCCGCATTTCCGTGAGCGCCTGACGGCTTATCTTAACGACTAAAGCACCGTTTATTCCAACGTGGCGATCACGGCGCGCAGCGTGGCAATGCCTTCGCCCTTTTCGCTGGAGGTCACGATCAGTTCCGGAAAGGCGGCGGGATGTTTGGCCAGCTTTCCGCGCACCTGATCCAATACCTTGTCGCGCTCGCCCGCTTTCAGCTTGTCAACTTTGGTCAGCACGCATTGAAACGTCACGGCAGAGCTGTCCAGAAGGCTCATGATCTCTTCGTCCACGTCCTTGATTCCGTGACGTGCATCTATCAACACGAAGGCACGGCGCAGGTTGGGACGACCTGACAAATACTGTTTCAGAAGCCTTTGCCATGCTTCGACCTTGGCCAGCGGCGCGTTGGCGTAGCCATAGCCGGGCAGGTCCACCAGATAATGGCTTTCGCCCAAGGTGAAAAAGTTGATTTCTTGCGTGCGGCCCGGTGTGTTTGAGGCGCGTGCGATGGCCTTGCGCCCGGTGATCGCATTGATCAGGCTGGATTTCCCGACGTTCGAGCGTCCGGCGAAACATACCTCAAGACGGTCGGCGTCAGGCAGACCTGACATGGCAACGACGCCTTTCAGGAATTCGACCGGACCGGCGAACATTTTGCGCCCAAGTTCCGAGGTCTGCTCGTCCGGGGGATCGGACAAAGGGAACAGCATGGTCATGTCAGCACCTCGATTGTGTCACCAATAGACAGGTCGCCGGATTTCGTAACCTCGGCGTAAATCCCGAAATTCTGATGATCGAAAAGACGGTTCAAGGTGCCAAGCGTGTCGGCATCCCGGTGCCCTGTGTCCGGATTTGCAGTGGTGGCTGTGCAACGGACAATGGGTTCGCGCACCTGCAATTCCGCATCGCCGATGCGAAGTATTTTCCCGACCCAATCTGTTTCAGCCCAGGCGGCTAGGCCACTTATGTGAATGTTCCCGCGCCAGCGCAGCGGCGATATGTCCTGCCCGACCGCCTCGGTCATGGCGTCGTTCGACGCCAGATTCAAAAGGCTGATCGACGGGTAATCGGTATCGGTCATACCGCGCCCCTCGACCCGCACAAGGCGCGCCGATTGCGCGCGGGGGCTGGGCATCAACGGGCGCAACCAATCCAGAAAGGCTTGCGCCTCGCGGTCGGGGTCAAACGACAGATCGGGCCGGTCGGGGTGGCGCAAGGTCACCGTGCCGGCCACGGTGTCGCACTCGGCGCTGATCGCCATAAGGCTTGGCACTTTGGCGCCGCGCGAAAAGGCAGTGCAGGGCGACCATGCGCTGTCGTCGGCGTCGGACACCTCATGTGCCACGGCCCAACGCCTGTCCCAAGGCATGGTCTGCCCGGCGCTCAGCGTGACCTGCGCCAAGCTTTCGCGCCCATGTCCCTTGATCGGGTGGCGCCACAGGGCGGCGACCCGCGCGGTCATTTCTCGTCCGGTTTCGGCTTGCGCTTGAAGCTGGATTTGATGTTGCCCAGAAGGTCGGGTTTATACCCTTGGCTGCGCATGATCATGTACTGCTGCGAGAACGTGATCGTGTTGTTCGCGATCCAGTAGATGACCAGACCACTGGCAAAACTGCCCAGCATGAACATGAAAACCCAAGGCATCCACGCAAAAATCATTTGTTGTGTCGGGTCCGTGGGAGCCGGGTTGAGCTTTTGCTGAAGCCACATCGAGATCCCCAGCAACAGCGGCAGAATGCCGATAAAGATCAATGCAAGGATCGACCCGGGCTCGGGCGCATCCCAAGGGAACACACCCCACAGGTTATAAAGCGACGAAGGGTCAGGCGCGGAAAGATCCTTGATCCACCCGATCCAAGGGGCGTGGCGCAGCTCAAGTGTGACGAAAATCACCTTATACAGCGAGAAGAAAATGGGGATTTGCAGAAGGATCGGCAAACAGCCCGACGCCGGGTTGACCTTTTCCTTCTTGTACAGCTCCATCATCTGCTTTTGCAGGGCCTGACGATCGTCGCCGGCGGCCTCTTTGATTTTCTCCATCTGCGGCTGAAGTTCTTTCATCTTCGCCATCGAGACGTAGGATTTGTAGGCAAGTGGCAGCAGCAGCGCCTTGATCAAAAGGGTCAGCCCGATGATGGCCCACCCCATGGACCCCGCCAGCCCCATGCCCGCCAGCGTGACGTTCAGCCAGTGCAGCACGGCAAAGATCGGCTTGGTCAGGAAAAAGAACCAGCCCCAGTCAATCGAGTCGAGAAACCGGTCGATCCCGGCGTCGTTTTGATAGGAGCGGATGGTATCCCACTCTTTCGCCCCGGCAAAAAGCCGTGTCGACACACTGACACTATCGCCGGGTTCCAGCGTTTCAGTGCGCTGTTTCGAGGTCGTCTGATAGATGTTGCGCCGGGTATCCTGAAACGTGGTGAACTGCGCGCCCTTTGTGTCGGGAATAAGGGTGGTCATCCAGTAGTGATCGGTGAACCCGATCCAGCCGTTTTCCGCGACTGCGGTTTCCGAATAATTTGTTGCGGGCTCAAAATCGTCGTAGTCGGTTTCCGTCAACTCGCCATCAACCATGCTGATCGCGCCTTCGTGCAGAATGAAGAAATTCTTCATATCCGCAGGCTCGCCATGGCGGGCCAAAATGCCATAGGGGGCAAGGGATGCCGTCGCCGAGCCGGTGTTTTCCACGGATTGCGTGACGTTGAACATAAAGTCCTGATCAACGCTGATTTCCCGGCGGAAGGTCAGACCCGCGCCATTGTCCCAGACAAGGGTCAGGGGGGTGTCAGGCGTCAGGGTTTCACCGCTTTCGATTTGCCAAAGCGTGTTCGCACCGGGCACCGTGTCGGCGTTCAGGCCTTGGCCGGGGGCCCAGCCGAACAGGGCGTAATAGGCTTGATTGCTGCCGACGGGCGCCAGTAGCGTGACGGTGTCTGCCCCGGGCTCAAGTGTTTCGCGGTATTTGCGCAGCGCCAGTTGATCAATGCGTCCGCCCAACAGTGAAACCGCGCCTTGCAGGCTGGGCGTGTCGATTTCAATCTGCGGTGTTTCCTGCGCGGGTTCGGTGCCTGCTGCGGTTTCGCCGGTGGGCACGTCCTGCGTGGTTGCGGCTGTTTCAGGTGCTGCAGCAGGTGCATCCCCGGTGGCCTCGGTCTGGGCCGGAGTTGTCGCGATGTCGTCCTGCGTAGGTTCGGGGGGCGGGAACATTACGAACCACACCAAGATTACGATGAAGCTAAGCGCCGTCGCCAGAATTAGGTTCTTGTTCTGATCATCCATTGCAGATGGCCACCCGTCTGTGTTTTCAATCACCGCGGTTCAACAGAGTGCGAGGCCAAAGGTCAAGGGGATTCCGGGAAATGGCAGTATTGAGCACCATTGAACCATTTCCTACCCGGTTCCATGTACGATGCCCGGAATCTGTGCCAACCGGGTGTTATGCCGCTTGATCCACAGCGGAATTTGATCGGACGGCATCGGACGACCGATTCCAAACCCCTGAACATATCCACAGCCAAGTTGCGCCAGCATCGCATGCTCTCCGGCTGTTTCGACACCTTCGGCAAGGGTTTCGAGCGCCAGTGTTTCGGACATCGACAGAATGGCCGATACCATGCGTTGCTGATCGCGGTTTGCGTCGATCCCGGTCACGAATGACCGGTCAATCTTGAGTCGCCCAACCGCAAGCCCCCGCAACGAGGACAATGAGGCATGCCCGGTGCCGAAATCGTCAAGGTCAATCATGCACCCGAGTTTGGCCAAGGTATTGATATTGTGCACTACGGTATCGTCAGCCGATTGCGCGACCACGTTTTCCAGCACTTCAATTGCCAATCTGTCAGGCGATACGCCGTGACGGTCAAGCTCCCATGCGATGTGATCCGCTATGATTGGCTGCCGCAATTCCGAAGGCGTCAGGTTCAGGCCGATGCGGGGCACCGACAGGCCATTTTTATCCCAGGTCTTCAGGGCCTCAAGGCTTTGTCGCAACATTTCGTGGCCAAGGGTTTCCAGCCGCCCGGTTTGTTCCATCAGCGGCAGGAATTCTGCTGGTGCAAGTATGCCCCGCTCTGGATGGTGCCACCGGGCCAAAGCCTCGACGCCGCTTAGCGCGCCGGTGTCGGTGGAGATTTGTGGCTGGAACCACGCCTGAAATTCCCCGCGATCCAGCGCGCGTGTCAGGTCATCGCCCGCAATCGGTGGGCAGGCGCTAAGGCGTTTCATGTCCGGGGCGTACCCGCGGCAAGACGCTGGGCCATGTCTGCGCGCCTCCTCCAATGCAAGATCGGCTGCATTGATCAAAGCGTGCCCCGTGGATTGCAGGGACTGCGAATCAAGGCAATGCCCGATACAGACGGTCAGACACATGGTTGCCGATCCCATTGAAAAAGGTTCCTCCATCGCGGTGCGTAGCCGGTCACACAGCCGCATGGCGGCCCCTTGGGTCAGGCGTTTGGAGGGTCGCAAGACAAGACAAAACCGCCCTGCGTCCAGTTCGAAAACCTGGTCGCCACGCCTTAGACTGTTTTTCAGGCGTGATACGGTGTGGCGGGTCATGTCATCCGGTGCGGATGGACCAAACTGGTCGCACAAGACGTTGAAGCTATCAATTTGCAGGATGATGCACGCCGTGTTGGCCGAGCGGCGCCGGGCGGTTCGAATCGCGGAATCGAGTGCGGCCAGCACCGGTTCACGGTTATGAGGTGCCACGTTCAGCGGCTGCGCACGCATTTTCAGAACGCGAACGATCAAAAAGCTGGTTGGCAGGCCAAAAACGAGCCCCAACAGAACCGTCTGTGCACCAAAGGTGATGCTGGCAAATGCCAGCCCTGTCAGTAATGAAATGGCGATCATGCCTTCGCGGGCTATCGCTTGGCGTGCGGCCCGCGTGAGACGCCATTTATGTTTACCCAGTGGCATGTTTCATGCTCCGACAAATGTGTCGTGAGCCTAGCGCCGGGCCGGTCAACAGTGGCTTAACGCAGCTTGGGCAGTGCCTCGGGATTTCCGTCAATTTTTAGCGATCCGCGCTCAAGCCCCTGAAAGTCAAAAAGTTTCGGATCAAGCAAATGCGAGGGGCGAGCGTTCATCAGGGCGCGGAACATGACCTGCCGCCGACCCGGAGAGTTGGCCTCCCACCCATCCAGAATCTGTTTGACCTGCTGGCGCTGCAACCCGTCTTGCGACCCGCACAGATCACAGGGAATGATCGGGTAATTCATAGATTTCGCGAATTTTTCGCAGTCGGCCTCGGCCACGAAGGCCAGCGGGCGGCAAACGTGAAGATCGCCCTCTTCATTCAACAGCTTGGGCGGCATGGTGGCCAGACGTCCACCGTGAAAAAGGTTCATGAAAAACGTTTCAAGAATGTCATCGCGGTGGTGCCCCAGAATCACTGCCGAGCAGCCTTCTTCGCGGGCAACACGGTACAGATTGCCGCGTCGCAGCCGGGAACACAGCGCGCAAAACGTGCGCCCCTGCGGCACCTTGTCAACAACGACCGAATAGGTGTCTTGATATTCGATCCGGTGTGGAACGCCCATTTTCTCAAGGAACTCCGGCAGAACAGTCGCCGGGAAGCCCGGCTGCCCCTGATCCAGATTGCAGGCCAGAATCTCAACAGGCAAAAGCCCGCGCCATTTCAACTCATGGAGAACGGCCAGCAGGGTGTAGCTATCCTTGCCACCGGACAGGCAAACCAGCCACTTGGGCGGCGTATCGCCTTTTTCGACCATGCCGAAATGCTCAATCGCCTCGCGCGTCTGGCGCACGATGCGTTTGCGCAGCTTCTTGAACTCGGTGGTCGAAGGGGCACCGGCAAAAAGCGGATGGATATCTTGGGCGTCGTCCAACATAGGGCGGCTTTAGTCGGTTTGCCCAAATCGGGCAAGGGCCCGCGTGTTCTATGAAGCGCGGCACCTGATGTGATTATCCGCGCAACAAAGGCACAAGGCGGGCATTAGCCCCCAGCCTGTCCGTCGATCAGCGCGGTCAGAATCGCCTTGGCGCTGTCTGAGTTCCAATGCGCATCGCCGCGCATGCGGGCGATTTCCTGACCTTCGGGGTCAAGGATCACCGTGATCGGCAGGCCGAACACGCCCATTTCGCGGGCGATCTGACTTTTAGGGTCGCGATGCAATGGCAGGTTATCAACGCCAATCTCGTCAAAGAATTTTTTCATCGCGGGCGGTGGGTTTCGGCCCGTGGCAAGGGTGACAACCTCGAACGTGTCGCTGCCAAGCTCGGTCTGAAGCTCGGACAGCATAGGCATTTCCTTGCGGCAGGGCGCGCACCATGTGGCCCAGAAATTCAACACCACATGCTTGCCTTTGAAATCGGCCAGCGTGCCGGTCGAGCCGTCGACCCGTTCAAAGGGCGTGGCAGACACGGCCTGTGGCGTGTCGTGGAAGTTCAGTTTTTTCATGTCGCCTTCGCGCAGCGCTTCAAGTGCTGCGGTATCGGCCAAGGCGGCGTTTGCACCAACAGCAAGCGCCATATAAAGGAGACCATAGCGAATGAATTTCATTTTCCCTCCGAAGGGCTGAGACAGATATGACTGACACGACCTCGAACCAAATGTGGGGCGGCCGCTTTGCCGCTGGGCCGGACGCGATCATGGAGGCAATTAATGCCTCGATCGGGTTCGACAAGCGGATGGCGGCACAGGATATCGCCGGGTCGCGTGCCCATGCCGCCATGTTGGCGGCGACAGGTATCGTAAGTGATAGTGATGCCGAGGCGATGAGGGAAGGGCTGCTCACGGTCTTGTCAGAGATTGAGGGCGGAAGTTTTGAATTTTCCACCGCGCTGGAAGATATCCACATGAACGTGGAGGCGCGTCTGAAAGCAATCATCGGTGAGGCCGCGGGCCGTCTGCACACCGGTCGCAGCCGCAACGATCAGGTGGCCACCGATTTCAAACTGTGGGTGCGTGACCAGTTGGATGCCACCGCAAAAGGCCTGCTGGCTTTGATCGACGCGCTGTTGACGCAGGCCGAGGCCGGGGCCGATTGGGTGATGCCCGGCTTTACCCATCTGCAAACCGCGCAGCCCGTCACATGGGGGCATCACATGATGGCCTATGTGGAAATGTTCGGCCGTGACCTAAGCCGGGTGCGCGATGCACGGGCCCGGATGAACGAATGCCCATTGGGGGCGGCGGCGCTGGCGGGCACGTCGTTTCCGATTGATCGCGAGATGACGGCAAAGGCGCTGGGCTTTGACCGGCCCGCCGCCAATTCGCTGGATGCGGTAAGTGATCGGGATTTCGCGCTGGAATTCCTGAGCACGGCCAGCCTTTGCGCCATGCACCTGAGCCGCATGGCCGAGGAATTGGTTATCTGGTCGTCGGCGCAGTTTCGGTTCGTGGCGCTGTCGGACCGGTTTTCGACCGGCTCCAGCATCATGCCGCAGAAAAAGAACCCCGATGCGGCTGAATTGATCCGCGCCAAGATTGGCCGGATATTCGGGGCGAACGTGGCGCTGATGACGGTGATGAAGGGCCTGCCGTTGGCCTATTCCAAGGACATGCAGGAAGACAAGGAGCAGGTCTTTGATGCGGCGGACAACCTGATGCTGGCACTGGCCGCGATGGAGGGCATGGTGCGCGACATGAGCGCGCACCGCGAGAACCTTGAGGCGGCGGCCGGCTCGGGCTTTTCCACGGCGACCGATCTGGCCGATTGGCTGGTGCGTGTTCTGGGGATGCCGTTCCGCGAGGCGCATCACGTGACCGGATCGCTGGTGGCACTGGCCGAGGGCAAAGGCTGTGATCTGCCAGAATTGAACCTTGAGGACATGCAAGCTGTGCATGGCGATATCGACGCATCGGTCTATGATGTGTTGGGGGTGCATAATTCGGTCGCCTCGCGCACCAGCTATGGCGGCACGGCGCCGGAACAGGTGCGCGCGCAGATCGCCCGCTGGAAGGAGGCTTTGAAATGAAACGGCTTTTCGCGGTTGTGATGTTGGCCGGGCTTGCCGGGTGCGGGGCCGATGGCGAGCCTATCCGCCCCAAGGCGCAGGCCAATGTTGGTGTCGGGTCAAACGGCGTGACGGGATCGGTTGGAACGACCCTGACGCGTGGCAATGTCAGCTTTGGCTTGGGCATCGGCCTATGAGGATCGTTTGGCTGGCGCTGGCGATCTGGGGGGCGGTCCACCCGATGAGCTGGTTCATCGCGTGGTTCCGCGAGCATGGGTTTGACCTGATGGGCATGGTGGATGCGTGGCACACGAATGCCGCGACCAGTGGTTTGGTGTGGGACCTGACCATTGCCGCCGTCGCGCTGACCGTATGGATCGTGTGGGAGTGCGCCACGCGGCGGGCGTGGCTGGGCCTGATCGCTATTCCGGCCACGTTCTGCATCGGGGTCAGTTGTGGCTTGCCGCTCTATCTGTTCCTGCGGTCAGGGCGTGTGGCACGGGACGGGATGTGAGTATTTTTGGAACAATGAAGCGGGGCCGTGACGCCTGTGATTGCAACCGCCGTGCGCGGTGGTAAGAGGCGGGCTGAACAGGAAGGGCGCGGGCCATGGACCATTTTCTTTATCGCGACGGGCAACTTTATGCCGAGGATGTGCCGGTGGCCGAGATTGCCGCACAGGTGGGCACACCGTTTTATTGTTATTCCAGCGCCACGCTGACGCGCCATTTCCGCCTGTTTGACGAGGCGCTGGAGGGCACCGAGCATCTGGTGTGCTACGCGATGAAGGCCGCCAGCAATCAGGCGATCCTCAAAACGCTGGCCGGTCTGGGCGCGGGGATGGATGTGGTCTCGGGGGGGGAATATGCGCGTGCCAAGGCGGCTGGCGTACCCGGAGAGCGCATCGTGTTTTCCGGCGTCGGCAAGACCCGTGATGAAATGCGCGTGGCGCTGGAAGGCGGGATTCGGCAATTCAACGTCGAAAGCGAGCCGGAAATGGCCGCGTTGAATGCGGTGGCGCTGGAATTGGGCGTGAAGGCCCCGATCGCCGTGCGCGTGAACCCCGATGTCGACGCCAAGACCCATGCCAAGATTGCCACTGGCAAGAGCGAAAACAAGTTCGGCATTCCGATCACGCGGGCCAAAGAGGTATATGCCGAAGCTGCGGCCATGCCGGGGCTGGATGTGGTTGGTATAGATGTGCATATCGGCAGCCAGTTGACCGAGTTGGAGCCGTTCCGGCTGGCCTATGAAAAGGTGGCTGAGTTGACCGAAGCGCTGCGCGCCGAAGGCCACGACATCCGGCGGCTGGATCTGGGTGGCGGTTTGGGCATTCCCTACACCCGCTCGAACGAGGCACCGCCGCTGCCGACGGATTACGGTCAGTTGATCAAGGACACACTGGGCCATCTTGGCTGCGAGATCGAGATCGAGCCGGGGCGTCTGGTGGTCGGCAATGCCGGTATTCTGGTCAGCCGTGTCGTTTACGTGAAGTCCGGTGAAGGACGTGATTTTCTGATCCTTGATGCGGCGATGAATGACTTGATCCGACCGGCGATGTATGATGCGCATCACGATATTGTCCCGCTGACCCAACCCGCACCGGCGGCCGAGCAGGCGCCTTATGATATTGTCGGCCCGGTCTGCGAATCGGGCGATACCTTTGCCAAGGGCCGGATGATGCCCGAGCTGGCCGAAGGCGATCTGGTGGCGTTTCGCAGTGCCGGGGCCTATGGCGCGGTGATGTCGAGCGAGTATAATACGCGCCCGCTGATCCCCGAAGTTTTGGTGCATGGGCATCAATTCGCCGTTATTCGGCAGCGTCCTACCTTTGACGAGATCATAAATCGCGATACCATTCCCGAGTGGCTGTGACGCAAATGGTGTGTCCGGCCATGTGAATGGAGCGGACCATGCCACGGCAAACAACCCCTCTGACACCGGTTCTGGCCCGGCTTAGACGCCCCCTGACCCTGACTTGGGCAGGGCTGATTGCCGAGCGTGTGGTGCGCGCGTTCTGGCCTCTGTGGTCTTTGATCGCGCTGTGTGCTGCGGCCCTTATTCTTGGCCTGCACGATCTTTTGCGGCTTGAGGTGGTCTGGACGCTGACCGTTGCGGCGTTTCTGGGGGGCGTTGTTTTTGGCTATCTTGGCGCGCGCGCCTTTCGGTGGCCCCGACGCGAGGTTGCGGTTGCGCGGCTGGATAGCAGCCTGCCGGGGCATCCGCTGACGGCATTGCGCGACGCGCAGGCGATTGGTGGGGGCGATCCCGCGTCAGAGGCCCTGTGGCGGGCGCATCAGGCCCGGATGGCCGAGCGCGCCGCGCAGGCGCAGGCCGTGCAGCCGGATTTGAAGCTGGCGCGCCGTGATCCGTTTGGCCTGCGCTACATCGCGCTTTTGGGGCTGATCGTGGCGCTGCTTTTCGGGTCGGTCTGGCGGGTTGGATCCGTTGGTGACCTGCGCCCCGGTGGCAGTGCAGCGCTGGCCGGTGGCCCGACATGGGAAGGCTGGGTCGAACCGCCCGCATATACCGGATTGCCCAGCCTCTATCTGAACGATCAGTCTGATCAGATTGACGTGCCCGAAGGCAGCAGCGTGACCCTACGTCTGTACGGCGAGGTTGGGGCGCTAAGCGTGGCGGAAACGATATCGGGTCGCACGGAAGATGTCGGCGCGGTGACGGACCCTGAGCAAAGTTTTGATGTGGCGCAGTCTGGTGTTTTACAGATCAACGGCCCCGGCGGACAAAGCTGGGACATCACGGCACAGGATGATCTGCCGCCAAGCGTTGAGCTTTTGGAAGACGGGCGCGAAACCACCTTTGACGGTCAGATGAGCCAGCCTTTCCGCGCCACCGACGATTATGGTGTGACGGCTGGCACGGCCACGTTCCGACTGGATATGGACGCCGTTGACCGCCGTTACGGATTGGCGACCGCGCCCGAGCCGCACAGCCCGATCGAGTTGGATCTTCCGATGCCCATCACCGGCGACCGGGCCGATTTCACCGAGGCCCTGATTGAAAACCTGTCACAGCATCCATGGGCGCATTTGCCGGTGACGTTGCAGGTGGAGGTCGAAGATGCCGCTGGCAACACGGGCCAAACTGCCCCGCGCGCTATGGCCTTGCCGGCCCGGCGGTTTTTCGATCCGCTGGCGGCGGCGGTGATCGAGCAGCGGCGCGATTTGCTATGGTCCAAGGACAATGCCACGCGGGTCACACAAGTGCTGCGCGCGGTGTCTTACAAGCCGGAGGACGGATTGTTTCGGCGTGAAGCGGACTACCTGAAACTGCGAGTCATCCTGCGGCGGCTGGAAACCTTGGTGCAGACGGACAGTTTCGATGATCCGGCGCGGGATCAGATCGCCCAGGCCTTGTGGGATCTGGCGCTGACGCTGGAAGAAGGCGATATCGGTGACGCGCTGGAGCGGATGCGCGCGGCCCAAGAACGGCTGAGTGAAGCCATGAAAAATGGTGCCAGTCAGGAGGAAATCGACCGCCTGATGCAAGAGTTGCGTCAGGCGACGGATGATTACATGCGCCAGAAAATGCAACAGGCGCAGCGCGAGCAGCAAGAGGGCGGCGATCCTCAGCAAGGTGAGATGGATCAGGACATGATGCGCATGACCCAGCAGGATTTGCAGGACATGATGGATCGCATCCAAGAGTTGATGGAACAGGGGCGCATGGCCGAGGCCGAGCAAGCCTTGGAAGAGTTCCAGCAGATGATGGAAAACATGCGCGTCACCGAAGGCCAAGGCGGTCAGCAGGGCCAGAACCCTGGCCAGCAAGCGATGGAAGGTCTGGCCGAGACCCTGCGAGATCAGCAGGGCCTGTCGGATGAGGCATTCCGCGATCTGCAAGAACAGTTCAACCCCGACGCCCAAACCGGTGAGCGGCAGGGCAACGAAGGCCGCAACGGCGGGCAGGGTCGTGGCCAAGGCCATGAGCAACAAGGCCAGCAGGGCCAAGGACAGGGCGGACAACCCGGCCAGCCGGGCGAACAAGGCGGCCAACCCGGACAAGAGCAAGCCGAGCGCGGGAATGGTGCGGGCGGTGATCTGGCCGACCGTCAAGAGGCCTTGCGCCGCGAGTTGGAGCGCCAGCGCGGCGGTCTGCCCGGTGGTGGCACCGAAGCAGGCGATGCCGCGCGCGAGGCGCTGGAACAGGCCGAACGGGCGATGGAAGGGGCGGAAGAGGCACTGCGCGGCGATGACCTGCCGGAAGCCTTGGATCGCCAGTCAGAGGCGATGGAAGCGCTGCGCGACGGGATGCGCAATCTGGGCGAGGCCATGGCCGAATCCAACCGCGAACAACAAGGCGGACAGGGGCAGGCGCGCGGCCAGCCGGGTCAGCAGCAATCCGACCCGTTGGGTCGCCGTTCGGGCGATGGCAATCAGGTGGGCACCCAGGATTCGCTGTTGCAAGGCGAAGATATCTATCGCCGCGCACGCGAACTGCTTGATGAAATCCGCCGCCGGTCAGGGGATGGCGAGCGGCCTGACATCGAACTGGATTATCTCAAAAGACTTCTGGATCGGTTCTGAGCCTGAAAACCGCCTTGCGCGGCCCTATTGGGTTTTTCCGTTTTACTCCATGAAAGACGCGACCGCGTCATTCAGCAGGCTGCGCAGGCTGTCTATGGTGGTCACATAGCTTACCATCGGAGCTTCAAGCGTGGGGTGCAGTCCTGCAATCTGTGGGGCAAACACGTAAATCAGCGTCAAAGCCGCGAACAAAAGGACCGTCAGAACAAAACCACGTCGAAACCCGCCGGATTTTCTTGGTGCGGTTTGTAAGACAGCATCGCGTGCGACGGCGGCTTCCGGCCGAGGGGTTGGATCAGAGTCGAGCGAGGAATTGATTTCGTCGATATCCGGCAACAAGTTGCGACGCGACTCTGGGTCTATATCAGCGCGGCTGTCGTCTTCTTGGGCTGGATCTTGGGGGCCTGTATCCGACGGCTGCGGATCGCTTGGAGGCGTTTCCTCGGCGTCTAGGCCGCGCAGTCGCGCCATGCGTTCGCGGGCTTCGCGGGTGCGTTGATCTTCGCCGCTATCTTCAAGGCCCATTTCGGTCTGGGTCTCTAGACTGCCGCTATCCGCCGCGCGGGCCTTTTGTTCGCGTTCTGCCTCTTCGCGCAAAAGATCACGAATGGCTGGGTCAAGCTCGCGGCGCTGTGTGCCTTCGGTGGGTGTGGTTTCGTTTTGGTCGTCTTCGTCCCCGTGGTCGTCCGAGATGTCTGGCCCATCCTCGGACGATGTATGGCTGTCGTCGGTTTCCGCCGGGTGACCGTTTTGATCGTCTTGGCCTTCGGGGATGACATCATAATCTGCGTCTGCGTCTGCGTCATAGTCCTGACCACTTGCGCTGGTGTCACCTTTGGGGTGTTCGGCGGTGTCCGGCGATGGTTCGTCCTTGGACGCTAGATGATCGGGATGATGCTGAAACCACGTGTCACCGCAATTGGAGCACTGCACATCACGCCCGGTTTCCGGGATCACTTCGTCGGGCACTTCGTATTGCGCCCCGCAATTTGGGCAAGTCAGCCTCATGTTGCCACCTGTCGCCTGCCAGCGGTATCCGCCTGTTTCCTCGTGTTGGTACAATAGGCGGTAACGTTCTGTTGCGAAAGGGCAAAGCAAATCGGGCCTGTAATCATTGCACAACTGTGTTCCGTAAGGCATTTAAGGCCAGCATCATGTGCATGAGGGAACGGGTTTGATCGAGCTGGATAACGTAGCCTACAGTTACGGTGGGGGTGAGCTGCTGAGCGATGTGTCGCTGCAGCTTCAGCCCGGATCGTTCCATTTTCTGACCGGCCCGTCGGGTGCGGGCAAGACCACTCTGCTCAAGCTGTTCTATGGGGCTTTGTTGCCGACAGCGGGGGATGTGCGGCTGTTCGGGACGGATGTGCGCGGGATGGACCGCGACGACATCGCGATGACCCGGCGCCGCATCGGCGTTGTGCATCAAGATTGCCAGTTTCTGGATCACCTAAGCGTGTCCGACAATATTGCCCTGCCTTTGATGGTTTCGGGCCGCGATTTGCTAACTGAAGGCGCGAATTTGAAGGAACTGACGACTTGGGTGGGGCTCAAGTCCCGCGCCGGGGCCCGCCCGCCGGAATTGTCTGGGGGCGAACGTCAGCGTGCGGCGCTGGCCCGCGCGATCATCATGTCGCCCGATGTCGTCTTGGCCGATGAGCCTACGGGCAATGTGGATTGGGACATGTCGCAACGCCTCCTGCGCCTTCTGGTCGAGTTGAACCGCATGGGAAAAACCATCATGATCGCCACCCATGACCTTGCCCTGATCCGCGCCGCCAAGGCGCATGTTCAGGCCCGTGTGCTGCGGATTTCCAACCGGCGGCTCCATTTCGCGGGGGCCGATCTGTGACGCCTAATCTGGCCAGACTAGGGGAGTTGGTGGTCGGCGATGCGCAGGCCGATCGGGTTGTGCCGCCCACTGGGTTCACCGCGCAACTGACCTTGTTCAGCGCGGCCGCAATGGCGTTTCTGGCAGTGTTCGCACTGGCGCTGTCGCTGGCCACCGGGCGATTGGCCGACCGTTGGGGGGACGAATTGGCGCGCAGTTCGACCGTGCGCATTTCAGCGCCCGAGGGACAGTTGGCGGCACAGACCGATGCCGCCTTGAAACTGCTGAACAGCACACGCGGTGTCGCCGAGGCACGCGCGCTGAACACGGACGAACAGCGCGCCCTGCTTGAGCCGTGGTTCGGCCCCGATCTGCCAGTTGAGACCTTGCCCATTCCGCAGTTGATCGAGGTGATCGAAGATGCCGAAGGGTTTGATCCACAGGGCTTGCGGCTGCGCCTGTCTGCCGAGGTGCCGGGCGCTGTGCTGGACGATCACACACGCTGGCGCCGCCCGCTGACCGATGCGGCCGGACGGTTGCGGCTGTTGGGATGGGTGTCACTGTCGCTGATCGGTGCTGCGACGGCGGCGATGATCACGCTGGCGGCCAATGCCGCACTGGCAGCGAATGCGCAGGTGATCAGCGTTCTGCGGCTGGTGGGAGCGCGCGACGCCTATATTGCGCGGGCCTTTGTGCGCCGCTTTACCTTGCGGGCGCTGACCGGTGCTGCCGTTGGTATGGTGCTGGGCTGTGCGGCGATCCTGCTGTTGCCATCTGCACAGGCCGAAGGTGGATTTCTGACCGGGCTTGGTTTTCAGGGCTGGCATTGGGTCTGGCCGCTGCTGATCCCGCCCCTTGCGGCGACAGTGGCCTTTGCCGCAACCCGCGCGGCGGCCATCAAGACCTTGAAGGACATGCCATGAGCCACGCCGTGCAGTGGGTGCGTTCGCTGATCTTTGTGATCAACATCTATGCGATGATGGGGATCATAGGGATCTTGTTTTTCCCTTGGGCAGTGGTCAGTCGCCGGGGCGCGCAGGCGGCCTGCCATTCATGGTGCCGTTGGGTGCGCTGGACCGCGGGCTGGATGGTTGGATTGCACACCGAAGTGCGCGGCACGCCGCCCACCGACGAGGTTTTGATCGCGGCCAAGCATCAATCGTTTCTGGATATCGTGCTGATTTTCGGCGCGGTGCCTGCGGGCAAGTTCATCATGAAGCGTGAATTGATGTGGGCGCCGGTGATCGGGCAATACGCGCTGAAAATTGGCTGTGTCCCGGTGGACCGGGGCAAGCGCAGTCTGGCGATCAAAAAGATGGTTTCGGACGTGGGTAAGGGCCGACAGGAGCCGGGACAGTTGATCATCTACCCGCAGGGCACCCGCATCGCACCCGGCGTCAAGGCGCCCTACAAGGTGGGCACGGGTGTGCTGTATGACGAACTGGGCCAAGATTGCGTGCCAGTCGCGGCCAATGTGGGCTTGTTTTGGCCGCGCAAAGGCATCATGCGTAAACCCGGCACGGCGATTGTCGAGTTTTTGCCGCGCATCCCGGCGGGGCAGGACCGACGGCAGTTCATGCGCGAGTTGGAAGCTAAGGTGGAAACCGCCTCGACCGCACTGATGCAGGAGGCGGGATTTGACCCCGAAAGTTGACTATATCCGCGAGATTGCCGATCTTGAAGCGCTTTATCCGGCCCCGAGCGTGGCGAGTGTGCGCAAAGTCGCGACGCGCCTGACCCCGCTTTATCGCAAGTGGATCGCCAAATCGCGGTATTGCATCCTGTCCACTGTCGGCCCCGCTGGCACCGATGGCAGCCCGCGCGGCGAGGATGGGCCGGTGGTGACCGAACTGGACCCGCAAACGCTGGCCCTGCCCGATTGGCGTGGCAATAACCGGCTGGATACGCTGCGCAACATCGTCAGTGATGGGCGGATTTCGCTGCTGTTCATGGTGTCAGGATCGGACACAGTTGTCCGGATCAACGGGCAAGCGCGGGTAACGGCGGATGAGCAAGTGCGCGCCATGTTCAATCGCCAAGGCAAACGACCGACCACTGTGATCGTGATCAAGATCGGCGAGGTTTACGCCCAATGCGCCCGCGCCACGATGCGATCGGGCCTGTGGGAGCGCGACGACAGCAAGGGCCTGCCGACGATGGGCGAGATATTGGCCGAACAGACGCGCGGCGAGGAAGGCGGCAGCGATTACGATACGGCGTGGATGGACCGGGCGATCAAGACGCTGTGGTAAGTTGAAAAGGCGGCCCGATTGGCCCGCCTTTCCGGTTTGATTGCGGTGCTCGTCGCGCTCTGGCGTACGCGCCTCGCGGTGCTACGCTGATCAGGCGTGGATTGCGCCGTCACCGCAGGCCAAGGCCGCCTCGCGCACCGCTTCGGAATAGGTTGGGTGGGCGTGACAGGTGAGGGCCAGATCCTCGGCTGACGCGCCAAACTCCATCGCCACACAGATTTCATGGATCAGGTCACCGGCCATCGGGCCAATGATATGCGCACCAAGGATCCTGTCGGTGTCCTTGTCGGCAAGGATTTTGACAAACCCATCTGCGGCAAAGTTGGCCTTGGCCCGACCATTGCCCATGAAGGAAAACTTGCCGACTTTGTAGGCGCGGTCGGCGTCTTTGAGCTCTTCCTCGGTCTGGCCGACGCTGGCGACCTCGGGGTGGGTGTAGATCACGCCGGGAATGACGCCATAGTTCACATGACCATGTTTGCCGGCAATCACTTCGGCGGCGGCCATGCCTTCATCCTCGGCCTTGTGGGCCAGCATCGGGCCGGCGATGGCATCGCCGATGGCATAGAGGCCTTCGACATTGGTGCGCCATTGATCATCGGTTTCGATCTGGCCACGTTCGGACATCTTGACGCCAAGCGCGTCGAGGCCAAGGCCATCGGTGAAGGGTTTGCGGCCCGTGGCGACCAGCACGGTATCGGCGTCAAGCGTGTGTTCACTGTCGTCTTTGCGCAGTTTGTAATGCACTTTGGCCTTGGTTTTCATCGTCTCGACAGATTGCACGGCCGCGCCCATCACAAATTCAAGCCCCTGCTTTTTCAGCAGTTTCTGGAATTGCTTTTGCACCTCACCATCCATGCCGGGGGTGATGTGATCGAGGAATTCAACGACCGTGACCTCGGTTCCGAGACGGGAATAGACCGAGCCGAGTTCGAGTCCGATCACGCCTGCGCCGATCACTACCATTTTTTTGGGGATTTTGGACAGTTCCAGCGCCCCGGTGGAGGTGACAACGGTTTTCTCATCCACCTCGACGCCGGGCAGAGACGAGGAGTCAGAGCCGGTGGCGATGATGATGTTCTTGGCTTCGTGAACATCGTCACCGACCTTGACCCTGCCCTTTTCGGGGATCGTGCCCCAGCCTTTGAGCCAGTCGATCTTGTTCTTTTTGAACAGGAATTCAATGCCCTTGGTGTTCTGGCCGATGACATCATCCTTGTAGGCCAGCATCTGTTTCCAGTCGACGGACGGTGATTTTCCCTTGAGGCCCATCTTGGCGAAATTATGCTCGGCCTCGTGCAACTGGTGGCTGGCATGCAGCAGAGCCTTGGATGGGATACAGCCGACGTTGAGGCAGGTGCCACCCAATGTGTCGCGGCCTTCGACGCAGGCGGTTTTCAGGCCAAGCTGCGCGCAGCGGATGGCGGCGACATAGCCTCCGGGACCGGAGCCGATGACGATGACGTCATAATTTGCCATAAGGGTATCCTTTCGGTTGAGCGGGTTTGGGGGCACTGCCCCCGTCGCCCGATGGGCGACTCCCCCGGAGTATTTTTGGAACAATGAAGATCATAGCAGGGCCACCAGAAGCATAAGCGTGGTGGCCAGAAAGCCCACAGCCCAGATCAACGAGCGGCCTGGACGCCAGCCGAAGGCGTAGGCGGGGATGTAGAGGACGCGCGCGCCGAGATAGGTGAAGGCGAGCGCGGCGGTGAGGGGGCTAGATTTTTCGGCAAGCGTGAGGACCACGCAGGCGATGCTGAAGAGGATCAGCCCCTCGAAGTGATTGTTGAGCGCACGGCCAAGGCGGGCTGTGCGTTCGGACATTTGCTTTGAAGGCTCGCGATCACGCGCGGACATGGTGTAGCCCGGCCCAAGTTCGAGGTTCGCGGGCACGGCGTAGAGGACGTATTGAACGACCTGTAGCAGGGCGGCGAGGGTGAGGGCGGTGAGTTCGGGGGTCATTTGACGATGCTCATTTCTTCATAGTGCGACGAATAAAGCGGCTATCGCTAGAAGTGTACCAACAATCCATTCCCATTCTTCTTTCCAGAATTGCCAAACCCTGCGTGCTGCCCGCGCGGCCCAATGTCTCTCGAAACCAATGAAGAATAGTCCCTCATACTTCTCACCTATAAACTCGCCCTGCCACCAATTACGTAGCCGTTGACCGATTTTCCTGATCGGCCCGAAACTCATGACCAAGGCCACTGTAGTCTCGTCACTGGTGCGGGAGCCGCTTGAAAGGCAACACCAGATGTCATGGACTTAGCCTCTGCAAGAGCCCTCGTACAATAGACTGTTTGATACGTCTGACTTGTTATCAATCTTCCAGCCCGTGGGGCAAATATTTCTTTCAGCGACGAATTGCCCAATAAAATTTAGCCGTGTCTCTTCTTGAAGATCAGGTTCGACCAACCCATTCAGGTGGTTCTCAGCAAAAACATAGCGAAAAGTCACTTGGCCGTTTTGATCTCTTTGCACCGCTCCACTTCCGGCAGCCAAGTCCAGTGCTGCATTGGGTTGTCCGCTTACAAGTGCGGCTGTCGTTGGATTGCAAGCAGACAGGACAAGGAGCGCCAAGCCAATTATCGTTGTGCGCATATCTTTAAACTCCTTTGAAAACGGTCCCCACAGGTGGTGGGTTTGAAACCCACTATTCCCGTTACAAATCCATCAACAACCGCCGCGGATCTTCCAGCGCCTCTTTCACCCGGACGAGGAAGGTGACCGCGCCTTTGCCGTCGACGATGCGGTGATCGTAGGAAAGGGCCAAATACATCATCGGGCGGGCCTTGATCTCGCCGTTCACCACCATCGGGCGTTGCTGGATCTTGTGCATCCCCAGAATCCCCGATTGCGGCGGGTTGAGGATGGGCGAGGACATCAGCGAGCCGTAGACGCCACCGTTGGAGATGGTGAACGTGCCGCCCTGCATTTCGGCCATCGACAGTTTCCCGTCACGCGCCCGCGCGCCTTTTTCGGCAATGGCTTTTTCGATCGCGGCGAATGACATCGCGTCGGTGTCGCGGATCACCGGCACCACGAGGCCGGTGGGGGTGCCAGCGGCGATGCCCATATGCACGAAGTTCTTGTAGACGATATCGGTGCCGTCGATTTCGGCGTTGACCTCGGGGACTTCTTTCAAGGCGTGGCAGCAGGCCTTGGTGAAGAAGGACATGAAGCCCAGCTTGACGCCGTGTTTCTTGAGAAACTCGTCTTTGTATTCATTGCGGAGCGCCATCACCTCGGTCATGTCCACCTCGTTATAGGTGGTGAGCATGGCGGCGGTGTTTTGGCTGTCTTTGAGGCGCTTGGCGATGGTCTGGCGTAGGCGGGTCATCTTGACCCGTTCCTCGCGCGCGGCGTCATCTGCGCTGACCGGGGCACGGGGGGCTTGTGCCGGTTGGGCCGATGCGGCGGGGGCGGATGTAGCGGCCGAGGCAGCCTTGGCCACGTCTTCTTTCATGATCCGGCCATCGCGACCCGAGCCTTGGACCTGATCGGCAGAGAGGCCTTTTTCAGCCATTGCCTTTTTGGCCGATGGGGCGTGTTCGATGTCGCCACCCTGTGCGCTTTGAGTTTCCTTGCCGCCTTCGGGGGCGCTGTCGTCATCGGCGGGCTCGGGGCGTTTGTCGGGCGTGATCGTGCCATCCGCCGAGCCCGAGAGCACGGCGATCTTGCCACCTGCCTGCACGGTATCGCCTTCCTGAGCAAGGATATCGCAGATCGTGCCAGCGGCGGGCGAGGGGACTTCGACCGAGACTTTGTCGGTTTCCAGCTCACACAGCATTTCGTCCTGAGAGACGCTGTCGCCAACCTTTTTGAACCAAGTAGAGACCGTGGCCTCGGAGACGCTTTCGCCAAGCGTGGGCACCATCACATCGACATTGCCTTTGTCGCCGTTGCTTTCCGACGCGGCGGGTTGGGTCTTGTCTTGTTCGGCGCTGTCATCGGCATCGTCCGATTTGGCACCTGCGCCTTCGGAAATCGTCGCCAACAGGGCGTCGACGCCTACGGTTTCGCCTTCACCGGCGACGATTTCGCCAAGGGTGCCTGCGGCGGGTGAGGGCACTTCGACGGTGACTTTGTCGGTTTCCAGCTCACACAGCATTTCGTCGGCGGCGACGGGATCGCCGGGTTTCTTGAACCAAGTGGCGACGGTGGCCTCGGTCACGGATTCGCCGAGCGTGGGGACGCGAACTTCGGTAGACATGCGTTATTTCCCTTCGATGGTCAGCGCGGCTTCGACCAGCGCCTCTTGTTGTGCTTTGTGTTGAGACGCGAGGCCCGTGGCGGGCGACGCGGCGGCCGCGCGGCCAGCATAGGTGGGGCGGGTGTGCTTGGCGTTGATGCGTTGCAGAACCCATTCGATATTCGGCTCAATAAAGAACCACGCGCCCTGATTTTTCGGCTCTTCCTGACACCAGACCATTTCGGCCTGTTTGAAGCGTTCCAGTTCCTTGACCATGGACATGGCCGGGAACGGATAAAACTGTTCGACGCGCAACAGGTAGACATCGTCGATGCCGCGCTTGTCGCGCTCTTCCAGAAGGTCGTAATACACCTTGCCAGAACACAGCACCACGCGCTTGATCTGATCGTCAGGTTTCAGTTGCGTGTCCGAGTTGCCGTATTGCGCATCGTCCCACAGCACCCGGTGAAAGCTTGAGCCGGTGGTGAACTCTTCGGTTTTCGAAACGGCCATCTTGTGACGCAGCAAAGATTTGGGCGTCATCATGATCAGCGGTTTGCGATAGGTGCGGTGCAGCTGGCGGCGCAGGATGTGGAAATAGTTGGCCGGTGTGGTGCAGTTGGCCACGATCCAATTGTCGCCGCCACACATCGTGAGGAAGCGTTCCAGACGCGCCGAAGAGTGTTCGGGGCCCTGTCCTTCGTATCCATGCGGCAGCAGGCACACGAGGCCTGACATGCGCAGCCATTTGGATTCGCCCGAACTGATGAACTGGTCGAACATGATTTGCGCGCCGTTGGCAAAGTCGCCGAACTGGGCCTCCCACAGGGTCAAGGCGTTGGGTTCGGCAAGGCTGTAGCCATATTCGAACCCAAGAACCGCGTATTCGCTGAGCATCGAATCGATGACTTCGTAGCGGGCTTGACCCTCGCGGATGTGGTTAAGCGGAAAGTAACGCTCTTCGGTGTCTTGGTTGATAAAGGCCGAATGGCGTTGGCTGAAGGTGCCGCGGCTGCTGTCCTGACCGGAAAGGCGCACGGGGTATCCTTCCAGCTGGAGTGAGCCGAAGGCCAGCGCCTCGGCGGTGGCCCAATCAAAGCCTTCGCCGGTTTCGAACATTTTCTTCTTAGCGTCCAGCAGGCGACCAACGGTCTTGTGCAGAGGAAACCCTTCCGGGGCGGTGGTCAGGGCGCGGCCGATGTCTTCCATCGTTTCGGGCGGGATGGAGGTTTCGCCGCGCTGATAATCCTCGTCCTTGCGGTCAAGGTGCGACCACTTGCCATCCAGCCAGTCGGCCTTGTTGGGGCGGTATTCCTTGCCCGCTTCGAACTCGTCGGCCAGATACGATTGGAAGGCGGCCTTCATATCGTCAATCTCGCCTTCGGGAATCAGACCGTCTTTGACAAGCCGTTCGGTATAAAGGCTGAGTGTGGTCTTTTGCTTCTTGATCTTGTTGTACATCACCGGGTTCGTGAACATGGGCTCGTCGCCCTCGTTATGGCCGAACCGGCGGTAACAGATGATGTCGATTACCACGTCTTTTTGGAACTTCTGGCGGAATTCCGTGGCCACCTTGGCGGCGTGAACAACCGCTTCGGGGTCGTCGCCGTTGACGTGGAAAATGGGTGCCTCGACCATCAGCGCGATGTCCGTGGGGTAGGGCGAGGAGCGCGAGAAATGCGGCGCGGTGGTAAAGCCGATCTGGTTGTTAACCACGATATGCATGGTGCCGCCGGTTTTATGGCCTTTCAGCCCCGACAGGCCAAAGCATTCCGCCACGACGCCCTGACCGGCAAAGGCCGCATCGCCGTGCAGCAACACCGGAAGAACGCTGGTGCGTTCGTCGTCGTTAAACTGGTCCTGCTTGGCGCGGACCTTGCCCAGAACCACCGGGTTCACCGCCTCAAGGTGCGAGGGGTTCGCGGTCAGCGACAGGTGCACCTTGTTGCCGTCGAATTCCCGGTCGCTTGACGCCCCGAGGTGGTATTTCACATCGCCCGAGCCGTCCACGTCTTCGGGTTTGAAGCTACCCCCCTGAAATTCGTTAAAGATCGCGCGGTAGGGTTTGCCCATCACGTTGGCCAGCACCGACAGGCGGCCGCGGTGCGGCATGCCGATGACGATCTCTTTGACGCCAAGGCCGCCACCACGCTTGATGATCTGCTCCATCGCGGGGATCAGGCTTTCGCCGCCATCAAGGCCAAAGCGTTTGGTGCCCATATATTTGACGTGCAGGTATTTCTCGAAGCCTTCAGCCTCGACCAGCTTGTTCAAAATGGCCTTGCGGCCTTCGCGGGTAAAGGTGATTTCCTTATCATAGCCTTCGATCCGTTCCTTCAGCCAACCGGCCTGTTCGGGATCGGAAATGTGCATGTATTGCAGGGCAAAGGTGCCGCAATAGGTGCGTTTGACGATATCAAGGATTTCCCGGATCGACGCGACCTGAAGGCCCAGAACGTTGTCGATGAAAATCGGGCGGTCCATATCCGACTCGGTGAAGCCGTAGGATTTCGGATCAAGCTCGGGGCGGGCGCCATGATCCCGCAGGCCAAGCGGGTCCAGCTCGGCGATCAGATGGCCACGGATGCGGTAGGCGCGGATCAGCATCAAGGCGCGCACGGAATCCAGAACGGCGCGTTTTACCGCCTCGTCGGAGACTTCGATGCCCTTTTCGGAAGCTTTCTGCTTGATCTTGTCGCCGGCCTTCTGTGTTTCCAGTTCGGCAGGCCATTCGCCGGTCAGGGCGCTGGTCAGATCGTCATTGGGCATCGGCGGCCAATCGGCGCGCGCCCAGCTTGGCCCCGCGGCCTCTTTCTTGACATCCGTTTCGCCATCCCCAAGCTCGCGGAAAAACGCCTGCCACGCCTCGTCGACCGCGTTCGGGTCGTTTGCGTAGCGCGCGTAAAGCTGTTCAAGATATTCCGCATTGTGCCCCTGCATGAAGCTGGAGGCGTGGAACTGGTCGTTGGGGGATTGGTCGGTCATTGTGATGCCTCGCTCGGCACAGGATGAAGCCCCGTGCTCATGAGAGATGTAAGCGTGTTGTCAACTCCACGCTCGTTGAAGAATGTATGGAGTTCGGTGGCCTCCGTGAAGTCGTAGAATTCAATTGATGCATCGATTTCGGGCGACTCAGCTTCGAGCCGGAGATTGTGCCGTGTGGCCCCGAACGAGGTTTGCTCGGTTTCATCTCGCACAACGGCCATCGCCTGCGAGGCAAGAAGCGCGCGCGCATCGCCGCTATCCAGATTTCCCGTAGCAGCCAGGCTGCATTTCATGACCAAGCTGCCATCCGGGAATGTCACGACCTCAACGTCAAGCGAGGCCGGTGGAGAAGAATGCTGAAGGGCAAAGCGAGCGGATCGGCTTTCGAGTGCTGCGCTCAATTCGGTCTGTGTCACCCGCTGGCCTGCGGCAAAGCGGAGCTTTAGCGGAGTTTTGCGTTGAGCGTCGAAGAAATCCGCGAGCGTGCCCTCGGCGGGCCTGAACTCAGTGCCGCCATACGACGCCACGGTTTCCATTGCCGAAAGGGCGCGAGCACTTTTGTCATCGGTCAAATGGACCCAACCTGACTCGTCAAGCTGCATGAACCGGGTTTCCACGGACGTGCCAGCTTCCGTGCAGGCCCGGATGGCTGTCTCGATACTTTCCGAAGTCACTGCCTTACAAGCGCCTGCAAGCAGGAAGAACGCACTTGCAGAGAGCCACCGCACGGTGGTTGCGAGGCAATGCTCTTGGCGCATCACCGTGCGGGGCGAATTCCTCGAAGGTATCAAGTGTCCGTATGACAACGAGCTTACCCAATCGCCTTGAGCACGGCTTCGCCCAAGGTGGCGGGGCTGTCGGCGACAACGATCCCGGCGGATTTCATCGCCTCGATCTTGTCGTCGGCGCCGCCCTTGCCACCGGCGACGATGGCACCGGCGTGGCCCATGCGACGGCCCGGAGGCGCGGTGCGGCCCGCGATAAAGCCAGCGGTGGGTTTCCAGCGGCCTTTCTTGCGCTCATCGGCAAGGAATTGCGCGGCCTCTTCTTCGGCCGAACCGCCGATTTCACCAATCATGATGATCGACTCGGTCTCGTCATCGGCAAGGAACCATTCCAGAACGTCGATATGTTCGGTGCCTTTGATCGGGTCGCCGCCGATGCCGACGCAGGTGGACTGGCCAAGACCCACATCGGTGGTCTGCTTGACCGCCTCGTAGGTCAGCGTGCCCGAGCGTGAGACAACGCCGCACGACCCGCGCTTGTGAATGTGACCGGGCATGATGCCGATCTTGCAGGCGTCGGGCGTGATGACACCGGGGCAGTTCGGCCCGATCAGCGTGGAGTTTGAGGTTTCCAGCGCGCGCTTGACGCGCATCATGTCCAGAACCGGGATACCTTCGGTGATGCAGACGATCACCTCCATCTCGGCGTCGATTGCTTCGAGGATACTGTCGGCGGCAAACGGCGGTGGCACGTAGATCACCGAGGCGTTCGCCTGCGTTTCGTGCTTGGCCTCGTGGACCGAGTTGAACACCGGCAGATCAAGATGCGTCTGACCGCCTTTGCCGGGTGTGACCCCGCCGACCATCTTGGTGCCGTAGGCGATGGCCTGTTCGGTGTGGAATGTGCCCTGCGAGCCGGTAAGGCCCTGACAGATCACTTTGGTGTTTTCGTCGATGAGGACTGCCATCTTGGCGTTCTCCTTTGGAAATTCCGGGGAAGGTGCGCAGTGAATGCGCACCCTACGGTCAGCCTTTGACGGCCTTTACGATCTTCTCGGCGCCGTCTTTCAGGTCGTCGGCGGCGATCACGTCGAGGCCGGAATTCGAGATGATTTCCTTGCCTTTTTCGACGTTGGTGCCTTCCAGACGCACAACCAGCGGCACCTTCAGGCCCACCTCTTTGACCGCGGCAATGACGCCTTCGGCGATCACGTCGCAGCGCATGATGCCGCCAAAGATGTTGACCAGAATGCCTTTGACCTGCGGGTCCGAGGTGATGATCTTGAACGCCTCGGTTACTTTTTCCTTGGTGGCGCCACCGCCCACGTCAAGAAAGTTGGCCGGTTCCGCGCCATACAGCTTGATGATGTCCATGGTCGCCATCGCAAGGCCCGCGCCGTTCACCATGCAGCCGATTTCACCGTCCAGAGCGATGTAGTTGAGGTCGTATTTCGACGCTTCCAGCTCTTTGGGGTCTTCTTCGGTGGTGTCGCGCAGTTCGGCGACATCGGAGTGGCGGTAGACCGCGTTGCCGTCAAAACCCATCTTGGCGTCAAGGCATTTCAGATCGCCCTTGTCGGAAATGATCAGCGGATTAATCTCAAGCATTTCCATGTCTTTTTCAAGGAACAGCTTATAGAGAATGCCCATCAGCTTGACGCATTGTTTTACCTGCGCGCCTTCAAGGCCCAGCATGAACGCGATGCGGCGGCCATGGAACGGCTGATAGCCGGTGGCCGGATCAACCGAGAAGCTGAGGATCTTTTCCGGGGTGCTTTCGGCGACTTCTTCGATATCCATGCCGCCTTCGGTCGAGGCAACGAACGACACGCGCGATGTCTGACGGTCGACCAGCAGGGCGAGGTAGAATTCTTTTTCGATGTCCGAGCCGTCTTCGATATAGATGCGGTTGACCTGTTTACCGGCGGGGCCGGTTTGTTTGGTCACCAGCGTTGAGCCCAGCATCCGCTTGGCTTCTTCGGCGGCTTCTTCGACTGATTTGGCCAGACGCACGCCACCGGCTTCTCCGGCGCGGGCCTCTTTAAAGCTGCCCTTGCCGCGGCCACCCGCGTGGATCTGCGCCTTGACCACCCAAAGGGGGCCGTCCATTTCGCCAGCGGCGGTTTTGGCTTCTTCGGCGCGCAGCACGACACGGCCATCCGAGACCGGGGCGCCGTAGGAGCGAAGCAGAGCTTTCGCCTGATACTCATGGATATTCATGAAACTGTCCCGTTTTGCTACGATTGCAACCTGTGTGTCATATTATTTGGACATGCGGGAAGAAGTTTTTACGTATTGCAGAGGATTTTGGGGATTTTCGAACATTTGTGATCACAGCTTCAAATCGTGTGATCACAAATTTAAAATATAATAAAAAGTGCATATTTTCCAGAATCATCACGGGCAGCGTCATCCCGCGACCCACAAAAAAACGGCGCCACGCAAGTGACGCCGTTTTACTAGATATCCTTGTGATGCCGGGTCAGGCCAGCGAGTTGTCGATGCCTTGGCACGCCTCGACCAAGCCTTTGACGGCTTTGACCGAACTGTCGAACATCGCCTGTTCGTCTTTGGTCAACGAGATGTCGACCACACGCTCGATACCACCCGCACCGATCACGGTGGGCACACCGACGTAGAACCCGTTCAGGCCATATTCACCATCGCAATAGGCCGCGCAGGGCAGCAGGCGCTTTTGATCTTTCAAATAGGCTTCGGCCATTTCGATGGCGCTGGTGGCCGGGGCATAGAACGCCGAGCCGGTTTTCAGCAGGCCGACGATTTCGGCACCGCCGTCACGCGTGCGCTGAACGATGGCGTCCAGCTTGTCCTGCGTGGTCCAGCCCATTTTCACCAGATCGGGCAGCGGGATGCCCGCAACGGTGGAATACCGGGTCAGCGGAACCATCGTATCGCCATGGCCGCCCAGAACGAATGCGGTGACATCTTTCATCGACACGTCGAATTCAAGGCTAAGGAAGTGGCGGAAGCGCGCGCTGTCCAGCACACCGGCCATGCCGCAGACTTTTTCTGCGGGCAGGCCCGAGAATTTCTGCAACGCCCAAACCATCGCGTCCAGCGGGTTGGTGATGCAGATCACAAAGGCGTCCGGCGCGTTGTCGCGGATGCCTTCGCCGACAGATTTCATGACCTTCAGGTTGATGCCCAGCAGGTCATCGCGGCTCATGCCCGGCTTGCGCGGCACACCGGCGGTCACGATGCAGACATCGGCCCCGGCAATATCGGCATAGTCCTGCGTGCCTTTCAGGCGTGCGTCAAACCCTTCCGAGGGGCCGGATTCAGCGATATCAAGCGCCTTGCCTTCGGGGGTGCCTTCGGCAATGTCGAACAGGACGACGTCGCCCAGTTCCTTCATGGCGGCGAGGTGAGCAAGCGTGCCGCCGATCTGTCCTGCGCCGATGAGGGCAATCTTGGGTCTGGCCATTGGATGTATCTCCGGTCGGTTGGAATTTCGCGTTTGGGGTAGTCCCAATTTGGCGCACACGCAAGAGTGCCGCGATGCAGCGCTGGGGCGAAGTCATGCTGGCGCTGGATCATGACGCGCGCTAACACTGCGTGGAAACAGGGAGTTAGGGCCAATTGCCATGATTTTGCCAGACCCGGCAGTTTTTGCTGTTGCACTGCCCGCAGTGGTCTTTGCGGGGATATCAAAGGGCGGCTTCGGGTCGGGCGCGGCCTTTGCCAGCGCGTCGATTCTGGCACTGGTGATCGAGCCGGGGCAGGCCCTTGGTATCATGTTGCCGCTGCTGATGTTGATCGACGTGTCGACCCTGCGGCCTTATTGGCGGCGCTGGAACTGGCGTGACGCGCGGCGGCTTTTGCTGGGGTGTGTGCCGGGGGTTACGATGGGAGCCCTTTTATACAGCATGGCGGAACCGGATGTGTTGCGCCTGCTGATCGGCGGGATTTGTCTGGCCTTCATCGGCTGGCGGGGGCGCTGCGGGCCGGGTTGGTGCGTCCATCGGCGCAGCCGTTGCCCGGATGGGCGGGGGTTCTGGCCGGGACGGTGGCAGGCTTTACCAGCTTTGTCAGCCATGCGGGCGGGCCACCGGCCGCTGTTTATCTGCTGTCGCAGCGATTGGACAAAACCACCTTTCAGGCGACCACCGTCATCGTATTCTGGGCGCTGAACATGATGAAATTTGTGCCTTACGCCTTCTTGGGTATCTTCACCATGGAAACCTTGGTGCTGGACGTGATGTTGGCCCCCTTTGCGGTGATGGGCGCGTGGCTGGGCATATGGGCGCATCGCGTGGTCCCCCAAACGCTATTTTTCGCCATTACATATGTTTTGTTGGCTGTAACCGGCACCAAGTTGATCTGGGACGCTCTGACGTAATCCGGGGCGCGTGCAGGGCATTTTCTGCGCCGCGGCGACAAAACACTTGAACTTTTTGGGCAAAAAGTGGCATTCCGGCGCAAGTTTGTTCCAGCATGATCAGGGAGGCGCTGCCAGATGGATACCGCAACACGGCCTTTTCGTTCGGTCCTTTATATACCCGGCTCCAAGGATCGGGCGTTGGACAAGGCGCGTACATTGCCCTGCGATGCCATCATTTTCGACCTTGAGGATGCAGTTTCGCCCGAGGCCAAGCCGCAGGCGCGTGAAACGCTGGCGAACGCTCTGAAACAGGGTGGCTATGGCAAACGCTCGAAAATCGTGCGGATCAACGCTTTGACCACGGAATGGGGCCTTGAGGATGCGCGGGCGCTGCGCGATGCGGGTGCGGATGCAATCTTGCTACCCAAGGTCAACACGCCATCGGATGTGGACAATCTGGCCGATATGCTGGGCCCCGACATGCCGATCTGGGTGATGATGGAAACCCCTGTCAGCGTGTTTAACGCCCGCGAAATCGCGGCCCATGCGCAGGTGGCGGGGCTGGTTGCCGGCACCAATGATTTGACCAAGGATCTGGGCTGTCGCACCCGTGCCGATCGTCTGCCGTTGATGACCTCGTTGCAGATGATCGTCATGGCGGCCCGTGCGGCGCGTGGTGTGGTTGCAATTGACGGGGTGTATAACCGATTCCGCGATGGTGAGGGGCTGAAGGCCGAATGTGAACAGGGCCGTGACCTGGGCTTTGACGGCAAGACACTGATTCACCCGGCGCAGATTGACGTGACAAACACCGCCTTTGCGCCCACACAGTCGGAAATCGATCTGGCGCAACGTCAGATCGCAGCGTTCGAGGAAAGCCACGCGGCAGGGCAAGGCGTGGCCGTGGTCGATGGACAGATTGTGGAAAACCTGCACATTGTTGCGGCGCAGCGCATTCTGGCCAAGGCCGAGGCAATCAAGGACATGGCAGCGGAGTAAACGACAATGGCATATCTTATTCTGGGCCTGATCCTGTGGAGTGCAGGCCACTTCTTTAAACGTGCTGCCCCCGACATGCGTGCCGGCATGGGCAATGCGGGCAAGGGCGTTGCAGCTCTGATCATCGTGGTTGGCTTGGTGCTGATGGTGATCGGCTACCGCGGTGCTGAATTCGTCAACCTTTGGTATCCGCCAGTATGGACCGTGCATCTGAACAACCTGCTGATGTTGGTCGCGGTCTTCGTCTACGGTATGAGCGCGACCAAGGGCCGCTTGCGCGGAAAGATGCGCCACCCGCAACTGACCGCGGTCAAGATCTGGGCCGTGGCGCACCTGATTGTGAACGGCGATTTGGCCTCGGTGGTGCTGTTCGGCGGGCTGCTGGCCTGGGCCGTGCTGGAGGTGGTTGTCATCAACCGCACGCAGGAGTGGGAGCGCCCCGCGCCTGGACCGGCCAGAAAGGACATCCTGCTGGTGGTCATCACGCTGGTCATGTTCGGCGTGATTTCTTGGATTCACAACTGGCTGGGCGTCTGGCCGTTTCCGGGGTGATCCGAAATGCAACTGTATCGCTTCCTGTCTGCCGATGACACATCAGAGTTCTGTCACAAGGTGACTGATGCGCTGAACAAAGGGTGGGCGCTGCATGGCAGCCCAACCTATGCCTTTGATCACGCCAATGGCGTCATGCGCTGCGGTCAGGCCGTGGTGAAAGAGGTGGACGGCACCTATACCCCCGATCTCAAGCTGGGAGAGCAGTAATCATGGCCAAGACAAATCCGGGCCGGTTTTTCGAGGATTATTCGATTGGGGACGTGATTGCGCACGCGGTGCCGCGCACCGTGTCAGGCGGAGAGCGGGCGCTATATCATGCGCTCTATCCCGCGCGCCATGCGCTGTATTCGTCGGACGAGTTTGCACGCGGCTGCGGCCTGCCGTCCAGCCCGCTGGATGATCTGGCGGCGTTTCACGTGGTGTTTGGCAAAACCGTGCCCGATGTATCGCTGAACGCGCTGGCCAATTTGGGCTATGCCGAGGGCCGCTGGCTCAAGCCGGTCTATCCGGGCGATACGCTGCGCTCCACCAGCAAGGTGATCGGGCTCAAGCAGAATTCAAACGGCAAATCCGGTGTCGTTTGGGTGCGCACCAAGGGCGAAAACCAGCGCGGCGAGACCGTGCTGGATTATGTGCGTTGGGTCATGGTGCGCAAACGCGATCTGGACGCTGCGGCACCCGAGACCACCATTCCTGATCTCAAGCCCGCACTGGACGCCAGCGATCTGGTGATCCCCGAGGGGCTTGATTTCACCGATTACGATTTCACCTTGGCCGGGGAACCGCACCGTTGGGCCGATTACGAGGTGGGCGAGGTGATCGACCATGTCGATGGCGTAACCATCGAAGAGGCCGAGCATATGATGGCGACCCGCCTTTGGCAGAACACGGCCAAGGTGCATTTCGACGCCACCCTGCGCGAAGACGGCAACCGCCTGATCTATGGGGGGCATGTGATTTCGATGGCCCGCACCCTGAGCTTCAACGGGCTGGCCAATGCGCAGATGATCGCCGGGCTGAACGCAGGTGCACATGCGAATCCGTGCTATAGCGGTGATACGATCAAGGCTTGGTCGGAAGTTCTGGACAAGGCCGAAACGCCTGCGCCCGGTGTGGGGGCGCTACGCTTGCGGTTGGTCGCCACAAAGGGTGGCACGCCGTTCACTCTGAAGGGCGATGACGGGAAATATCTGCCGCATGTATTGCTGGACTTGGATTACTGGGCATTGATTCCGCTTTGACGATAAGGACAGGCGTGGTTGACTGGGGTCAACCAACCTGTCATTCACATATTTCTTTTTGAATGTGAATGATTGGGTTTCGCCGCTGTCTTTGCCGTTGGAGCAAGAGAATGTTTGAATTTCGCCCCATGATCCGGGCCTTTTCCGTTGCTGCTGCCCTATGTGCCGCTTGGTCGGTGTCTGCGGCTGAATTCACGGTAGAGCCTGTCACGATTACAGACTGGAAGGCGGTTTATGGCCGCGTGGAAACCCGCGATAGGGTGCCGGCCCGCGCCCGCTTGGGCGGAACCCTGAGTATGCTGGACGTCGCCGCGGGTGACCGGGTGCAAAGTGGCGCCAATCTGGCCCGTGTGGTGGATCAAAAGCTGGATTATGAGCTTGGCGCGGTCGATGCCCGCCTCCAAGCTGCCGAATCGCGGCTGCAAAATGCGGAAACCGAATTGCGCCGCGCCGAAGAATTGCAGGAACGCGGTGTCGCCACGGTGCAACGGCTGGATGCGCTGCGCACCGAAGTGAACGTGATCACCTATGAAATCGCCGCCGCCCGCGCCGAGCGACGGGTGATCGAACAGCAAGTGACCGAAGGTGATGTTCTGGCCCCGTTGGACGGCGTTGTTTTGGATGTCCCGGTGACAGCCGGCGCAGTGGTCACGCCGGGGCAGACCATCGCCTCGATCGGCGGTGGCGGGGTGTTCCTGCGGTTGGCAGTGCCGGAACGCCATGCCGGGACGCTTGTCGAAGGCGATGAAATTCAGATCGAAGGGCCGAACGGTCCACGCACCGGCACGTTGGCCAAGGTCTATCCGCTGATCGAAAATGGCCGCGTGATTGCGGATGTCGAGGTGGACGGCCTCAGCGAACGCTATGTCGATGCCCGTGTTCTGGTGCGCCTTCCGGTCGGAGAGCATCAGGCGCTTTTGGTCCCGAAATCGGCCCTGATGACCCGCGCCGGATTGGATTTTCTGCATGTGGCAAAGGGCGACGACACCCTGATGCGCAGCGTTGTCGTCGGCTCGGAACATGATCGTGATGGTGTGGCGATGGTGCGTATCCTGACCGGCCTGAACGCTGGTGACGTGGTGGTGAGCGGCGATGAGTGAGCAAGGCGACACAGTTCGCCCGCTTGGGCTTGCCGGGTGGCTGACGCGGGGCTTTATCACCTCACCCCTGACGCCGTTGATCATTCTGGCGGCGCTGGCCGTGGGGCTGATTGCCTTGATCAGCCTGCCCCGCGAGGAAGAGCCACAAATCTCGGTGCCGCTGGTCGATATCCATATCCAAGCCTCGGGCCTGACGGCAGAGGATGCCGTGCAACTGGTGACCGAGCCGATGGAAAACATCGTGCAGGCCATTGACGATGTCGAGCATGTCTATTCCCAAACCCGTGATGACACGGCGATGGTCACCGCCCGGTTTGAGGTGGGCACATCGGCCGATGCGGCGATCTTGCGGGTGCATGAGAAGGTCCGCGCCAATCTGGACAGGATTCCCGTCGGCATTCCCGAACCGCTGATCGTGGGCCGGGGAATCAACGACGTGGCGATTGTCACGCTGACCTTGGCGGGCAAGCCCGGGCATGAGGTCTCATCTTATGATCTCACCCGCATGGCGCGGGCGCTGCGCGGTGAGTTGACCAAGATCGACAATGTCGGCTTGACCTATCTGACCGGTGACGCGCAAGAGGCCATTCGCGTGGCCCCCGACCCTGAAAAGCTGGCGCTGTATGGCGTGACGCTGCAACAATTGGCGGGCAAGGTGCAAAGCGCAAACCGCGCCTTCAGCACGGGCACACTGCGCGACGGTGGCCAGCAGATCGACCTGATCGCCGGTGAAACCCTGACCAACCCCGCCGAGATTGCCAGCCTTCTGCTGACCGCTCGCGACGGGCGGCCTGTCTACGTCGGAGACGTGGCGCAGATCGAGTTTGTGCCCGATATGTCAGAGCAATACGCAGCCAACGTCACCCGCACCGAGGATGGCGGATTGCACCGCGCGCCAGCGGTGACGCTGGCCTTGGCCAAACGCGCAGGCGCCAATGCCGTGATCGTGGCCGAGGAGATTTTGCACAAGGTTCACGCGCTTGAAGGCGATCTGATCCCCGAAAGCGTGGCGCTGTCGGTGACCCGCGATTACGGCGAAACGGCGAATGAAAAGGCCAATGAGCTTTTGTTCCATCTGGGCCTTGCCACCGTGTCGATCATTGGGCTGGTCTGGCTATCGATCGGGTGGCGCGAAAGCATCGTGGTGGCTGTGGTCATTCCGATGACGATCCTGCTGACGCTGTTTGCGGCGTGGATCATGGGTTATACGCTGAACCGTGTGTCTTTGTTCGCGCTGATTTTTTCCATCGGTATCTTGGTGGATGACGCCATCGTGGTGATCGAAAATATCGCCCGGCACTGGCAACTGGATCGCGGCAAAAGCAAGATCAAGGCGGCGATTGATGCCGTGGCCGAAGTGGGTAATCCAACCATTGTTGCCACGCTGACCGTTGTTGCGGCCTTGTTGCCGATGTTGTTCGTGTCGGGGTTGATGGGCCCTTACATGAGCCCGATCCCGGCCAATGCCTCGGCTGCGATGATATTCTCGTTCTTCGTGGCGGTGATGGTGACGCCTTGGCTGATGGTCAAGGTTTCGGGCAAAGACGGGGCCGACGCCGAGGCGCACGAAGAGGGCGAGGGCGTATTGGGCCGCGTTTATCGCAGGGTCGCAACGCCCATTCTGGCCACCAAGGCGCGCAGCGGGTTGTTTCTTTTTCTGACTGTGGTGATCTCTTTCGGCTCGCTTGGGTTGCTTTACACCAAGGACGTGACCGTCAAGCTGTTGCCGTTCGATAACAAATCGGAACTGTCGGTGGTGGTTGACCTGCCCGAGGGGGCGTCGGTTGAGGCGACGGATGCCGTGGTGCAGAAGGTCGCGCGCGCTGCGATGGACCTGCCCGAGGTGGTGGCTGCGCAGACCCATGCAGGCACCGCCGCGCCGTTCAATTTCAACGGTCTGGTGCGACATTACTATCTGCGTGCCCTCCCCGAACAGGGGGATGTGCAGGTCAACCTGCTGCCCAAGGGCGAACGCGAGCGCACCAGCCACGAGATTGCGCTTGACCTGCGTGAGCGGCTGAACGGCCTTGATCTGCCCGAGGGCACGGCGGTTAAAACTGTTGAACCGCCGCCCGGTCCGCCAGTGCTGGCGACCCTTTTGGCCGAGGTTTATGGCCCCGACGCCGAGACCCGCCGCGAGGTTGCGCGCAAACTGCGCACAGCGTTCGAGGAGGTGCCGTATATCGTCGATGTGGATGATAGCTTTGGGGTGCAGCCCCGACGTCTGCGGGCGACCATTTCCAGCGATGATCTAGAGTTTTTCGGCGTGCAGGAGGCCGATGTTTTTGACACGCTGGCCATCCTGAACGGTCAGACGCCGGTGGGCTATTCGCATCGCGGCGAGGGGCGCGACCCGATCCCGATTACCGTGGCGCGTGCGAAATCGGATCGTGTGATGGACCAGCGCATGCTGTCGACGCCGATCCCGGCCAATGTTCTGCCCGGCGCGCGTGGCGTTGTGGAATTGGGCGACGTAGTGCAAGTGCGGGACGAGCAGGCCTCGTTCCCGATTTTCCGGCGCAACGGACGGGACATCGAGATGGTCACCGCCGAGCTGGCCGGGGATTTCGAGGCGCCGCTTTACGGAATGTTGGCCGTGGCCGACAAGATCGACGCGATGGAGTGGCCCGAGGGGCAAAAACCGCAAATTGCCCTGAACGGCCAGCCCGCTGACGAAAGCGGGGTGACGCTGCTATGGGATGGCGAGTGGGAAGTCACCTGGGTCACCTTCCGCGATATGGGGGCGGCCTTTGGTGTGGCTTTGCTGGCGATTTACATACTGGTGGTGGCGCAGTTCGGATCGTTCCGTGTTCCGCTGGTGATCCTGACGCCGGTGCCTTTGACCTTTATCGGGATCATGCTGGGCCATTGGCTGTGGGGGGCGCCGTTTTCGGCCCCGTCGATGATCGGGTTCATTGCCCTTGCGGGGATTATCGTGCGCAATTCGATCTTGCTGGTGGATTTTATCAGGCATACCGACCCGGCCGGAAAAAGCGACTTGGATATCCTGATCGACGCTGGTGCGATCCGGTTCAGGCCGATTCTGCTCACAGCTTTGGCGGCTATGATTGGGGCGGCGGTGATTTTGGCCGATCCGATTTTTCAGGGTCTTGCACTGTCGCTTTTCTTTGGTCTGATCTCGTCAACATTGCTGACAGTTTTGGTGATTCCGGCGATTTATCGTGTGTTCAAGACCTGATTTGGTTTTGTGATCACATCAGCCGCTTCGTGGCATAAGTCGACCGATTACCCTTAACCGTCAGATTTCCAAGCCTTAGGGGACTGATAGCCTCTTGACCTACAATCAGGGTTAATTTTGTGATCACACGATAATTTACGTGATCACAAAATGCCGATCTGCGACGAATTGACGGTAGAATTCACCAAATGGGGCTGTGCAAAGCGCAATCACGCGCTAAAAGACTCATGACAAGGGCAGTCCACTCACCGTGGGCGCGCCCCAAGGACGAAAACGAAGGGACCGACCATGGCCGACGTGAACCGGGGCGACCGCCCACTGTCTCCACATCTGCAAGTCTATCGCCCACAGCTGACTTCGATTACCTCGATTCTGACGCGCCTGACCGGCAATGCCTTGATCGTTGCCGCGCTGCTGGTTGTCTGGTGGTTGTTGGCCGCCGCGACGGGGCCGGAGTATTTTGCAATGGCAAACGCGGTGGTGACATCGTGGTTCGGGGATTTGGTTTTCACGCTGTCGCTTTGGGCGATCTGGTATCACTACTTTGCCGGGCTGCGGCATTTGATCTACGATTCTGGCAAGGGCCTTGAAATAGAAACGGCTGAAAAGCTGGGCATCGCCTGTATCGCCGGGTCGGTAATCATGACCATCATCACGCTGATAATCATTTAAAAGGGGGCCAGCCATGCGTTTTCTAACAGCACGCAAGCGCGCCGAAGGTTTGGGCGCTGCTCATTCCGGCACCGAACATCATTGGTATATGATCGTCAGCTCGGTGGGCTTGGCGTTGATCGTGCCGATCTTTCTTTTCGTCTTTGGCCGTGCGCTTGGGGGCACTCATGATGAGGTTATCGATACCTTTTCAAACCCCGCCGTGGCGATTCTGACAATACTGGTCCTGTATGTGGGGCTGCAACATTTCCGCAAGGGCGCACAAACCATGATCGAAGATTACGCGGGCGGCATGACCCGGAAGATCCTGATCATCTCGGTCACGGTGCTAAGCTATGGCATGATCGCCACTGGCTTGTTCGCCGTTCTCAAGATCGCCCTTTAATCCCGGAGTTTTCAAGCAATGGCTGCTTACGAATACGAAACGCACGATTATGATGTTGTTGTCGTGGGGGCGGGCGGCGCAGGGCTGCGCGCCACGCTTGGCATGGCCGAACAGGGCCTGCGCACGGCCTGCGTGACCAAAGTGTTCCCGACACGCTCGCACACGGTTGCGGCACAGGGTGGCATCGCCGCGTCGCTGTCGAACATGGGGCCGGATCACTGGCAGTGGCACATGTATGACACGGTCAAGGGCAGTGATTGGCTGGGCGATACAGACGCCATGGAATATCTGGCGCGCGAGGCCCCCAAAGCCGTGTATGAGCTGGAACATTACGGTGTTCCGTTCAGCCGCACCGAAGAGGGCAAGATTTATCAGCGCCCCTTTGGTGGCCATACCACGGAATTCGGGGAAGGCCCGCCGGTGCAGCGCACGTGTGCCGCCGCCGACCGGACTGGCCACGCCATTCTGCACACGCTTTATGGCCAGAGCCTGAAAAACAACGCCGAATTCTACATCGAATATTTCGCCATCGACCTGATCATGAGCGATGATGGTGCCTGCACCGGTGTTGTCTGCTGGAAGCTGGACGATGGAACGATGCATGTGTTCAACGCCAAGATGGTGGTGTTGGCAACAGGCGGCTATGGCCGCGCCTATTTCAGCGCCACAAGCGCGCATACCTGCACCGGCGACGGTGGCGGCATGGTGGCCCGTGCGGGGCTGCCGCTGCAGGACATGGAATTTGTGCAGTTTCACCCAACGGGCATCTATGGCTCGGGTTGTCTGATCACCGAAGGTGCGCGCGGTGAGGGTGGTTACCTGACCAACAGCGAAGGCGAGCGGTTCATGGAGCGCTATGCGCCCAACTACAAAGACCTTGCGCCGCGCGATTATGTCAGCCGTTCGATGACGATGGAAATCCGCGAGGGCCGGGGCGTGGGTCCGAATGGTGATCATATTCACCTGAACCTGTCGCACCTGCCCGCCGAGGCGCTAAACCTGCGCCTGCCCGGCATTTCGGAATCCGCCAAGATTTTCGCCGGTGTGGACGTCACGAAAGAGCCGATCCCGGTGCTGCCCACCGTGCATTACAACATGGGCGGTATTCCGACGAACTATTGGGGCGAGGTTTTGAACCCCCAAAAGGATGATCCGCACGCCGTTGTGCCGGGGCTGATGGCCGTGGGCGAGGCCGGGTGCGCCAGTGTTCACGGGGCGAACCGCCTTGGGTCCAACTCGTTGATCGACTTGGTGGTGTTTGGCCGTGCGGCCGCTATCCGGGCCGGTAAGGTGGTTGATCCCGAAACAGCCGTGCCCGACACCAATACGGCACAGGTCGATAAAGCGTTTGACCGGTTCGATACCCTGCGCCATGCCGATGGTGACACGCCGACGGCTGATCTGCGTCTGGAAATGCAGAAAACCATGCAAGAAGACGCCGCCGTGTTCCGGACCTCAAAAACCTTGGCTGACGGCGTCAATAAAATGCAGGCCATTGCCGCCAAGGTTGGCGATTTGAAGGTGACGGACCGCTCGCTTATCTGGAACTCGGACCTGATGGAGACGTTGGAGCTGACCAACTTGATGCCCAACGCCTTGGCCACCATCGCCGGGGCAGAGGCACGCAAGGAAAGCCGCGGCGCACATGCGCATGAGGATTTCACCACGCGTGACGATGAAAACTGGCGGGTGCACACGATCGCACGGGTGGCTGATGCGACGATCGATCTTAGCTATCGCCCGATCATCGAAGATCCGCTCACGTCCGAGACCGACGGTGGCATAAGCATCAAGAAAATCGCCCCCAAGGAACGGACGTTCTGATGAAGGGGTTTGCCATAGCTTTGACAATGGCGACCGTTCTGACGGGGTGCAACGCGATGAACGACGCGGCGGACAACTTGGCGCGTGACCGTGCCAAGACCGTGGTGAATGGGGTTGTCGACCGGCAGTTTCCCGGCGTGAACGCGGCGCCAGTGACCGATTGCATCATTGATGCGGCCTCGGCGAATGAAATTCTGACAATTGCCGGGGCGTCGGTCTCGGGTGTAACTCAATCAACGGTGGATCAGGTGCTTGAGATCGCTCGGCGCCCCGAAGCCGTGCAATGCATTGCCGAAAACAGCATGACGCTGTTTGGCGGCTAAGCGGAGGAGACAAAAATGGTTCAACTGAGACTCCCCAAGAATTCCCGGATGACAGCGGGCAAGACATGGCCCAAGCCCGAGGGCGCAAAAAACGTCCGCAAGTTCCAAGTTTATCGTTGGAATCCTGACAACGGCGACACTCCTAGCGTCGATACCTATTTCGTCGATCTGGACGATTGTGGGCCGATGGTTCTGGATGCGCTGATTTACATCAAAACCAAGATCGACCCGACGCTGACGTTCCGCCGGTCTTGCCGCGAGGGGATCTGCGGATCCTGTGCGATGAATATCGACGGGATCAACACGTTGGCCTGTATTTATGGCATGGACGAAATCAGAGGCGATGTGAAAATCTATCCGTTGCCGCATATGCCCGTGGTCAAGGATTTGATTCCCGACCTCACGCATTTTTACGCGCAGCACGAAAGCATCATGCCGTGGTTGGAGACCAAAACGAATGCTCCGGCGAAAGAATGGAAGCAATCGATAGAAGACCGTGAAAAGCTTGATGGTCTTTATGAATGCGTGATGTGTGCCTGTTGCTCGACCTCCTGCCCGTCTTATTGGTGGAACGGTGACAAGTATCTTGGGCCGGCAGCCCTGTTGCATGCCTATCGCTGGATCATCGACAGCCGCGACGAGGCTACGGGCGAGCGTCTGGATGATCTGGAAGATCCCTTCAAGCTGTATCGTTGCCATACGATCATGAACTGCACCAAGACCTGCCCCAAAGGTCTGAACCCGGCCAAAGCGATTTCAAACATCAAGAAAATGATGGTTGAGCGGGCAGTCTGAGAAAAAATAACGCATAAAATCAACGAGCCCCGGCATTTTGCCGGGGCTTTTTTGTGCATTTTGCGTTCAGCGCATAACGCACTTGCAGGAGTGTCGGTGAATGCTGCGCTGCAGAATGTTACATTTACAAGTGCAATCATGATGGAGAGACCCCATGGCACTTGCAGCGAAAACAAATGATACCCAAGCCACCACCCCGGCGGATACAGCCGCCAACATGGCAGATTGGTTCGAGATCTATTATCAGGATGAACCGGCAAACACACCGGCCTCGCCTGCCAGCCCCGAGTTGTCGGCGCTGGACCAAATGTACGCCTATTTCTAAACCAAACAGCGTAACGCGACCCGATGACGACAGGTGCGATCGGGTCGCGCGTTATTTCAACGGTTCAGACTGCGCGGCAAACGAGCTATAAGCCCTTGGTAATCTTCGCGGAGGCGCAGCTTTGATCATCGTTGTCGGCCTGATCGTGGCTTTTGTCCTGATCGTGATTTTTTCCAATCGCCGAACCCGCTTTTGCCGGTGGCGCGAGGATCGGCGCGCGGATGCGGACGGGCTGCGCAAATATCGTTGTATGGCGTGCGGCGCCGAGGCCTTTACATCGACGGGAAAACCGCCTTTGGATTGCAAAGCCAAGTAACTGCAATCCCGACACGAGGCCCCGATGCAAGAACCTGCCGATGCTGCCGCCCGCCGTGCTGTTGAACCTGTGATTTGTTATCCCAACGACACCCTGCCTGTGCCGGACATGGCGCTTTATACCGCTGCGCGGCACACTGCGCAGAAGGTTGACGAGGTGTTGGTCGCCCCGCGGGATGCGGCCTGTTTCAAGGTCGCTGCCGGGCAGTTCTTTCGCATTTCCTCGGTCGAGGGTCCACAAGTGGGCGATTTGAACCTTTGGAATGCCAATGACCTGTCCGAACGGTTCTATTCCGGCAAAACCCGCGCCCTGCATGGGACGCATTTAACCAAGGGGCAGCGCATGTGGTCATCGTTTCCGCATCTGCGCCCGATGGCGACAATCACGGCTGATACGTTGGACTGGTATGGGATCGACGCATTTGGCGGGTCGGTGCATGACGTGATTGGAACGCGGTGTGATCCTTACACCGGCAACCTGTTGGCCGGATCACATTATCATCATTGCTGTCATTCAAATCTGACACGCGCCGTTGCGGATGAACTGGGCGTGTCGTTGAAGCAGGCCGAGCCGCATGTGCATGACGTGCTGAACGTGTTCATGTGCACGGGCTTTACCCGCGATACAGGCCAGTATTTCATGAAGGCCAGCCCCGTGCGGCCCGGTGACCACCTTGAATTCTTTGCCGAGATCGACCTTTTGGGGGCCTTGTCGGCCTGTCCGGGTGGGGACTGCTCGTCCGAGCATTCCAGCGACAGCGCAGCGTGCTATCCTTTGCTGGTCGAAGTGTTCCAGCCGGAACCGAATGCTCTGGGCGGCTGGGTTAGCCCGCCCGCCAACGGGTATAACCGCAGCCACGGGCGCTGAACCGCGTCAAATGCGCAGGAAAGGCTGCGCAATGCGCGGCAAGAAACCTCTGAATCTAAGGGGGGCATCGGTGGCCGCAAGGCAGATGCAATCGGCCCCGATGTCCGCCACCGGTGTGTGATCAAGGTCTTCGTTGGCCACTTCGATATCGCCGGGGCCGAAATGATCCACCTCGTCGCGGAAGGCGCCTTGCAAAACCAGCGTCAGTTCGGTGCCCTTGTGCCCATGATCCGGCACGGCGGCCCCGGCAGGGATATACAACAGCCGCGCCGACGCATCACGCGCGGTTGGCATAATAGCCTGCTTGACGCCCATCCCGACCGATCGCCATTTCACCGCGTCCAGATCGCCGCGGATGTAATCTTGTATCGGCTTGGGCAAGACACCACCTGTGCGCACGGCAGGCCGCTGCCGCGATGTTTGGTCCCCGGCAGATTTGATCCGTTCCATCGTCGCCTCAAGGCTGCCAACCGCCATCGGGGCGGCCTCGGCCTGATCAATCAAAGCGCCCCCAACTGTATCAAAGGCGCCAAGCCGCGCGCGGCATTCGTCACACATCGAAATATGCGCAGCCACCGTCAGGCTGAACGCCTCAGGTAGGTTACCAGCGGAATACGCCATCAAGAGTGCATCGGACAGGTGGTGTTTGATATGGTCTTGCATGTTTGTGTTCACTTCATTGCGTGGCGCAGACGGTCTAGCGCCAAACGTATTCTGGATTTGATCGTTCCAAGGGGCAGGCCGGTTTGTTCGGCGATTTCATTGTGCGTCAAATCACCAAAGTAGGCCTTTTCGATCAGAGTTCTCTGTTTTTCGGGCAATTCCGAAATGGCTTGCCCCAATTGTTCGCTTTCCTGTTGCAAGACCAACACATCAGCCTGATCAGGTTCGATGTCCGGGCCCCAAGGTAAATCCTCGGGTTCGGGACGTTTCATTTTGCGGATCGCGTCGATCCGCCGATTTCGCGCAATCGTAAAGATCCACGTCGCCGCACTGGCGCGGGAAGGGTCAAACAAATGCGACTTTTGCCAAAGCGTGGCCATCACGTCTTGTGCGCACTCTTCGGCCAAGGTCGCGTCAGCCCCTGATTTCATCAAAAACGCTTTGACGCGTGGAGCGAAGTGATTGAACAGCTCCGCGAACGCGGCCTGATCTTGGACATCTCTGACCCGGACGATGCATCCGGCCCAGTGGTCGTTTTGTTTCTCTTTCGTGTCTGCCACTTGGGCTGATTCCGATATGCTTGTTGCCTCACGAGCGTACTTATCACGACGCCTTGCGGCGAACGAGGGCTTTGGACGATCTAGTGTGTCGGCGAACTGCAACATAGACTATCTACGCTGCAAATAATCGGTCGGATCACTTGGCGCGGATATTTTCTGCTTTCATTCTAATCCGCTGCCGCGCGATACGCGTAAAAGCCTTAGTATTAAACAAATACCGGAACAAACGGATGCCATTTGAAACAGGCCTGCCTGTGCGCAGGAAGATTGCCGTGATCGGCGGCGGAATATCAGGAATGGGGGCTGCATATGAATTGGGCGAAACCCATGACGTGACGCTTATCGAGGCAGAGCCGCGCTTGGGCGGTCATGCGCGCACGATTATGGCTGGAAAACATGGGAATCAACCTGTGGATACCGGCTTTATCGTGTTCAACTACGCCAACTACCCAAACCTCGCCCGGATTTTCGATCAGTTGGATGTGCCAGTGGTCAAAAGCGATATGAGCTTTGGGGCCTCGGTGCGTGGCGGTGGGTTGGAATATGGTCTGGCCAGTTTTGCAGCCGTCTTCGCACAACGGCGCAATTTGCTGAGCCCAAGATTTATCGGGATGTTGCGCGACATTGTCCGGTTCAACGCGCAAGCCCCGGCAAAGGCGGTATCGCACAAAGATCACAGCATCGGTGACTTTTTAGATGAGCTAGGCACCGGCGACTGGTTCCGAGACTATTATTTGATGCCATTGTCCGGCGCGATCTGGTCGACGCCGAAAGAGCGGATCATGGATTTTCCGGCACAGGCGTTGATCCAGTTTTTCGAAAACCACGCCCTGATGAATTACTCCGGCCAGCACCAGTGGTACACGGTGCAGGGTGGTTCGATTTCTTATGTTGACCGGCTGGAACAGGCGATGCGTGCCCAAGGTGTGCAAATGCGCCTTGGCTGCCCGGTGGACGCCGTGCGCCGCACGGCCAGTGGGCCTGAGGTCAAACTGATTGGCGGGGATTGGGAAGTTTTCGACGAGGTGATTTTTGCCACGCATTCCGATGATACCCTCCGCCTGCTGAGCGATCCGACCGAGGCCGAAAGCACCGCGCTTGGCGCCATCGGTTATCAACCGAATGACGTGGTTCTTCACGCGGATTCCGATGTCATGCCGCGCAAGCGGGCGGTTTGGTCGTCGTGGAATTATTCGGAAACGCCGGCCAAACGGGACGGGCAGATTGACATCACCTACTGGATGAACAAGTTGCAGCCCATCCCGCAGACAGACCCACATTTCGTGACGCTGAATTCTACCCGACCGATCCGGGAAGAGTTGATCTACGATCAGGTGACGCTGCGCCATCCGGTGTACGATCTGGCCGCGCTGCGCGCGCAAGGGCAGGTCCGGGCGATGAACGGGGCCAGCAATACGTGGTTCTGTGGCGCATGGATGCGCAACGGGTTTCACGAAGACGGGCTGTCAAGCGGTATAGACGTGGCCGAAGCCATCAGCGCGCGGACGCTGTCGGCCCAAGTTGCTGCAGAATGAGTGCTGTCGATCATATCGCGGGCCATACATGGCACGGCCGCAAGGGCGCGATCGAAAACGCCTTTCGCTATGGCGTGGACTATGTGCTGCTGGATGCAGAAAGCCCTGTCAAAGGACCGCGCTTTTTTGGGCGAAACCGCGGCGCGCTGGCCTCGGTGCATGATAGCGATCATGGCGGCGCGCCCAAGCAGGGCCGTGGGGCGGCATGGGTGCGTGACGTCCTGACCGAACACGCGCTGCCGCAACCGGCCAAGATCGAACTGCTGACCCAACCGCGCATTCTGGGTCATGTGTTCAACCCGGTCTCGTTCTGGATCTGCCGCGATCAAGACGGTCAGGTGCCGGTGATCATCGCCGAGGTCAGTAACACGTATGGCGACAGGCATTCTTATCTGTGCCACCGCGATGATCATGCGCCGATCACGTCAGAAGATCGGTTGCGGGCCACCAAGATCTTTTATGTTTCGCCGTTCCAACGGGTCGATGGCAGCTATGAATTCCGCTTTGACCTGCGGCCTGACAGGATTGGCATCTGGATCGACTTTACCGGCGGCAACGGCGGCATCATTGCAACCTTGGTGGGCGCGCGCAAGCCGCTGACGGCCATAGGATTGCTGAGCGCGTGCCTGCGTCGCCCGTTTGGATCACGCCGGGTGTTGGCGCTGATCCATTGGCAGGCGGTCAAGCTGTGGTGGAAGGGGGCAACCTTTCGCAAGCGTCCCGAACCGCCCACCCAAGAGATCAGCCGCTGATGGCCCCACGCCTACCCTCATACGCGCTTTTCGCGGCCTTGTTGGCGTCTGCCGGACTGCCGATTTATATCCACGCGCCCAAGTTCTACGTGGATGAATACGGTGTGTCGCTGGCCGCGCTGGGCACGGTGTTGTTCGGCTTGCGCCTGCTGGATGTCGTGCAAGACCCGCTTTTGGGGCGTTTGGCTGAACGGCTGCGGGCCATGCGTGGCCTTTCGGTGATGGCTGCGGGCCTTGCCATGGCTGCGGCGATGCTTGGCCTGTTTGCGATCCAGCCGCCGGTTGCGCCGCTTGTTTGGTTTGCGGTGATGCTGACGGTGGTTTTTTCCTGCTTCAGTTATTTGACGATCTGTTTTTACGCTCAAGGCGTTTCAGCTGCGGGCCACATGGCGGGCGACCAAGGGCATCTGCGGCTGGCCCGTTGGCGCGAAACCGGTGCTTTGCTGGGGATTTGCGCCGCCTCGGTGGCGCCGCTTGCTTTGGATGGCTATGCAGGGTTTGCCTTGGCGTTTGCGCTGTTGGCCGTCGCCGCGCTGTGGTCGATGTTGGGCCAGTGGCGCGCCGTAGTGGTGGACAGCACCGGGTTTGGCCCTGTCCTGCGGGATCGCGTGACGCGCAAATTACTGGCGGTGGCCTTGGTCAATGCCGCGCCAGTGGCGGTCAGCTCTACCCTGTTTTTGTTCTTTGTCGAAAGTCGTTTGCAGGCTCCGGGGTGGGAAGGGCCGTTTTTGTTGCTGTTTTTCCTGTCCGCCGCCGTAGCAGCCCCGGCTTGGGGGTGGTTGGCTGAAAGGTGGGGGGCAAAGCGGGTGCTTTTGGGGGGCATGGTGTTGTCAATTGCCGCTTTTGGCATGGCCGTGACACTGGGCGCTGGCGATGTCTGGGCCTTTGCAGTGATCTGCGTGGCCTCGGGCGCGGCATTGGGCGCGGATATGACCTTGTTGCCCGCCTTGTTCGCCCGCCGGATGGAGCGCGTTTCGCCCGGCGCGACCGAAGGCTTCAGCCTTTGGTCGTTCGTCTCGAAATTCACGCTGGCCTTGGCCGCGGTGGCGCTGTTGCCACTGCTGGACGTGGGCGGCTTTCAGGCCGGGCAAGATAACCCGGACGATGCCTTGCTGCTGCTCAGCTTGCTATATGGTGCCTTGCCTTGCGCGCTCAAACTCGTGGCGATTGTACTGCTGTCCACCACCAAGATCGACGACAGCGTTCGCCCGTCTTCTCTTGTCATTCCGAAAAGGAGCCCAACCCAATGACCGCATTGACGTATTTTGCGCTTGGCGTTCTGGCGATGCTGTTACTGATGCTGGTCCGCAACCGTTTTACCGGGTTCATGGCGCAAAAGCCCACTGATTACACCCAATCTGAGCCGCGCATGGATCTACGCGAGCACCTGAACGGCCAGATCAAGTGTGAAGGTGTAATATACGGCCCGTTGGGGCGCGTCGCATCACGGTTTTCTGGTGATTTCGCCGCAAAGTGGGATGGCAACCGCGGCGTGATGCACGAACATTTCGAATATGACAGCGGCAACACCCAAGATCGGGAATGGCGCTTGGAACTGGGGAATGATGGTGCAATCCGAGCCGAGGCCGACGATCTGGTGGGCACGGGGACCGGACAGCAATCCGGCGCGACCACGTGCCTGTCCTATCGCATCCGCCTGCCGGACGAGGCTGGCGGGCATGTTTTGAGTGTGACAGATTGGATGTATCTGGCCCCCAATGGCGTGGTGGTGAACCGCAGCCAGTTCCGAAAGTTTGGGATCAAGGTGGCCGAATTGGTGGCGACCATGCGCAAGGTGGATCAGGCATGAATGATTGGCAGGGAAAACGCTATTGGCTGGTGGGTGCCAGCGAAGGTTTGGGATTGGCGTTGGCGCGCAAGCTGAATGCCGCCGGGGCCGAGGTGATCTTGTCGGCGCGCAATGCGGACAGGTTGCAGCAAGCGGTGCAAGACATGCCGGGCCGCGCGCAGGCCGTGCCGATGGACGTGGCCGATGATGCAAGTGTTGCGCAAGCGGCAGAGCAGGTGGGCAAGGTCGACGGGCTGGTCTTTTTGGCCGGGGTCTATTGGCCGATGGCCGCCACGGAATGGAACGCCGAACAGGTCACTGCGATGGCTGATGTGAATTTCACCGGTGCTGTTCGTGTTCTTGGCCATGTGGTGCCGGCAATGGTTACGCGCGATGCGGGCCATATCGTGCTGACAGGGTCTTTGGCGGGCTTTCGGGGCTTGCCGGGCGCGGTTGGCTATGGGGCATCGAAGGCTGGTATAATGTCACTGGCGGAATCGTTGCATGCCGATTTGTGGCGCACGGGGGTGCGGGTGCAATTGGCCAATCCCGGTTTCATCAAGACGCGCCTGACCGACAAGAACCAGTTTAACATGCCATTCCTGATGACGCCCGAACAAGCCGCGCAGGAAACGTTCGAGTTGATGTGCGACAACGGCGCTTTTGATCGCAGCTTTCCGCGGCTCTTTAGCCTTGTATTCCGGCTGTCACGGTTTTTGCCAAACTGGGCTTACTATCGCCTTTTTGCTTAAGATCAAAGACGGGGGGCGCGCCGCCCCCCATTCCTGTGGTAATATTTGCGAACAGGAGAACAAAGATGCTGGACATAAGCACATACAAGATTGCCCAAGTGGTGTTGATGGCGCGCGAATTGGAGCGGGCCGAGCCTGAACTGCGCGCCTTTATCGACCGTTTGACCGAAGACGAACAGGCCAGCCTTGTGGCCTTGATGTGGATCGGGCGCGACAGCTTTACCGCGGACGATTTGGAAGAGGCCAAACGCACGGCCATGGCCGAGGCCACCACGCCGACCGCCGATTACCTTCTGGGAACGCCACATTTATCGGATCACTTGGAAAACGGTTTGGACGAACTGGGCATTTCCATTGTCGATGCCGAGGATGATCTGGTGCGTGGTGGCTGATCGGGGCGTGCTTGGTCTGGCCTTCAAGCCAATGTGATTGGCACGGTTGTATCGACTCGGGCCTGATATATGTCACAATCAGCGGGTGATACGTCTCCGGACTTGTTAAAGGAGGACGCGATATGACCGATACCAACAGGCCGCACCCCAACGTGCCGGGCGTCGATCAGTCAGACAGGCTTGTGCCGCACAATCTGCGCCAAAGCGGGCCAACACCTGTTCAGATGCTGATCTCGACCCGAGTGCGAAAGTCACCGTTTTGGCACTTGTCGATGGAAGCGGGTTGTTGGCGCGCAACCGTATATAACCGGATGTATCACCCGCGCGGTTACATCAAACCTGAAGATGGCGGCGCGATGGCCGAATACGACGCGCTGGTCAATCGCGTCACCCTTTGGAATGTCGCCGTCGAGCGGCAGATTTGCGTCAAAGGCCCCGATGCCGAGGCTTTTGTGAACCGGGTGATCACCCGAGACGCGACAGCTATTGAACCGATGCGCGGCAAATACACCATTTTGTGCAATGAACAGGGCGGCATTCTGAACGATCCGGTGCTACTGCGATTGGCCCAAGATGAATTCTGGTTTTCTACGTCGGACAGTGATTTGTTGTTGTGGCTGCAAGGCGTGAATGTCGGGCTGCGCTATGATGTGGATATCGCGGAACTGGACGTGGCCCCGGTTCAGGTCCAAGGGCCGCTGTCCGAAGACCTGATGGTTGATCTGTTTGGCGATGCAATCCGCGATCTTGAGTATTACGAGTTGATGGAAGCGGACTTGGCGGGCTGTTCTGTGTTGATCAGCCAAACCGGCTTTTCCGGTGAGGCCGGGTATGAAATTTACCTCCGCGACGCCACCCTGCACGCCGAGGCGATGTGGTATGCTATTCTGGGCCGTGGCGCGCGGTTTGGCCTGCGTGTGATTGCGCCGGCGCATCACCGGCGCATTGCGGCAGGCATCCTGTCATGGGGGCAGGATATGGACAATGAAACCTCGCCGTTTCAGGTGAACCTTGCCTATCAGGTGCCGCGAAAGAAAGAGGCCGATTATATCGGCCGTGCGGCGCTTGAGGCGCAGCGCGATGAGATTGACGCAGGGCGCTATCCGTTCAAGCTGAAACTCGTCGGATTGCGGATGGGCGGTTGCCCGATCACCGATTACGCGCCGGATTTCTGGCTGATCTCTTCGCCCGATGGCGTCCGTGTGGGCTATGTGACCTCGCCATGGTGGTCGCCTGAATTGGAATGCAACATCGCCTTGGGCTACGTCCCCTGGAATATGTCGGATATCGGCACCGAATTGCGGGTGGCCCTGCCGGAACGCTACACGGATGTGTCGGGCCAACTGGTCGCGGCAACCGTGGTCGAAATTCCGTTCCGACCTTCTGCCCATCCAAGCGCCCGCGAACAGGCTCGGGCCAGCGGGCGCGATTGGGCTGATTAAGGAGTCCACAGACAATGGACATGAACCCATCGCCGGCACAGCCGCGATCTGCCCTGCTACGTGACCTCTACGAGATGCATGGCAAGGTGCCCCTGAGTTTTGAGCTGTTCCCCCCGCACAGCGCCGATGGCCGTAATGCGATGCTGGAAACCGTGGAGCGTCTGTCGCCCATGGCCAGTCGCGGTTTTTCGGTCACGATGGGGGCAGGGGGCACCACGCGCAGCGGCACATTTGACGCGGCCACCGATGCCGCCACCCAGTCGGGGCGGCCGGTGATGGCGCATCTTACGGCCCTTGGCCTGTCGCGCGACGAGGCGCTTGAAACCGCTGATCGGTTTTGGGAGGGCGGGATACGACGTATTCTAGCCCTGCGCGGGGATCGTCCGCGCGGGGTATCCGGACCGTTGCCGCCGGGGTTTGCCCATGCTTCGGATTTGGTGGCGGCCCTGCGCCAACAGCACGATTTTGACATCGCCGTGGCGGCCTATCCCGAAAAGCACCCCGAGGCCGATACGATGGACGAAGATATCGTGCATCTGCGTGAGAAGTTGGATGCGGGCGCCAACTCTGCTTTTTGTCAATTCGTGCTGGACCCGGCCGCATATGGGCGTTTCCTAGAGGACTGCGCCCGCCATGGTATCGACGCGCCGATTGTGCCGGGGGTGATGCCGTTGGAAGGCTGGCCACGCCTAAAACGGTTCGCGCAAAGCAATTGCACCAAGGTGCCGGATTGGCTGGATCGGTTGTTTGCACGGACCGAGGAGACCCCGGAGCTGGAGCCGTATCTGGCGGCGACGGCCACGGTAGAACAAGCCCGACGTTTGATTGCCTATGGCGCGCCGGGGTTGCATATCTACACCATGAATCGCTGGCCGCTTCCCTTGGCGCTGGCTGAAATCATGGGCCAAGGCTAATGCTGCGGGCATCGGGGCCGTTTGCGGATGAAACGGCCCCGATCGCGTGATCATTCCACGTGATCGACCACCTGCAAATGCTGCGCCAGTTTGTCGACCTCGCCCAAGAAGCGCGTAACCAGTTTGGGGTCATGCGGGGCCGGGTGAACACCCGCCGGGATTTCGTGGTTCAGCACCGCCTCAACGGCGAGCGACACAGGGATCGACACAAGCCGCGCCATGGCGGTGCCGCGCGCGTCGCCCCATGCGTCCATCACGTAGGTCTTGTGCCAGACAGGCTCGCCCTTGTGCTCGGCCTTGAGCGAGACACACAGCACCACGCGATCCGGCTCGCCCTCGTCATAGGCGTTTTCGGCCCAGAACTGATCGGACATTTCCTTCAGACGCGCCTCGCCGGCCTCGCCCTCCAGCGTTTCGATCTCGCGGAAGACGTCAGACCACGCATCGGCCCAGCCATTCAGGCGCAGGGTGCCGCGCACGAATTCTTTGATCTTCCAAGAGGGATCAAAGCGATAATCCTCGATGAATGGCAGTGAGTCGCGATTTGGATACACCTCGAAGGTTTCCGGCGTGGGCAGCGGGGCGCTGTAGCTTGACAGGGCATCCCATGGCCGCGCGACATTGAGTTCCGCGAAATCCTTGACCGAACGCGAGGGCGAGCGCAACGCCTTGAGCACCCCCAAGGGCGACCAGCTGAATTTGTAGCGGAACGGATTTGGATGTTTGGGAATGCCGCCGCAATACGACAGAAAGCTGATGTCGTTGGCCGGGCTGAACGCGTCCGACGCGCGGTAATCGGCCACCAGATGATGCGCCATCAGGTGGTCAATGCCGGGGTCCAGCCCCACCTCGTTCACGCAGGTCACGCCAGCGGCGCGCGCGCTATCGTTCAGCGCGCGCATCTCGGGCGCGATATAAGAGGAACTGACAAAATGTGCGCCGGTTTCGATGCACATCTCGGCCAGCGGCACGTGCCAGTCGCCGGGCAGCATTGATACCACGATATCGCCTTTGGCCAGCTTGGATTTCAGCGTGTCGAAATCGAAGGCGTGGATATTTTCCGTCAGATCGCCGACGGCCTCTTTCGCCTTGTCGGTCGTCCGGTTCCAGACGGTCACGTCATGGCCAGCCTCGATCAGGCGGCGCAGGCCGGGAATGGCCGAAAGGCCGGTTCCGCACCAGTGGATTGTCATTGTTCAGACCTCCTTGATCTTGTCGTTGAAAACCGCCGCAGCCCGCGTCCAAACGCCAGCGTTCAGATCGTCCAGCGTCAGCAGCGAGGGTAGCAATTGGCCCGCGTAATCATGCGAGGATTCCAGCGGCAAAAGCGACGGTAGATTGTCGATCGCCATCACGTCCAGTGGCGGGGCGTCATGCACACGGGTGGCCGGGGCATCCCAAGTCGTAGCCTCATTATACACCGGAACAGGGTTGTAATCACTGTCGGGGTCGCAGGCGACGTCACCGATCACGCTTAGCGCACGGTCGGCTGTCAGGGCCGATTGTGGCACGAAAACCGGCGTGCCGGGCCGCGCAAAGATACAGTTGAGGAAAATATTGTGTTGCAGGATGTGCGGGAAGGGTCCGCCGCTGGCGGTTTCGGCCATGTCCCACCGGGTGGTTTGCACGTTCATGGCTTCGCACAGGTCTGCCGCGCCTGTGCCGACCCGGCCAAGCGCACCGATGACAATCGCTGTGGGGCGCGGCTGGCCCGTATTGTCCAGCCGCCCGGCCAAATCTTGCAGCAATGCATCCTTGTCGGGATAGGCCGAAACCGGCGGGCAGGTGCCGCCCTGTTTTTGCGCGGCCCACGCCATCAGGCTGACCGCCGCCCCCGCATAGCCGGCCCAATAGCCAAAGGCGGCGACCCGGCGGCCCTGTTCATCGACCAGATATTCCAGATCATACAGCGTGCCGCCCCCGGCCTTGAACCGCTCCAGCAGGCGACGGCCCGAATGTTGCCCCTTGAACGCATGGCCGAACATGATGTGGCGATGCGGCAGCGGCGTGCCGTCATCCGGCAGTTCCTTGAGGCCAAAGACAATCGCGTCGCGCGGGGCGTCGGGCCATGAATTTTCCGGCGAGATCTCGCAGCCTGCCTTGCGGTAGCCGTCAAGCGGGATGATCCGCGTGCGGCTGTCTTCCACCGTCACCTTGATGCCCTTGGCGATCAGGTGTGCCGCGCCATCGGGCGTCAGGCCGGTGCGATCTTCGTTGGGGCGCTGCTCGGCCCGGACCCAAAGATGTGTCATGGTTCTTGCTTCCTCAGACGAATGTGCGGGCATGCGCCCGGTCGGGGCTATCCAGATGTGGGGTTGCGTTGAAGGCCCCCAGCATCAGCATGTCGTGGACATATTCAAGCCGGTGCACCGAACTGTTCATGATTTGCAGCATGATCTTGGCCATGCCCCCGTTTTCCAGCCCCAGCGTATGGCGCAGGGCCATGCCGATCACCCCGCCCGAGGTCACGATCAACGTGCGCCCCGGCATATGGCAGGCCTCGTCCAAGGCTGCGGTGATGCGGTCGGTGAAGGCATCGAACCGCTCGGGGACGCCCTCCAGCCGGTTGCGTGTCCAATGGTCGATGACCTGTGGCAGATGCGTGGCAAACTCGGTCGCGTCGCGCGGGGCCGGAATACCGTGCTGATCTTCAAGCGCATGGGCCAATGAGAAATAGCTCAACTCGTTCAGGCGTGGATCTTGGGTGGTGATCTCGTAGCCCATGCCGCGCGCCGTGTCGGCTTGCCGCGACAGGGTGCCGGTCAGCACCCGGTCAAAATGCGGATTGGTGGTGCGCATATGCACGCCGAGCCAGTCCGCCTGCTGACGGCCTAAGTCAGACAAGCGGTCATAGCTTGCCTCGTCGGTGGCTTGGGCATTGGCCTGCCCGTGCCGCACAAGAATGATTTCGGCCACGTCTGAATTGCCCTGCTGTTCGTGTATCGGCGGCACGTTAGCGCCCTGCGCCGCGCGGGGAAAGGTGCGGCGGCGGAAAATATTTCCGGCTGCCTGGTGTTGCCTATCGGAAACCGGCACCTGCCCCGACGCCGCAAAAATGCGGGCAGGTGTCGGGATTGTGAGACTCTGGAAATCATTGGCATGGTTTACCACTTACAAGCTCAAGGAGGCGCGCATGTCTGGAACGATCAAGATCACTTTGAACGGCCGTGAAGTTGAGGCTGCGCGGGGTCAGACGATTTGGGATGTGG
>NZ_JAAORB010000013.1 GCF_011601345.1 Roseovarius gahaiensis
CGATCCCAAAGTCATCGAGAGCATCATGGCTAACGAGAAGAGCTGGTGAAGCAAGACGGCCGCCAGCGGATGCTTACTCCCCTAATCTCATGGCGCTGCGCAATCTGCGTTACGCTTGCGCCGCCAACCCCAACCGATGCGACAGTCTCAAGCTTATCTCCATTGCGCCAAAAGCATCGTCGCTCCGCCCTAAGAATTTCGCTACGCATGACAGGCCCCGCATAAGAGACGTCAGTAATAACGTCATTAGCGACGTCTCTTAGATCATCGGCACAGCCTCAGCCAGGCGGTGGCAGTGGCGCGGTTACCATTTTTGCAGCGCTGACTGCGCTTTGTTTGTACGTGATATTAAAATTTTGCCAGCTCTGTGATGTCGTCAAGTATGGTCTGATCACTCTGTTCCCTGTGAATCAGAGAAAGTAGCCCTTCCTGCCAGTCTTGTTTGCCATCCGAGATCTCGCGCTTCATGATCTCAAGACCACCGTTCGCATATTCTTCAAAGCACAAGACACGCTCGGCTTCGTTCGAAGGCGCAAGCATCTTAGAATCACTATTTTCCTCGATGGCAATCATGCTCATGATCGCGCGATCAAAATCGCCTCTGAATATTTCAATATCGATCGGTTCAGAACTCTTCTGGAAAGATTTCCGATTACCCCTCCGGAAACCAAGAGCAGCCGCGAAGACAAGCGCATCCTTGAAGGTTGGGAAAATACCTTCGTCCCGTAACTCGCTCAGAATTTCTTCGAATTCGGCGGGTCGTCTTACTCTAGTGGCCAAGATAGCCCTCCTCAATCTTCGTGAATTCAGGCCCATCGGTACGCTTAACGTAGTCACTATCTTCTTCACGGCCCTTCGACTTTGGGGCGTGATAGACCAAGCTGTACTCTTTCCCGATAAATGGGCGACACTTATCGTCGACTTCTTTGCTCCACTGAGAGTTAGATGCAAAGATAATCACTTGATCGGCGAGATCGGGAATGTGCCGAGCGATCTTCTCTCGATATTCGCGATCCAGAGCGCCAAATGGTGAATCCATAATCAGTGGATACACGCCGCCTTTGAAGAAGGTCGTTTTTGCTTTATTGCGTTCCTTTGCGAGGTTCACCAAGCTCGCAATGAAGCTCAGGCTGATGACTTGGTTCTCACCCGTCGACTTCTCAGAAACGGGTTGCTTCCCTACCCCCGGGACGTCTTTGAATATTCTCAAGGTGTAATCGGGATCAATCTCCGCATAGAAGTCTTTCCGTAAGATACTCTGGAAGGTATCATTGACCTTCGAGGAGAGATGGTGTCGCGTCTCTTCGGCCAGTGCCCCATGCAGATTGTCCACGAGATTTTTACAGGCTTCAGCAAACTCAAGCTTCTGTCTTGCCAAGTCTTCTTTTTGAGATTTGGATTGGACTTTTTCGATCTCTTTTTTGATCTTGGCCAAGTCGTCGTTCAGCAGTTCGATCGCATCTTTCGCCTTGATGACTTTTAAGCGCTCATCCGCTTGCAATCGAGTCAATTCGTTCCTCCGCTCCTCAAGGCGTTTTACATCTTCAATATCAGAAGACCCCAAACTACTGCTGATCTCGTCGAGCTCTTCTGCGATCGCTTTTATGCGCTTGTTGTAGTCGCTTTCCTTTGCCGACCAAGTTGAGAGCTGTGCATACAGACGGTTTCTCTCACGTGGCATTGCTCTTAGGTTGCTGACGATATCTGTAAACGCGGCCTCTAGATCCTCACCGGTTGCCTGATCTCGGTAACCTTCGAGAGCAGCTCTAGCCTGTGAGCCCTCCTGTAGCTCTGTGCCGCAAATGCACTTCGCATCGTGCAGCAAGTCGTCGATGAAGGTTCGCCTGATCTTGTACGGCAGTTCACCCTTCTTACGGCACTCCTCCAGAACGCTGGAAACTGAGGTCACGGTGTCGTTAAGAAAAGCCAAGGCGCCAGTTTGCGAGACCAGTTCCATTCTCTCTTGGCTTAGGCTCTCAAGTTCGTCTTCGACAGTGCCTCTTTCGGTCTCGAGACTTCGTCTTAGTTCTGCCTTTGCCTTGACATCGGTAATCTGCTCGTATGACGCATTGATGGCATCCAGTTCCGTCTGAAAGCCTTTACTCGATGTCGTCGCAGTCTCCCGATCCTGTTTGAAGTGATCTATCTCCGAATTGATCTTTGCCTCTTTCTCAAGAAGCTCATGGTAATCAGCTGAAGCCGTTTCGCTTGCTTCTTTGCGCAGGTCCTTGATTACCAAACGACCAAGGTGATCACTCGCACGGTCGATTATCTCCAAACCCATTAAGGTCTTAATGGCATCTCGGATTTCACCAGAAGCAGAAACATTCGCCAGTTTTTCGATCCGCTCCCCGTTGAAGAAGAAATACGAATGCATCTGCTCTGGTATCAATTGATTGATGCGATTGGCTGGATTCTTGGCTGTATCGTACTTGCCACGTTCATCTATCCAAGACAGGGTTGGAACTGATTTTCCGATTGGTTCTGCTTCTAGCGCTTCGCCGCTCCGCTTGAATTCCTGTTTTCGGTGAACAGTGTAAGTAGCCCCTTCATGCTCGAATTCAACCTCAAGACTTAGCTCCGTTACCGATCCAGGAGCGATTTCAGACAAAGCAAGTTCGTTAAGGATTGTTTGCTCGCCGGTATCAAAATCCGTCTTTCCGTAGAGAACCCACTTGAATGCGTTCAGTAGCGAGGTTTTTCCAGATCCGTTTTCGCCATGAATAACGGTGATTCTTGATGTATCGTCGGAAAGGAACCTGAGTTCACACTCGCCATAGAATTGACGAAAGTTCTTGAGTTTTAGACGAAGTATCCTCACCGCTTTACCTCACGCTCAATGAGTTGCTTGATCCGCGCAGCAATCTCTTTTTCAACGCTACCAGCTGCCCCAATGTTTCGATAGCTCTGATACTCATGCTCAATGGATAGTATCTCGTTCACGACTTTTCTCGCTTTTGGGGAGGCGGCTTCGAGAATTTGCTTTGGGGACTTGGTGCGCTCGCTCATTCTAAATGCGTCCTTTTGAAATTTTGTGCATTATGTCCGTTAATGGTCCAGGAGGTTAAGGCTCTTCTTAATCTCGGTGATCGCTGAGAGCGCTTCGCCATGGTTTTCTGCAAGCGTAGCAAATTCATTGAACCTCGCCAGTTCGCGTTTCATCAGGGATCGCTCTACGTTGGATGGAGCCTGATTTGACAATTTTTCTAGATCCGGCACAACGATAAAGTCATAGATGTATGCTCTGGTCTTCCCTTCAGAGCGCCGAAGTACTCTACCTCGTCTTTGGACAAACTCTTTTGGGTTTGCAGATGAAGCCAAGATGTAAGCAGTTCGCGTCATTGGTACGTCGACGCCTTCATCTAGGCATCGGATAGCGAGTAGCGCTTGTATGCCTCCAGCCGCGAACTGCTTCAGCAATCTCGACCTCTCGTCATTATTTTCTTCTGAAGTGAAGGGGCTTGCCCTCAACCCTAGTTCGCTTCCTACCCGCGCAAGCGCCGTATCAATGTAGCGCTGACCATTTTCCTTGCTGTCGCCGCAATAGATCAGAGTATGTGAGACGTCTCCCTGTTGCTTCAGAAGCTTGATTAGCTCCGGCAGCTTGTTTCGCGCTTTCCCTACCAAACGGGCTCGTTTGATCAACAATCGGTTCAGCTGTTCGCCTTTATCGCTATCAGGCTTGGCTGCTTGGCCAAAAAGTCTTCCAATACGCGTGGATAGCTCCGCGTACTCGTCTTGTTCATCTTCGTCCAAGTGCACAAGGATCGGGTAGTAGAGATATCGGCAGAGGTGCCCTCCGCTGATCGCCTTGTCCAAGCCGTAGTCCAAGACAATCTCGCCGAAATACCTCTTGAGACCGTCGGTACCTTCTTCATCGCCGTAGCGATCAGGAGTCGCCGTCAATCCAAGTCGAAATGCAGCGCCCTCTGGGAGCGCTTGTAGGTTCGATGGAGCACCCAAATTATGCGCTTCATCGCCAACAAATAGGACGTTGCCATCAAAAGAGCCTAGAACAGACTGGAATGGCTCGTCTGCCATAGAGGCATTGACCGCGATGAGCATTACGTGCTGCTTTACTTTTGATCGCAGCTCATTCAGGCGCCTTTGGCATTCTTCCATCCAGCGGTTGACGCCGCCGTAGCACAAAACTGGTTCGAATCCGAACTCTTCAGCTTCTCGGGCCCATTGTTCTGCAAGATGTTGATAAGGAACCGTAACAACGATGCAAAGCTGGCCGTTCTTCTGGGCGACAAAATCATTCAACCTCGTCACTGCCGTCAAAGCAGTCACTGTCTTGCCGGTTCCCGTTGCCATGTGGAGAATCCCGCGACCATTATTCTTGAACCATTTACGTATCCCCTCTTCTTGGTAGCCACGTAGGCGACCGTCAGTCAGGAAGTGCTCAGGCACACGAGGAGAACTTGGTTTTTCAGGCGGAAACAATTCGTAGTGTCTGGAGCTATCTCGGGCCGCGCTGACGAACCTCTCAAGATCGGCTGAAGAAGGTTCAAACAGCGCCAAGTTCGGATCGAGCCCTCTCCACATTCGATCAAAGGAAGCCGCAATACGGTTGTTTCTTTCTAGGCTTTCGCTTGATGTCCAATCACAAAAAACACTGAAAGCTTCCCAATTTGTACCAGCTCCGCCGGTCAAATTGTACGATCCTTGGAAGCCGACTCGGCTTCCGAACTCATCAGTGAAGATGCCCTGTTTGGCATGCATGATTCCGGACAGCCTATTCTTGGGAATGCCGACTTTAAAGGTCAGTACGCCATCAAGGAGTAGCCACCCAAGCGCTTCTCGCGTATGTTGCGTAAGATGGTCGTAGAGATCTTCATACGATTGAGAAATGAAGACTTGGACACGCTCATCTGACAGTTGGCCGTCAACCTGAAGGCTTTTGAAGTCTTCGACAGATATTTCGGGTGAGATCACCCACCTAGCTTTACCGCCGTTGACTGCGAAGGTTGCCATGCCATGAGCTGCATCGCGCAACCACGCGCTGCTAAAATATCCGACTGCTATGTCATACTGTTGCGCGCGCTCAAGAACAGGATCGAAGAAATCCGCTACGGGATCATGCTCGCTCGTTGTGACGTAAAAAGGGAGTTTCAGGGTCTCAAGGGACATCAATCAATACCAAAATCCCCGAGTATCATCCCAAGCAATTCTTCTCCTTCTCCCTGCTCGTCTTCCTTGCTTGCGAACAAGTGGTCGAGCCGAGTCAGGTCGGGCGCACCGCGCGATTCGAGAGCATCTTGCAGGGCTTCAGCGTCTGGCACGCCCATACCTCCAACCTCTAGAACTCGATCACGAATTGCTACGTATTTCGCAACCGCTTCGGGCAACTCAATAATTGAAACGATCTTTTGATCGACGTCGAAAATAGCACGGTTTTTCAGAAAGCTCAGTAGCGGTCTTGTCTGAATCTCGCCCCAAACGGGGCTCAGAACTTCTGAAAGAGCAAATGCCGTCTTTGGGCCGTTTACCAAAGCGATTGCGCAAGCAAGTATTAAGTCTGCTTGGCGCTCTTCTTGCCCGATTGCCCGTACAGTCAAGTCAAAGCGCCCTCGACCGACCGAAACCACCTCAGGCGAATTTTCGAGGCCAATTGATATCGACGTTGTCAAAACATCTCTCCGGCCTTCAAGCTCCTCGGCAATCTCAACGAGCGTCATCGACCGTTTTGCTTCTGTTAGAACGGCTAGAACATCTTCACCGAGGCCCCTGAACTCTGACTTGTTATCACCAGATGCTAGACCGATCATCAGACCCCGCTTGGTCTCGAAGCGCTTGTCGTCCTGCACAATGCCAAGGAGCATGTAAGGTCCAAACGCGATCCCAAAACGTTCAGTCTCTCCCTGAAATAAGCCGGAGAACAGAACTTTAGCGCTTACAAACCCACCGACACTTTCCAGGTGACGAAGCGTGCGGTCTCGAATCTCTTGAAGATCGTTGTCTGTAAGGCTCAGGTTTTCATATAGATCGTATGTTCCTCTCTCAACGATGAGAACTTCCTCCAGCCTTGCTAGAGTGCTTCCGATGTGCTGAATGCTCTCGTCTTTAGAAAAAATCTCATACATTCTGGCTCTGACTTCATCGCAGTGCATGGCATGCCCAGCCTCCCGAAGAATCAGTACGCATCGAACGGAAATTGGCAGAATCGCGGCTGACTCAACAATATCGCTGTCGAAGGTTGCACCGAAGCGGCCCGACAACTCGGCTTTAATCTCTGAAAGCGGATAGTCAGGCAATAAAGACGCAATCTGTGACAAGCGGATTGGAAGGTGTTGGTCACGGATTGCGGACACAATCCGCTGCCGAAGTGAACCAGACAAGTCTTCCGGTTCGTGGCTCATCAAGAGCAGATCTTGTTCTTGCACCCAACCTGCTTGGGTTCGAACACTTTCAGCGTCGAGGAACGACCTCAAGTCACCGTACGCCAAGTCGACCGCAAGACGTTCCTCTGCAGTCAGCAACTTGCTTACAGCACCTATCTGTTCCTCAGAGACAACTTTCCGGTTCTTGAAGAACCTTTCCAGCGTACCTTCTTTCTCTAACGCAGCAACCAGAATCTTCTTCGTGCGCTTCGTCTCGAACTTTTGCTTTGCCTTCTTCTCGATCTGACGAATGCGCTCTCGAGTCACGTCATAGCGGGGTGCAACCTGTTCGAGCGTTTCGGCCTCATCACTATTGATACCGTACCGTCGTTTCAGGATGTCCCGCTGCCTTTCGTCGAGTGAAGAGACGGATGCCGCGATGATTTCGGCTACTGTCAAATCTTCGATTGAGGCCGTCTCGGAAGCCTTTATGTCTTCAGGTTTGATGCTCCCGAGTTCAACAATGCTCTCAAGCGATGTGCGCGACACAAATTCGCCTCGCAACAAACGTCTAAGGTCGGGTGCAATCTCGCTACCTGCACCACAAATTGAAAGTCGCGCATCCATCAACTTAGACACGATTTCGTCGAGTTGTTCGATGCTCTTTCGTCCGCAGCCGGGCAGCGAACGGATACGTGAGGCGGTTTCGTCATATGTCTTCAGGAACTCTACAAAACTCTTTTGGTGTTCCAACTGATCAATTTTGAGGAGGTTCGCGAGCCTGGTCGGCGGTGACCACTCAAACAGTTCATCAGGATACAGCATTCCAGAAAAGAATATTTCGGCGGCGCGGATCGCTCGTTGGAAGTGTCCATCCTCGTTTGAGATCAGTTCTTGGTCACCTTCAGGATCAGTTACGCTTGGCACGAAACTGCGCAAAATTTGATCGAGTTCATCTGCCGACTTGCGCCCGAGGTTCGGCAGTTCAAGAAATGCTTGCCGGGAGTGTTCCGGGGCTCTCATGTACTCGCATACAGTGTTGACTGGCAGACGATGCGAGTGTGCTGCGATTGCATTTAATAGGCGAACGGAGCAATCGGCTCCGCGAACGACATCGACGATGCTGTCAGCCGCGGCTTGCCTGTTCTGATCGGCTTCGCGCGCGAACTTTCTGACAAGGTCATCGAGTTCCATTGCGGTCTTTTCGCCAAAGTTTTCGAGTTGCATGAAAGCGTCTCGCGCTGCGTCAGGCGCTCGCATGTACGAAGCGACCGTATTTGCAGGCAGCTCAACTTCGGCATTACGCAACACATTGATCAGCCGGGTTGATGCGAAACTCTGTATTGCCAAGTCCAGAAGTTGTTCTTCTTCTGGAATATTTTGAGAAGTGGGCCGTTCTAACTGGCGCGACCGGCTGCTAGAAGTGTACGTAGCCGGCTTCTTGGAATAGATGCCATGAAAAGGTTCATCGATGGCCAAGCCAAGCCTCAAGACGGTCACATCGTCATCAGAATTTGCCCTAGCTTCTAGCCGCTCATCGGGCGCTGTGTCGTCAACCTTCGCCTCAGCTGTTTCTGTCTGGCTTGCTTCAGTAATTTCTTCAAGCTGGATGCTTTCAGTTTGGTCAAGCGTTCTAGAAACGCTCTCCAAGACAAGCACGGGGACCGGTTTCAGATCCTGACGAGATTCCGTTGGGGCTCCGCTTGGTTCAGGTTCAGCTGACCCGATTTTCGGAGCGTGCTCAGCGTCGGCTGCGGCCAAGCGACTTTGCCCAGCTGTTGCGGCGGCCGAAGTCGTTGGCACAGTCTTTACTGCTTCTCTGCTCACAAGAGCTTTGAGTTTCTTGCCTAGTCTTGAAAGCATGTTGTCCGCTTACGGCTCCCCAATAACTCACTGGAAACGCCCCCTAAAGTGTCCCCTATCTCTTCAATTTACAAAATTAATCTTCCACACGCTATGGATTTGAGCATAATAAGAATGCTTGTTCAAGTATCAGAAGTTCATTCACGACGTCTGGAAGCAATTGCGGTGCTTACTGCTCTATGCACTTCGCAAAAGCAAAAGCTCGGCCGCCGCTTGACCAAAGAGATCAGCTACCTGAGAGATGTCTGCTCGGCGAGTTTGCCGCCCTAGACCTAAACGAAAGGCGTTGCTTGCTCTCGGGGTATCCCCGAACATAGCAAGCAGAACATGCGAGGTTTCAACATGTTCTGTTGCGCAGGCGCTCGATGCGGAGAAGCAAATATCGTTCCTGAGCTTTTGCATCAATGCCTGCGGGACAACACCATTAATTGTGATGGACATCGTGTTGGGCAACCGAGCCTGGGTGTTCCCATTAATCTGCACTTGGAGGGTCTCTTTGAGTTCCCTTTCGAGTTGATCTCGAAGAGCACCAATCCATTCCCGGTCACGTTTTATGTGCTTTGAGATGAGCTCAAATGCATGTCCAAGTCCCGCAATCCCAGGCGTGTTCAGGGTCCCTGCCCTCAAGCCCTTTTCCTGCCCGCCACCAAACATCACAGGGGCCAAATTCACCCGTGGCTTTCTGATCGAACGGTAAAGGGCCCCTACTCCCTTTGGGCCATAGGCCTTGTGTCCGGAGAAACTTGCCAGATGAATTGGTGAATTCTTTAGATCAAGCGGCACCAGTGCCGAGGCCTGTGAGAAGTCCGTGTGAAACAGCGCCCCTGCATTCTCAGCAATCTGACCTGCCTGAAGGATAGGTTGTAGCACACCCGTCTCATTGTTGGCAGCCATGATGGAGACCAGGCCAGTCTCATCGGTCAAAACCTCTGCCAGCTCGTCAAGCGAGATTTGACCACCTTCATTAACACCCAATCGCGTCACCCGCGCGCCCTGCCCTTCGAGATGGTCGAAACAGGCCAGCACCGATGGGTGCTCAATTTTCGTAGTGATTAAATGAGGCCGTCCCGCTTCCTGCAGCGTTGAAAACGCCCCTAGGATAGCAAGGTTGTTTGCCTCGGTAGAGCCAGCCGTGAAGACAAGCTCGGTTTCCTTGCAGTTGATTTGGGCCGCAATTTGCGCGCGCGCAGTGTCGACAATCCGAGCCGCTGCCGATCCTTGGCTGTGTTCAACACTAGAGGGGTTGGCGTAGCTGTCCCGACTGACCCGTACAACCGTTTCCAAGACATCGGGATCAATTGGTGTTGAAGCATTATGATCGAGATAAATTGGTGCGGACATCGTGTTACGCACTTCCAGCGATCAGCTCGGCTGCATCAGCAGGGGATTTCAGGCGTACCGAGAGTTGCCGAACACCGCGATCAATGTGGAGCCGAAGGCGCTCCAGCAAATCGGTATCGTCTGTCTCGAACTCTTCGAGGCCAAACTCAACATACTTCAAGAGGTCAATGAAGAGAGGCTGGAAGTCCCCAAAAAGCGTGTATGCATTAAATTCTTGGCCCTCGCTTGTGTCATCAGCCGCGCCGGAAATGGGCCCGGCTTCAAAGGATGACAACATCGCCATACGACACACTAGGTTCGGTGTGAGACCTGATCTTTGTGAGATAATCCTGACCTGGCCTGTGGCCGTCGATGAAATCCGAAACTTGTTAATGTGCATCGGTCGCCTCCAAAACCTGTGCATCCTGATCTGGGTCCAGCACAGTGATCTCCGTTCGCTGTCCGCCGCCCACCGAACCGATCTCAAAGCGACGGCTCACATAAGGCATGATGATATCAGATAGACCTGGTGTCAGCTCTGTATCAGTGCACAGCATGATGACCTGGGCAGAACTGCGCGGTACGTAATTTGCCATCAGGTTTTTCCGGTGCTCCCGGTCCAGACGTGACAATGGCGTGTCGATAATCATCGGCAGTTCTCTTCCGCTTGTTCGACCAAGCGCCCAAAGCATAGAGATTGCAAAAAGCTGCCGCTCGCCGGCGGAGAGTTCTGCCGGCGTAATCTCCCTGCCCTCTTCGCCCAAGAGCTTCAGCTGAAACGTGTTGGGGTCAACAATGACATCGCGCACTAGAGACTTACGCGTAACAAGCCCGCCAAAAGCGTCGATGAAGTGTTTGGAAAGAGAGGCGAGGCGCAATTCAACAATCCGTTCTTCGTAATCGTTGAGTGCGGCCTGCGCCCGCGTCGCCAAGTCTCGCTTTTCTTCTGCCTTGGCCAAAGCAAAGACAGCCTCTTGCGACTTTCGCAACTCGCGTTCCAGACGTTCGACCAGCGCACGCGCCTGCTTTGCCTCAGCATGTTTGCGAGTGAGTTCTGTTTCGACAGCGCCGAGCTCAAATTCGGCTCTCTTCAGGTCCTCAAAAGCACCAGACGCCGCGCCTGGCCGGAAGTTCTTCAACTGGTCCTTCAAGATCGTACGTTGCTTCTGTAGCTCTGCCAGTTGTGCAGCAAGCGTGGCCACCTTGACCCGTTCATTAGAGACCTGCGTGAGTTTCGAAATGACCCAGTCTGGTTCCGTGCTCAAGGCCATTTTTGAACCGGAGCTTTGGAAGCGATCGGCGAAATCACGAAGTCGCGCAAAATGGGCCTTCGTCCATTGTGCGTCCTCTTTACCCACAGCCTCCTGAAAACTGGAGACAAAGGATTCGATCGCAGGAGCGGACTGCGGCCCGCGGGCCTGCTCCATATCGTATGAGAACCTTGCCAAGAGTTTTGGAGCCATGGCGAACGGGGCAACGCCGTTTACAAGCGATTTGAGCGCATTGGTTTGCTTGGTCAAGTCAGTTTCGACGCGCTTGAGTTCCTCCGACAGCGTAGCGCGGCTCAACGCGATGCGGCCTCCCTCTTGCTCAAAGACCTTCTGTGAAGCTTCACTTCGGCGTGCGAGCCGCGTGCGTTTTGCCGACAGAGATCCAATATTTTCTTCAGCCAAGACCAGATCAGACTTGGCGATCTCCAGATCGCGTCCGAGACCTTCAAGATCACTATCTCCTTCCCGGTCCATGCTACGTGACTTGTAGAGCGCCAAGTCCCCCCGAAGCTGATCAAGAATGTCGATCCCCAGCAGGGACTTGATGGCATCGGTCAGACCGGTGCTTTCTTGATCATCGGCAATGTCTTGTATCTTTTCTCCATCGAAAAAGAAGAGCTGCGACACTCCAGCGGGGATGATGTCCTCGAGATAGTGGTTCCAATCCTCTGTTGGGATATCGTCGACCGGCGCGCCATTGCGTTCAAAATCGAGGCTTTCGACCACACTCGTACCGCGGGCGGCCCAAGAACGACGCACTTTATAAATAACCTCATTGCCTAGGTGTTGGCTCTTGAAGGCCAGTTCGACAGAGGCGCTGCGATCCGTGGTAAAGTTGTTGATCCGTTGGAGCAGATGTCGCTCATATTCGACTTGGCTAACCCGCGCACCGAGTGCGCGCTTGCCGTAGAGCGCCAAACGGACAGATTCCAAGAACGTTGTCTTTCCCGCTCCATTATGTCCAACCACTAAAACCACGGGCTTCTTGCCGTCCGGCTCTGGAGCCAGTTCAAAACAGTGCTCACCGCCGTAGAGACCAAAATTCACAAGACGTAGGTGTTGGAGGATCATGATTCAGTCTCGAATAGCGGATTGGACGATGTTGATTTGTTCATTTCCAGCCGCTTTTTGCGTTCGTTTAGAACTGTTGTTTCGTCACGCCATTCCTGCTCAAGAATGGAAGCGATTTTTCTGTGAATGAGGGTGCGGCGCTTGAGTCCACGTACAGAACGTTCTGCCTCCAGGAGCTGGGCCATTAGACGTGGCGGCAGGTCATGAGTGTTGCAAACATCTGCCAAGACTTTCGCGTCGTCAGCTTGAAACTCAAATCCATCAGTGGCCTCCGCAGGAAGCTCCTTGCCCGTTACCACTTTCACGGTCTCAGAAACAGCATCGCCCCAGTCACCTTGCTCACTACGCCAGATGCGGCGGATTTCCCGAAGCTCTTCGACTTGAATGAGAACCGTCTTTTCCCCAGGTGGTGCCTTGGCGTTCACCTGCTCTTGGGCTTCGAGGACCTTGCGGAGTAGTGCCTTTCTGTAGGCAAAGAGGTAAGGACCAGGAATTGATGTCTCCGAGTCGCCAACGAACGTCACGGAACCGTTCCGCCTCTTGAAGTCTCGGAATTCCCTTTTTCTTTCCGGGTTTTGCGTTTCCGCCAGCTCGTCACGCAAATCGAGAAGTGGTTCGAGCCACTCTTCGCCATTGTCGATCATCGCTTCCATCGCCTTGTCTTTGGTCACGACGGTACAGACCCAACAGCCGAAACGGGAATTCCCGCAGCTTTCGGTTTGCTTGTCGACCACAAGCGGGCATTCGCCGGCATGAGCATTCCGGTACATAGCGAGCAGGTCTCGGTTGTCAGAACCCCAGGGCGAGGGGTTTTGCAGGAGGAAGGCCCAGACATCATCCACACTGAAAGCTTCGATCGGCGTGAACACAAAAGCTCCCGGCAAGGTCGAGTGACGAGACAAAGCCGTTCCATCAATCTTGTGCAGCGACATCACCTGAGCACGGGTTGCACTTTCAGCGGACCTCACCCCCAAAACCATCACGACCTCACCGTATTCTGCAACGCGGTTCTTGATAAAAGCATTAGCCGGGTCGATCTTCAGCCGCTCCGTGCACCATCGGAAGCGTTTCGAAGGTGCGGGATATCCTCGTCCGATCAAATTGACCCAGAAACTGTCGGACGTCTCTGGAACCACCTTTTGCGCGGTGATCGGCATATTCTGATCTGCCGCTGCCGCGTTGATCGCAGCCAAGGTCCCATCGATGTAGTTTACGATGACCGGCGTCTCGACAAGCGTGTCGGAGCTTAAGACGAAGATTGGCTTGCGTCGTTCATTCTCTGGAAGCGCGCGGACAGCACCCCAGATCAGCTGCAGGGCGCAAGTCGAATCTTTTCCGCCACTGTATCCAATTACCCATGGCCGGTCGTCTGCCGTATAGACGGCGCGGATGTGCTCTTGCAGCGCGACTAGGTCGAGGCCTGTCTTTTTTGCAAAATTTGTAGCTTTGTTTGCTGTCATGCGACCACTTTCTCCTCAGCCAATGACGCCAGGTAGTGGTCTTCATTAGCTTGTTCTTTTTCGGTCAGCGGCAAGCCGACCGCCCCAATCAGGACGTTTGTCGCCAGATGCACCGATCTTACACTGCCATCCATGCCGCGCGCCCCCATCACGCGAGGGCGCCACAGTTGCGTATTGCGCTTGCTCCAATTGATCTCTGCAAGAGGCGCCAGACTGTCCGCCCATCCATCTGGCTTTGCTGCTATCAGTCGCGCGCCCAAAGCGCCAAAGGCTTGCAGCATGACGCCATGGGCATGGACCGTTTCTTTGCGCAAATCACCCGCCGTTGTCGCGCCCCGCATTAGTGCCTGCCAGTCTGGGATCACTTCAGAAACCCGACGCCAATACGCGATAACAGTGCTTGCGGTGCTGTCACCAAACCGGTCCGCGTCTTGTCCTGCCAGCCATTTGTTGGCTTGATTCAGACTGGACAAGGTGAAGAGCTTTCTGGCTCGGTTCGAGAGCGACGTTTTTTCTAGCTCAATGAATTCCTGAAAGAACGGAATGCCCTCCAGCACTCGCGTGCTCAAACGCGCCAAGGGGTTTCTGCGATCATAAAGCACGTTCAAGGACCCGGATGGGCGCACTGCATTCTTGTTGAGGTCTGCAAACATTTGCTGGCAACGTTCCAAGCCCTCATCCAGAAAGAGCACAATCGAGATTGTCTCATTTTCGAGCTTGGGCCGCGCTTTCAAGGCCTCTTTAATTGCCGCGCTGCGATGTTGACCGTCATTTAAAACTATGCGAGCTGCCATCGAGAGGCGTAGCTCTCCAACATTGCGGAACTGCAGGCTGTCGCTGGCCGGGGAAAACTCCGGATCACCGTCCACTGATGCACAAAGTGACGAGAGGGTGTATTCTTCGAAATTTTCTGAAAGGTAGGATGCGATCTGAGGAACGCGCACATTTGACAAAACGCGTTGAGCGCGCAGGTCAGCGGGCAGGTTTTGGCCGTCGAATTCGAAAATCTTTGGCACCATCTTGAGCGGCACCATGATCACATAATATTCGGTTCCAGCCTGGACGCCGCGTATAGCTGCAAAATTGTAGAAATTACCACTCATTTTAAATCTCCGTCTGAAGTTAAGAGAAGTCTACGGAAGTCTTTATGGAAGTCAACTTTGAAAGAGTGCCGTTTGAAGCTGTTTATCTTTGGGTTAACTTTCGCAGTCATCAGCGCAACTCGACATCGAGCACAGCCTCTCCTTTCGAATGGTTCGGCTCTGTGGCCGCAAGTCACAAAAGATGAACAGCAGCTGGAAAATCCCTTAAGCGCCTTTTATCGCGACCTACTATCTCGAAGCCAACGGCAAAGGAGCCTGATCCCCCTCCCATGGTTCCTCCACGGCCCAATTCGTATACGGGGGGGCTTAGCGCGCAAGTTTCCTAGCGACTTGGATTTTCACCGGGGAATCCACCTTGAAGCCATCCTTAACTTCTCCAGAAAAAATACATCGAAATAACAAACGCTTACACGTGCGTTAGAGATCCTGAAGATGGATTTTACTATTTTAGTCAAGAATCCACCCAAGTCAGTTTTGGATCCGCGGAATCCAGCGGGAAGCCACCCACGCCAAAATGTGAGTCCGATTCACATTTTGGATTGACTTTTCTAGCCCCCTTGACGTACCCCTTGATCATCGAAGGATTGCGCTCGGAGGATACCCCTCGCGAGCGCTTTTGTTTTTCTGACATCGCGATCGCTGACGCGCTCTTATGCATGGGTGCGGTCTACTATGCGTCGTCCCTGCCCTGTGAGTCGTCCAGCCCATGGATCTTGTCTTTGCGCCGCGCCAGATCGAACTCTGGCCGATCGAGAAGCTGCGCCCTTACGCCAAGAACGCGAAGGTCCATGGCGAAGCGCAGGTGGCGAAAATCGCGGCCAGCATGGCGAAGTTCGGCTGGACCGTCCCCTGCTTGGTCGCTGACGACGGCGAGTTGATTGCAGGCCATGGTCGCGTGCTGGCTGCTGGCGCGCTGGGCCTGACAGAGGCCCCGGTTATTCGGCTTGGCCATCTCGATGAAGCGGAGCGGCGCGCCTATCGGATCGCCGATAACAAGCTGACCGAGCTCGGCGAATGGGATGAGGCTGTCCTGCGCGACGAAATCGCTGGGCTGCTGACCGAAGATTTCGACCTCGATTTGCTGGGTTTCTCGGATGAGGATCTGGACGCGCTGCTTCAGGATCCGGAGGCCCTGGGCGACGACGACGGTGTCGATGGTGAGGATGATATCCCGGAGCCACCGGTCACGCCGGTGTCGGTAGCTGGGGACATCTGGCACCTTGGACCCCATCGGCTGATCTGTGGGGATAGCACCAGCGCCGATGTGGTCGGGCGGCTCCTCGGCAGCATAAAGCCGCTCCTCATGGTGACCGATCCACCTTACGGCGTCGAATACGACCCGTCTTGGCGCAACCAGGCAGGCGCGGCCAAAACCAAACGAACGGGCAAGGTCCTGAACGACGACCGTGCGGACTGGCGCGAGGCCTGGTCGCTGTTCCCGGGCGATGTTGCCTATATCTGGCATGGCGCGCTGCATGCGGCGACTGTGGCCGATAGCTTGGTGGGCGCGGGTTTCGCCATCCGCTCCCAGATCATCTGGGCCAAAGACCGGCTGGTACTTAGCCGCGGGGATTACCATTGGCAGCATGAGCCCTGCTGGTATGCCGTGCGCGCTAAGGGCAAAGGTCACTGGGCTGGCGATCGCAAACAGACCACGCTCTGGCAGATTGCAAACAAGGACCAGGACACCGAGACCGTCCACGGCACCCAAAAGCCTGTCGAATGCATGCGCCGCCCGATCTTGAATAACTCAAACCCAGGCCAAGCAGTCTATGAGCCTTTCATGGGATCGGGCACGACGCTGATCGCGGCTGAGACCACGGGGCGTACCTGCTACGGTGTGGAATTAAATCCGGTTTACGTTGATGTGGCCATTGAGCGCTGGCAGGCCTTCACCGGTGAAGACGCCGTGTTGGCGGACAGCGGCGAGAGCTTCTCTGCGCTCAAATCCAAGCGGTTGGCCGCGTGATGCAGTCGCGTCGCCAATCGCTGATTGAGGCGATCACAAATGTCGTGGTCGGCTATGCGCTGGCCGTCATCACCCAGATTGTGGTATTTCCGTGGTTCGGGCTGCAGGTCAGCCTCGGCGAGAACCTCGCCATTGGCGGCCTGTTCACCGGGATCTCACTCCTGCGCAGCTATGCGCTACGCCGGATATGCGAGCGCTGGCGATGACTGACGGGCTCAGGCCACGTCCAATTTGTATACGGTGCCGCGCTCAGAGTGTTTCTCGGACGTGATTGCCAGTCCCAGCTTCTTTTTGAGCGCGCCTGAAATCACACCTCTCGCGGTATGCGGCAACCAGCCAAGCTCGTTGACGATCTCTTGTATCGAAACGCCACCGGGTCGCTGAAGCATCTCGATCAACAGCGCCTGCTTGGTGCCTTGTCGGATGGACGCCAGCTTCAGACCGGGAGTGTCGTCCGCCGCGACGCCAGCGGCCTTCTCCGCCGGCGCTGCCTTGCGGACATTGCTGACCGTGCTCGCCACAACAGGGTCGATCCCGATGGCCTCAAGCCCCGCGTTCGTGGCGATCAGCGTGGTGCCATGACCATCGCCGGTCTCGCGCCAGAGCGGCTCATTGCGTCGGAGGTTGGCATCAACCTCTTCGAGCCAGCCGCGCTCGATCATCTTGGCTACCGCCATCTTGGCCGCAGCGCCAGCCAGCCCATCAGGCAGCGGCATGGCCAAGTTACCGGGGCGAGAGGCGGCGCGGGTAAGAATGATGGACTGGGTGTCGGTAATCTTGGGCATCGGAGCCTTGCTAAGTTTGGGGTGATAATCTTGGGTCAGTCGGCGTTTTCCATCGCTGCCGTGATCGCAAAATGCTGCACCCAGCCGGTGAGGTAAGGCAGCCCTGCGGGGATGCCCTCTTCGCGCTGAGTTCGCCGGCTGATGCGCCAGTCCTGCCATTTGGCGATGGCTGCGGTGATCGCCGCCACGCTGTCGCAAGCACCGCTCTGCAAGGCATCCACCACATCATCGGCGAAATGCCGGCCCATTCTGCTGTCGAGGAAATCGCGGATGCCGATCATCTCGTCCTCGCTGTCACCGTGGGTTGCGTCCGCGATAAGGCTGAAGGCCAGGGTCCAGATCTCCGCACTTGGGCGGTCGCGGCGCGGGCAATTGGTCACCGTGCCAAAGAAGCCGAAGGTTTCATTTTGGCTGGGCAGCGTGGCGTGGTTGGTCATGGCGTAGGCCTTTCAGGTGAGTTGCATCGTTTTGGTACGATCACAATCGCTCTGTGACGCCGATTAGCGTAGTAAAATCAGAGCACTATAGTTGCTATTTGATCACCCTCCCTGATCCGTCACATCGATCCAGCCCCCGTCGTGCCAAATATAGAGATGGCAAAGCTCGCAGGTGGGGCGCGGCAGGATCCGGGGCGGCCGCGGCGGGTTGAAGCAGTCGAGTTCATCAGCGCGAACCTGACGGATTTCCCGGGCGGCAAGGATGTCCTCGGGGGTCCAGGTGGCCAGCGCGGGCAACATGTGCGCCGGGTAGCCGTCATAGTGGCAATAAATGTGGGCCCATTCTTCGGGTCCTATCTGGATGGCGATCTGTGCGCGGGTGCTCATGAGCTGTTCCTCACTTGTGCTGTTCAATCAGCGCGAGGAGGACCGCCGCCATGCCGCCGAGGTATTCGCTGCGGCGGAACACGATCTCGTCGATGTGGCCAGCGTTGTCGATCGCGGCATCCACCACGAGGTCGTCTTCCATATGCGGCATCAGGCGTTTGGCTTCGGCATTGTAGCGGTCGGCTAAGGTCATGGGCGTGTCTCCGATCAGGCAATTTGCTTGATGTGAGAATCGCTCTTGGCGGCAGTGCAATCAACTCAAATAGGCAGGTTTTTCTTTTTATTTACAATATATTGAGGCTAAACCAATCGCCATGGAAGGTCTATCTGAACGCGCCTATGCCGAGCATGCGGGGATCTCCCGTGGGGCCGTCCAAAAGGCCCGCAAAAACGGACGGCTAGTGCTTTTCGCCGATGGTTCGATCAATGCTGCGGCCTCGGATGCACGGCGCGGTTCGGCTACCGATCCGGATCAACAGATGCGCTCACGGGGTGGCATCAGTGCCGCAAGTGAAGGGCCTGCGCCTGCAGTCTCAGGCTCCGGCGACAGCACGTCCTACATCAAGGCCCGCACCGCGCTGACCGTTTATCAGGCGCAGGAGCGCCAGCTGTCGATCCAGAAGAAGAAGGGCGTGCTGGTGGATCGCGCACGCGCTGAAACGCTGGTGTTTCGCTTGGCGCGCCAAGAGCGCGATCTTTGGGTCACATGGCCCACCCGTGTCGCGGCCCTGATGGCTGCACAATTGTCCGCAGAAATGGAGATAGCATCCGGCCAAGCGGTGACGATCGAGACGGCTATTCTGCAAAGGGTGCTGGAAACCCATGTCCGAGAGCAGCTCGACGCCCTGGCCGACCTCAGGGTCTCGCTTGAATGATGAGGAGAACACATCTGATCTGACCGAAGACCTCGATCTCGCTTTTGACGGCGCCGAGGATATCCTGCGCGCCTGGCGCCGGGGGATGCGGCCTGATCCAGACCTGACTGTGTCGGAATGGGCCGACAAGCACCGGAAACTGTCCTCGCGAGCGTCAGCGGAACCCGGGCAATACAGAACCGCCCGGACCCCATATCTGCGAGACATCATGGATGCACTGTCACCAAACCACCCAGCCCAGCGGATCAGCTTTATGAAAGCAGCCCAGGTCGGGGCGACCGAAGCGGGCAACAACTGGATCGGGTTCGTCATCCATCATGCGCCCGGCCCCATGCTCGCAGTGCTGCCCACCGTGGAGATGGCCAAGCGTACGTCGCGCGGGAGGATTGACCCGCTGATCGAGGACAGCCCGGCGCTGAAAGAGCGCGTGCAGCCGGCGCGATCGCGCGATGCCGGTAATTCGATGCTGTCCAAGGAGTTCCCGGGCGGCCTCCTCGTGCTGACTGGGGCCAACTCAGCCACGGGCCTCCGGTCAATGCCGGCGCGCTACGTGTTTTTGGATGAGGTGGACGCTTATCCGGCCTCAGCCGATGAGGAAGGTGACCCAGTAAGTCTCGCCGAGGCTCGGACCACAACCTTTGCCCATCGGCGCAAAGTGTTCATGGTGTCGACACCGACCATTCGAGGGCTCTCGCGCATCGAGCGGGAGTTTGAGGCCAGCGACCAGCGGCGCTACTTCGTGCCCTGCCCGCATTGCGGCCATATGCAATGGCTACAGTTCGAGCGGTTACGCTGGGACAAAGGGAAGCCAGAGACCGCGGCCTACGCATGCGAGGGATGCGAGCAGCCGGTTGCCGAGCACCATAAAACGCAGATGCTTGAGCGCGGCGAATGGAGGGCCACCGCGAGCAGCGCAGATCCAAACGCGATCGGCTTTCACCTCTCGGCGCTTTATTCGCCGATCGGATGGAAAAGCTGGGAGCAAATCGCACGGGACTGGCTGGCGGCCCAAGGCTCGGACGAGATGCTGCGCGCCGCGCGTAATACGCTTCTTGGCGAGACCTGGGTTGAAAACGGAGACGCCCCGGAATGGCAGCGGCTGGCCGATCGGCGCGAAGTCTTTGAGGCACAGATCCCAATGGGTGGGCTGTTCCTCACCGCCGGGGCCGACGTGCAGAAGGATCGTATTGAGGTCGATGTTTGGGCTTGGGGCCGAGGGCTGGAAAGCTGGCTGGTCGAGCACATCGTGATTCCAGGTGGGCCGGGTGATCCGGCATGCTGGGATACCATCACGTCCCTGCTCGATCAGACCTGGGTGCACGAGAATGGGGCCGTGATGCCGCTGGCCAAACTGGCCATCGACACCGGCTATGAGACCTCTGCTGTCTATGCCTGGGCACGGGCGCAGGGCATTGCCCAAGTGGCACCAGTCAAAGGCTTGGAAGGGTTCAACCGCACAACGCCGGTATCGGGGCCGACCTTTGTGGATGCCACGGTGAACGGACGGAAGCTCAAACGCGGGGCGCGGCTCTGGACTGTAGCCACCGCCACCTTCAAGGCCGAGACCTATCGGTATCTGAGGATCGAAAGGCCATCCGATGAAGATCGTGCGCTGGGCGTTCCCAACCCGGCTGGCATGATCCACCTGCCCGACTGGGCCGACAGCGAATGGCTGAAGCAGCTGGTAGCCGAGCAGCTCGTGACGATCCGCGACCGCCGCGGCTACGCCCGCCAGGAGTGGCAGAAGATGCGCGAGCGGAACGAAGCGCTGGACACGCGGGTCTATGCGCGGGCCGCGGCTTGGATCCTTGGCGCCGACCGCTTTGACGAGCGCATGTGGCGCCAGCTGGAGAAGCAGGCGGGCGTGGAAACCAAGGTGAGTGATGAGACGAATGCGCCAGACAAGACGACCGAACCCCAAGCCGGCCGGATCGCAGCGCCCCGGCGGCGTGGCTGGAAGATCAGCACGCCCAAATACATGGAATGATGGATGACCCTCGACGAGCTGAAACTCCGCCACAGCGCGCTGCTTGCTGCCCGCTACAGCGGCACGCGGTCTGTCAGCTATGATGGCAAGACTGTGAATTACGGGACCGATGCCGAGCTGGCGGCTGCGACCGGTGATGTCGAACGACGTATCGCAAAACTCGAGCGCAGCGCTGGGCGCGTGTTGCGCCCACATGCCGTGAAAGATCTGTGATGAACTGGCGGCAGCGCCTCGGGGCGTTTATCGGCGGGTTTGATGCCGGCCAGCACCACCGACGCCTGCGCGGATTCCAAGCCACGCGGGCCCATGTGAATGCGCTGATCGCCGCCTCGGGGCCTGACATCACCGCTCGCGCCCGCTGGCTCGTGCGCAACAACGGCTATGCCGTGAATGCGGTGGAAAGCTGGGCAGCCAATACGGTCGGCGACGGGATCAAGCCGATCTCAAAACTGGCGGACGCTGCTCGCAAAGAGGAACTTCAGCGGTTGTGGCTCGCCTGGACCGATGAGGCGGACGCCGAGTGGCTGACAGACTTCTATGGGTTGCAGCGCCGGGCGGCGCGAGAGGTATTCTTGGCGGGCGAAGTGTTCGTGCGGATTCGCCCACGGCGGGCCGAGGACGGACTGACGGTCCCCCTTCAACTCCAGATGCTGCCCTCGGAAATGCTGCCCCTGCATGAGACCGGCGTGGCACGGAACGGCAATGCCATTCGGCAGGGCATCGAGTTCGACCGGATCGGTCGGAGGGTCGCGTATCACTTCCTGCGACGTCACCCGGGCGACAGCACCGATCCGGGGCTCTCTGGCGAGATTGTCCGGGTACCCGCCTCGGAGGTGATCCACGTCATCGATCCGGTTGAGGGTGGACAGCTACGTGGCGTGTCGAAGCTGGCGCCTGCTATAGTGAAACTCTTTCTGCTCGATCAATATGATGATGCGGAGTTGGACCGGAAGAAGGTCGCGGCGATGTATGCAATGTTCGTGACCTCTCCTGCGCCAGAGAACCCGCTCGCCCCCTTGGACGATGAGGAGATGCCCGCAGGCGTTGAGATCAGCCCGGGCCAGATCGTCCGTCTGGATCCGGGTGAGGATGTCACCGTCGGCCAGCCGGCAGACAGCGGGGCAACCTATGAGCCGTTCCAATACCGGACGTTGCTGCAGATCTCGGCCGCGCTGGGCATTCCTTACCCCTATCTCGCTAATGACATGGTGAAGGGAAACTTCTCGAACTCGCGCCTGGCGCTGATCGAATTCCGCCGCCGGGTCTCGGCCTGGCAGCACTCAGTCATGGTCTATCAGCTCTGCCGACCAGTCTACGCGCGCTGGTTGGACCTTGCGGTTCTGTCTGGCGCGCTGCCCCTGCCCGGCTATGAGGCAAACCGCCCGCGCATGCTGGCCGCCGACTGGCTCCCCACAAAATGGGACTGGGTCGATCCGCTGAAGGACGCCAATGCCGAAATCGCCCAGATCGAGGCGGGGCTCAAATCCCGCACCCAAGCCATCGCCGAGCGGGGCTATGACGCTGAGCAGGTCGATCGCGAAGTTGCGGCAGAGAGAGAACGCGAGCGCGCGCTGGGGCTCGACTTCCGCCGGCCGGGGTCGCCCGCGCAGGGCGTGGAAGCGGGCGCCATTGAGGAAGAGGACGAGATTACAACAGCAGAACCAGATGCGGAGACTGGGCCCCCAACACGGGAGGAAAAGTAGGCAGGCTCAGGCCTTGATCAGATGCACCCCGGGCAATCGGGCGGCTTTTCGATCGAAGGTCACCAATTCAATAGCCCCAACCTGCCTAGCTGCCGCGGCAATCATGAGATCAGCAAAACCAAACCCATCGTTGCGATAGAGTTCAAGCGCAGGCGCAACCTCATCTGAGCCTTCAATGTCCAGTTCAGTGGCAGAAAGCAAACCATCAAGCGCAGTGGCGATTTCAGGGCGACCGAGCCGATAGGCACGCTCAAGCACCCAAACGAGCTCGATCAAGACCTCACGGCTGACAAAGCCCTGCGCGTCATCGGTCAATTGGTCGATCACACGAGTTGCCAGCTCTGCCTGTTCGGGGTCGTCCTGCACCAGAAAACGCACCAGCACATTCGTATCGAGGGCGATCACTTGTCCAGACCCACGCTATCAGTTGCGCCAGCCGCAATCGCCTCGTCCATCTCATCCAGGGAGACGGGCTTTTGACCGGACCTGGACAATATGCCCCGCAATTCCTTGACTGAGCAGGCCTTCAGGATCCGCACCTCACCATCGAGGATTAGATAGCGCACCTTGTCCCCACTGGTCAGGCCAAGCGCGGCCCGGACATCCCTCGGTAGGGTCGTCTGGCCTTTTACTGTCACTGTCGATTCATGCATCGGCGAATTCCTTACATCTTGTTTTTTCTCCTTACCATATGAGGATTAGAAATGCAAAGCCAAGCCAAGGACCAGCCCTGATGCTTCACGCCCGCATTGCCGCACGCGCCTTCAACACGCCGTTGCTGGTTGAACCCACCAAGGCCATGGCGTTCCTATCGGGCCTCGGGCCGCGCATTCTCGGGCGGCGGGTGGAACTAACGGAGGGTAGCGACGCCACAGATGGCGCTGCCAGTCTTCCCGCCCGCGCTAGCATTCTCGCCGGGAGCCTCACCGAACGGCTGCAGCAACATGGCAATGCGCCCTACCCGGTCGTGGACGGCATCGCTGTGATTGAGATCTCTGGCGTGCTGATCCATCGCGGGGGCTGGATTGGGCAGTCGTCGGGCCAGACCAGCTATGAGGGGATCGCCGCACAAATCGAGGCGGCGGCCAGTGATCCGGCGGTGCGCGCGGTGGCGCTCGAGATCGACAGCTTTGGCGGCGAGGTGGCAGGCGTCTTTGACCTCGCCGACCAAATCCGCGCCCTGCGCCGCGACAAGCCTGTCTGGGCCTTTGTCGCCGAGCACGCCTTTTCGGCAGGTTATGCGCTGGCCTCGCAGGCCGATCGGATTCTCCTACCACGCACCGGCGCCGTCGGCAGCATCGGCGTGGTGGTCATGCATGCCGATCTCAGCGGTCAGCTGGATCAGGATGGCGTACAGGTGACCATGATCCATTCTGGCGCCCACAAGGTCGATGGCAACCCTTATGAGCCACTGCCCGACAATGTGCGCAATGACATCCAGCGTGAGATCGACGTTTTACGGTTTCTCTTCGCCGAGACTGTCGCAGCAGGTCGCGCTGGGCGTCTGAGCCAGGAGGCGGCGCTGGCGACCGAAGCAGCAACCTATCGCGGAACGGAGGCCGTAAATGCGGGCCTTGCCGATGAAGTCATTGACCTCACCCGGGGATTTGCCCGCTTTCGCGATAGCCTATCGAGTCCTTCACCCACCGCGCGGCTGCCGCGCGCAACCTATCCCCGAGCAAAGGAGGCCGCCATGAGCGCCAAAACAGATGCCACTGAGGCAAATACTGAGCCCACTGACACCGAAGACACCGTCCTGGAGGGCGTGAGTGAAGAAGATACGCAGGAAGACGAAGGAGACGTGGACCAAGAGAACCCGACGTCCGCCTCAGCGGTATCACCTGCGCCGGTGCCAACCGCAACGCAACCATCCAATCTGGCAGAGGTCTCTGCGAAGCTGCGCCAAGAAGCCGCTGAAATCACAGACATCGCAGCCCAAGCCGGCCGCCTCGGCATCGCGATCGATGCGGCGAAAGCGCTGCGAGACGGCACGGCGCCGGAAGCCCTGCGCAAACTGGTCCTTCAGCGTGCCTCTGCCGCCGCGGACGCCCGTGACATCGTGGCCGCCCCACCTTCGCCCGTGCTGCCCAAATCCGCTGAAAGCCCCATCGTGGCCGCCGCAAAGAAGGCTGCCTCGGCGGGCCATAGGGACTGAACCACTCTCCCCAAAAGCTGCCGCCTACCTGATCCCCGCCGCTCCTCCCCGGCGGGGGATTTCTTTTTGACCCCCAATCTTTTGGAGATTGCCCATGTCCGTGCTGACCCAACCGCCCACCATGGGCGATGTCCTCAAATACGAACTGAACCCCAACTTCACCCGCGAGACCGTGACGCTTCTGGCCGGCACCAATTATCCCGTCGGCGCCGTGCTCGGCCGCATCACCGCGAGCGGTAAATACAAGCTTGCCACCTCGGGTGGCACCGATGGCGCGCAGAATGCTGCCGCCGTCCTGCTCTATGCCACCGACGCCAGTGCAGTCGACCAAGAGGCCGTCGTGATCCTGCGCGGGCCCGCTCTCGTCTCTAAGGCCGCGCTCGTCTTTGACGCCAGCGTCGATGACGCGGCGAAGATCACCACGAAACACAATCAGCTTGTGGTGCTCGGTATCATCCCACGCGACGCCGCCTGATCCAGCCGCCACAGTCTTCCCCCCTTTTCTCGGAGTTTTTCCATGACCATCACGCGCAACCCGTTTGACGCGGGCGGCTATTCGCTCGCTGAAATGACGCAGGCCATCAACATCCTGCCCAATCTTTACACCCGCCTCGGCCAGATCGGCCTGTTTCGCTTTGAGGGCGTCACGCAACGCTCGATCGTGATCGAACAGCGCGAAGGCGTCCTCAGCCTCTTGCCCTCGGTTCCATTGGGCGCGCCGGCCACCGTCGGAACGCGCGAGCAGCGATCGATGCGCAGCTTTGCGCTCCCGTGGATCCCGCATGACGACGTAATCCTGCCGGCCAATATTCAAGGCATGCCCGCGCTGGGCGTCTCGGATGCCGCTGACCCGCTGGTCGATGTCATGAACCGCAAGCTAACGCTCATGCGCCGCAAGCATGCCCAGACCCGCGAATACATGGAAATGAACGCGCTGCGCGGCATCGTGAAAGACGGGGCTGGTACCACGCTCTACAACTACTTCACCGAGTTCGGGCTCGAGCAGATCTCCGTCGACTTCGTTTTTGGGACAGCTGGCACCAAAGTCCAAGCGAAAGTGCGTACCATTTTACGGGCCCTCGAAGACAACTTGCTTGGTGAGACCATGACCACAGCGCATGCGCTGGTCAGCTCGGAGTTCTTCGATAAGCTGATTGGCCATCCCAAAACGGAAGAAGCCTATAAATATTTTTCTGCCAATGGCGGCCAGCCGCTACGCGAAGACATGCGCCGAGCGTTTCCGTTCGCGGGCCTGCTTTTCGAGGAATATAACGGCTCTGTTACCCTTTCGAATGGAACAACCGAGCGGCTGATCCCCGCCGGCGAAGGCATCGCGTTTCCTCTGGGAACCTTTGATACCTTCACCACCTATGGCGGTCCGGCTAACCTTCTCGAGACCGCCAATACCGTGGGACTACCGCTCTATGCGCGCCAGCAGATAGACAGCAAGGGTCGCTGGATCGATCTCATGACAGAAAGTTCGATCTTGCCCGTGAACAAGCGCCCACGGCTGGCGATCCGCCTGCACAGCTCAAACTGATCTGGCATGACCGGTTTTGCCATCGCGACTGATCTGCTCTTCGCGGATCCAAATCTCTCCACCCCGGCGCTTTACCAGCAATCCGGCGTCGGGTCTGAGCGCGAGGTCCGCGTGATGCGCCGCAATCCAGACCGCATGGTCGAGTTCGGCGCAGCTCAGCTGGTCAGTGACAGTGTGGTGCTCGATGTCCGAGTGAGTGACTGTCCCGAATTGGCTGCTGGCGATCGGTTTGAGATCGCCGGCGAAATCTTCACCGTCCAGGGCGCACCGCAGCGCGATCGCGAGCGACTGGTCTGGACGGTGGAGCTGTTGCCTTGGTGGCCGGACCCGCATGCCGATCCAGACTACTGAGGCGAGGAAGATGTCATGATCCGCATGAAGATTGACGGTGACATAACCGCGGTGATGGCAGCCGAACTCGCCGCTGGCGAAAAAGCGGTCACCAAGGCCGTTGCAGACGCCGGCGCAGGTGTGAAGCAGGACTGGCGTGCACAGATTACCGGCACAGGCCTTGGCCCGCGTTTGGCACGCACCATCCGGTCAGCAATCTACCCCAAGGGTCAGACCAGCCTGAACGCTGCAGCCCTGGTCTGGTCGCGGGCGCCGGCGATCGTCGGCGCGCACAACACCGGACCGCTGATCCGCTCAAAAGACGGGTTTTGGCTGGCGATCCCCACTGAAGCTGCTGGCAAGGGCACGCGGGGGAAAGCGCTCACCCCTGGCGATTGGGAACGCCGCCGTGGCCTGCGTCTGCGGTTTGTCTATCGCCGCAATGGACCGAGCCTGCTCGTGGCCGATGGACGCCTCAATAAACGCGGACTAGGCGTCGCGTCACGCTCAAAAACCGGGCGTGGCCGCGCGACAGTCCCGATCTTCCTGCTGGTGCGACAGGTCAAACTGCGCAAGCGGCTGGATCTGGAGAAGGCTGCGACAATCGCTCAGGACCGGATACCCGGCGCGATCGTGGCAAACTGGGTGGAGCCAAGATTGAAGGGGTGACAGGACCTGGCAGAAGAGGTGGGATTCGAACCCACGGTAGGCTCTCACCTACGCCGGTTTTCAAGACCGGTGCCTTCGACCGCTCGGCCACTCTTCCCCTTGGTACCCACGGCCGGACTCGAACCGGCACGGCCAAACTGGCCAGGAGATTTTAAGTCTCGTGTGTCTACCATTCCACCACGTGGGCATTGGTAAGCCCGGCAGGATTCGAACCTGCGACCTAACCGTTATGAGCGGTCAGCTCTAACCGCTGAGCTACGGGCCCGACAAGCCCGCTTATTGGCGAATTCATTCGAAAAAGGCAACCAGATGCCCACGCCCCGCGAGACCATTTTGGAAGCCCTGGCGGACCTGTTGCGCACAGTCCCCCACGTGCCTGTCCTGCGCGGCGAGGTCCTGCCTGAACGGATCCCGCCTTCGGGGTTGATGATCCTGCGCGATGGGAATCCAGGCGAGCCCGGCGTGACGCTCTCTCCGCTGATGTATCACTACCAGCACCGCGCCGAGCTCGAGGTGATTGTGCAGACCGGCGAGGAGCGCGACGCGCGCTTTGACCGGCTGATCGGGCGCATCGGCGCGGCCATTGCGGCAGACCGCACGCTGCGTGGGCGCTGTGACTGGCTCGAGGCGGAGGCGCCAGAACCCGTGGACCTGCCAGTTGAGGGCGCCGCCTCGATCAAGGCGGCGATCGTGCCGATCATTCTGCATTACGCCACCAGCGACGCGCTGGCCTGACGACAAAACCTGACGTTCACGGGAGATAGACAATGGCACGAGCCCAAGGGGCGCGGGCGCAAATGGCGCTGGCGTTCGAGATGAGTTATGGGAGCCCGCCCGAGAGCGGTTTTACCAAGATGCCCTTTGCCAGCACCACGCTTGGGGCCGAGCAGCCCCTGCAGGCCTCGGAACTGCTCGGCTATGGCCGCGATCCGCAGGCGCCGATCAAGGATGCGGTGACGGCCGATGGCAATGTGGTTGTGCCGATTGATGCCGAAGGCTTCGGCTTCTGGCTGAAGGCCGGATTTGGCGCGCCCAGCACGACAGGTGCTGAAGCGCCCTACACCCATACGTTTACTTCCGGGAACTGGTCGCTGCCTTCCTTCTCTCTGGAGAGCGGCATGCCGGAAGTACCGCGCTATGCCATGTATGCGGGATGTATGGTCGACAGCTTGAGCTGGCAGATGGCGCGCTCGGGGCTCTTGACGGCAACGGTCAGTATCGTGGCGCAAGGCGAGGATGTTAATACGGTCAGTGCTGCAGGCGTTCCGGCGCCGATTGCCCTGAGCCGCTTTGGGCATTTCAACGGGGCGGTGACCCGCAACGGCGCGAGCATCGGTAACGTTGTTTCTGCCGATCTTACCTATGCAAACAACCTCGACCGGATCGAGACCATCCGCTCGGACGGCAAGATCGACGGGGCGGACCCGTCCATTGCCGCGCTCACCGGCAATATCGTTGTGCGCTTCGCCGATCAGACGCTGGTACAACAAGCCATCAATGGCGAAGCCTGCGCACTGGAGTTTTCTTACACGCTGGCGACGGGCGAGAGCCTGACGCTGACGGCCCATGCTGTCTATCTGCCGCGGCCGCGTGTAGAGATCTCCGGCCCACAGGGCGTACAGGCTACTTTCGACTGGCAGGCGGCCAGCGATTCGGTGGTGGGGCGCATGTGCACCGTCACGTTGGTCAATGAGCGTGAGGCCTATTGATGGCGCCGGGTGCGGACTGCCTTGTGTTCAACATGGGGGATCGGATTGCTCAGGCGCAGGACCGATCTGCCGTTGATCGTCACTTCGGTGGCCATGGAACGGCCCGGGGCTGTGATCGCCTCGCGGCTTATGGTGGCCATCATGACGGTGGTGTCGTGCAGGCGTGCTTCCGCTCTTTCGGCGCGCTGCGTGGCCTCGCGCAATTGGTCCTGGAGCAGGGCCACCTGCTCTTTGAAGCTCGCGCGCTCAGACTTGGTGATCTCCAAAGCCACGGACAGTTCCAAAATCTGACGCCAGTCGGGGTCTTCGGCCATTTGGCGCGCTCCTCTTGTCCGATCGCGGATCAGGCGTGACCCCACGGGGAACAGATCCTGAGCAGCCCGCCCCGCGTGATCGTTTCACTTTTTATGCCAATGAATAAAGGAGACCTCAAGACATGCTCAAACTTAACCTCTCCACTGAGCCTAACTGGCTCGACCTCGGCCATGGCGTTGAGATCCTTGTCGCCCCCATGACCACGGCGCTGATGATAGCTGCGCGCAAGGAGGCGCAGGGCCATATTGCCCTCTCAGAGGAAGCTGTCTCGGAGGGGAGAGAATTACCTGACGCTGCGTTCGATACTGATGAGGTCGCGCTGGCCATGGCCAAAGCCGTGGCGCGGATTGCCATCGAGGATTGGTCGGGCGTTGGAGACAAGATGGGCGCCCCTATTCCTGTCAGCCCTGAAGGCATCGATGCGCTTCTGGATATCTGGCCAATCTTCGAGGCCTTCCAGACCAAATATGTCGCCCGCGCCATGATCCTGGACGCGGAAAAAAACGCCTCACCGCCCTTGCCGACTGGGAGTTCGGCGGGGGCGGAGACTACTGCCAAGCCTGCGAAGGGTCGTGCCCGGACTGCCCGCAAAGCCTGAACGCGCCGCAGACCCTCGAGGGCTGGCGAGTCTGGGACCTCGTCCAGCGCCTCGGTGGGCAGTTGCGGGTATCCAACTCGGCCGTGATCGGTTGGGATATGGGAGCGGCGCTGCAACTCGGGGCGGGCCTTGGGGTTTCTTCTATTGCCATCGCCGAGCTGCTGCCGCCGATCGAGGCGGTGATGGTGCGCAAGGTCAATGACGAGTTACGAGCGACCCCGAAGACTCATTGATGCTTTGGGACGTAGAGCACTGAGGGCAACCCTTCAAAATGCGCATCACAGGTCAGGACCTGCGCACCATGGGACTGTGCCGTGGCAAAAATAACCGCATCTGCTGTGGCCAAACGATGTGTGCGACAAGCCTCTGCCGCATTCAAAGCAATCTCGGTGTCAAGTGGGACGACCTGACAAACTTGCGTGAAGGCAAGGGCCTGATCCGCCTTCTCCTCTCCCACCTCACGCGTCAGCCATTTGGCCAGCTCAAGTTGCACCATACTAGGGACCAACCATGTCTCCTGGTCCGGCAAATGCTCGGATATCCGGTCCGCTGTCGGCGAACCGATCAGCCATTCAATCCAGGCAGAGGTATCAACAAGGATCATCAGAACCGATCCGAGCGATCGCGATAATCAGAGGCCTTGGCTCCCGCAGCGATGCCCTTAAGCGCATCACGCTTCGGCACGGGCACCAAGAGCACGCCCTTGCCCTTTGGAATGAACGCAAAGGTCAGACCAGCTTCCCAATGCTGTGCAGCACGGATCGCCTTGGGGATCGAGATCTGGAACTTTGAAGACAACGTTGCGGTTACAGGCATATTCATACTCTCATCTGATCGATGAGGAAAACGTAAGACGTCAAGCATAAGTTTGCAAGGACCTCCCCTCCCATGGCCACCAAACAAGTCTCCGTCCGCCTGTCCGCCACGGGCGGGCGGCAGGTGCGCGCCGAGCTGGAAGGCGTGGGCGAGGCCGGCAGCCGCGGCTTCGGGCGGCTGTCCAGCGAAATGCAGGCCGCCAATGCCCGTTTGGCCAGTTTTGCGCGCCGTGCTAAGATTGCTGCCACCGCTGCGGCCACGGCGCTGGCGGGGGCCGCGCTCTCGATAACGCGCTCCACGGTGACGGCGGCCAATGAGATCAGCCAGCTCAGCCAGGTGGCCAATGCAACGCCAGAGGTGTTTCAGCGCTGGTCAGCCGCGTCCAGCACCGTGGGCATCGAACAGGAGAAGCTTGCCGATATCCTCAAGGACGTGAACGACCGGGTGGGGGATTTCCTGCAGACGGGCGGCGGCCCGATGGCGGATTTCTTCGAGAACATCGCGCCGCAGGTGGGTGTCACGGCGGAGCAATTCGCCCGCCTCTCCGGGCCTGAGGCGCTGCAGCTTTATGTCTCCAGTCTGGAAAAGGCTGGCGTCAATAGCCAGGAGATGACCTTCTATCTCGAGGCGATGGCCTCGGATGCCACACGGCTCATCCCCCTTCTGGCAAACGGCGGCGCCGAGATGGGCCGCCTCGGTGAGCAGGCCGAACAGCTGGGCGCGGTACTCGACAGCGACGCCATCGCCGCCATGCGGCGCTCGGAACTCGCGCTGGTCAGTATGGGTCAGGTCTTCACCGGCATCCGCAACAAGGTCGCCGTGGCGCTGGCCCCCTCGTTTGAGGCCATGGCCAATGCCTTTGTTGCACTTGCCTCGTCTACAAGCCCGCTGTCACGGGCCTTTGATACGGTGCTCGGAAACCTCGACCGGCTGGCGATCTACGCCGGGACTTTTGTGACGTTTATCGTCGGCCGCTGGGTCGCGGCCATGGCGGCCGCCGCTTTTTCGGTTCGCGGGTTGGCGACCACGCTGGTGGTGCTTAAGGGCGCTCTTATTCGCACCGGGATTGGGGCACTGATCGTGGGCGCCGGCGAGCTGGTCTACTGGTTTTCACGGCTCGTGGAAGGGGCTGGCGGGTTTGGTAAAGCGATGGGGCTTCTGAAGGATGTGGCGTCCCAGGTCTGGACCCGGGTCTCCTTGTCGGCCCAGGCCTCCTGGGCGCGGGTGGAAAGCAGCTGGGCGGCGGCGCAGGCCGTCATTCTGGACGGGTTTCAGAGTGCTACGGACGCGGTAACCGGCTGGGCCAATGCCACGGTCAATACCTTCGAGGGGACCTTCCTGGCCGTACAGGCCATCTGGAATGCGCTGCCTGAGGTCTTCGACCGGATCGGCGCGCTGGCGATCAATGGGCTCGTTTCCGCTATGGAAACCGGTCTCGGGGGCATTACCGAGGCGGTCAATGCCGTCCTCACCCTGGGCGGACGCCGTCCCGACTGGGCTATCCCGGCACCGGATCTCTCGGAATGGAAGACTACCGTCCCGGAAGCCGTGCAGCTTGGTGAACGCGCCGCAGACGCCTATGGCCGGGCGTTTGAGGACAACCCGTTTCAGGCGCCACAGCTCTTTGGCGGCATGGCCGAGGACGCCCGCGGGCGCTCAGCCGGTTACGCCGAGGCAGCACGGATGCTGTCGGACGCAGCCGCGCGCCCGCTGACCGCTTGGCAGACATTGCGCGCGGCCATGACAGGTAGCGCGGAAGACGGGGCGGCGGCCCTCAATGACGCGGCGACCTCTGCCGATCGGTTGGGCACGGCGCTGGCCGGGGCTGAGGAGCAGTTTTCGAGCAAGGAGGTCGCAGCAGAGGCGGCGCGCGCCGGTGCCGCGGCCCAATCTGCCGCTGAGCAGATCCGTGATGCGGGCGACGTGGCCGCCAGCGGCTGGGCTGCGGTCAGCGATACGCTCGCCTCCTACGCCAGCGACGCCATGGATTGGGGCAAAGGCCTTGGCGAGACGCTGGTGGGGGCGTTTCGTGGGGCGGAGACTGCATTTCGGGAGTTCGTGCGCACCGGCAAGCTCGATTTCAAAGGGCTGGTGGCCTCGATCCTTGAGGACCTGGCTGTGCTGCAGTTTAGGAACGCCGTTCTTGGTCCGATCGCCAATGCGCTCTCCAGCGCCTTTGGCGGTTGGGGCGGCGGTAATGTGACAGCGGCCGTATCGCATGCCGGTGGCATGGTGGGGATTTCTGGACATTCCCGGCAGGTGCCGGCGCTGACCTTTGCCGGGGCGCCGCGGATGCATAGCGGTGGCTGGGCCGGACTACGGCCAGACGAGGTGCCAACCATCCTGCAACGCGGGGAGCGGGTGCTGTCGCGCCGCGAAGTTGCCGCCAGCACCCAAAGTTCTGGGCCACAGCGACTGGAGATTTCGGTCAATGTCGAGGGCGCGCGTGGCAACCGCGAGATCGAAGAAATGGTGAATGCAGGCGTCTCTGGCGCGCTGCAGGAATATGATCGGCTGGTCGCACCCCGCACGCTCGCGCGCGTCAGCCAAGATCCACGGCGGAGAGGCTGATGGCGCTGAGTTATCCGCTTTCCTACATCCAGTTCCTCGGCGCCCTGCGCGTCGAAGAGGTGACATTTCGGCTCTCCCATCCGCAGGAGCACACACGGCTCGGCGACGGCACGGTGATCAGCGCGAGCCTTGGCGCGTCGCTCTGGACCGGGACGATCCGGCTGGCTCAGGCCAATCATCCCCGTCATGCGCAAATGGAGGCGCTGATAGGGCTCATGGATCAGCCAGGGGCAACGTTTCTGTGCCATGATCCGCGATATCTTGGGCCTGCCAGTGATCCAACAGGGTCGATTCTGGGCAACCGAACAGTGACCATCCATTCGGTGGCCAGCACCATGCGCGAGCTGCGCCTGACAGGGTTGCCCTCGGGATATTTGCTATCGGCTGGCGACATGCTGGGATTTCAGTATGGGTCGACCCCTGTGCGCTATGCGCTGCACCGTATCGTGGTCGGCGGGACGGCCTCGAGCACCGGGCTCACGTCGATGCTCGAACTGGTGCCCAACCTTCGCGCGGGCGCAGTGGCAGGGCTGACGGTGTCGGTGCTCCAGCCAGCCTGCAAGGCAAGATTGCTGCCCGAGCCGAGTTACGGTTCCGGCCGGCAGGCGTTGAGCCGCGGGGCCAGTTTCGATTTCATACAGACCCTCAGGTGAGGTTTTCATCCAGAGGTGCGTCAGCTTTCTTGATGGCGCGGGCGATATCGGCCTCGACCACAGCAATGAGCGCCTCATCACCGAACTCCTGTGCCGCTTCGCGATAGGCGGCACGGGCTTCGTCAGTCTTGAGACGATCTATGGGGTCCCAGGGAGATGTTTTGACTGGGGTATCGCGCACCTTCACAGTCCCGCAGCCTTCTTGAGGTCCTCATCCATCCGGGCTTGCCAGCCGGGCCCTGTGGCCTTGTAATGTTCGACCACGTCCGGGCTCAGGCGGATAGAGAGATGAACTTTCTTAGGAGCTTTCTGCGCGCCGCGCGTACGCGGAAAGGCCGCCAACACCTCGGCTGGCAGCACGGCTTCAGGCTGCGTCGCCTTGTCAAAATCGGCCTTGGTCCATTCGGGATTATCGTGGTCAGCGTTCTTCTTGGTCTGTGACATAGCGCTTGATCTCCTTTGCATGGGCTCGGCGCAGGCTGATTGGGCGGATTTTCTCGCCCCGGATTGTAAAGGCCAGCGCAAAATACACGCCGTCGATCACGCCCCAGGCCCGATATCTTGGTTCGCCGTAGTCGAACCGGTCGTCTTCCAGAACGGCCAACATCTCAAGTTTTACGGCCTCTGCCAGTGAGACACCGTGTTTGGCGCGGTTAGCCGCGTTCCTTTCGGCGTCAAACTCCAGATCCAATAAAAATGTATATACGATTTGCCTACCTGTTCGTCAAGATGGCGGGAACAAGGAACCCTCGCATGCGCCTCCTCGACTCGACCTCTGCGGAGTATCTCTCCGCCCGCACTGGCGTGGCCAGCCGCCACATGGTGCATATCATCGCCCGCAACCGCGAAACCGACGCACAAGAAGCGCTCGGCCTCTGGCAAGGCGACGACCACCTGACGATCGCCATCGGTGGCGCCAACCGCACCTATTATGGCGCGGGCGGCTTGATCGGCGTCGAACCGATCCGGGCCGGCATCGGGCTTGAGGTGCGCATGCTGCAACTGGCGCTGAGCCCCCTGACCCCAGAGGTGGCCCAACTGCTGCGTGGATACGACGCCCGCCTGGCCCCGGCCGAGGTCCACCGCGGGCTGCTCTCGCTCGAGACCGGCCAGCTCATCGCCGAGCCGATCCGCGTCTTCCGCGGCTGGGTTGACGAGGTGAAGATCCGCACCGGCGAAGTGGGTGGCACTGGCGAGGCCACGGTGACCCTGGCCAGCGCGGCCCGAGGGCTGACCCGTGCCCTGACGCTCACCCGCTCGGACGCCGAGATGCGCCGCCGGAACGCGGGCGATGCGTTTCGCCGCTACACGGACATCGCAGGCGAGGTCGGCGTCTGGTGGGGCGAGACACGGGAGCGCGCCTGATGGACCGGCTGTCTTTGCTCATCGCCTATGCCGCTGAGGCCGGTACCCGGCCGTTTCGCCCCGGGCGCCATGACTGCGCCCTCTTTGCAGCGGGCTGGGTGAAGCTTGCCACCGGCCAGGACCTCGCTCGCGGCTGGCGCAGCACCTATCGCAGCCTCAAGCGCGGCCAGCGGCTTCTTGAGGAGGCGGGGTTTGCCGATCATATGGCATTCGCGGCCGCCCATCTGCCCGAGATCGCCCCGGCCTTTGCCCAGCTCGGGGACCTCGCCGTCCTCGACGATCAGGCTTTCGGGATTGTCGCCGGCGAGATGATCTATTGCCTGAAGCCTGAGGGCCTCGGGCTTGTCCCGCGCGGCCAGATGCGCCGAACGTTTCAGGTGAGGTCCGCGTAATGCCCCCTGTTGGTGCAGCCATTGCCGCCGTGGGCACCGCCATCGGCGGGGCGGTCTCGGCTGTCTCAGCCTTTGCTGCGAGCTCCTTTGTTGGCTCGCTCTTGGTTAATACCGCCGTATCCGTCGGCCTGTCCTTGCTCTCACGCGCCTTGGCGCCCAAAGCCGCCCCCAGCTCTGTGGAGCAGCACGGCATCCAAACCGCCGTCACCACCACCGGCGGGACCGAACCGCAGGGCTTTATCCTTGGGCGCACGGCCACCGCCGGGCACCATGTCTGCCCGCCCATGAGCCATGACGATGGCGGCACGCCAAACGGGTTTTTGACCTATGTGATCGAGCTCAGCGATCTGCCGGGCATTGGCCTCAGCCGCGTCATTTTGAACGACGGCTATTCCGAGTTGGGCGCAACCGCGCATGCTGACTATGGTTTCCCGCTGCTGGGGCAACGGGTGAATGGCACGGATCACGCCTGGATCAAGATCTACGATGGAGCCCAGACCGCCGCCGATCCGATGCTGGTCGCCAAATATTCAAGCTATCCGGACCGGCCTTGGAGCAGCAGCTTTGTCGGCCACGGCACCGCCTATGCCATCGTGACCTTCCGGTATAACCGCGAGGTCTTCAACAGCCTGCCCAAGGTGCGCTTTGAGCTCGACGGTGTCCCGCTTTATGACCCGCGCTTTGACAGCTCCGTCGGCGGATCTGGACCACAGCGCTGGATTGATCCATCGACCTGGGCGCGCTCCGCGAACCCGGCGGTGATGATCTACAATATCCTGCGCGGCATCCGGCTGCCCACCGGCGAGATCTGGGGCGGCGATGTGCCCGCCGAGGATTTGCCGCTTGATAACTGGGTCACGGCCATGAATGCCTGCGATGCGCCGATCGGCAGCCGCCCCAGCTTTGTCGCTGGCCTTGAGGTCAAACTCGAGATGGAACCGGCTGAAGTCATCGACGAGCTGGCCAAGACCTGCCTCGGGCAAGTGAGCGAGATGGGCGGGGTGTTTCGGATGCGCGTGGGCGCGCCGGCTGCGCCTGTGCAGTTCATCACGAACGAGGATATCGTGATTTCAGCGCCGCAAGAGCTGGACCCGTTCCCAGGCCTTGCTGCCAGCGCCAATGCCATTGCCTCGGAATACCCCGAACCCGCCAGCCTCTGGACCTCGCGGGCCGCCCCGCCCCTGTTCAACCCGGCCTGGGAGGCCGAAGACGGCGGCCGACGCCTCTCGACAAGCCTCAACTTCCCGGCCTGCTCGGTTGTCTCCCAGGTCGCCCAGCTGATGACGTCCTATATCAAGGATGCACGACGCTTCCGCACCCACCGCCTGGTCCTGCCGCCCGAGACTTTTCACCTCGAGCCGCTGGACACGATCGCCTGGACCAGCGCCCGCAACGGCTACACGAACAAGATTTTTGAGGTGGTCGAGATCACCGACCAGCCCGGCACGATCAATCAGGAACTTGTCCTGCGCGAACGCGATCCCGGCGACTATGGCTGGACCTCCGCGCAAGACCTGCCGGAGGTCGTGCCGGTCACCGGTCTCGCGCCGCGGCCTGCGCAGATTATCGCGGGCTGGTCAGTCGCCGCGAGCACCCTCAAGGACGCGCTTGGCCTCGACCGACGCCCCGCCATCACCTTGTCCTGGATCGGCAGCGCCGCGCTGGACGCGCTCTTTGTCCGCTACGAGATCCGCCTAAAAGCGACGGCGCAGGTCGTGGCCTCTGGGCTGGCCGATCGGGCCGCAGGATCCGTACTGGTCTCGGACGGATTACTGCCCGAGGCGGACTATGAGGTGCGCGGGCGCTATGTGCTTGATCGCCCCACGGAATGGTCGAGCTGGCTTTCAGTGACAACGCCCGGGATTTACCTGCAGGGGGACGACCTGCGCGGCGGCATCAAAGGGCTCTTGAGTGACGCAGATCTGGCCCCGGTGGAGATCCTGACCGCACTGCCCAGCAGTGGCAACTTCCCCGGCCGCACCGTTTATCTGACCACAGACACCAAGCTCTACCGCTGGACCGGCAGCGCCTGGAGCTCAGGGCTCGCCGCCCGTGAGATCGAAGGCAAACTCTCCGATGACCAGATTGAAGCGATTGCGGCGGCCAAGATCACCGGTGCCCTCATCGAGGCGCAAATCGCGAACGGGGCGGTTTCCGGCGCCAAGATTGCAGCCGCCGCCATTGATGCCGGCAAACTCGCGGCAAATGCCGTGACAGCCGCCAAACTTGCCGCAGGCGCCGTGACCGCCGGCAAACTTGCCGCTGGATCCGTAACAGCCACTGCGATCGAGGCTGGTGCAATTTCCACCGAGAAGATCGCCGCAGGCGCCGTCACCGCGGGCCTCATCGCGGCGGGCGCGATTGATGCCGAGAAGATCGGCGTCACCCAGCTGTCGGCCATCACCTCCGACATCGGCACCGCCACCGCCGGCGTGATCCGCAGCGCTGACGGCAAGTTCAAGATCAACCTCAATGCCAAGACCATCACGATAACCGTATGACCATTCACGAACTGCAAGACCTCTCGCCCCTGATCGCGGCCAGCGACTACTGGGCCGAAGACCCCAGCCGCCCCCTCTGGTTGCGCCATGAGGCCGGCCGGATCAGCCTGACGCTGACCGCGCCACGAACCCTGTTCGCCCATCTACGTACCGTGCCTTCGCTGGAGTCAGTTTCAGCGCAGGTCGCAGACCCCACGGTCTTCGTCGAATGGCCGAGCGGCCGGCATCGGCTGCACCTGCCACCCTCCTGGGAGACCGCCGCCCCCTACGAGGGCCGGCCTTACGTTCTGGGCCAATACGACTGCTACACGATTTTGCGCGACTGGATGGCCCGCGAGCGCGGCCACGAGATGGCCATGCTCACCGACACGCCCGAGCGGCTGGTGAACCAATGGCTAACCGACGGGGTCTTCGTGACCAACCGGGAACTGCACCGCTGGGAGCGAGTGATCGTGCCCAAACCTGGTGATGGCATTCTCTTCTCTCTCTCGCGCCGCGACGAAGAAAGCCCGAACCGCGCCAACCATTGCGGCGTCTATCTTGGCGATGGCCGCTTCCTGCATCACTTCCCCAACCGTGCCTCCTGCATCCAAGACTTTGACGCGCGCTGGCGGTCCTGGGTGGTCAGTTTCATGAGGATCAAAAACTAATGGCCCGCACCCTTCACGCCGATGGCACGACCGGCAAGGTCTATATCTACAATAACGATCAGCCGCCCGCGACCTATGAGACCCCAACCGGCCCGCAACTGGGCGATCTGCATTTCCACTCGGACCTGAGCTATCTCGGCAACGCTCAGGTCATCGATGTGACGCTGACCCATCCCGAGCGGACCCGCAGCTCCTCGACCTCCAAGGGGCTCTTTGGCTCCTCCACCTATTACAATCCCCGCCAGGGTACCCAAAGCTACGATCTGGCCGGTCACAACTTTGGCCGTATCGTGCCCTTCATCCCGTTCTATGGTGAGAGCCAAATGCCCTCAGGCACCGTCGTCCAGCAGGCCGGCGAAAGCGCCCGCGCGGTCAGCATTTATTTGACCAATACCACGATCCGCGCCTTCGAGAACTGGGTGACCTTCGACAATACGCTCCCCGCCATTACCCGCCGCTACCGGGTGTTTCTCTTCGAGACGCTGTTTGAAGGATCCGGCAACGAGAGCATCCGCATCGCACCCACGCTTTTTCGCGCAGGCTTTGGAAAGCTCAGCACCGCTTACCGCTATCTGCGTACAAGCGAGACCCCGGATGTCTTCGTGACCGCCGGTAAAACGGCCGATGTGCAAAGCGGCGGGCTCAAGGTCGTGCTGCCCGATGGCAGGCGCGCCCTGCAATCAGCCACCTACACCGGCAGCTTTGCCGGATCGCCCGCCGCGGGGTGCGGATATGAGCTTTGAAGCCCGCAATAACGTCATCCGCGTCACCGACACCAATGGGGATGTGGTGTTCGATACCGGCACGCCGATGCCCCATATCGCCGCCGTGCTGACCCACACCGTCACACACGCCTTTCCGGAAAGCGGCGACACCCCGGTAGCGCTCGGCTTCGACATTCTCAGCAAGGTCGTCTCAGGCTGCCGCGACTTCCAATGCCAGTCCGAATATATCTGCAAGGACGTCTATACCTGCGGATACGAGTACCAGTGCAACTATGAATACATCTGTGATTACGACCCCTTCGGCGGCGGCTATCAGTGCGGCTACGAAAACGTTTGCGGCAATGTCTATGTCTGCGGCTATGAAGAACGCTGCAACTTCGAGCGCGTCTGCGATTGGGTCGATGTCGAGGGCTACGCCACCTCCAGCGGCAACCAGGTCTCGGCGCTTGAGCACAGCCAGACCTACACGCTGGGCACAGCGCCCACGGGAACCAATCCGGATTTCCTGCTGGTCCTGATGCGCGCGGGTCGCCTCAATGCGGGCAACCAGAGCGATTTTGGGACCTTTATCAGCGCCGTCCCCAATGGCGAGATGATCGCTGCCAATGGCTCAACGGTCTTGGAAAGCGCCTTCATCCCCGGCGGCGCGCCCTGGCTCAGCCGGATCGTATCCGTGTTTCTGGAAGGGGACGCCGTGAAGGCCGAGTTCAAACACTCGAACCGGCAATACACAAGCCTGCGCGCCACCGGCTATGCCGAGGCCTGCTATGGCTACCCCTCCGCGGCAGCGCCCCCAGACCACACCAGTTCGACCTGGGAGATCACCTTCGAGCTCTATGTCGGGAAGTTCACCACATGACCAAAATCAAACTCATCAGCCTCGCCCGCGACATGGTGGGCAACACCGCCACCATCCGCGCCGAGATTCTCGAGGATGCCGGGGCCTACTTTCGGGTCAAGGACACGATCGAGATCGAGATCGAAGGCGGGGCCCGCATGACTGACGCCCAGATCATCGCCATCATCGAGGAGACCTATCATGCCTGAGACGCCCCGCTACACACCTGTTTCGGCGGCCCAGCCTCCGATCTTCGACGAGAACGGCATTCACGTTGGCTATACCGTGGCCGTGGCCATGCAAAAGGGCGATACAAGGCACACAGAAAGCGTGGATGTGATTGTTGGCCCAGACGAGGCCGCGCGCATCGCAGCCGCGTCTATCGACGCGTTCACAGCCTGGAATAAGGCACGCGTTATCGAACATGATCTTGTCGCCAAAGCCAATGCTGCGCTGGACACCATGCCCGCCTCACTGCCCGGCTGACCCTCACACCCTTCCAACCACAACCGCGACCACCCCACCGGCCCGCCTCAGGCGGGCCTTTCTCGTTCCAAGGAGACCACCCTCATGTCCTTCCAATTCTCACCCGACGCCCGCAACGCCGCGCTTGATGCCATTGAAGCCGCCATTGGCACCGCCCCCAAGCTGCAGATCCGCTCCGGCACACTGCCCGACACCACCGCCGAAGCCGATGCCGGCAATCTGCTGGTCGAGATTGATCTGCCATCCGACTGGCTCGAGACAGCCGCCGATGGCGTCAAGACCATCAAAGGCATCTGGACCGGCACCGGCACGGCCGCCGCAGGTGGTGGCACCAATGCAGGGCATTTCCGGATCAAGAACAACGCCGGCACCATCACCCATGTCCAAGGCACGATCACCATTACCGACGGTGGCGGCGATATGGAGCTCGACAATCCCAATATCGCCCAGAACCAGTCGGTGACCGTCACCACCTTCACACTGACCGCCGGGGGCGCCTAAGCCATGGTCAAGCTCGTCAACCGCGCCAAGGTGACGACCCCCACCATCGGCACAGGCATCCTCACCCTGGGACCCGCGGTTGACGGGTTTCAGAGTTTCGCCGCCGCCGGCGTCGTGGATGGCGACACCCTGCGCTATGCCCTCGAGGAAGGCGATGCCTGGGAGATCGGGACCGGCCGCTATGCGGCGGCCGGGCCAAGCCTCACGCGCACTCCGTCTGAGAGCAGCGCAAACGGCAGCACCATCGCCCTCACGGGATCGGCAGCCGTCTTTGTCACCGCCACAGCAGCCGAGTTTGCAAAGACCTATGACGGCGGCTCCGCGAGCGCCGTCTTTCTTCCCACTCAAGAGATCAATGGAGGCAATGCCTGATGGCCGATCGTATCCAACTGCGCCGCGACACCGCCACCAATTGGGCCTCCGTCAACCCGATCCTGGCCGATGGCGAGATCGGGTTTGAACACGATACCGGACAGTTCAAAATTGGAGACGGCACCACCACCTATACCGCGCTGCCCTATAACGGGATGCACGGCCCCCAAGGTGATCCCGGCCCGCAAGGGCCCGAAGGCCCACCCGGCCCAGCAACGGCCTGGGGCAATATCCCCGGCACCCTGACAGATCAGACGGATCTGCAATCGGCCCTGGTCGCAAAAGCGCCCAAAGCCAGCCCGGCCTTTACGGGCGATGCCAGCTTTGCCGGAGCCATCAGCGAAGGCGTTTACACGCTCTCCGGAAACGCCCCAACGCTTGATCCGTCCCTAGGCACAGTGCAGCTGCATGTGCTGACCGGACCCACCACCTATTCCGACGCGATGCTCTCCGGCCAATACCTGACGCTGATGATCGATGATGGCGCAGGCGAGCTTGTCACCTGGCCCAGCCTCACCTGGGTCAACAATGGCGGCAGCGCCCCCACGCTCAGCCTCACTGACTATACCGTAATCGCCCTTTGGAAAGCCGGAACCACGCTCTTTGGTGCCCTACTTGGAGATGGCAGCTGATGCTCGCACGTAGATGGAAAGGCGGGTATAACAAAGCCCCCGTCGTGATAAACTCGCGCGGGTATGTCTATGCCAGCGCGCCGCATATTTATGATTTCAAACTCGGGGTGGCCCCGCCCGGCATCATCGAATTCCCAGGCGTGGGCCCCGACCATCGATGGGACACCACCGACGGTCTCGTCATGAACGCAAGCTCCAATGATGTAAACAATGCCGCCGCCTATCCGATCCGGCTTGATGCAGCCTTCAGCGGCGACTGGTTGTTTCAGGTCTCGACCCGGATCGACATGGACCCAAGCGGGTCAAACTATTGCAGTGATGCCGGCATCGCGCTGTTCGACTCGCCACCCTCCGGCAGATGGGAATGGCAATGGAGCCAACATCCAGGCCGGATCGCCGCGCAAAATAACTGCAAAAACCCGACACTCTATGGTCAGACCGATAGAGAAGCAGATTATGACCAAGCGCTCACCTTGGATGGCGTCTGGGTCACCATGCACTTGTTTCACTTCCATTCGAGCCGTGCGTGCCGCTACGATGTCACGGAAGGCTTTGAAGATTGGGAGCGGACCAGCCCGCTGCTCAAGTCGCACACCCTCAGGGATGAAAGCTTTGGCGAAGATTATTACTGCGGTCTCGCCTCTGACGATGACGACGACGATATGTTCTTCTCCGCCTTCCGCATCTCGCCACTCTGAGCCACGCCCCTTCAAACCGCAGGAGCCACCCGATGTATGTCAAAGCCGAGGGCGACACCGTCGTCCGCTATCCCTATAGTCTCAGCACTCTCGCTCAGGACCATCCGCAGGTCAGCTTTCCGCGCGCCTTCAGCGCAGAGATGCTGGCGGGGTTCGGGGTGTACCCAGTCGAGGAAGCCCCCGCGCCAGACCATGATCCCGTCACGCAAAATGCCGTCCTGCGTCAGGCTCCTGAGCGGATTGCCGGGGCCTGGACCCTCTACTGGGACGTCACGGCCAAGACCAAGGTCGAAGCTCAGCATTACCGCGACCGCACAGCCGCCGAGCAGCGAGCCGCGCGCGACGCGGCCCTGTCTGCCTGCGACTGGGTCATCGTCAAACATCTCGAGGCCGGCAGTCCTGTCCCGGACGCCTGGGTCGAATACCGTCAGGCCCTGCGGGATCTGCCCGCACAGCCAGGATTTCCCTTTACACTCACCTGGCCTGTAGAGCCGGAGTAACCCCCCATGCTTGGCCTCGCCCCAATTGCCGCAGCACCGCTTGCCGATGACAAAAAGCCCTTGCTGCGCATTCAGGTCAGCACACTTGGGGCTGTCGCACTCGAGGGGACATCACAGGCCCGTGCGAGCACGGATGGCGTGTCGCTTGTGGTCACGTCACCGCTTCGTGGGGCAGCGGGAACCTTCAGCAAAATCAACGCGCACAGCGCGGGTGGTTTTGACATGGCAGGTCACGCGGCGGCCATTGGGCCACTCAAAGTCGTCGCAGCGGAGGGTTTCGCGGTCGTCACAGGCGCGACGGCCGGTCTTGAGACGCGCGTGGCGAGCGATGGCTCCATCGCTCTCGCCGCACAAGGTGATGCTCGCGCCCGCAGCTTCGGCGTGGTCTTGTCAGGTTTGGAGTTGCGCGGTGCCGCGGCGGCAAAGGGTACGACGGCTGCCAGCGGGTTGGGCTTTGTCGATATGTCGGGGCGCGCAGGTGGCGAGGGTATCCTACAAACGAGTGCCGCTGGTTCTATCACGCTTGCGCGCCAGCTTGCGGCGGAGGGCGGCGTCGAAGGGGCTGCCGCACGCAAAATGGGCCTCGGTGGCACAACCGAGGGTGTCGCCCAAACGCGCGGGGTCGGCACGGCCAGTGTCACACTGACTGGGCTTGGCTTGGCAAGCGCAGTCTCGGACGCTGCGGCTTACGGCGCAATGGATCTGGGTGGGTCCGGCCAAGGAAAAACCGCTAGTACAGGCCGAGCCACGTCCTTTGGGCCAGCACTCTCCGGCTTTGCAATTGGCACCACGCTTGAAGCGCGCTTTGCCCAAGGCTTCGGTCGCATCGGCTTGGACGTCACTGCCAGCGCGGCTGGAATAGCGAACGCAATCACCAATGTCTCTCTCACGGCCAGCCAGGAGGTGGTCGGGAGCCTAAACACGCGCAGCACGATCGTCGGTGGGCTGTCGCTTGTGCGGGACCTGGAGGCCAGCCTGCAGGCCTCCGGACAAGCTGATCGGCAGATCGGTCTTGCTGGGGCAACCAGCGCAGGCACAGCCGCTGCGGCGGATGCGCAGGAAATCAGGTTGGAGGTCTCAGGGGCGTCAGAGGCGCAAGGCCTCAGCGTCGCAACAGCCCGCCTTGAGCTGACGCTGTCCGGAACAACACAACTCGCAAGAGACGTTTTTGGCAACGCCAAAACCACCTTCGAATGGGCCGGGGCCTGTGGTGCGACCACAGGCACCCGCGCCGTTGCCAAGGCAGAGACGTCACTGCAAGGGGAAAGTTTCAGCGCAAACAGCATATATGCCGTTGCAAGCAATCCTTTGGGGATTTTCGGTCACTTTGCTGTGGATGTTGGCCAAGTCGCAAAGACGACAAGCCAGTTCACCATGTCTGGCGGCGCCAAGGGCGGCATCGCGTCTCTTGGCCAAGGACGCGGGGCCCTCGATGTGGCGCGGCACTTCGCGGGCGACGTGGATGTTCTCGGTGACAGCACCCGTCAAATCAGCTTCCGAGCTGCAGCGTCTGCGCGGACCACGAGCACAGGTGAAACGTCAAATTCTGTCCTCGAGGTCACGGGATGGGGCGTGACCCGCGCCACGGCCGCAGCCGAGGCCGCGGCAAGCATGACGTTGCGCGGCCACGCCCAATCCCGGGTGACCGGCGTTGCTACCATTGCGACGACACTTGCCTGGAGCATCCGGTCTGAGGCTACGGCACCGCCATCAGCGCAAATCCGTGGCGCGCTCTCCCTTGCAGGGGCAGGTCAGGCAGAAGCCGTCGCCAGAGGCGCGGCGCGTGCCGCAGGTCTGCCTCTCAATGCGTTGTCAGAAGGCAAGACAGCGCTGGCGGCAGATCTGGCCACGGACCTTGGTCTCCGCGGTGAAACGCGTGCACGGCTTGTCACCAGAGCCCAAGGGACGGGGCGATTCAAGGTCGCGCGCGCCAGTGGTGCTGACGTCCAGGTTGCCAGTGATGTCGCACGCGTGCTGTCCTTCATGGGGGTTGCCGAAGGGGCAACCGCAGCGCAGGGAACCAGCGCAGAAGGAATGGCATCTCTTCAAGGAGGTGCGACCGCAAAAAACCAACTGCATGTCCGATCGCCTTATGCAGCTAGCATAGCCTTGCCTGGGCTTGCGCAGAGCAACACCGGAACGCAGGGAAAGGGCGCAAGCGAATTTGGCGTCGCCCGGGTGGGGTTGGGCGAGGTCCTGCTGACAGGCACAGCCTTGCGGGGCATGCCCTTACTCGGGGCGTCCGCCGCCCGCATCACCGCTTTGGCCGCGGCGAATTCGATATTCGCACCCGGTCTCACCGCGTCCGCCGACAATGTCATTCAGTTGGACTTCACGGCCGAAGCCATTGCGGCAGACGTTCGCGCCGCTGGGTCAAGTCTGGCGGAAGCTCCGGAGGTCCGCGCGCTGTGGGATTTGGGTGCAACTTCGATCGCCTATCGGGCACCACCCGCGCTGCGCCGCGCCGAGCCCCCAAAATATGGGCTGAGCGGGCGGCTCTCCCCCAGCAATTCCGGCCGCATACTGAGAGGCTAAAGCCACATGCTCAAGTTCACGATCAAGCGCGGGGATACATCGCCTGCGCTGCGCTTTGCATTGCTCCCTGACAGCGTTTCGCTTGCCGGCGCTGCAGTGCGCTTCCAAATGCGAGCGCGCGGCGGCGACACGCTGATTGATCGGCCGGCGGACATCCAGAACCTCTTCGAGCCTGCGGTCGTGGCCCATCTCTGGGCACAAGGCGATACCGAGACGACCGGACGCTACGAGGCGGAGTTCCGCGTGACCTATCTCGACGGCAGCACAGAGACCTTTCCCAATCTCGGCTTCATCGAAGTCTTCGTGACCGAGGATGTGCCCGGGCTGTCCGGCTGAAACGCGCCCAAAAAACTTCTAAATCGCAAAAAACGAAGGAGGCTCTCCGATGGAAATCGAGCTCTGGACCCTATTCGATGCCCTTATGAAATGGGTTATCATCCCCATCGCCGCGGTGCTTTGGGTCCACAACCAGAAGATTGGCGGTCATGAAAAGGAAGTCCTGCGCATCATGACGCTACTGAGCGAGCGTAAGGACCAGCGCGATGAGGACCGTGCCGAGCTGAAAGAGGCCCTGCGCGATCTGCGCGCGGCCATCCTCAGGCTTGATGAGCGGCTCGCGGATTTTGCCCTGGCCCAATCCGTGCAAGGCGCCAGCGGTCGTGTTGATCCCAGCAGCGCCGGACGGCGAAACGACAGCTAACCGCTGCTAGCCCTCCCCCCGAAAACCCGATCCCCACCCCCCGTCACCGACGTGGCGGTTTTTTGCATGCCATGGAGTCCCCAATGCTTGATACAATCCAAACCTATCGCCACTGGCGCGATGTGCCTCAGCGCAATTGGCGCTGGCAGAACTTCAGCCCCGCCGAGATCGCTTGCCGCGGCACGGGGCAATTGAAGCTCCATCCCGAGGCGCTCGATAAGCTGCAGGCCCTGCGCGATCGGCTGGGCAAGCCGCTGATCGTCCGCTCGGCCTATCGCAGCCCGGAACACAATCGTGCCGTGGGTGGTGCAACTAGATCCAAACATATGGATGGCACCGCCTTTGATATCGAGATGAGCAACCACGATCCCGTGGTGTTCGAGGGGGCGGCGCGTGAGGTTGGGTTCCTAGGAATTGGCTATTATCCGCGCTCCGGCTTCATGCATATCGATCTGGGGCCCGCGCGCAGCTGGGGTGAGAAGTTCCCGGTCCGGGCCGTCTCTTTTGCGCCGGAAACGTCGCCCGCGCGGGAGGTGCTGGCCGCAAGCCGGACGCTGAGGGGCGCAGGGGCAGCCGGCGCCGCCACCATGGGCGCGGCCGGCACCGAAGTGGCGCAGGAGGTACTAGCCGAGGCGCAAGGCGCCGTCCTGCCGCTCGTGCCTTATCTCGACAGCCTACGTTGGCTGTTCATTGCTTTGGCCTTGGCCGGAATTGCGGTGGCCGTCTACGCCAGGCTCGATGACTGGCGAAAAGGACTGCGCTGATGTGGGGCGGTTTCTTCTCTGGCATCCTCACACGGACATGGGCGCGGCGAGCGGCTGGTCTTGCGCTCGCCATGCTCACCATCATCCTGTTTCTGTTCAACCTCCGCCGTGCAGGTGAGCGCGCGGGCCGCGCTGCCGAGCGGTTCGAAAACCTGGAGCGTACCCATGCCATCCAACGCCAGATGCTGGACGCTGCTAGCCGCCGCCCTCGCAACCGCGATGATCTTCTTGAACGGTTGCGCGAGGGTGGGTTTTGAAGCGCAGGTGGCCTGCCCGCCGATGGTGCAATATAGCAAGGCCGAACAGGCGCAGGTCGCCGAGGAAGTTGCCGCGCTGCCAGAGAATGCGCTGATCGTGGACTGGTTGGCGGACTATGCGGTGCTCAGGGCGCAGTTAAGGGTGTGTCAATCAAACCGATAGCAGATCACGCAGCAAAGACATCTCATCTCGTCTCGCGAAATCCACGCACAAACCCAACAACCATATCCCAAAAGACCATGACCGGCAGGAAGATCAACCAAAACAAAAACACGGCAAGACGAAAACCAAACGTGACCAGCCAGACTGCCACCATGATCGCCATAAAAATCAGCTGAAGCTGAGCCGCCTTCTTGCCCCGCAGTTGAACACCCGCGAACTTAAAAGACGAGTATTGCGGCTTCAGAAAATTAAAAGTGCCAGCCTTGTTCTTCACAGATGCGCTGACACCTGTCTTCGACAGATTCAAACCGAAAGGACCCGCCCGCCAGCGTCCGATTAGCTGGAACCGCCCGTTTTGAAGAGCGACACGCGTGCCATTTGCAATCCGTGTCGATGTCCGCAAACCCTTTGACGTATTTGCCGTCAAGTTCACACGCCCAAGTTTTTTCTCGGCGCGAGCAGACACACCACCAGTGCGAGACGCCCGCGTATACTTGCCGCGGTGTTCTACACGGACCTGTTTTCCGTCTTCGTCTTTTTTGCCGAGGCCGAACACTGAAAAGCGAGCCTTCTATGGATATCAAGGTGGTCACGTTGCACTGAACACCTTGAAGTGGTGCTTGGAAAATCCGCTGCGGAACGTGACATGTCAACGCCTGTCTGACAGGATAACCGTATGAGCAGACACCTGATCGCTTTGGCACTTGTCGGCCTAACCTCGCCCGCCGTCGCGTCAGGCGCGTGCTTTATGGCCGTAAATGGGCAGGTCTACCACGAAGGCGCATGTGAGCTGGCGGTCGATGGTGACGATGTTTGGCACATTAGACAGTGTACCGACGATGGATCATCCGGTTACTGGGTGCATCTTGTCTTGCAGTCGGACACCAAAGCCACAGGCCATTGGAATAAATACTATGGCGCCAGCCATGCCCACGCGCCTCTCGGCGAGCTGGCCCTCGATGGCACGTGCTGGTCAAACGATGGTGCCTCGATATGTTTCGACACGCCACTTGAGCAGATCGCGTCCCAGCGAGAATCTGCAGGCGTCGAGCTTCGGGTGATTAGCCCTTGTTAGACCTGCTGGCTTAAGGACACCCTGATTGCTGCCGGCCGTCGCCCGATTGCCGCGCGGGCTGATGGTGTATTTCGCACCCTGCGGCCCAAAAGACAGCGAAGCCGTCGACTTCGACAAGTTCAGGGTCACGCCCGGGGCAAGGCGGATGCGGCGCCAGAAGCGGAAGGCCATGATTTAGCTGTCTTTCTGAATCAAAAGTCGGCGTTTCGCTGGATGCTTTCAAATGGCCAAGAAAAGCCGGGCTCGTTTCTCAGTCCTAAATTACTGATCGTGAACGCTAAGCTCTTCACCTCGCTTTAGAATTTCGTAGATGACCCCCTCCAAGACAGGCAGGGCCTGCCGATCTTTGCTGAGGAGAAGCGTCGCGAGCGCGCTATGCGAGGACATGGCGCGAACCACGGCTGCCTGGACGGCGCCGGGCAGGTTCCCCTTCATCGCCTGATCTTTGCTGTTCTTGTCGATCTGGGCCATTACAACCGGGTTCTCGCGCGTGATCGCGGCGACCTGGTTCACGAACGCGACCTGGTCCTCGAGCGGGGTCGCTTCGCCGAATAGGCTGTTCAGCTGCTCAATCAGTTCCTGCATGTAGACTGGCAACGCGCCGGGCCGTGACCCGCCACCGCCGCCTTTCACCGGATCGAGCGTCGGCGGCTCATCGTGCTCGCCTTCGGAGGTCGTTTCACGCTCTGCGATATCATATCCGGTCAGCGCGATCCCGTGCAGGTCGATTTCAGTGGGCGGCACCCCATCCAGCCGGTTAGCTAGCAGCTTCGAGAAGGCGGCGAAGGTTTCCAGGTCCGGATCCCCGAGGTCGACCAGCTGGGCGATATAGGCATATAGTCGGCCGAACCGGGACAAGCCGGACTTGAAGTCGGTAAGCCCAGCGATCGCCGCCTCGACCTGCTCGCGTTCGTGGTCGGCGCGCTTCATCCCGTCCTCGTTCCCGGCGTTCTTCGCGCGCTGCCACGCGTCTTCCGCCGCGGTGGCGCGCTCCCGGAGTTCGGACAGGCGCCGATTGTAGGCGTCGGTCGGCTCTTGGGTCGCGGCGTACATCGCCTTGTGCGCCGCCTCATCGTCCTTCCCGGTCGCCGCCGCCGTAGCGGTCCGGAAGCGGGCGCTCTGGAAGTCGCGAACGTGGGTCTCGTCATAGACCCCCTGATCGTCGAGAAACTCTTTCAGGTCGTAGATGACGTTGAGGTCCTGCACCTCCTCGATCCTTGCGCCCCGGTCATACCGAGCGAAGGCGGCCCTGACCGCGTCCGGGTCGTTGACGAAATCTATGATGAAGGTCTGGTCCTTCCCCGGGAAGGTCCGGTTCAGGCGGGAGAAGGTCTGGACGATCTCGACCGCGTTCGCGATCTTCTTGTCCACGTACATCGCTACCAGCTTGGGCTGGTCGAACCCGGTCTGGAACTTATTCGCCACCAGCATCACACGGTATTCGGGACGGTCGAAGACGTGGCGCAGGTCCTTGCCGCCCGCGTCCGGGTTCATGTTCGCCTCGGTGAACTCGGCGTCCTCCTCGACGACGAAAGCGTCCCCCTCGAGCAGGTCGTCGTTCGGGTGCATCACCTCGCGTCCGGTCAGCTTGCCCGAGAAGGCTACGAGGGCCCGGATGTTTTGGTATTCAGGGTTCGCCGCGATGTAGGCGTCGAACGCGCGCTTGTACCGGACCGCGGAGGCCCGGGAGCTGGTCACCACCATCGCCTTCGCTTTCCCGTCCAGGAGATGGGCGACGTTTCTCGAGAAGTGCTCGATGATGAACCGGACCTTCTGGGTGACGTTGGTCGGGTGGAGCGTCATCCATTTCGCCAGCGCCCGCTTGGCCGCCTTCCCGTCGACACGCTTCTCCTCGACGATCTCCTGTCCGAGGTTGAAGGCGGTCTTGTAGGGGACGTAGCCGCGCAGAACGTCGAGGATGAACTCCTCCTCGATCGCCTGACGCATCTCGTACTTGTGAAATGAGACCGGAAGGTTGTCGTCCGAAGCGGGCCTGGTCGGGTCGCCCAGGCGCCCGAAGAGCATCATGGTCGAGTGCTTCGGGGTCGCGGTGAAGGCGAAATGGGAGACGTTCGACGGGCGCTTCCGGGCCCGCTGGATTTCCAGCAGGATATCTTCGACCGTCATCTCCTCTGCGTCCTTCCGAGCCGACAAGGCGAGCGTCGCCTGGAGCTTCGAGGCGGTGTTCCCGGTCTGCGAGTTGTGTGCTTCGTCGATGATCACCGCGAAGTTCCGGTCGCGCAGGGAGTTCTCAGTCAGGATCGCTTCCATCGCGAAAGGGAAGGTCTGGATCGTCACCACGATGATCGGCGTGCCCTTCAGCATCGCCTCGCTCAACTGCTCGCTCTTCGACTTCGACGAAGTCTCCCGGTCGATCGCCGCGATCAGTCCCTTCTGGTGGTCGATCTGCTGAACCGCGTCCTGCAGCTGGCCGTCCAGGACGTTCCGGTCGGTGACGATGATCACCGTATCGAAGATGGGCGTCCCGTCGTCGCGGCGCAGTTTCACCAGGTCATGGGCGGTCCAGGCAATCGTCGAGGTCTTGCCCGAGCCCGCGCTGTGTTCGCAGAGGTAGGGGAAGCCAGGGCCCTGTTCCTTGGCGTCCGCGATCATCTTGTTGACCGCGTCGAACTGGTGAAACCGGGGGAAGATCAGCGTCTCCTTGACCGTCCAGTTCCCCTTCAGATCCACGACATCCTTCTTCTCGACATAGACGAAGCTGTGGAAGATCCGCAGGAAGGCGTCGGGGTGGCATATCTCTTCCCAGAAATAGGCGACCGGATATTCCCCGTCCGCGCGCGGCGGGTTCCCCGCGCGGCCCTCGTTGCCCTTGTTGAAGGGCAGGAAGACGGTGTCCTCCCCGGCGAGCCTGGTGGTCATCCAGATCTCGCTGTCGGACATCGCGAAATGGACCACGGCCCCGCGCTTGAAGGTCAGCAGCGGATGCTTGCGCTTAGTGACTGGGTCCACGGGCAGGCGGTCACGGCGGTACTGCGCCTTGGCGTGCTCGATCGATTGGGTGAAGTCGGTCTTCAGCTCGACGGTGGCGAGCGGCAGGCCGTTCAGGAACAGGCCGAGGTCGAGCGCGAGCTCGCGCCCGGGGTGGTACTTCAGCTGCGGCACGACCCGGAGCCGGTTCGACGCGTAGCGGTGCAGGACTGCGTCGTTGCGCCGATCCTCGGGCGCGGCTTCGGACAGGTCGAGGTGACCCGCCCCGGCAATCGAGAACCCGCGCCGGAGCGTCTGGACCATGCCCTGCTTTTCCAGCGCGGTTTCCAGCCGGTCCATGACGACCTTGAGGGTCTTGTCGCCGTTCATGGCCTGCAGCCGGTCCCACTTCTTGGGCTGGGTGGCGCGCAGCCATGCCTCCAGGTCTTCGGGATACATCGCGCGGTCGGCGTCGTAGGCATCGGACGCACCGACCAGCCAGCCCGCCGCGGCGAGCTTCTGCACCACGTAGGCTTCGAGATGCTTTTCGTGGTGCAGGTCGCTCATGCCGCTGTCCTGACGTCGATCTTGCCCGTGACGGCGGCGGTGATCAGCGCCGCGCGCTTTTCCTTGAGCAGGGCGATGCTTTGCTCGGTCTTGGTGATGAGGGTGTCGATTTTCGCCGTCTCATGTTCGATGTGTTCGACGATCCGTTTAGCCTCGTCTTCAGGTGGAAACGGAACCCGGATCGAGGTGAACCGCGGTGGTCTAATCGTCTTACGCAGGCCTGTGTAGAAGGGCTTCAGCCCTTTGAAGTTATCAAGATGCAGGAACAAGTAGTAGAGAAAATCAGAATAAGCCGGAGCGATGCACTCGAAAACAGCGTATGCGCCCGTGATCATGCCATGTAGATCAGAGCGGCCTACGGTTCGGGGTGTTTCATCGATATCGAACAGGCAAAACACGAAATTGCCCGGCTGAACCTGTTGATACGTGTCGAAGGACTCAGGGAATTTACCAAAATTCTCGCTGATGTCTCGTTCGATCACTCCTCTAGTAGTCAGGGACAACAGCTTGAACTCGTCGGACCGCTTGCCAACCGTCGACTTTGAAAGCATGAGGGCACGACTTACTGGGCTGATGTCCCAGTGAGCCGGAACCGCACCTATCGCCTTGAAGTCGCCCGCCTTCATCGGTGCGTTGCGGTTCAAGCCCTTGGTGACGGCATGGGCGATCACGGCGACGCGCTTTTCCTTCAGCAGCGCGATGAACCGGTTCTTCTTCTCGATCAACCCGTCAATCCGCGCGGTCTCGCGGTCGAGGTAGGCGACAATTTGCTTCTGTTCCTCAAGATCCGGCCAAGCTAGTGGAATGCGCTCGAACTGCTCGCGATTGAACGAGTAGCGCATTCCGTAGCTGAGCTGAGCGAAATAGTCGTAGCCCCATTTCAGACCCCAGAAATAGTATTCCAAAAACTGCGTATCGAAGTCTTCCGCAACATCGAAAACCATATACAAGTTGCTGATGCAGCCCCGTGTTTGGCCGATGCCACACAGAATGGGCGTCGCGTCAAAGTCCCGCGGCGTGAATACGAATTGTCCCTCTTCCACAATCTGGTGGCCGACGTAATTCTCAGTGGATTTGCCAAAGCTGAGGTCGGTCTTGACCTTCACCCCCTCCTTCGTGAGGGAGAGCACCACTGGGTTTGGGTCTTCGTTCTTTTCAAGCTGATACTCGCCAACGGCCGATCCCATCCGGGTTTGTTTCCAGTGCGCAGGGAGACCGCTCAGCTTCGTTTGTTGGCCGTTGATGACTTCGACGCTCATTCCGTCACCTCCGCGAGGATCGCGGCGATCTCTGCCTCAACGGCGTTCAGGTCGGCGTCGATTTCTTCGAGGTCGCGGGGCGGCTGGTACTCATAGAAATACCGGTTGAAATTGATCTCGTAGCCTACGATCCCGACCTCGCCATCGATCTCGTCGCGGTATGTCTCGTCGATATAGGCGTCCTCGGCATGGGGCAGGACCTCTGTCGCCAGATAGTCGTGGATGTCCGTGCCCATCGGCACGTTTTCGTAATCCGTCAGATCGTCATCGGGCAGGATGTTGCCCTTCTTGTCGGTGACGGGATCAAGCTCTGGGTCGCGCACGCCAAAGACGCGCTGGAGCATCTTCACATGCGTCGCGGTTACCTTGCCCAGCCCGGCATCCTTTTTGGCCGCGCCCTTCATCCAGCCATCGACCCAGTGCCAGCCATGCTCCGCGCCCATCTGATCGTGCAGCAGGGCGCGCCACCCCGCGCGCTGATCGTCGGTCAGCTTGGCCCAGGCGTTCTCTTCGTCGAGCTTGGCCAGCCCGTCCTCGGAGATCACGATCTTCTTGCGCAGCGGCCGCAGAACGCGAATGCGGCGATAGCCGAAGGCGGTTCTGTCGAAGATCTTGCTCTCGCGGGTCTCCTCGAACGCGGAAAACATGCCGACGATATCGCGCGTCTGCGCCTCGCCCACGCGGCGCTTTTTGTTGCCCTCGCTCTTGCGCATGGTCTCGTACATGTCGGTCGCGTTGATCAGTTGCACGCGGCCCCGGCGCTGCGCGGATTTCTTGGTGGACAGGATCCAGATGTAGGTTCCGATGCCGGTGCGGAAGAAGATTTCCTGCGGCAGGGCGATGATGGCCTCGACCACGTCCTGCTCCAGCAGGTGTCGCCGGATCTCGGACTCGCCCTGACCCGCGCGCCCGTTGAAGAGGGGGGAGCCGGACAGGATGATCGCGCCGCGGCCGCCGCCGTTCTCGGGGCTTTCCAGCTTGCTGACCAGGTGCTGCAGGAACAGCATGGAGCCGTCGCCGATACCGGGCAGCTTGGGGCCAAAGCGACCGTCATGGCCCTTTTCGCGGTGCTCGCGGACGACGGCGGACTGGTCCATCTCCCACTTCTTGCCGAAGGGCGGATTCGAGACGCAGTAGTGGAAGCGTTCGCCTGCGAAGTGATCCTCGGACAGGGTGCTGCCGAGCTTGATGTTCCTGGACAGGTCGCGGCCCGGATCGGTCTCCAGCGTCTTGAGCAGCATGCCCGCAAGACAGACCGCGTGGGTTTCCGGCTCCAGCTCCTGTCCGTGGGGCACGATCACCGGGGCGACGCTGTACCGGTCGCGCAGGCTGTCGATATGCTCCATCCCGTCCGACAGGAAACCGCCCGTGCCGCAGGTCGGGTCATAGAGCGTGCGGATGAGGCCGGGGTTCTCGATGAACATCTGGTCTTCGGGAACGAGCAGGAGCTCGATAGCCAGATGAACCACGTCGCGGGGGGTCATGAAGTCTTCCGCCGCCTCGTTCACCTCGGCGCCGAACCGGCGGATCAGGTGTTCGTAGACGTTGGACATGACGCGTTCCGGAACCGCCTCCGGATGCAGATCGATCGCGGCGAAGTTCTGGCAGATCTTGTAGAGCACCCCGGCCTTGTCCATCCGTGCCAGCGTGTTGGCGAAATCGAACTGCTCGAAGATGACGCGCGCATTGTCCGAGAAATTGGCGATGTAATCCTCGAGGTTCCGGCGTGTCCGGGTCGCACCGAGGCTACGCAAGTCGTAGTTCGAGGTATTGTAGAAGGGGTAGCCGGTCTGAGTACGCAGGATGACGTCCAGATCGATCCCGCTGTCCTTCATCGAGGCGTAGGTCTCGCGGACCTGCTCCCGCGTCGGCTCGAGGACGCACTCAAGACGCCGGAGAAGCGTAAAGGGCAGGATAATCTTGCCGAAATCGGTGTGCCTGAAATTCCCCCAGAGATCGTCCGCGTTTTTCCAGATGAAATCGGCCAGGGAGGTGTTCGTGCTCATTGGTCGTCCTTGTTATTCTTGGCGTCTATTTCTTGCTCGCGTAGCGCCTCCAGCAGCCGCCCGTCAGGCAGCACCGCTGATGTGTAGATCCGGATGGACGGCCAACCCGTTACCCGGCAACCCCACGCGTTGAAGCTCATGACCTCACCGCGGTATTCGACCCGCCGCCCGTCCACTACGGTGGCCGTACTGTTGGGACGGTCCTTGATGGTCAGCTCGGTTCCGACCGGCAGGAGGCCGCGCTCCACCATTTCCACCGTTTTCATCAACCGCGCGCGGCCTGTCGGGGCCGGCGGGTCCGATGGCGAGGGCGCCACATTCGGCGCTGCTTCGGCGTGGCTAATGCTGGCGCCGTCGGAAGCCGCATCGGGAAGCCCGTCGAGCTTGGCCATGAAAGCCTCCACGCGGGGATAGAAGCTCCGCAACCCCGATCGCCGCAATGAGGCCCGGACTTCGCCTGCGGTCAGGCCAGCGGCCCGTTTGGCGACCAGCCGCACGAATGCATCGTCTTCCGTGATCGTGTCGAGGACCGCCTCAACCTGCCTGTCCACACGCCACTCGGTCCACAGCGCGTCGATCGCGCGCGCCTGCATCCGGCCGCGGGACAGGAGCGACAGCGTGGCGGCGATGTCCTCGATCGCTGCAGCCGGATCATCGAGCAGGACTGTCAGGAACAGTTTCTCTTCCGCTTCGACTGGTGCGTGGACCTTGTAGATCCGCCAGGCCGCGCCGTTGGTGAGTACGTACCAGTCCACGCCGGCGGCGTTGGCATAGTTCAGGGTCTGCAAGAGCGGCTTGCGGTCGTCGAGGCTGACCCCAAGTGCTTTGGCCTCAACGAAAAGCGCCGGGGTGCTGTGGAGGAACAGAGCGTAGTCGACAGGATTGTCGGCTGCCGTGTGGCGATATTCGCTTCTTACCTCTTCGACGTCTTGGAGATCCCATCCGAGCGCTTCGAGAACGGGAAGGATCAACACGCGTATCGTATCAGACTCGGTCAAGCGAACGCGGCGATCCCGGTAGCTCAGGATGCGCGTGCGAACCGTCGGGAGGCAGGCGGCCAATGCGTTGAGGGCGTCCGGTGTGGTCATACAGCCCCCTCGAGAACCAGATCGCGATTGAGCAGGACGATCTGCTGGTCCTGCGGCTTCCGCGCCGCCGGATCTGTGTCAAGCCCAAGCCGCCTGAGCGCGTAGTAGAGGAGCGCGCGCCGGACCTTGATCTTCGCCTTGCCGCCCCGCATCCCGTAGTCGAGGGCAATGACCTTGGCCTGCGTCTCCGACAGCTCGGGGTGGGGGCCGACCTCCAGAGTGACCTCGGAATGCCAGTCGCGATCTTCGTCGGCCGAGGTTTCGCTCTCCCGCGATCCGCGGATGCCGAGGATCCGTGAGAGCAGGAAGTCCTTGAAGCACTCGTCCGTCAAACAGAAGGCCCGAGTGTGCCAACGGTACCCGTCGAACGCGATGGCGTGCGGCGCGATCCAACGCCAGCGCGGCTCCGGGCTGGACAGGGATTGGTACGTCACCTCGATCGCCTCGGACCGGTGGATGGCGCCGACCACCGAGCGGAGCGTCACCGGATCGACGCCCCGCACAGGCGTCGGTGCGGATGCGTAGGACGGCAGGTCAGGGAACCAGCAATCCTCGCGCTCCAACACATCATCGGCAATCAGGCGGAGCTGGGCGAGGTAATGCGCTGCGTCAGGCGCGCGGAACTTGCAGTCGAAGTCGGGCCCTCGGACATAAGTGCGCGCGCTCTTGTCGTAGACCATGTTGTCCGGCGCCAGCGCGATGTAGCGGTTCAGGTCCGAGGATGCCTGGTTCACGGAGACGCCGAACTGCTGCATCACATCGATGCGATTGACGTGCCCCTCCCAGAAAAGGCGGAACTCGACGAACTCGAGGCGCTGCTCGACCCCCCAGCGTAATCCGGCCTTGTCCCTGTCCACGTTGCGCTCCCGCCCGGCCCTGCGCGCACGCGAATTGTGCGCGTCAAATTTCTGGGCTTTCTCGAAAGGTAGCCGCGGGGAGCTGCGTAATCAATCAAAAACGGGCGCACTGGCGCGCGATTATCCCAAGGATTGCCGCAGGTTCTGCGCGACCGCATCCGCCGCGGTCCTCACCGGCTCGGCGGCGAGGTGGGCGTAGCGCGCGGTCGTCTGGACCTGCGTGTGGCCGAGAAGCTTGCCGATCATCGGCAGGCCCTGACCCGACACGACGGCCGTGGACGCGAAGGTGTGGCGCAGGTCGTGGATGCGGACGTCCTTCACGCCGGCGCGGGCGCGGACGCGCTGCCAGAAGGGCTGGAGATCGCTCAGGCGCTTGCCCGGCAGGGTGCCGGCGATGACCCACGGGTTGCCCTCGATGCGCTGGGCGTCGCGGAGCAGGTCGACGGCGGGCTGGCCGAGATGGACGACCTTGGCGCCGGACTTGGAATCCGGCAGGCGCAGAACGCGCTCGGCCAGATCGACGTGCGCCCATTGCAGTGTCATGATCTCGTTGAGCCGACAGCCGGTCAGGATGAGCAGGCGGGCGGCGAGGATGGCCGAGGGCAGTTCGATCCCCTCCGCCTCCATCTCGCGCAGCACCTCACCGATCCGGCGCAGTTCCGCCGCGCTGAGAAAGCGCTCGCGCTTCTCCTCGGGATACTTCCGGATGTGCTTTCTTGGATTGGTGCCGTCCGGACGCAGGCCCCACATCTCGGCGAGGCTGAACATCTTCGAGATCACTTCGAGGCAGCGGTTCGCCTGATAGGGGATGTGGCGGAGGTCATGGTGGAACTTCGCCACGTCCGCCCGGGTGATGCCGGTGACCGTGAGCTGCCCGAGCGCGGGCACGATGAAGCGCCTTAAGTTGCGGCGGTACTCCTTGGCCGTGCTCGCCTTCACGCGGATCGCGATATGCTCCTTGTCGAACCGCTCCGCCAGTTCCTTGACCGTAATTGCCTTGCGACCCGCGTCCCGCTCGGCGGCGGGGTCATCGCCGTTGCGCGCGGCGGACACGATCGCCATGGCGCGGCTGCGCGCCTGCTCGCAGGTCAGCACCGTGCTGGGCCCGAGGCTGATCCGCCGGGATCGGCGTCCCGCGCGGTACTGGACCACGTAGCCCTTGCGTCCGCTTGACAGGACCCGCAATCCGAAGCCAGGGATCTCGCTGTCCCATACGAAGTATTCGTTGGCTTTTTTTTCTGCAGCATCGACGATGCGCTTGGTAAGTTTGGGCATGATGGGCGGCCTTCCGTTTCTTTCCGCTTCACAGTGCGGAAGACGCCAGGACAGTCAACGAACACATTGATATTGCGCATGAAAAGGAAAAGGTGCGCAGTTCTGCGGGGGTGGTGCTGCGCGCCGGTGCGGGACAGAGATTGTTCCAGCGAATCAAAATGCAGGTTCCTGCTGTTCGAGGACGCTGCTACAACCGTCAAGAAGCAACGGAATTCCCATGGCGTCGAAAACCACCCTCAATGCGAAGAACCTCGAAGCGCTGGGCACCGAGCGCCTGGCGCAACTGCTGATCGAGGTCAGCTCCGGGAATGCGGCGGCCAAGCGCAAGCTTCGCCTGGAACTGGCGGGCGCACAGAGCCCGAAGGAGGCCGGGCGGGCGATCGCCAAGCGGCTGACCAGCATCGCCAATGCCAAGAGCGCAATCACCTGGAAGAAGAGAAAGGCCTTTATCGCCGACCTGCAGACCCAGCGCCGTGGGATTATTGACCAAGTTGGGTCAACTGACCCGGAACAGGCCTTGTTCCTGATGTGGCGTTTCATGGGCCTCGCAAACCCGGTCATCGAGCGTTGTCAGAGCGGTGATGGCGAAGTGATTGCGGTTTTTCATGATGCCTGCGCGGACCTCGGTCCGTTGGTGGCTGCGGCAAAGCCGAGCGCTGAGGTTCTGATCGATACAACTTTCGACGCCCTGTGTGAGAACAGGTACAGCCAGTTTGACAAGCTCATTTCCACGCTGACCCCGGCCCTCGGGGCCAATGGCCTGGAACGTCTGCGTCAAAAGTTGGAGGCGTTTCTGGAAACGTTGAATGCAACGGATCTCTCAACAGACATGATCGGACGACAATCCACCGCCGAATACATGCAAAGCATAGCGGAGCGTCGAAAACAGCGCATAGCCAAAAGCGCTCTGCTCGAGCTGGCCGATGCACAGGGGGATGTTGACGCATTCATTGCGCAGTTTGAGCCATGGACGCGCACAGTCCCGACGAATGCGATTCTCATTGCGCGTCAATTGGTTGATGCCGGCCAAGCCGCCGAGGCGCTGGATTTTCTCGATGCCGCAGATGTCGACGAAGACGACTGGGACCGCATGGACTGGCAGGACGCGCGGATCGATGTTCTGGAGGCCATGGGCCGCAAAGAAGAGGCACAGGCGTTTCGCTGGGCGTGTTTTGAACGCGATCTGTGGGCGGACTACCTGCGCGCGTATCTGCGGAAGCTGCCTGACTTCGATGATATCGAGGCGGAAGAAAAGGCAGTTGCGACTGCCATGGCTGATCCCGAGCTGCTGGCGGCGCTGCAGTTCTTCCTTGATTGGCAATCGCCGGACCGTGCCGCAGAGTTGCTGATCAACCGCCACAGCGAGATCGATGGCAACCGTTTTGAATATCTGACCCCGGCCGCGGATGCGCTGGCCGAAAGCCAACCGCTGGCAGCGACGCTTGTGCTGCGCGCGATGATTGATTTTGCGGTGAGCAAGGGACGCTCCAAGCGCTATCGCCACGCAGCACGTCACCTGAAGACCTGCGCTGAGCTGGCACCCAGGATCGAGGTCTTCGGTGCGTTCGAGACGCACGAGACCTATGTCGCCCGACTGAGGAGCCAACATGGCAGGAAGTCGGGTTTCTGGGCCTATGTGGGGTGATGGGGTAAAGTGATGCGAACCTGCGACGCGCGTCATTCATGCGTGGGCGCCAACTTGGTGGAGAGAATAGCATGAGCAAAAAGCCAAAGAACAAGGGTGTCGGCGCCTCGTCGGTAAAGGCGATGCTTGTGCAGTATTCTTGTCCACTCCCCTACCATCAGGTCAGGGCCCGGTTCATGGGCAACATTGCGACGCCGGATATCGCCGCTTCCCCAATGCAGGAGATCCAACGCATCTGGAACAACAATTTGCCGACGTTCGAAAGCAAGTCTGAAGCAGACGAGTTCTTTGGGGTTCTGATCCAAGGCTTGTGGAACGGGCTGAGTTCACACCAGAAGCTCACTGACCCGTTTAAGCTTGGCCGGATCGCAACGGCTCCCGCGAGTTTGGAGTATCTGAACAGGCTTTCCCGGGTGAGACGGGAGGAAATCGAAGGGTTTGTTGACGGGCTTTTCGGGGACAAAGAGGAGCTGGATTTGCCCGAGAGCGCCCACAAGGCGGTGAGTATTCTGGGCGAGATGCGCTCGATTTTTGCCGCTACAGAGCAGCTCGCTGACCAACAGGCGAGCGTGGATACCATGACCGAGACCATCCGGCACTTCCAGCAGATGACCCGCATCGCGGAGACCGAAATCAACGCTGTAATCCAATCTTGTAAGAAGGCGCGCGCGCAAACGTTGGAGACACTGCCAATGGACCGACCCGGCACGCTGCACTGATGCAGGGTGCTACCGCGACCATCACGCGGCGCCCACGTGGAAGCATTGTGGAAGCAAGAGGGGGCAAAGTGCTGCCAGTTTCTGCGAAATCCTGCGCATGGCGCGCGGAGGGCAGGTGCCAATAAGTGTCGGAAATGTCGAAGGAATACGCAAACGAACGCAATCGTGCATGGTTTGTTCGACACGACTCATAACCTGAAGGTCGTAGGTTCAAATCCTACTCCCGCAACCAAAATATTACGCGTTATCAAGCGCTTAAACGCCGCCCTCCGGGGCGGCGTTTGCGTTTCCGCCACCCGTGGAAGCACTGTGGAAGCAAGAGGGGGCGAAGTCCTACGTGTTGCTGCGCGAAGCGGAACCGTCGTTAGATCGTCCGCAGCCTACACAACTAGCCGGGTTTTTCGGGACAAGCCGCGCCGAGTGGTTGCGAAGATCGAATGGCATCGAGCGAGTTGTTGCCGCGTGTCGGCTTCATCGTTACTAATCTGCCCATGGACCCGGGCTGGGTGGTGCGGTTCTACATCCAGCGCGGCACCGCCGAGCAACACATCAAGGAAGGCAAGCATGCCTTTCGCTGGACGCGGCTGTCCTGCCGGAGGTTCCGCGACAACGAGGTGCGGCTGCAACTGCACCCGCTGGCCTACAACCTGGCCACCTTTCTGCGCTACATAGACCTCATGGCCGACTGGTCGTTGACCAGCCTGCAACTCAAGCTGATCAAGATCGGCGCCCGCGTCGTCCGTCACGCCCACGCCATCACCTTCCAACTGGCCGAGGTGGCCGTCAACGGCCCGATGATCCGCGCCATCCTCGCCGCCATCCGCCGCCTTCGAGCGCCGCCTTCATGCGCGTGATAATGAGCCAGGCCCAAACGGAACGAAAGCGGCAGGACAGGTCTGTCTGCTGCCCCGAAAAACCCGGTGGTTACCGCAGGAGGACGCCGGTTGACGGCCTGATCCGCCCAAATCGGCGTCCTCGCACGGCATTGGCGGCCATCACGAGCACAATACGCTTGCCCCACTGGCCCTCTCAGGCCACCTTAACGTCACACGATAAGCTACTGGGGAAATGCCCGGTCACGACTATCAAGGACGATGGATGATGACGAAGTTCATGCCAGAAGACATTCCCGCCACGCGTAAGCGACTTAACGCTAACTTTGAAGACAGGGTGCAGCAGCCATCGTGGCTGAGACACGCAAACCAAAGAGGGGCTATCATTGACCATCTTCTGCTCCGTGGTGCGTCCATGGAGGATTTGATAGCGCGTTCAGGCTCCAAGAACGAAATTTCCGTGCGCGGACACCTAACCCATCTACAAAATGAGCATCAGTTACCGATTATCCGGACTCGTGATGGTCTGTACATGTTTGACCTTTGGCAACTGGGCACTTTTGACGCATGGTCGGGCGAGGACCGCTCTGTTGGGGATGAAGTGGTCATTACTGAGGCAATGGACAGCAACGACCCGCATGTGGTGAACAAAAGCAGTACTCGGCGCACACATCAGCAACATGCGAGGTACATTGACAATCCCAAGGTACTTTCACAACAGCCAGATTTTACACCGATTGAAAGCGCTCAGCAACATTGGGGGATTGTTATAATACGCGAAGGTAGCAGTCCTTCGGCGAGTTTCGGCGGTCCCAAGGATGAATCGACACTCGCAGAACTCAACTTAGCTGAGGTCGCCTTGATCATCGCTGGACCCGATCCGGAGGGTATTCGCTTAGCGGTCGAAACCTCGCTAACCGTAGCGCGCACCTACGATCGACGCAGCGATGAAAAGTGGCAAACCGGCATTCCACTGAATCCTGATCAGTACTATGTCTATCAACATTGCGATGGCACAGAGGCATTTTACGTCGGCAAAGGTAAGGGAAACAGAGCTTTTGACCACGTCAGGACTGTAATAGATGGCGCTGATATCAATGAACCCATCAGCCGTAACAATAAGGATCAGCGGATCCTCGCGCTTATTTCGGATGCGGACGGAGTCTCTTCTGATCTCGTGGATCGCTACAAAAACCAAAATGTGCGAAGCCTACCAATCCAAACCAGCGATTATGCGGAACTGGCTGCATTCGTCGCGGAGGACTTCATAATATCTGGTCTGCATGGCGTCTACGAACTTACGAATGAAACAGGCGGAAATGACAGATTCGGGCCATTCAGCTGGCTCGTCAGGCCAGCGTCACGACTTAACATGTCGGCCCCATGGAAGAAGGCGTGCTCTTATTTTCTCAAGAACAGACGTTTGTCGAGCGCTGCACGTGCAGAGATCACCTTTGTCAATGCGGGTAATATGATGGCACAAGAGCCCGCAGCGCTAAAGGAGCTTGGCCAGCTTTCAGGCGTTGAGATTGGGGCCTTAAAAAAAAACGGACAGGACATATACGTTGACATCGGCATCGAGAGAATGCCCTTCCGGGTGCAGCTGCTCTTCGGCGCGAAAGATCCGAAAGTGAAGTGCAATATCCGCCCTGCTCGAAATCCGCAAGGTAAAGTCGGAAGAACCGAGGCGAAAAACTTCCAAGCCGCGCTGGATAAGGTGTTTGCCGCGAATAGCCATCTAGATTGGGTCTTACGAATGCCGACCGCTGCTGACTGCTACGTCAAGCCATTCTCGGAGCAGGGAAACGGCCGAGTGGAGCCACGATTCGATGTCCTGGATCTCGAAGGCCGCGTTCCCGTTTCTTTGCCCGGCACGAGCAGCCCAAAAAAATTAAATATTATTGAAGCAATCAATGGCATCAAAGATTTGTTCGACCAGTAGTGCAGTCGCTAATTATCGAAGTTTCTGCGCTCAAAATGTTCCTGGCACTGGTCGAGCGAAGGCCCAGCATCCTTTGACCGACCGATCGGTCGCTCACTCTCTCGAATTTGTTGTCAGATTCGTCTATTGCTATTCTCCGTTTTCTGTTCGTGGTCCGCAAACAGAAGGGTCGTTGTTATCGTCAAGGGGGTGTTAGGACATGGTTGTAAGAGCGGACATATAGAGATCGAGTAATGCGGTTTCTACGCGAAATGCTCGATAGAGCAACCTGTGGTCTGGAAATTCTGCTGAGAGTGGGTCACGCATCCTGGGATTCCCACTTGATGTAGGCCATCGTATCGGAGGCCCATTTTTCGTCGATCTCGACGAGCACAGCGCTGAGGAGGGTAGTGTCCCGGGAAATGGTGTAGGAACTGGCGTCCACCGCTTCTTCATAGCTGGTGTCGCTCGTTCACCAGTCGGCGATCATCGTCGCCGCTTCGTCATCGTTGGTAAGCATCCGCTGGCGGCCGTCTTGCTTCACCAGCTCTTCTCGTTAGCCATGATGCTCTCGATGACTTTGGGATCG